>JBEBUC010000003.1:0-259542 GCA_040393465.1 Flavobacterium sp. | reverse complement strand
CTGTATTCTCCTTGCTGTATTCTCCTTGCTGTATTCTCCTTGCTGTATTCTCCTTGCTGTATTCTCCTTAGTGTATTCTCCTTAGTGTATTCTCCTTAGTGTATTCTCCTTAGTGTATTCTCCTTAGTGTATTCTTTTCGGAGGAATGGCGTGATATGTAAGAATGCGAATTAATCACATATTTAGGGTTTTTGTTGCGAGATAGATTATGGAGTGGTGTTTTGAAGCTTTTGGGCTTAGTTTCTTAAAAAAAGTTATAATGCTTCGTTTTTTGTGGTAAAGTGGCTAAAGTTTTATGGTTTTAAATTTTTTATTAAATTTTATTAGTTTTATGTATGTTTTAAATTATTATGTTAAAAGTAGAGTGATATCTATGTTTTTAGTCCTTAAACTACGTTATATTCAAAGCTGTTTTGCTAATAATTGCTTGTAAATCGTACCAAACGCCACTAAAGTCCTAAAGTGGTCAAAAAAAGCGCCCAAATATCATTGATTTTGCTTTTTTATAAAAATAATTTACTCCTGTGGTAAAGAAAATATTTCGTTTGCTGTTGTGTTCCTTTTTAATGCCCCGTAAATACTGCGTTTTATATATATAAAGCCGCAATTGTAACATGTTTCAAAATATTGGCGCGTATTTCGTTTCAATTTTTTGAAACATTTTATTTAACTGATTGTTAGAATTTTGTAGAAATAAATGTTGTGCAGGAATTTGACACATTTAGGCTGGATTGTTTTTTTTAAGAAGTTGCTTTTTATAAATTTTCCATAAAACAAAATTAAAATGTGAGTTTTATAACATTTTATTCAATTGGAGTACAAAGCAGAATCACGACGACTTTATAAACGTTAAAAAAAGAGACGCTATTTTCCTAAGCTTGTTAAATACCTTAATCATAAAAAACAAAGGCACTTTTTATTTTTGACGCAAGTGTCAAAAAGTGAATTTATAAAAAAGTTATTTAAAAACAACCTCTTTTTGCGAATTTACAAATACTGATGAGGAATAGAAATCACATTGATTTTGTTTGTACACCAGTCTGTGGATAAATAGAAAAAGGATAAAATACTTATAAAGCAGAAGTCTAACTATTAAAACCGAGATATGAAAAACAGCTAATTACTATTGGGCAAAATTAATGGCAGAAATAACGACTAATTCTGCGACGAGAATTTAATTAAGAACTAAAAAAAATTTTATGAATAACAAAATTACACTAATACATCTTCTGGCGATTTTTAGAAGAAGGATACCCATTCCTATGGTTGTCTTTTTTTCTTTTATGTTGCTGATTGTAACTAGTGCTAGTGCTCAAACGCTAAAGACGGATAGCAATATACCGCTTCTTAGTGTTTGTGGTGATTACCAACAATTAACGGTAAGAATCGCCAAAGGCAGCAGAGCGTGTAGTCAGGGTAAATTGAAGATTGAAATTCCAGTGGGATTTGAACTTGAAACCGGCTCAGTAAAAGCGAATGGCAACACAGTAACAGTAACAGGGGAAACAGGACAGGGCACCACGGTCAACCTTCCTAATATTACAGCGGGTCCTTCGTCAGAAGAAATGGTTGTAACCTATAATGTAAAAGCTTTATGTTCGGTTATCGGTTCAGCCATACCAGCAGATCAACAAGTGGTAAGCTATGTTTTTTCTGGATGTACAACCAATCCACAAAGCGGTACCAGTGAAATCATCAATATCGATTTTGCTGTACTAAGAGTGAGTATTAATCCTGCGATTAGCTCGGGCAATGTAGGTGACGAGATTACCCGTACCGTAACGATTCGAAATCAAGGAAATGGAGCTATTTCTACCGTGGTTTTAGAACGTATATTAGGTGGTGGATTAAATCATCTTTCGTATGACTTCTCAGCGGCTTTGGGATGGACAGTAGAGGCTTCTAATCCGAATAAAATCACATTCTCTGGAGCTACTTTAGCATCAGGAGGAACGATTTCGTTTAAAGAAAAAGTTAAAATAAATAGCTGTAGTCTAACACCTACTATTTATGAAGTATATTATGGATGCGGTACGAAATGTACGAATTCTAGTGTAAGTGGTGATGCTCAGCATATTATCAATATAAACAATTCTTTTAGACCAAGTATAGAGGTTTCGGCGATTCCGCCAGTAATTACTTGTTTAAATCAGACGTATACCAATACTTGGAATGTTAAAAATACAGGTAATGCAGAGGCTTCTTCTGTTGGTTTAGAAATTGGTACTAATGATGCTAATGGTTATATTGACATCAATACCGTAATCGTTGGTGGTGTAGCTGTGAATCCAGCTGATATTGAAATACTTGAAGGTACGGCTGCTAAGCCAACTTTAATTAAAGTAAAAATTAGTGCCGACAATACTTTAGATCCTAATCAGGTAGTAGTAGTGAAGTTTGATCAATTTTACGCGGCGCCTAATGCGGCGGCTTGTGAAACGGCACCAACCACATTTACTACCAATGATAATTATTACAAGCTTGCTTATGATTTTACAGGAGGTTGTGGTGGTCCATATACTGATACTAAAACGGTAAGTCCTGCTGTAACTTATAATTACGAAGGATTAAATATTGGTGAAATTGATATTGTATCGGGACAACCTTATGGTGCAGATTATTTGTTTACCAATTTTGTTATTCCTCATGCAGGTTTAAGTATTGGAGACAAATTTGAAATCACGATCGAGTTATCGGAATTATTGACTGTTGCCAATATCAACGATATTAAATTGTTTACTGGAGCTACTGCCGTAAATGCGGTTCCTTCAGCAGATGGTGCTAATAAATACCGATTGACTTTTACTTATGGAACAGCTCCTTGGACTGTTGGAAGTGATTTGGATTTATCAAATAGCCGTTTAAAATTCCCTATAGACTTTTTGTGTGGTCCGGATACTGATCCTGGAGAAGTACAAGATGTTTGGTATAAAATAGGTGGTGAATTGATAAAAACACCGGCATGTGATGCTATTGTATTTAAGTGTAATCAAGTTGATTTGCTTGGATATTGTGACGCAGGACCATGTGCTGACGGACTTCACAACCGCTCTGCTGACTTGGAAAGAACCACTTTAGGTTATGCTGTAAATGCAACAGGTGTTCCAACGAATACACGTGTTAATAAAAACGATACCAACGTAAGAACATTCATTACGGGAGATATTCTTGAAATTCATCAAGATTCTGATGTTATTATAACAACTCCAGGAGCTTGGACAAAGGTTAAATTTCAGATTGAAAAAGATGCAGAAACCAATGTAGCCTTGATGGCAAACAGTGGTAAGTTAGTGGTAACTCGTGCTGCAACTGAAACCGTATTTGACGGGTTGACTGTAGTTGAAAACCCAACTAATTATGTGTTGGAATTTGACTTGTTAACGCAGCCTAACCTATTGTTGTTTTTTCTACAAGGCGATAAAGTTCGCTTCTCAATGCAATTTAAAGCTTTAGATTCTCAAGTGGGATTGAAGAAGTTTCCAACGAAATCGTATTTAATCGACTCCAATGGAGTAGAGAAAATTTGCGGAAGAGCTTATACGGCAACGGGTTTTTATGTAAATAAAAACGTTGATTTTAAAGGGCATAAAACCAGTTTTGAAACTTGTATTAATAGTGATAATACAGCTGTAATTACCGCTTCTATTCTTGGCTTTCCAAGACAAGACGGGGTGTTTCCAGGTGAATTCCGCGATTTGTTCGAGCCGGTAAGCGCAACTTTAACTATACCAGAAAATTTAAAGTTAACCGAGGTAAAAGTGGTGATTAAAAACCAACCTTGGTTGGGTGTTAATAACACGGCATTAGTGGCGGGCTTAGATGTTACTAATGGTAACTATGTCTTGGACTTAAATTCCATTTTACTAGGTTTGACAACAGGTAGAAATCTAGACGAAGGTTTTGCTATTGAAATTACGCCAACGGTATCCTTGTTCGAATGTGAGCCAAGTACTACGGCAAAGACTCAAAGTATAGCTGTAGTTTTAGAGGGAAATACGGTTGATGGAGCGGGTGATAAAACACCGTTTACTGCCACACAACAATTGGAATACAATACCGGTTATGGAAGCCTTACCTTAGAATTGTCTAACAACAATTTAAATGGGGAGATGAGTCCAAACGGTCAATTGGTGTCGTGGGTTGTAAAAATCGCAAACACGTCGGACTCTAGAGCGTTTTCAAATGTTTGGTTAGGTAAAAAAGCAGGAAATCTAACAATCGAATCTGTTCAAAAGGTGGATAACTATGACGGTACTAACCCGTTGGTGGCAATTGTGCCAAATGGAGATGTGTACCGATTGGGTGATTTTGCAGCTTCGACTACTAATTTTTATTTGGTTAAAGCCAATCTTATTAACTGTAGCGTTGAATCCTTAACCATTCCTTTAGGATATAGTTGTGATGATTATCCGGTGAATGTAAATTCAGGGACCTGTGTTGTTACTGACAAGGTATTGACATATGGTCAATTGAAGAATAATTTGCAAACTACGATTGTTTACCAATCCAATGCAAATACGCAACACGGTTTCTGCGATGTTTTATCGTACACCGTTCAGATTCACAACGCGGGAGATACCAATGTTAAGAATCTAAGTGTTCGTATTCCGTTGGCTTCGGCTCCAGGTTTAAAATACAACGGTGCTTTCCAATACAGTGCAGTATTTTCTGGAAATATTACGCCAGGTGTTGCTTTTACAAATGGAAACCCAGCTAGTGCCGTTGTTTCAGGTACTGATTTGGTCATCACTTTAGATAATAGTATTTCTTTAAATACACTAGAGCGCGTTCAGTTAAAAGTTGATTTTAAAATCGATAATTGTGACTTTAGAAGTGGTCAACGGATTTCATTTACACCAGCGGCTGTTAATGTTTGTGGCTCGCCACTTCCGGCCGGAAGCATAACTTCGGCTAGTGGTAACAGAATCATCGTTGCCGGGGGAGCTACTGCTTTTCCAGAATTGGTTCTTAACTTAAACGAAGTACAGCTAGATCCAGTAGTTGATTTAGGAGGTAATTTAAGAGCAAAATTTAATTTCTCTACAACCAATTCAGGTAATTTCGGAAATACCGATGCCATTACTACAGATTATAGATTCTCTTTCAAATTCCCACCAAACTGGGTAATTGTAGGTAATCCTATCGACTATATAGTTCCAGCAGCAGAAGCTTTTGTTTATGTGGGTATCGATTCGGATCGTGGATATGTCTTTAGAGTTAATAAAAATCTTCCTGTAGGAACAGTGGTGAAAATGGTAGACGTGCCGTTAAAGTACGTAGGTCATGATGATACTATTTTGTCGTGCGAGCATAATTTTGGAGATGTAGAAGTTGCGGTTTACCAAAACATACCGGTACCGACTTGTTTAAATCCAGACTTAAGTTGTCCTGATGGTATTGATCAAGTTCTATTAGAAGATCAAATACCAATGATATTGCCTATCGACACTATGTTGATGATCAATCCACCCCAACAAACTCGTGAGATTTGTAGTCCATTAGTTGGAGGAGGTCAACCGACTTTGGCTGATATCACTTTTACAAATGGTTATTATTTATCTTGGTATGAAAATGAATTAGATGCGCAGGCAGAAGTAACTCCGTTACCGTTGACAACGCAATTGATTCACAACAGAACATATTATGTAGTTAATAGATTTATTGCTGGCGGATTGTGTAAAAGTAATCTTGCAGCGATTAAGGTTTTATTAAAAACGAATAACTTACAAGCAACCAATATCGAATTTGCTTGTGCACCTGATCAAAGATCGTATAAGGTATTTGTTACCTTAAACGGTACAGCGCCATATACTGCAGTGGGAACTGGAGTTGGAGCAGAAAGCAGTTTCGATGGAAATATTTGGACATCAGAAAGCATTCCAATCGGTACGCCTTATGACGTTACCTTTGAAAACGCGAGTATGTGTACTCCATTGACTATTACGGGAATCCCTCCAGTATGTTGTTCTTTGCAAATAACATGTCCTGTAGATGTAGAAGTGGTTTGTGGTACTAGTTACGACCCTTCAGTTACGGGTATTCCAACAGCGAATACGGCTTGTGGAAACATTACTCATACTTATACCGATTCACCTATAACGGCTTGTGTTGCTGGTTTAAGAACATTTACTCGTACGTTTACAGTAACTGATGGAAGTGGAAATGTGGAAGTATGTACACAACGAATCTCTATAAAAGATGTGGTTGCACCTGTATTGGATGTACCGGCTAAAAACCTAACGGTTGAATGCGGAACCAACACTACAGAAGCTTTAAACAATTGGTTAGCCAGTCATGGTGGAGCCATTGCAACAGATGCTTGTGGAGCGGTAACTTGGTCGCATAACTTTACGGCATTAACCGCCGGATTGTGTGCAGGGACTCAAAGTGCTACGGTGGCTTTTACAGCTACAGATGCTTGTGGAAATCGTGTTACTTCAACAGCTAAATTCACTATTGAAGATAAAACACCACCAGTAATTAGTATTGTTGCGGAAAATAAAACCGTAGAATGTGATGGAGCTGGTAATACTGCTGCATTAAATGATTGGTTAGCTAGTCATGGAGGTGCAGTGGCAACAGACGGATGTAGTGTTACACCTGTTACTTGGTCGCATAACTTTACGGTCTTGACAGCAGGTACTTGTGCCGGTTCTCAAAATGCAATTGTGACTTTTACAGCTACGGATGCTTGTAATAATAAATCTACAACAACGGCAACGTTCGCTATTGTAGATACAACAGCACCGACTATTACAGTTGCACCACAGAATCTAACCGTTGAATGCGACGGATTAGGTAACCTTGATGCGTTTAATGCTTGGTTAGCTACTTCTGGCGGAGCAGTTGCTACAGATGGTTGTGGAACAGTTACTTGGTCTTATTTAATTGAGGATACCAATACAACTTGTGGAAAAGCAGGAACGGTAATTGTTGACTTTTTTGCCAAAGATTCTTGTGGTAACACGAGCTTTAAACAAGCAGCTTTTATCATTGTTGATACAACCAAACCGGTAATTTCGACTCCAGCAAAAGCGTTGACCGTTGAATGTGGTTCAGACCTTGATGCTTTAAATGCTTGGCTAAACAATCACGGAGGAGCGATATCATCGGATAATTGTGGAACCATTACTTGGACACATAATTACAATGGATTAACAGCAGCTTGTGGAAATACAGGAAGTGCGGAAGTAACGTTTACAGCAACGGATTCATGTGGTAATTTTGAAGTAACAGTAGCGACAATTACTATAGAGGATAAAACACCACCTACCATCACAAAACCAACACAGAATTTAACAGTTGCTTGCGGTGCAAATACCGAAGAAACCCTAAATAATTGGTTGGCTAATAATGCAGGTGCAACAGCTACGGATGCGTGTGGAACAGTAACGTGGAAACACGATTTTACTGACTTAACCACCGCTGCGTGTGGAACAACAGGTAGTGCTTTAGTAACATTCACGGCAACAGATGCTTGTGGAAATACTGTTACGACAACAGCGACCTATACAGTAGAAGATAAAACAGTACCGGTAATTACAAGAGCAGCACAAAACAAAACAGTAGAGTGCGACGCTTCTGGTAATACAGCGGAATTGACGGCTTGGTTAGCAGCAAATGGAGGTGCTACGGCTACCGATAGTTGTAGTGCATTAACTTGGTCTAACGATTATGTTAGCTTGACTGCTGGATGTGGAGCAACAGGAAGTGCTTTAGTAACTTTTACTGCAACAGATGCTTGTGGAAATAAAGTTAGTAGTACAGCAACTTTCAGCATTGCAGATACCATCGCACCAGAAATGACGACATTACCACAAGATGCGGTAGTAGAATGTGATGGAGCAGGTAATACAGCAGCGTTTAACACTTGGTTGGCCAATCACGGCGGAGCAGTAGCAACAGATGCATGCAGTACTGATTTAACTTGGAGCTATAGTATAGTAGATACGAGTAACCTTTGTGGAAAAACAAAAGTAACAACAGTAAACTTCGTAGCAACAGATTCTTGTGGCAATGCAGTAACTAAACAAGCAACCTTTACTATAGCAGATACTACGAACCCTATAATTGCAACAGCAGCTATAGACGTGATTATCGAATGTAGTGCAGACGCAAATGCTTTAAATGTTTGGTTAAATAATCATGGAGGAGCAGTAGCTACTGACGATTGTGGAACGATTACTTGGTCGCACAATTACAACGGATTAACAGCGGCTTGTGGAAACACAGGAAGTGCAGTAGTAACTTTTAGAGCTACGGATTCCTGCGGTAATTTTACTGAAACAGTAGCTAACGTTAGTGTGGTGGATAGAACGCCACCTACGATGACGAAACAAGCTCAAAATTTAACGGTTGCTTGCGGAACAAATGCAGAGCAAACTTTAAATAACTGGTTGATTAATAATGGAGGAGCTGAAGCAACGGATAGTTGTGGTACAGTAAGCTGGTCCCATAATTACATAGAACTAACAACGAGAACTTGTGGGGTAACTGGATTCGCTTTGGTGACCTTTACAGCAACAGACGCCTGTGGTAACACAGCAACGACTACAGCAACTTATAAAGTGGAGGATACAACCGCTCCTGTAATTACACACCAAGCAGAAAACAATATTGTGGAATGCGACGGTACAAATTATAGAACAGCGATGAATTTGTGGTTGTTAAATCACGGAGGAGCTACAGTAGCTCAGACGTGTAGTGATGTAACGTGGACAAATAACTTCACGGTATTATCAGCAGGTGAAACCGGAACTGCAGAAGTAACCTTTACAGCGACAGATGCTTGTGGAAACTGGGTTTCAACTACAGCTACGTATACCGTAGTGGATAGAACGGCTCCAGTAATCACGGTGTTACCACAGAATCAAACAGTAGAATGCGACGGTGCAGGTAATCTAGACGAGTTTCAAGCTTGGTTAGACAGCCACGCTGGAGCAGTAGCTACAGATAATTGTGGTGATGTGACTTGGTCTTATTTGATTGAAGATACCAATACTACTTGTGGAAAAGCAGGTACGGTAATCGTTGACTTTATTGTTAAGGATGCCTTTGGTAATACAACATTCAAACAGGCGGCATTTATTATTAAAGACACTACAAAACCAGTAGTGAGTACGGTAGCAAAAGATTTAATTATCGAATGCGGTGCTGAAGTAGATGCTTTAAACGCTTGGTTAAACAATCATGGAGGAGCGGTAGCTTCAGACAATTGTGGAACCATAACTTGGACACATAATTACAACGGATTAACCGCTGCTTGTGGAAATACAGGAAGTGCAGTAGTAACTTTTACTGCTACAGATTCTTGTGGAAACTTCAGTGAAACCGTAGCAACTATCAGCCTTGTAGATACAGTAGCGCCAACACTAGTAAAAGCAGGACAAGACCTAACGGTTGCTTGTGGAGCTAATACAGCTGAGGCATTGAACAACTGGTTGATCAGTCATGCGGGTGCAGTAGCTAGAGATGCTTGTGGTACCGTAACTTGGACTCACGATTATACAGACTTAACCACTACAGCATGTGGAACAACGGGCAGTGCTTTAGTAACTTTTACAGCAAAAGATGCTTGTGGAAATACAGTTACTACATCGGCTACTTACACAGTAGAAGATAAAGCGGTACCGGTAATTACGAGAGCAGCACAAAACAAAACAGTTGAGTGTGATGGTTCGGGTAATGCAACGGAGTTAAATGCTTGGTTGGCAAGTCAAGGTGGTGCAACAGCAACAGATAGTTGTAGTGCGGTAACTTGGACAAACGACTATGTAAGTTTAACAGCGGCTTGTGGAACAACAGGTAATGCTTTAGTAACTTTTACGGCAACAGATGCTTGTAGAAATACCGTTACTACAACAGCAACATTTACCATTGTGGATACCAAAGCACCAATCATGACTACAGTACCACAAAATACGGTAGTAGAATGTGATGGAGCAGGTAATACAGCGGCTTTTGATACTTGGTTAAACAGTCATGCTGGGGCAGTAGCAACAGATGCTTGTAGTACCACAGTAACTTGGAGTCACTCTATAGTAGATACGAGTAACCTTTGTGGAAAAACAAAAGTAACTACAGTAAATTTCGTAGCAACAGATGCTTGTGGAAACGCAGTAACTAAACAAGCTACCTTTACTATAGCAGATACTACAGGTCCGATAATTACGAGACAAGCTACAGATTTGATTATGGAATGTGGTACTAGCGGAAACGATCGTATTACAACCTGGTTAAACAGTCATGGTGGAGCTTCTGCAACAGAAGCTTGTGGATCGGTAACTTGGTCACACAATTACACCGGATTAACAGCGGCTTGTGGAGCAACAGGAAATGCAGTAGTAACATTCACGGCAACGGATTCATGTGGAAACACTACCGTAACTGTGGCTAATATTAGCATTGTTGACACTATAGCGCCAACATTGGTAAAAGAGGCACAAGACTTAACGGTTGCGTGCGGTACAAATACTACCGAGGCGTTAAACAATTGGTTGAGCAGTCGTGCAGGAGCTAGAGCAACAGATACTTGTAGTTCGGTAACTTGGACTAACAACTATAGTGCTTTAACTGCAGCTTGTGGCGCAACGGGAAGTGCTTTAGTAACTTTTACAGCAACAGATGCTTGTGGAAATACAGTTACAACAACGGCCACTTTCACCATTGAAGACAAGACGGTACCGGTAATTACAAGAGCAGCACAAAACAAAACAGTAGAGTGTGACGGTTCTGGTAATACAACGGAGTTAAATGCTTGGTTGGCAATTCAAGGAGGGGCAACAGCAACGGATAGTTGTAGTGCAGTAACTTGGAGTAACGACTACACGGCATTAACAACGGCTTGTGGAACAACAGGAAGTGCTTTAGTCACTTTTACAGCAACAGATGCTTGTGGAAATAAAGTTACAACAACAGCGACCTTTACTATTGTTGATACAACAGCGCCAATCATGACTACAGCACCTCAAAATGCGGTGGTTGAATGTGATGGAGCTGGAAACTTGACAGAATTCAACGCTTGGTTAGCAAACCAAGGAGGAGCAGTTGCAGCAGATACTTGTAGCGGTGTAACTTGGAGTTATGTAGTAGTTGATACGAGTAACCTTTGTGGTAAAACACAAGTGATTACGGTGAACTTTACTGCGACAGATGCTTGTGGTAACAGTGTGATGAAACAAGGAACATTTACAACAGTAAATACAACAGGACCTCAATTTGTTGTGGAAGCCCAAGACCTTACAGTTAACTGTGATGGAAATGGAAATGCAAACGATTTGATGGCATGGTTAAATACCCATGGTGGTGCAAATGCTGTAAATGCTTGTTCTTTAGACTTGACTTGGACTAATGACTTCAAAGGATTGACTAAAGCATGTGGATCAACTGGAAGTACAGTAGTTACCTTTAAAGTGACCGATTCTTGTGGAAATGTAAGTACTACTACGGCAACGTTTACCATCGTTGATACGACAGCGCCAGTATTTACAACGAACCTTCCTAAGGATATTACTTTAGAGTGTTCAGCGCTTCTACCAGAAGCGGCAGTATTGAATGCAACGGATTTATGTGGAACGGCAGAAGTGAGCTTTAAAGAAGAACGCATAAATGGTAATTGTGAAAACAACTATCAATTAGTGAGAACTTGGACAGCAACAGATGCTTGTGGAAACGCAGTAGTTCACGTACAAACCATAACCATTCAAGACACTACAGCACCAGTGTTTGTTGAACCATTACCAACAGCGGATGTTTTCATGAAATGTGAAGATTTGAAACCGGCTCAAGTAATGACAGCAACGGATGCTTGTGGAAAAGCGACCGTAGTATTTACAGAAGAAAAAGTACAAGGAGACTGTGATAATAAATACAGTTTAGAGAGAACTTGGACTGCTACGGACACTTGTGGAAATGAGACGGTTTATACACAAACTGTACATTTGGCTTGCGAAATTGAAATTTACAACGCAATTTCTGCAAACGGAGATGGTAACAACGACGAATTTGTATTGAAAGGAATTAATTGTTATCCTGGAAATACAGTTGAAATCTTTGATCGTTGGGGACGTTTAGTTTATAGTACAAGAAACTATAACTCGATTGGAAATGTATTTAAGGGGTATGCTAATGCTAAAGACGTGGTAAGTAAAGGAGAAAAACTCCCTACTGGTACTTATTTCTATGTTGTACAATACGATTACAACTTCGGAAATGGAGCATCTCAACCGATGAAGCAGTCAGGATACATTCATTTAGAATCTAATTAATTTGTAAGCGATGAAAATTCATAAAGCAATAAAAAGTACGTTTTATGGAATCTTGTTAATGGGCAGTGCAGCAATGCACGCCCAACAAGATTCTCAATATACCCATTATATGTACAACACAATTAACGTGAACCCTGCTTATGCCGGATCACGTGGAGCGATGAGTATCTTCGGTTTGCACCGTGAGCAATGGGTTGGATTAGATGGAGCACCAAAAACAAATTCATTCTCGATAAACACCCCTATCAACAACACGAAGTTGGGAATAGGTTTGTCTTTTGTCAATGATCAAATCGGAGTTATGAAAGACAATACCATATCGGTTGACGTTTCTTATACCATTGATTTGGGCAGTAGAGAAGATAAGTTGTCGTTTGGTCTTAAAGGGTCTGTGAATTTATTAGACGTTCGCTACAGCGAATTAAAGGTTTACAATCCCGGTGATGTGATGTTTAGTCAAGACATCAGTGGTCAAGTTAGTCCGAATGTTGGGGCAGGTATTTACTACCACAACGAGAGAAGTTATTTGGGATTATCCGTTCCTAATTTCTTGGAAACGGAGCGCTATGACGACAATATGTATGCGACTATGCAACAAAAAATGCACTTCTATTTAATAGGGGGTCATGTGTTTGATTTAAATCCAAACTTGAAATTCAAACCGGCATTTATGTTGAAAGCAGTTCAGGGGGCACCATTGCAAGCAGATATCAGTGCTAATTTCTTATTTGTAGAGAAATTTACGCTTGGTGGAGCTTATCGTTATGATGCAGCTTGGAGTGTGTTGGCAGGATTCCAAGTAACCGACGGATTGATGATTGGTTATTCGTATGATGGAGAAACCACCAAATTGGCACATTATAATTCAGGATCGCACGAAGTGTTTTTGCGATTTGAACTTTTCAATAAGTACAAACGTATTGTTTCACCGAGATTCTTTTAAAACGCAGACTTATGAAAAAAATAATCACCTCATTAAGCGTTTGTTTGTTAGTTTTAATGAATCATAACGCCCAAGCGCAAGTTGGTTTGTCACGTGCTGATAAAACCTATGATAAATTGGCGTATATCGATGCTATTAAAATTTACGAGAACATCGCTAAACGCGGACATGTGAGTACCGAGATTCTTAAGAATTTGGGGAACGCGAATTATTTCAATGCACAATATGCAGAAGCAAACCAATGGTATAGCCAATTGTTTACGGATTTTGCTAGTTCAGAAATAGAACCGGAATACTATTACCGTTATGCTCAAACTTTAAAAAATGTAGGGCAAGATGATCAGGCTACTGTTTATTTAAAGCAATTTGCTGAGAAAAACAAAGAGTCTAAACGAGCGGAAATTATCCGAGCAGATAAAGATTATCAAGCGGAAATAAAACGGAATTCGGGTCGTTACGACATTCAGGATGCAGGTATCAATACCGGTTATGCTGATTATGGAAGTAGTTTCTACAAGGAGCAAGTTCTGTTTACAACAGCTCGAGATACCAGTAATTTTGCAAAAAAAGTACATACGTGGACCGACCAATCTTTTACCAAAATATATGTGGCCGATATTCAAGAAGATGGAACGCTAACTAAGGCTAAAAAATTTAGTCGTAAGATAGATACCAAATTCAACGAGGCTACACCGGTAGTTACTAAAGACGGTCAAACGATGTATTTTACGCGTAATAACTATAACGGTTCTCGTGGAACCGATAGTAAGAAAACGACTTTGTTGAAAATTTACCGTGCAGAATTAAAAGGGGATAAATGGACCAACGTTACAGAATTGCCTTTTAATAGCAATCAGTTTAGTACAGCACATCCGGTACTAAATGCTAATGAAGACACCATGTATTTTGTTTCTGATCGTCCTGGTGGATTTGGACAGTCGGATCTTTGGAGCGTAGCCATGACGGAAAACGGATTTGGAACTCCCGTAAATTTAGGAGCGGGAATCAATACTGATGGTAGAGAATCCTTTCCTTTTGTAACTTCAGACGATGAATTGTATTTTGCAACGGACGGTCGCCCAGGTATGGGAGGACTTGATGTATATGCAGCTAAAATTAAAACGGATGGGACTTTTTCTGATGTACAAAACATAGGTGCTTCAGTAAACAGTACTTCGGACGATTTTGGATACATCATTAATAAGACAACCAAACGAGGTTATTTTTCAAGCAATAGAGAATCGGGTATCGGAAACGACGACATCTATGCTTTTAAAGAAAATCGTGCCTTGGTTTTAGAGTGTATTCAAGGACTTAAAGTTACTGTAGTTGATGCTAAAACCCGTAATATTATTCCAAATGCAAATTTAAGTTTGTATCAAATGGACTATACGGAGAAGGCAAAATCAAACACAATGGACAGTAATAGTCAGTACTTATTTAATACGGATTATGACTGTGGTACGAGCTACCGCGTAAAAGCAGAAGCTCCGGAATACACCGTTAAAGAAGAGGTTGTGTCGTTGCCAAATGAAAGTGGGGTAACAGAGATAACTATCGTTTTAGAACGCGCAAAAATCCCATTGAAAGAAGGGGATGACTTGTTTAAAGTATTGAATTTAAATCCGATTTATTTCGATTTGGATAAAGACAATATCCGCCCAGACGCGGCCTTAGAATTGGCTAAAGTTTTTGCGGTAATGGAAGAATATCCAAGTATGAAAGTTGACGTGCGTTCACATACAGACAGTCGTGCTTCACATAAATACAATGATAATTTATCGGAGCGTCGTGCTAAATCAACGGCAGCATGGTTGATTTCAAATGGTATTTACAGCAACCGCTTAACTTGGAAAGGATATGGTGAACGCCAATTGACTAACAAGTGTGCAGACGGTGTAAAATGTACGGAAGAAGAACATCAAGCTAACCGTAGATCGGAATTTATTATTGTAAAAATGTAATTTTTGTAAAAACGGACTAGGTATATTGCATAGTATTCGTTTGAATAATTAGGGATCAGCTCTTGTGGAGCTGGTCCCTTTTTTATTATACTTGAACCGTTGTTGGAGGCCTTTCTGGAGTGTATATAGTCGAAGAGTGTCTTATAATGTTGTTTTTAAGTTTTTTTGGTTTCGAAAAAAAAGCTGGTGACAGGGCTAAGACGGCGTAACTATTTTTAGTTGACTGAGGTTCTAGTATTGTTTCAGTAAAAAAAATAAAAATTTGATACATATTGTATTATATAATTACACAAAATATATTGGCGTTAAATGTATAGTTGAACAACTTTTGAAAACAGAAGAAATGATTTTATTGTTTTAACTTTGTATAATTATAAAAAAACACTACAAATGAAAAAAATTACTAGATATCTTATACTTTTATTACTTATTATGAGTAATAATATTTATTCTCAAGAAGCGCTTCGAATCGTAACGGGAAAAATTATTGATTTGGACTCTAAACAAGAATTAACGGATGTAAAGATAACCTTGTATAATAGTGTACAAGATAGTATTGCGGTATCATCGGTTAACAGTCAGGGGTTTTATTTTTTCGAACTGGAAGGTATCGACAATTCCTACCGGGTAAGAGCGGTTGCTCAAGGATATACTACAGCTGAGGTTGCGGTAGCTTTTATCAGTGGAAATCCAACGAGTAGAATTAATTTCGGATTAAATAAATTCCAAAGAGCAAAAACGGTAACGGAGAAAACGGCTGTGAAATTAGATCCTATATACTTTGATTTTAATAGTTCCTATTTAAACAATCAAAACAAACAAGATTTGGCTAAAATCGCATCGATTTTACAAATAAATCCAACCATGCGTATTGAAGTGCGCGCACATGCAGACGCTCGTGGTGACAGTGAATATAACTATTGGATGTCGGAACGTAGAGCAAAACGTGTTGCGGAATGGCTTATCAATGAAGGTAGAATAAGTTCCAGCCGTATTGTAACCCGCGATTTTGGAAAAGCCTTACCTGTAAAAGATTGTCCACCGGGTGTAAAATGTTCTGAAGCGGTACATGAAGAAAATAGGAGGTGTGAATTCATTATACTTTAGTAAAGGTCATTGACACCAGTAATCGTTCACTATTTACTAGAAAAGACTGCCTTGAACACCAAAAGTATCCGCTAGGTTTCGAAAGGGAAAAAGCTGTACGACTTCAAATTGCTTTTTATGAACATTAAACCGACGTAAGGCGACGGTATCGCACAAGAAGGTAAGTTCTGTCGCATTTAGTATTTGATGCGCTATAGCGACGTTTTCAAGGCTTAATCGACGTGCGATTGTCAGATGTGGATGGGTGCCTCGGTGCGTATTTGGTGTAGGTACGGTTTTTTGTATATATTTCATCAATGTGCGCAACAGTTCAGTGCTTTCCATATCTGGTTTTAAGTAAAAGGCACCATTGGGAAAATGGTCAAAAGTATTGAGTTTTACCATTACAGCCTGCAGGCTGTTGCAGCAGCGTTCCAGTTGCTTTATAATCAACTCCAATTTTCTTTTATCGACTGTAAATTCTTGTATGGTAATATGGGCTTTTGAGTTTCTACTAGGAAACCAACCTATAATGGAAGCCAAATTTAATTTTATTACGTCAACCTGTTCCGTGATTTCTAAAGGAGGTTGGAAGACGATGGAATAACGCTCTAGCATAATTAAATGAATCAGCGATAAAGATAGTGAATTCGAGAATTGTTTTAATTATTCGAATCGAAGACGAAATGAATCATGCATTTTGAGATTTTAGAAAAAAGCTCTTAACTGTATATTTCCAGTATGTATTGTGGCGAAATTCTCATTGGTCCTACCTTGATAATTGAGGTTAAGGTCTAGGTAGCTTGTAAGATTTCGCTGTACCATCAATCGCCAAGTGATGTTTTTACCCGGTTGCAAACCTTCCAGCATTTGGTAAGCTACTGGTGAAAGGGAATTACCTACAAACTCGTTTTTATAATAAGAGACTTCGCCGTTGACTGTAAAGTTATTATTAGAAGTATACATAAAAGAAGTGCCTAAGCGATGTTGCGTTAGGGTTTCAAAATCCGCTTTGAGATTTTCTTTTTTCTGAATTTCATAAAACAAATCCAAACTGGCATTGCGTGAAAATAAATATGAAATTTTCGGCTCTACACTGTGGTTTTTTACATAGAAATTTTTGGATTCATAAGTGTCGGAATGGGTTTCAGAATCCGATGTTTTTCCAGATAGGGAAACCAGCCAGCTTTTGGCAATCAAATGATTGTAAAACAATTGATGTCCTACTGTATTGTTTTCTTGTGCGCCAAATGAGAGCAAATTTTTGGTTCTATTTTTTAAATAGGTGTAGGTAACGGAATGTTTTTGACGTCCGCGGTTGTAAAACAAACTATTTCTAAAACTCTCGCTAAGACCTACCAACTGTTCGTCGTCTTTGGTAAAGGGATTAAAGTTGAAACCTTCCCCTTTTCTAAGATCACGCCGGTCAATCAAATAGGATGTTTGATTGTTGAAATGTGAAAGTAAACGTCGGTATCCCGTGCTGTTTTGCCAAGTAATCGGATTTAATGTCAACGATTGAGAAAATTTGTTTTGATGGGTTTTTACAAATATTTGGTTGGGCAAATACAAACGAACGTATTTCGCTTGATCGGGAAAAGGGGCGATTTCAAACTCTTCCAGTTCTTGTATACCGTTGTTGTTGTAATCAATCCACATATAGATTCCGCGTCCCGGTTCTACTTCTAAATAGGTAAACTCTTGTTGTGCAATAGTACCTGAACTCGTTTCGTACACTGTATTGGTAACTGCCAATCCGTCCCAAAAACGGTCGTTATAAACCACTCGGGAATTTAGTGTGTTCTCTCGCTCGATCAAGGGGTCGGTCCAACGTAAGATTCGGTAATTGGCATAGACGCTTAAATCCCGGTTTTGAGATTGAATCAACTTGGATTTGAGGTAAAAGGTATTGGAAGACGATACTTTTTGTAAAACACCCAATTGAATACTGTCGTTGATGCGGTGTGTATAACCTATTTCGGCATAAACCGAACTGCTATCTCCTCTTCCTATATAGGTAGTGATTTCTGAAAACCGATGACTTAGCGGTAAAAGGTTTTTATTGGCAACCAATTCGGTCTCTCGTTGATCTTCCAACTCGAATCGAGCTCCGACCCAGTTTTTATCAAAGTGAAAACGCCCGTCAGTAGAGCTGCGTATAAAACGTGTTTTTTTAACTTCAGATTCGGCATTTAAGATACTGTTTCTCGTTTGAGCCTTCCAGCCTAAACTATTCCAGCTCCCGTTGATGTGGTGGCGCAGACCAGAAAAGGCATGACCGTAATCGAGTTTTTCAATCTGATACATCAATTGTCCTTTTTCGGGTATGGTTGCTTGCAAACCAGCGGTTAACAAACTTTGATTACCTGTAGCGAAATCCAAGTTCCAATCCCGATCAAATTCAATAGAGTACAGTTGTTCTAAGGATTTGAAATCTTTATGAATAAATTGAAAATCGCCAAAAACATCTAATAATAAGGAAGCGGTGTACAAACGCTGTTTTACTTGAGTTTTTGTTG
Organism: Flavobacterium sp.; assembly: GCA_040393465.1. Classification (GTDB taxonomy): domain Bacteria; phylum Bacteroidota; class Bacteroidia; order Flavobacteriales; family Flavobacteriaceae; genus Flavobacterium. The sequence goes on along the minus strand of JBEBUC010000003.1, from coordinate 240,764 downwards.
CCCATCCCTTGTTTGATTCGTCGTCTATGGACGAAAATAAATTTTCGTCGTTATTGCTAAAGGCTACTTCTGCTTTAATATTTGTTTTTTCGGAGGGGTTATAGCCTCCCATTATCGTAGCGATAGTGTTTCGTATCGGGGCAATCAATCGGCTTACAGCGGCGTAATTACCTTGCCTCACGCCGTTTATTGGAGGCGTATATTGGTAGATTTTCCCAATGCTTTGACTATTTTGAATGTGGTAATCGCCATTGTTTTGACCTACATTGCTAAACTGTACCGAAAACAACTCATCTTCAGCATTGTTTGAATAAACATAGAATTCTACACCACTGTCATCGGTGGTTTTTTTATATAAAATTTTGTTTTCAGAATAGCTATCTGGATAGGCTGATGGGGCGACCATTTTGCTTGGGTCGTTACCTGCTCGACGCAGTGTTTCGATTTGGTCTTTCGATAAATTTTGTTGTAAAGGTTGATTTTTAATATCCGTTTCTGTAAAGAAATAGCCGCCGATATTCCAGTTTTTACGTTCGTGCTGAATGCCACCATAACCCACAAAACGGGTGTAGTTTCGATCGGTGTACTGGTATTCCACAGCAATACGCATATCAGAAGTAATCGGAAACAAAGTAGTGAAACGAATTTCTCCAGCATTGTAATCAATAACATAATCGTTGTTTTCACCTCGTTTTAGCGCAATGCCATTGACGAATACCCGTTCAGAACCGGAAATAATTAATATAAACAGTTCGCCATTAGGCCCCTTTAATTTATAGGGTCCCTGGTTGCCTTCTTGACCTATAAAGGAACTCTTGGCATATTGGCCACGAGCCAAGGCTCCTGCTGCTTCTATATGTGTTTTGGAATTGTCACCCTTAAAAGTAAAAGAGGTGGATAAGCCTTGTACCTTTTTATTGAAATTTAAAAAACGCGATTTTTTGTTTTCTAAAAAGATATCCCCAGCTTTTATCGACCAATTGTCCGAAAACAACTCCATAAATATTTGGTCAAATTCATCTATTTTCTGAGAATAACCCCCGTCTTGCAACGGAGCGTTACTGTCTTGTATGGAAGCGCGTATGTTGACTTTCTCCGAGAGTTTACCTGTGATTTGTAAGTCAAGATTGGAATTCATTACCCCGTTTTGATTGTTCCCCATTGTAAACCCTCGACTAATGCTACCAGCAGTATTAAGACCTTCAAATGGAATAAAATTAGAACTGCGGCTTTTCTCTTGATAAGAAAATAGTTGCTGACCTGCGGCATTGGCAACCACGCGATCTGCTGGATAAAAGGTATACGTTTTGGTCAGGAAATCCGGCCATAACAAATATTCAATAGTTAAGGAGTCGTTTTTTAATGCTGAGTCTAAAAGAATCAATTGTCCATTGTCGAAATTCATTCGATAAGACTCCTGAGGTATCGTATCTTTATTAGTACGCAATACTTTGAAATAAGACGAATTTAAGCTCCCTTTATAGATACTTAAAGTATCGGTTTCTGCCTTCCAACTACCGGTTTTATAGAGGGATTTCTGTTCTTGAGCTACAAGAACAGATACGCAAAAAAAACACCATAAGATTAAAAGTGGTCGAAGCATAATTACCTATAACTCATATTTGTCAAAAGTAGTGTATCTCTCGCTAATTATTTTAACTGAACTAAATAAATAGGTTTTTTGTATAAAATGACAATTACTGTTAAATTATATATTTAAAATAAAAATTAAGTCTCTTTTTGATTTGTTTTTATAATTTAGTGGTGTTTAATTGACAGACGTCACCGAATGATGGTAATTACTTAGAGGGTTTATTATGATAAAAAGGGGCTTTTTCGGATTGTTTTTTTTGATGTTTCTAAATTCGTGTTCGGATACTAGAGATCGGCAATACTTAAGTAAGGCGGAAGAATGTTATCATTCTTTTCCAGATTCGGCGCGTTTTTATTTGGATATCATCGATTTCCCCGAAAAGATGAGCGACGAAAACCAGGCAAGATGGATTTTGTTAAATGTACGTTTGCATCAGAAAAGTAACATATCATTACAGCATGATACTTTGATTTTAAAAGCATTAGATTACTATACTTCCAAAAATGTTGTAGAACATGTGGGTAGAGCCAATCTATATGCAGGTCGGGTTTTTGAAGCACGACAAGAGCACGAAATGGCTAAAAAGTATTTTAATGAAGCCATTACCGTTGGGAAAAATACGGCCAATTACAAATTGGCGGGCAGAAGCGCTTGCGAGCTGGCAGAGATTTATCAGGACGACAGAAGTTACGAGAAAGCCATTGATTGGTTTACCCACTCGTATAATTGGGCTTTCCAGGCCAACGATATTTACTATCAAGTCAACGCCCTTCGCAAACGAGCAGATTGTTATTTAGAATCCCAACAATTGGAAAAGGCGCTGATAGATTATGACAAAGCACTGGATGAAATTCCAGATGATAAAGAGGAATTGCGCTCCGATATTTATAAAAACCGCGCCATTGCGCATCTAAAGCTTGAAGCGTTTGAACAGGCAAAGGCAGATATCAAACGGGCTATGGAATTCGCGGAAAACACCAAGTTAAAAACAGTTCATCTCTGGATATTGGCCGATATATTTGAAAGAGAAGATCAAATGGATTCCGCTTATTTTTACAATAATAAAGCCTTTCTAGAAGTTAAGCAAATTCGCAGTTCAGCCGACATACCTATATCTCTAGAGAGCTTATTAGATATCAATGCCTCCGACAAAATCCGAAAACCTCATTTAGAGAGTTACCAGCTTTATCGATCGGTTTCTGATTCGATTTATGAAAAAGAGCGCTTTAATGCTAGCCTCATGTTTGAGAACAAATTCCAACAAGAAGTTATCAAAAATAAAAATAAAAACTTAGTCATTCGAAACCAACAATATTTGCTTCTTTTGGCTATTGCTTTGCTGGTGATATTCTTTGTTTTTTATATTTACCGCGTGAAATCATTAACCAGTAAAGCCATGTTGGTTGAAAAGGATAAAGCGATTGGTCGTCGCGATCAAACAATCAATACTTATAAAATATCTGCTTCTAAACGATTGGATATTTACCGTAGGATGGTAGGTTTGTCGCTCGCGCCTAATTCCGAGCGCTATGTAAAACTGTTGGACGATTACAATCAAATTGTACACGGTTCGTCCAAGTCATTTCGTTTTGAATGGAAGGATTTCGAAGAATTACTCCAACTGGTATATCCCGGTTTTAAGGAGAAATTGTCCAAGTTATACCCCAATCTTCACTCAAAAGAATTACAAGTAATCGCATTGCAAAAAGGCGGATTAAGCATACAGGAAATTGCCGACCTACTCGGTTTAAGTATACATACTATCTATAGGAGAAATTCGGAAATCCGAAAAAAAATGAAAATTCCAGAGCATCAATCCCTAATTTCTTTTTTAGTAGAGAGATTGAAGTCTTAATATAAGCAAAACGAATCTATCAGGACTGTTTGGCAACTAGGGAATCAGACGATTCAACTAAAAGGTTACGAATCGTTATATTATTAATCTAGTCCATAAAAAAACAGTAAAAAAACACCCTAAACTCACTTTAGTTTGGGGTGTTTCTCGTTTGCAGCGCGTTCAAATTTTAGCCTAATTAGGACTTTGACAAAAGGATATCTATAAAAATAGTAGCCATAAAACAGCAATTATTAAATTAATAAAAGCTTCTTTGGGTTTTATTTAAATAACTATGCAAGTTCTTTTTTAGTAGGGCAATTAGACTCCTGAAATAAAAATTTATATAAGCACGAAAAGTTGTGTTCTAGCTGAGCGGTCAAGGTTGGTTAGTTGGTCAGGATTGGAGTCGGTTTATTTTTTTTAAAACTTTGTAAACACCCATTTGATGATGGTAAATGATCAAATAGGTGTTTTTGCTTTTTATAAAAACAAAGGAGGCAAAATAGAAATAGTAAAACAACCGTATTTGCAATGGAGGCAAAAAACAGAGATTTAAAACAGGGTGTGCAAATAGGGAATTAAACTTGTACAAAGGAAATTATTTATTTTATTTTTAATTGTCTGTTTTTCAGTATTTTGATTTAAGGATGTACAAATAAAATATAAAACAATACAAACTGTTTATGATCATTTCAAGGTATTTTTACATGTAGCTGAACGTGCTAATTGAAAAGTAAGGCTAATGAAGTTTGTTTAAAAATAAATGTTGGGCAACCAAAAAAGAGTAGCGTGAATTGTTTTAGACTTGATTATTTGTCGGGGGTTGCATCGTCAATAAAGTAAGGCTTATTTTATTATAGTATAGATAAATCGACTTAAATATAATTTTTACTAACGAATCCAAATGCGTATGAATTTAAAATTACTTGTGGTGATATTTTTTTTAATCATCCTAAATATACAAGCACAGCAAACCCATTATCAATTTTCGCACAATGCTGCGGACTATGTTCCTTTGGGTAGTGGTGCAACGGTTTTAAATACCTTGGCTTGGTTTGAGGAAGAGGACGAATTTGAAATCCCCTTAGCTTTTCCTATCTATATGTTTGATGATGAGCTTGAGTATTTAGTATTGTCTGGAGGAAATTTACGCGCTACGTCAAAAAATAATGATCATCAATATTACCTGTTTACGCCGCATGCAACAGATTTATTGGATGCAGGCTTTCAAATAAATGATGACGAAGAGGAAGACGATGAAATTCTCACCCAATCGCCCTTAAAGTATCAAGTAGTAGGAGCCGCTGGTGAGCGAATTTTAAAAATAGAGGTTAATAATGCGGCCAGTGTAAATGAAGCATCCATTTCCGAGACGAATTTGATGCGCATCAATTATCAAATTTGGTTTTATGAACAAAACAAAAGCATTGAAGTGAGGTACGGTTCGAATACCATTACCAATTTTGATTTGTTTTTTGGACAAGCTGACGATGAAAGCCCAGAAGAGTCAGCCGGATCTTTTTTTACAAGTGGACTAGCGCAATACGTTTGGGATGATGATGGTTTCGAGTTTTTAAAAGCAGAATTACTCGAAGGTTTAGAAAGTAATCCAGTATTGATTGAAGATTTAGAGTTTGAAACTAGTGGATTGCGTTCTTATCCTGCTTTAGGAAGGGTCTATAGATTTGGAGGAACCCTGGGTGTGGCTAACTTTACGGGGTTGGAATCAAAAATACAGTTGTACCCAAACCCGACTGTTGGCATGTTAACGATTGCGAGCGATAGAGAAATAACTCAAAAAACAACCTATATAGTCTATAATTTGTTGGGCCAAAGGGTGCAAACGGGAGAGCTAAATGCTGCTAAGGTGATCGACGTTAGTGCACTGAAGGCTGGTGTTTATCAGTTGAAAATCGACGGTTTTAAAAATATGAGATTTATGAAAAAATAAAAAATAATACCTGTTACCTGTTTTATAAGTCTGTTTTTAGAAACCCCTTGTGTCTGTCAACATTAGGGGTTTCGCTTTTGGGATGGCCTCTTTCCTGCCCGCTATTCCTTAATAACCATTTGTATGGTTTCGCGATTGACTTGTTTGAGTAATAAGGTTTTGTCTTGTAAAACCAAATCGGCAGAATGGTTTTCAAAATGACGGATCGTATACAGCGATACGGCTTCGTTATAACTCACTTTAAATTGTTTAGACAACACTGTTCTGAGGGCTTCAAAGTGATTGAATTTATCTTCGACACATACCGTAAAACTGATGGCCGAGTTTTGAATGACATTGACCTTGATGTTGTATTGGTGTAAAAGTTTAAAGATTTCGCTGATATTTTCTTCCATAATAAAGGAGAAATCTAAAGCTGAAAGTGAAATTAATAATTGATTTTTTTTAACGATATAACAGGGCGTTTGTGGTGTTAGAGCAACGCCTTTGGATACTTTTGTTCCTGATAATAAGGGATTTATGAATGACTTTACAAACAACGGAATTTCTTTTTGTTGCAAAGGTTGTAGGGTTTTTGGGTGAATTACAGAAGCACCATAAAAAGCCAATTCTATGGCTTCTTGATAAGAAATATGTTCCAATAAAGTGGTGTCTTTAAAATATCTAGGATCGGCATTGAGTACACCAGGCACGTCTTTCCAAATTGTAACGCTTTCGGCATTTAAGGCATAGGCAAAAATGGCGGCGCTATAATCAGAGCCTTCGCGACCTAAGGTTGTCGAAAATCCGTTGTCGTCGGAGCCTATAAAACCTTGAGTGATATGGAGTGTATTCGGTTTAATTTCCGAGCAGATTTGGACTTGAGTCAATTCCCAGTTTACTTGAGCATCGCGATAGGTGGTGTCGGTTTTAATCAAGTTACGAGCATCGGTCCAAACGTTGGGCATGCCACAGCTCTCGAGATAATGATGTAAAATTACCGTAGCGAGCAATTCGCCATAACTGACAATCTGATCATACACAAAATTATAATGGGGTGATTTGTTTGAATTCAAAAAGTTTACTAATTTTTCAAATAACTGATGCAATTCTGTGAATAAGCCCGGTTTGGAATTTGGAAATAGGTCGTAAGCAATTTGAAAGTGGTAGTCTTTCACTGTTTGAAGTGCCTCCTCAATATGAGAGTCGACACTAAAATAGCGTGCCACTACAGCTTCTAAGGCATTGGTGGTTTTCCCCATAGCCGATACAACGATTAAACAGTCGCTATATCCTACGGCTTGTAAAACCTGTGCTACATTTCTAACATTGACTGCATCTCGAATGGAGGCGCCTCCGAATTTGTAAATTTTCATTTATAATCGATCGATAAAATTTTTAATTCCTTGTTGGTCCATTTGAACCAAATGCCAATCTCTTAATATTAGAGCACCTGATTTCTCGTAAAAGGTAATGGCGGGTTCATTCCAGTCTAAAACGGCCCATTCTATGCGGCGAACACCTTCCTCCGAACCTCGTTTAATTACCTCTGTATAGAGTGCTGTGCCTGCTCCAGTGCCCCGCGATTTTTCTCGTACGATTAAATCTTCTAAATGTATCGTTTTTCCTTTCCATGTCGAATATCTAAAATAATAAAAAGCCATTCCGACAATCTCGTTTTCGACTTCGGCAACGATAATAGAAAATTGTGGGGTGTCTCCAAAACCATCTCGGCGAAGCTCTTCTAGAGTGATTTCTACCGCATCCGGTTCCTTTTCAAAATGAGCCAATTCGCGAATCAAGTCTATGATTATAGGCAAATCGGTTTCTAGGGCAGGTCTGATATTCATTTGAAATAAATTATAATGATTTTTATAAGCTGTTCAATTCACAAAATTAACGATATTTGTAAGCAAATTACACAACTAAACAATCAATATTTCATGTTAGTAGAAAGAACACAAACTTTAGGAGAGTTCATCATCGGTAAACAAGAAGATTTTCAATATTCTTCTGGAGAGTTATCTCGTTTGATTAATTCTATTCGTTTGGCTGCAAAAATAGTAAGTCACAAGGTGAATCAAGCCGGATTGGTAGATATTACGGGGGCATTTGGTAAAGAAAATATCCAAGGCGAACAGCAGCAAAAGCTTGATGTGTATGCCAATGAAGTGTTTATCCAAACGTTGATGAACCGTGAAATTGTTTGTGGAATTGGATCAGAAGAAAATGATGATTTTATTGCGATTAATGGTCGTGATGGAGGAAATGATAATAAATATGTTGTATTGATGGACCCTTTAGACGGTTCGTCAAATATTGATGTAAACGTTTCTGTGGGAACTATCTTTTCTATTTACAGAAGGGTAACTCCTATAGGGACCCCGGTGACTATTGACGATTTTTTGCAAAAGGGAGAAAATCAAGTAGCGGCAGGTTATATAATTTACGGCTCATCAACCATGTTGGTTTACACTACAGGACATGGTGTAAACGGATTTACGTTAAATCCGGCTATCGGTACTTTTTACTTGTCACATCCCGATATGAAAGTTACAGATGACGGACAAATCTATTCTATAAATGAAGGAAATTATATTCATTTTCCACAGGGAGTTAAGGATTATCTTAAATATTGCCAGCAAGAAGAGGGAACCCGACCATATACTGCGAGGTATATAGGAAGTTTGGTAGCGGACATTCACAGAAATATTTTAAAAGGAGGGGTTTATATTTATCCGACCAGTTCTCGTACTCCTAATGGGAAATTACGTTTGTTATACGAATGCAATCCGATGGCCTTTATCGTAGAACAGGCTGGAGGTAAAGCATCTGATGGATTCAATAGAATTATGGAAATCGACCCTAAGGAATTGCACCAAAGAGTACCGTTCTTTTGTGGAAGCAAAAATATGGTGGAGAAAGCGGAAGAGTTTATGAGTAATAATAAATAGTCGCTACGCACTATTTTACGCGATAAAAAAAACAGGCTGGAAAATTTTTCCAGCCTGTTTTTTTTATCTACCCATGTTTTGCATTTCGTAAATAAACGTTTCGCTATCAACATTGAGCACTAATAAAGAAAGAGCTTTGTCTACTATTTCGTTGACATTGCCAGTAAATCCTAAGGCAACTGCAAATTTTTTCAAAACCTGTTTCTGTTTTGGGCCTAATACGTGGTTTACATAAACCATTCGAGCCAAATCGTATAAACGTTCTAATCGATTTATTTGCAAATAGGGAGGGTTTACTGGAAATTTTGTTGGGTCTTCCAAAATCAGTTCATATTCTTCATCAGAAATGTCCAGTCGAATGGCCAATTCATCTAAGAACTTTTTTTCCTCCTCACTGATGGGGCCATCAGAAAGAGCTACACGGACAATGGAGGCAAAATGGCCTTTGTTTCGGTCTTTAAAGCCGCTATCAAATAAATCTGAATATGACATAGTTTGTTGTTTTTGATTATTTCGTTTTTAAAAGTGATACTTTAATGGCTCAATTTAGTAATAATAGTTGTAAATTTGAGTTAATTAATTTAATAAATGATGCTTGATATAGTTTTTTATGTGGCTCGAGGGTTCGAGCAGTTTCTTTTAAAAAGCAATTTGATGGTTGTACTTTTTACGGTGGTTCTTTTATTGCCGTATGTATTTAAAGACTGGATGCGTGTGCTCAGTCTTCTTGCAATGATTGTTTTGGGTTTTTTGTTCAATGCTACTATTAGTTTTTTTGAAGTGGTTACCATAAGTGCTACAGCCTTTAGAGGGGCGTATTGGACGATGTTGGGACTGCTGTTTTTATTCTGTTTCTACCGACTGATATGTAGTGGAAAAAAAATAAAAAACAAAGGAGATACCATCTATTATGTAATCGCTTTTGTTTTTGGTTTTATAGCCAGTATCCTGCATGAAAATATTTGGAGACCTTTAGTGGCTAAATCTTCCTATGAATTTATAGCACTTTTTGGGTATTCTTTAGGGTATTTGGGGGGGTTGATTTTGGTGGGAATGATTTATTTTTTAGTTGCTTACGCCTTGCAAACGATTTTGCGCTTTACTCAAAAAGAATGGTGTTTAATCGTATCGTCTATGTCGATGGGTGTACTGATTTCCGAGTTGATAAAAATAATTTAGAATACTGCTTTTTTCTTGAATAAGTAGTCAAAGGATTGTGTACTTTTGCACTTTCTAAAGATGTCGGGTTCACGGATTTACCCAGTAGAATGAAGGGGCATTTTTAAAGAGGTAAAGATGGAGAAAACAGCTAAAGCGAAAACGGCTAAATACGACAAAGCATATTTGCGAATTGCTCGTGAATGGGGGCAGTTGTCTTATTGTACACGCAAACAAGTGGGAGCCATTATCGTAAGAGATCGAATGATTATTTCGGATGGGTATAACGGAACGCCGTCTGGATTTGAAAACTGTTGTGAAGATGAAGCAGGGGCTACCAAATGGTATGTGTTGCACGCCGAAGCCAATGCTATTTTAAAAGTAGCGCGTTCTACTCAAAGTTGTCAAGACGCTACGCTGTACATCACGATGTCTCCTTGTAGGGATTGCAGTAAATTGATTCATCAATCGGGAATTAAAAGAGTGGTGTATCAAAATGATTATAAAGACACAGAAGGGATTTCCTTTTTGGTAAAAGCGGGTGTAGAAGTGGTGCATTTACCCGATCTAGATAATTAATTTATATGAAGAAGATTTTTTGGCCACTAATTGTTTCTATCGCTCTGTCGTTAGGGATTCTTCTAGGAGGATTTGTGGTTTCGTCAACTTTTCAGACCACTAGTCTAACCACGAATTCGAATAAGGTTAAGTTAAATAAACTAATTGACTTTATCGAACAAGAATACGTGGATGATGTCGATACGGATTCTATTATTGATATGACTGTTACCTCCATATTGGAGCAACTAGATCCGCATTCGGTCTATATAGCGCGCAGTGAAATGCAGTCGATTTCTGAATCTATGCGTGGTGGTTTTGTTGGGATAGGTATTAATTACTATGTTTTTAAAGACAGTTTAGCTGTGATTAAGGCTGTGCCAGGCGGACCATCGGAAAAAGCGGGCTTGTTGCCGGGCGATCGTATTTTATATGCCGACGGTCAAAAACTCTTTGGTAAGAAATTGTCCAACGATAGTTTAGTGTCCATTCTAAGAGGAGAGGAAGATTCGAAAGTACAGCTTAAAATTTATAGAAAGAAAAAGAAACAAACCCTAAACGTTGCCTTAATGCGATCGTTGGTGCCAATAAAAAGTGTCGACGTAGGGTTGAAGTTAGACGATGGAATGGGGTATATCAAAATCAATCGCTTTTCTGAATCGACTTATAACGAGTTTATGGACGAGTTGAAAGTCCTAAAAGAAGAAAAAATATCAGGATTGGTTTTGGACTTAAGAGAAAATGGCGGGGGGTATATGGATCAGGCAATTAAAATTGTCGATGAATTTTTACCTGCCAAGCAAGTCATCGTGAAAACCATTAATAAAAAAGGTAATGAAGTGGTTTCTAAATCTACTTCAAAGGGCATTTATGAAGCGGGCGATTTATATGTTTTAATTAACGAAAACAGCGCTTCAGCGAGTGAAATAGTAGCAGGAGCCATTCAAGACAACGACCGCGGAACCATAGTGGGTCGGCGTTCTTTTGGAAAGGGCTTGGTGCAACGCGAGCTTCTGTTGGGTGATGGGTCGGCTGTTCGATTGACAACCGCACGTTACTACACACCTTCCGGACGTTCGATTCAGAAAGCTTACAACCATGGTTTTGAAGAATACAACAACGATTTTATTACCAGGTATGAGAGTGGAGAGCTGTATGCCGCAGACAGTATTAAAATAGCCGATAGCTTACAGTTTAAAACCAAAAATGGACGTATTGTTTATGGTGGTGGAGGTATAGTGCCCGATTTATTCGTACCCTTGGACTTAAAACACGGAGACGATGCGGTTTTGTTATTGATGAAGTCGGGTTTGGTGAGTTATTTTGTGTTTGAACAAATCGACGATGACCGCCTGGCTTATGAAGAATACAGCCTATCACAATTGGCAAGCAAGGTGAAAGACAAGGAACTGATTTATAAAAAGTTTAAAAAACACTTAAGCGAAAGTGGTCTTAATTTTAATTTAGACAAACGTAAAAGCTTGATTGAATTTTTCTTAATCGGAGAATTTGTGCATCAGTTGTTCGGTGAACAAGAATATTATCAGTGGATTCTAAAAGAAGATCCGATGATTAAAGTAATTAGTAAATAGAAGGTAATCTGTATTCTCAAGTACTTAAAATTCAACTTTTGATTAACGAATACTATCGTGGCTGTGAGTTTCAATGCCATCATTCCATAGGGTAAGTAAATCCGTTGCTACTGCGGCGCCACTACCTGCTGCTATGGAGAGTTGACTGCGATGACCGGCCAATGTTCCTGCTACATATAAATTTTCAGCTACAAGTTGGTCGTTGTTTTGAAGTTGGATTCGATTCTTTTGAGGAATAGACTTTCGATGGGGTTCTACAAAATTCATCAAGCCTTCAATTTGAAAATGATTACTAGAATTTGTAGCAACCACAACTATTCTGGATTTGTAAGTATTTTTATTGGTTTGAACGATAAAGAAAGCACCTTGAGAAAGTACCGAATTGACCTTTTCGTTTTCTATCTGTTCTATTTGTGGATAGTGTTCTTGCAGCAGTTGTTTGGATTCTTCGAGTAGCTCGGACCCTAGTTTTCCTGCGGGTACACCATAAGCGTTATAAAAAACCGCATCTTGAAGCATGGATGCTTTTTGGTGTGCAATTAGGGCTATTTTTTTGTTAATCATAAAGGGTTTTGCTTGAGCAGAACCTAAAATTTGGGCACAAGAAACCCCGGCAACACCACCACCAATAATCATTGCATCGTACATGACTACTTGGTTTTTTCGTCGATTAATTTGGAGGTTCTAAAGATCAGTACCACGCAAACCGCGCATAATAAAGCGACAATTCCGATGAGTGCAATAAGGCTGCTTCCTTCAAATAGATTGTTGAAATCTAATGATATGATATTAACAACCAATAAAGCAGCTACAAAAAACAGTGCGATATAACTAAAAATTTTCATTGTAGATAATTGATTTATATAATCCCGAAAAGTACTAAAAATAAATTAGCTGATTAAGCCTTTAACATTACTTGCGAATAATTTAACAGCAATCGCTAATAAAACGATTCCAAAAACTTTTCGAATAACGCTTAAGCCGGTTACACCCAGTATTTTTTCGATTTTACCAGACATCTTTAGTACCACATAGACAAAAATCATATTCAGTATGATACCGAAAATAATATTGATGTTCTGATATTGAGATTTTAACGACAGTAAAGTAGTCAATACACCAGCTCCTGCAATTAATGGAAAAGCTAAGGGAACTATAGAAGCGGTGCTTGGTGCTTCATCCTTATACAATCGAATCCCCAATATCATTTCCAAAGCTAAGAAAAACAACACAAAAGCCCCTGCAACGGCAAAGGAATTGACATCAATACCGATTAAATTCAAAATTTCTTTTCCTATAAATAAAAAGGCAATCATAATTATTGCCGCAACTATGGTTGCTTTTTCCGAATGGATATGACCCACTCGGCTACGCAATTCAACGATGATTGGAATGGCACCTAAGATGTCAATCACGGCAAACAAAATCATTCCGGTGGTGATAATTTCTTTAAGGTCGAGTTCCATGATTATACAATTGTTGGATTAGCAATGAATATATGAATATAAGTGACAAAGTAAGGAATTTTATTAATAAATCGAGATTCATAAATCGAGATTTGTCATTTTAAACAAAATTTATAAAACTTCGATGTATTCTGTATGCCTTCTAAGTCCCTATTCACTAGACTGAGTCTAAAATAGTGGTTTATAGCATGCTTTGTTTTGCTAATAGAAATAAACACCAAATAAAGTTTGTATTTTTGCAGGCATTTTAATTTAGAATCATATGTTTCAATTAGGAAAGACAATTGTATCAGAAGAATTGTTTGAGAGGGAGTTTGTGTGCAACTTATCGGCATGTAAGGGCGAATGTTGTGTGGACGGTACTGCTGGAGCGCCTCTAGAAGAGGAAGAGACAAAGATTATGCAAGACATTTACGCTACGGTAAAACCCTTCTTGCGTTCTGAAGGGATTGCGGCCATAGAAGCACAAGGTACTTCGGTTATTGGCGAAGATGGAGGTTTTGAAACACCGTTGGTCAATGGAGCTGAGTGTGCCTATGTTATTTTTGATGAGGATACCGCGCTTTGTGGTATCGAGCAAGCTTATAATGAAGGCTTAATCAAATGGAAAAAACCAGTTTCCTGCCATCTATACCCAATCCGCGTAAGAGAGTTTTCCGATTTCTCGGCGGTTAATTATCATAAATGGAGCATTTGTGACGATGCTTGTTCTTTGGGTAAAGAGCTTGAAGTTCCCGTATACAAATTTGTCAAAGAAGCTTTGGTTCGTAAATTTGGTGCAGCGTGGTACACCGAGTTGGAACAAGTGGCGGAAGAATACAAGCGATAAAGATTATTTTAGGAACAGATATTTGTTTTTATAGTCGATTAATGCTTCACCATATAACAAGACATCTGCGCCGATAATGCCGTGAACGGTTTTTGCTTTGTATTGTTTTAAAGCGATGTTAACATGAGATAGATCCAGTAAAATCAAATCGGTTGTGGTATTTTTCCAACGACCCATTTGAAGTTTGTTTTGATAAGAAACCTGGGTTAGCATGCCGTTGGCACCTGCGCCAGAAGCTTTGGTATTGGAATCGGAAGCCTCGATTTTAAAGTGTTCAATGTGACTAAAGTCAATACAGCTATTAGAGGCACCGGTATCTAATATAAAATCACCGGAGATTCCATTAACTTTTGCTTTTAAAAACAGGTGTTGTGTTTTAGAAACAGTAAACGCTATTTTTCGGTAACCATTTTTTATTAAGAGTTCTTGAAGGTTTTCCATGATTCAAAAATAGTTTAAAAACTTTAATTGAGGTAATTTTACAGAGAATTCTAGCTAGAGAATTTGTTAGATATAAAACGCATTTGATGATTTTAACAGATACCCATACCCATTTATATTCGGATTCTTTCGATTTAGATCGAGAGCAAGTGATTAAAAATGCTATAACACAAGGTGTTTCTCGGTTTTTTATACCCGCAATTGATACAAATTATACGCAGGCGATGTATAGTTTGGAGGCGTTATACCCTCAAAACGTACATCTGATGATGGGTTTACATCCGACTAGTGTAAAGGAAAATTATAAGGTTGAACTCGATTTTGTTACCGCCGAATTGGCCCGTCGACCTTTTGTCGCTGTTGGCGAAATTGGAATTGATTTGTATTGGGATAAGAGTACCTTAGGCATTCAACAAGAAGCCTTCCAATATCAGATACAATTGGCGAAAAAATACCGTTTGCCCATAAATATTCACTGTAGAGATGCCTTTGATGAGGTGTTCGAGGTTTTGGAACAGGAGAGGGCCACGGATTTAAGAGGGATCTTTCATTGTTTTTCAGGAACAGAACAACAGGCCCTACAGGCAATCGACCTGCAGATGAAATTGGGAATTGGAGGAGTCGTAACCTTTAAAAATGGAAAAATTGATCAATTTCTCGATAAAATTTCGATGGAACATATAGTACTAGAAACGGATTCTCCGTATCTTGCACCGGTTCCTTTTAGGGGAAAACGAAATGAAAGTGCTTATATCGTTCATGTCGCTCAAAAATTAGCCGACATATATAAGGTTTCTATAGAGGAAGTTGCAAAAATTACAACAGCCAATTCACTAGCGGTCTTTGGTATTTAACAAAGATTTACGCAGGAATTGCCTAGAAATTGCGTTCTTTTGCCAATTATTAAAACATAAACACTATAATGTTAAAGTTTGATTCAATTCGTCACTATCATGATTTTGAGGTGAATGCAGTGTTCAAAAGCATTGCCAATCACCCAATGATGAAAGCGTTGATGGGATTTACTTTTCCAGATACTCCAGAATCCGAGTGGATGGAACGACTTAAAGACGTTCATACTATTCAGGATTTTCAAGAACAGTTTATATATTATTCTGTCAGAAAGGTTTTGGAAAAAAGCTCGGAGGGTCTTACCACTTCGGGTTTCGATAAATTAGATAAAGATACTCCCTACTTGTTTATTTCTAACCATAGAGATATCATCTTGGATACTTCATTGCTCAATGTAGCCTTAAAAGATCATGGATTAATCATGACTTCTTCTGCTGTTGGGGATAACTTGGTACAAAAATCTTTTTTATTAGCACTTTCCAAACTCAATAGAAATTTTTTGGTTAAAAGAGGGTTGCCTCCAAGAGAGCTCTTGGAGAGTTCTAAATTGATGTCGGAATACATTTATTATTTGCTGCGTGAGGAAAATCGTTCGGTATGGATTGCACAACGCGAAGGCCGTACTAAGGATGGGAATGACTCCACGCATCAAGGGGTGCTAAAAATGTTGGGAATGGCTTCGGATGAGGCGGAACTTATGGATTTTTTCAAAAAAATTAGAATTGTTCCGGTATCTATATCTTATGAATATGACCCGACAGACGCACTAAAAATGCCGCAGCTATTGGCGAAATCGAAAGATGAAATCTATATCAAAGAAAAAAATGAGGATTTTGTCAATTTACTAAGCGGTGTTATTGGGCAAAAAAAGCATATCCACATGCATGTATGTGATGTACTCGACCAGGAATTGGAAGAAGTGAAAAGTCACTCTTGTAATAACAACAAGCAAATTCAGGCGGTTGCACAAATTATAGACGAAGCCATTTTGAGAACCTATAAATTGTGGCCAACCAATTTTATAGCATATGACATTATGTTTAATACCGATCGCTTTGCTTCGCGCTATACCATAAAAGAAAAACAGCTTTTTGAACGCCGATTGGAATTGCGAGTGGACAAGGAAAATAAAGTTATAGTAGATGGTTTTTTGGCCATGTATGCCAATCCGGTTGTTAATAAATTGAAATTTACGGATGTCTAAAAAACCAGCCATACTATTGATTTATACCGGAGGTACTATTGGTATGGTTAAAGACTTTTCCACTGGGGCCTTAAAGGCGTTTAACTTTGATCAGTTGTTGGAGCGCATTCCTGAACTTAATTTGTTGGATTGTACTATTGCTACTTATTCCTTTGAAACCCCTATCGATTCTTCGGACATGCATCCAGAACATTGGGTAAGTATGGTCAATATTATCGAGAGCAATTATCAAATCTACGACGGTTTTGTAATCCTTCACGGCTCAGATACCATGTCGTACTCGGCATCGGCTTTGAGTTTTATGTTGCAGAACCTCCAAAAACCAGTCATTTTCACAGGCTCTCAGTTGCCGATTGGGGACTTGAGAACAGATGCCAAAGAAAACTTGATTACAGCCATTCAAGTAGCCACTTTTCAAAAAAATTCCGTACCGCTTATTCAAGAAGTGTGTTTGTATTTTGAATACAAATTATATAGGGGCAATCGAACCACCAAAGTGAGTGCCGAATTGTTTAACGCTTTTACTTCGCCGAATGAACTACAATTGGCTGAATCTGGGGTACATTTTAAGATTAATGAGTCGCTTTTGCTACAGCATCGTCCGGAAGAAAAACTGCAAGTTTATAAGAATATGGATACACGGGTAATGATTTTAAAATTGTTTCCGGGGATCAATCAAGAGATATTTGAATCTATCTTAAGCATCACATCCTTAAAAGGATTGGTTTTAGAAACCTACGGTTCTGGTAATGCACCTACGGAGAAATGGTTCTTAACTTGTTTAAAAAAAGCGATGAATCAAGGTTTAAAAGTGGTCAATGTTACCCAGTGTTCCGGAGGAAGTGTTAATATGGGACAATATGAAACCAGTACGGAGATGAAAGAAATCGGAGTAATTTCAGGAAAGGACATTACCACGGAAGCAGCCATAACGAAGCTCATGTATTTATTGGGACAGCAAGTACCTACCAATGATTTTAAAGCTCTTTTTGAGCAACCCATCTGCGGAGAAATGACCTAAGAGTTCTTGTTACATTTTAAAACCAGAACCACACTATTTGTGAATTTTTTAAAGTGTAAAAAAAAAGAACCACAAAATTTTAATTTGTAGTTCTTTTAGTTTGCCAGTTATTAGCTTTGATTTTCCTTCTCTAATCTTATTAAATGGGCCATGTTTTTAATCACTTTATCGTGTTTTAAAACAAACGGATTTTTCTTATCCCATACATATCCCGCTAGTACGGCACAAATTTTACTTTTCACATCCGGATTTTCGGGTTGGTGATAAAACAGCTCTTGTAAATTTCCCGTGTACCACTCCTTTATATAGGTTGTAAAAACCGCTATACCTTCTTTCATATAGTCTGAATATTCTACTTCCCAATCTACCTTTTCTCCGGCTAATTGACGTAAGGCTAATTTTGCCGACAACATGCCCGATTCTGTAGCAAAACATACGCCAGATGAGAATACGGGGTCTAAAAACTCAGAGCTGTTTCCGGTCAGTGTATAGCCTTCGCCATACATTTGCTTAACGGCAATCGAATAGTTGGATAGTTTTATAGGTTCAAATATAAATGGAAGTTCGCCAAAACGGTTTACGTAGTATTCCGATAATGTTATGGCATTCTTTAAAGCTTCAGCTGTATTGTTGTTGGTCGACAAGCTGTTTATAAAACTGGTAGGACCAACAATTCCAACACTGGTATTGCCATTTGAAAAGGGAATTACCCATAGCCATACCTGAGTTTCTAAAATATCAAAAGAGATTAAGGTTCCTTCTCCACCCTCGGGTCGGTTAATATCCTTAATATGAGTAAAAATCGCAGAATGCGGATTTAGCTGAGAAGGTTGGTCAAGATTTAATAATCTTGGCAAAACGCGACCATATCCACTAGCGTCTATTAAAAACTGTGCTTTAACTTTTTTTGTCTGACCGTGTTTGTCAACTATGGTCGTTGTAGATGTCGTACCCTCAAAGGCAACAGCGGTAACTTCTGACTCAAATTCTAAGTCAATACCCATATTAACCATCTCATTGGCAACCGCCAAATCAAAGTCGGCTCTGGGAACTTGCCAGGTCCAATCCCATCCTTCTGAGAATTTATTGCTAAAATCAAAAATACATATCTCCTCTCCTCTTATAAAACGAGCGCCCCATTTTTTTTCGAAATTTTCTTTATTCAGAGCGGGAAGTAATCCGGCCTCTTCAAAATGATCCATCACTCGGGGAATTAGACTTTCGCCCACAACAATTCTAGGGAATTTAGTTTTTTCTACAACTTTAACTTTTATTCCTTTTTGGTGTAAATATCCCGCTGCAACGCTTCCTGAAGGGCCTGCTCCGATGATTAAAATTTCAACATTTTCTGTAGTCATATCATTATGATTAGGATGGTTGTTAAAAAATATTAAATTTGCATATCTTTTTATTGGGTCAAATTTATTGATATTAACGAATCAATTTTTAAAAAGAACAATAAATTTAAGAGAAATATAATCGTTATAAATAATACATAGATGAATACTTTAAACGAATATTTAAATCTTAAAGATTTTACCAACATTATTTTTAATAATGAAGAGTTTAGTCTTGCTGATAACGTTTGGGATCGTATTGAAGAGAGTTTTGAGTTCTTAAAAGAATTTTCTAAAAACAAAATTATTTACGGAGTCAATACCGGTTTTGGTCCGATGGCACAATATCGAATTGACGAAGAAGATTGCATCCAATTACAGTATAATTTAATCAGAAGCCATGCTTCGGGTATTGGGCAACCTTTGTCGCCTATACAGGTTAAAGCAGCCATTTTAGCTCGATTAAATAGTTTGTCTTTAGGGTATTCGGGTATTAATAACACCGTACATAACTTGATGAAGGCCTTGATTAATAAAAACATAACCCCCTTAATCTTCGCTCATGGAGGTGTTGGTGCTAGTGGCGATTTAGTGCAGCTGGCTCATTTGGCGTTGGTGTTAATCGGAGAAGGCGAGGTGTTTTACAAGGGAGAAAGAAGGGCTACTAAAGAGGTTTTCGAAATAGAAGGGCTCATGCCTATAGAAATAAAAATCAGGGAAGGCTTATCTTTGATGAACGGTACCTCGGTAATGACGGGAATTGGAATCGTAAATTGGGCACAATCTCAAAAACTATTGAATTGGTCTGTAAAGATATCGTGTGCCATTAATGAACTGGTTAGTACGTACGACGATCATTATTCCTTTGAATTAAATAATTCTAAGTTGCATCACGGTCAACGTGAAATCGCTGCAAAAATGCGAGATCATTTAAGTAGTAGTCAGTTGATTAAGAAGCGGGAAGAGCATCTGTATACCGGTAAAAATCAAGAAAAAATTTTTAAAGATAAGGTGCAAGAGTATTATTCCATTCGCTGTGTTCCGCAAATACTTGGACCAATATCCGATACCATTGATCAAGTAGGGAATATACTCGAGCAAGAAATTAATTCTGCTAACGACAATCCTATAGTTGATGTAAAAACGCAACAGGTTTACCACGGTGGAAACTTTCACGGTGATTATATCGCTCTCGAAATGGATAAACTGAAATTGGTTATCACAAAATTGACCATGTTGTCCGAGCGACAATTAAATTATCTGTTGAATTCAAAAATCAATGAATTGCTACCGCCATTCGTCAATTTAGGCAAATTGGGTTTTAACTTTGGTATGCAAGGAGCACAATTTACCGCGACTTCTACTACGGCAGAAAACCAGGCCTTATCGACTTCGATGTATATCCACAGTATTCCTAATAACAACGACAATCAGGATATTGTCAGTATGGGAACCAATGCGGCAGTACTTTGTTCTAAGGTTATAGAAAATGCTTTCGAAGTGATGGCTATTGAATTGATTACCCTTGCTCAAGCTATTGATGCTTTAGGATATAGCGATAAGGTTTCGGATGAAACGAAAGCATGGTATAAGGAAATAAGAAGTATTCTACCTGTGTTTTCAGATGATCAGGTTTTATATCCTTATATTCAAAAGGTTAAGAATTATTTGATTGAATCGTAAAAGCAGTATAGAGACGCTATTTTTACACCTCGTTTTTAAAGTAGAGAGGGTTGTATCGAATTTTAGGTTGTAAGGGTTATATGCTGTTGAATTATTTATAAACTCAATGAATTGATGTTTTTAATTTAAAATATGAGGTGGTCTTGGCACGCAAATTGTCAAATACAATAAAAGGAAATCGAGTAAACGCAAAGAGTTATTAAAGCTAGAGGTGGTGCGACAAGTAACGTATTGAATAATAGTATTTTAGGGAAACAATAATATTAAAAGGGAAAAAAGAAGATGAAATGTGCTTTAATAACAGGAGGGTCTAGAGGGATAGGAAAAGCGATTTGTTTACGATTTGCACAAGATAAAAAGTATCATTTATTGATAAATTACCAATCCAATCAACAAGCTGCTCAAGATACTTTAGATGAAGTGATTGCTCTAGGGGGAACAGGAGAATTAGTTGCATTTGATGTGGCCGATTTTGATATGGTAACCCGTATATTAACGCAGTGGGTAGATGCTAATCCGACGGCTGTAGTTGAAGTAATTGTGAACAATGCAGGGATTACTAGAGACGGTCTTTTTATGTGGATGACTCCTGGCGATTGGAAACAAGTAATCGATACCAGTTTGAATGGTTTTTTTAATGTAACCCATTTCTTTATTCAGAAATTGCTTAGAAACCGTTATGGTAGAATTATAAATATGGTTTCGGTTTCTGGACTTAAGGGAACAGCGGGGCAAACGAATTATTCAGCGGCTAAAGGGGCTGTAATTGCTGCCACAAAGGCTTTAGCTCAAGAAGTTGCCAAACGAAATATAACGGTCAATGCCGTTGCTCCTGGATTTATTAAAACGGAGATGACTGCAGAACTCAACGAAAGTGAATTGATAAAAATGGTACCGGCCAATAGATTTGGTGAAGCTGAAGAAGTAGCAGAATTGGTCGCTTTTTTAGCCTCAGATAAAGCCGGATATATAACCGGAGAGGTTATCAATATTAATGGAGGAATATACTCGTGATGGATATGAATGAGAGAGTAGTAATAACAGGCATGGGAATTTATTCCTGTTTGGGCACTTCTTTAGAAGAGGTAAAGCAGTCATTATATGCCGGTAAGTCGGGTATTATTTTTGACGAGGAACGTAAAGAATACGGTTTTAAATCGGCCTTAACGGGTATGGTTCCAAGTCCAGATTTAAAAAAACTCTTGACCAGGAGACAGCGATTGAGTATTGGACAAGAAACCGAGTTTGCCTACTTAGCGACTTTAGAGGCCTTAGAAAATGCGGGTATTACTCAAGAATTTATAGATGAACACGAAGTTGGAATACTATATGGAAACGATAGCGTTTCTCAAGCCATAATTGAATCAACAGATATTGTTAGAGAGAAGAAAGACACCTCGCTTATCGGGTCTGGTGCGATTTTTAAATCGATGAACTCAACAGTTACAATGAACCTGTCGACGGTTTTTAGGCTTAAAGGAGTCAACATGACCATAAGTGCGGCCTGTGCTAGTGGTTCACATTCCTTGGGATTGGCTTTTACGTTGATCAGAGCGGGATTGCAAGACATGATTATTTGTGGAGGAGCCCAGGAAATCAACAAATACGGTATGGCCAATTTTGATGGTTTGGGCGTATTTTCGCCGAATGAACAAAATCCGACCAAAGCTTCCAAACCTTTTGATGCTAATCGGGATGGATTGGTACCTAGTGGCGGAGGGGCTACTTTGATTGTGGAGAGCTACAGTTCGGCTATTCGCAGAGGAGCACCGATAGTTGCAGAAATTATAGGATATGGTTTTTCGTCTAATGGAGGGCATATATCAAGTCCGAATGTAGAAGGACCGGCAAAAGCGATGAAAAGAGCCTTGGAGCAAGCGGGAGTTTTACCTAGTGAAATTGCGTATATCAATGCACATGCAACTTCTACTCCAATAGGAGATGCCAATGAGGCAAAGGCCATTTTCGAAGTTTTCGGGGAATCGAATCCTTATGTGAGTTCTACCAAGTCAATGACCGGGCATGAATGCTGGATGGCTGGTGCTAGTGAGATAATTTATTCTAATTTGATGATGCAAAACGATTTTATTGCACCAAACATCAATTTTGAGACAGCTGATGAAGATTCTGCACGACTAAATATAGTTAGAGAAACGTTAAATAAGGAATTTGACCTATATTTGTCCAATTCTTTTGGATTTGGAGGAACTAATTCCGCCCTAGTGATAAGAAAAATATAGAATTATAATGAAGAATATGGATGTTTTAGAGAAAATAAATGCCATTTTAGTAGATGAGTTTGAAGTGGATTCCGCTATAATTGCTCCTGAAAATAATTTAAAAGCTACCTTGCAATTGGATAGTTTGGATTATGTGGATTTAGTAGTTATTATAGAAGCTAATTTTGGTGTAAAACTGGTAGAGGCCGATTTCGTAAGTATCGTAACCTTCGAAGATTTTTATGCTTTGATTGAAAACAAGTTGTTATTGAGAAACTAATACTATAAAGATGAGTCAATGGGACGGTAAGTCTAAAGGGACTCTTTTAGGCTACAAAATATTTGTGTTTTGTATAAAGAAATTAGGAATCAGAGCGGCTTATGCCGTTTTGGTTTTTGTGTCTTTTTATTATTTGATATTTTCGGGGAACAGCAATCGGAATCTGTGGTATTATCTCAATAAGCGGTTGAATTACAGTGTTGTAAAAAGCTGTTGGGCTATGTATAAAAGCTATTTTACCTTTGGGAAAACCATCATTGATAAAACGGCTATTTCAGCGGGTTTACGAAAAAAATTTACATACGAGTTCGATGGGATTGATCTTTTAAGAGCGGTTATAGCCCAAAAAAAAGGAGGGATTTTAATTAGTGCTCATGTTGGTAATTTTGAAATTGCCGAGTATTTTTTAGCAGATTTAGAATTTGATAGTCCTATAAATTTAGTAACCACCGATCAGGAACACAGTCATATTAAAGCTTATTTGCAAAGCGTAACACGGCGCTCTTCTATTAAGTTTATTATTGTTAAGGAAGATTTATCGCATGTTTTTGAAATAAATAATGCTTTAAATAATAATGAATTAATATGTTTTACTGGCGATCGATATTTTGAAGGGTCAAAAGTTTTAACGGAAGAATTACTTGGCGAGAAAGCAATATTCCCTTCAGGACCATTCCTTATCGCTTCTAGAATGCAGGTACCGGTGGTATTTGTTTATGTCATGAAAGAGCCGCGCCTGCATTATCATTTATTTGCTAGAGAGGCAAGGGTTAAGCACCGTGATGCTCAGGGTCTCCTAAAAGAATATTGTCAAAGTGTTGAAAGCATTTTGAAGAAATACCCTCTACAATGGTTTAATTATTTCGATTTTTGGAACGTTAAGGGTTAAATATAATAGCATGAAAAAAGTACTGGTTGTTTATTTTACGCAATCTGGACAATTGAAGTCCATTGTTGAGCGATTGACGAGTCCATTGCGTTCAGATAATCAAGTTCACGTGGATTTTTTGGAGATTAAAATGAAAAAAGAATTTGACTTTCCATGGCAAAAAGAGGCTTTTTTCGATACATTTCCAGAATCTTTTCAACAAATTCCTTCCGAAATTGAAGCGCCGGCAGCTTCCATTCTGACACAAAAATATGATTTAATCATTTTGGGTTATCAGGTGTGGTACCTAACACCATCAATTCCGATAAACTCCTTTTTAAAGAGTCCGTATGCGAAACAAATTTTGAAGGACACTCCCGTAATAACGGTAAGTGGAAGTCGAAATATGTGGATTATGGCTCAGGAGAAAATCAAAGTGTTAATCCAACAAAATGAGACTCATTTAGTAGGAAATATAGCCTTAGTTGATCGGGCAATCAATTTAATTAGCGTAATTACTTTAGTGGATTGGATGTTTAGCGGGGTAAAGAAACGCTTAGGTGGAATATTGCCACTACCAGGGGTGTCTGAAAGTGAAATAAGCGATAGCGACCGTTTTGGAATGATTATTTTAAAATATTTAAAAAGGTCTAGTTTTCAAGGGTTACAGGAGGAATTGGTTCAGAATAAGGCAGTTGAGGTACGTCATTTTTTAGTTTCTATGGATAAGAAAGCTAATAAAATGTTTACTTTGTGGTCTAAATGGATTCTCTCAAGGAAATCCAAATCGAGGAAAAGATGGTTAAAAGTTTTTAATTATTATTTATTTTTTGCGATTTGGTTTATTTCACCCATAGTGCATTTAATTCATACGATCTTATATCCGCTATTTTACGCGAAAATAAAAAGGGAACAACAATATTATAAAGGAATACAATAGGGAATTATGTCAACAGTATATATCAATAAAATAACGAAATTTTTGCCAAATGACCCCGTTTCTAATGATGAAATGGAAGGTCGCTTGGGGAAAATAAACGATAGAGAGTCTAAGGCCAGAAGAATTGTTTTGCGTAATAACGGTATTAAAACAAGATACTACGCTATAAACGAGCAGGGTCAATTTACACATACCAATGCAGAACTTACTTTTTTGGCTGTTCAACAATTGTTTGATATTGATTTTGCGGAATCGGATATGGAAGTGCTCTCCTGTGGAACATCTACACCCGACCATCTGTTGCCCTCTCATGCCGCTATGGTTCACGGTTTATTGAAAAAGCGTTCATTAGAGTTGAATTCTTCGTCTGGAGTGTGCTGTTCGGGTATGAACGCATTGAAATACGGGTATTTAGCTGTGAAATCGGGATCTTCGATAAACGCCGTTTGTACGGGATCGGAGCGCGTTTCCAGCTGGATGTTGGCGGATCGATTTAGCAAAGAAATTGAGAACCTTAAAGAATTGGAAGAGCAACCCATTATTGCCTTTAAAAAAGATTTTTTGCGCTGGATGTTATCGGATGGAGCTGCGGCTTTTCTATTGGAAAATCGGGCTAGAGGTCCTATTTCCTTACGAATTGAATGGATGGAATCGTATTCTTATGCCCATCAATTAGAAGCTTGTATGTATGCCGGTGGAGACAAATTGGAAGATGGAAGTATAAAACCTTGGAGTAATTACGATGCAGACGAGTGGTTGACGCAATCTGTTTTTGCACTAAAACAAGACGTCAAAGTACTTAACGACAACATCTTGATAAAAGGAGTGGAAAGTATGGCCGATGCTTTAAAAAAACATCAAATCACTCCAGCCGATATCGATTATTTCTTACCGCATGTATCTTCTCATTATTTTGTGGACGGCTTGTATCAGAAATTTGCAGAGGCCGGTTTAGAAATAAGCAAGGACAAATGGTTTATGAACCTGCAGAAGGTTGGAAATGTAGGCGCTGCTTCTATCTATTTGATGTTAGAAGAATTGATGAATTCTGGAAATCTAAAAAAAGGAGATCGAATTTTACTTTCCGTACCGGAAAGTGGTCGTTTTTCATATGCTTATGCGTATTTAATAGTGTGTTAACTATGGATATAAAATTACCTATAATAAATGCTAAACAAATCGAACAACTCATTCCACAACGAGCGCCTATAGTAATGGTCGATTGTTTGTTGTCTTTTGGTGTGAGTGATATTGAAGCAGGATTAACCGTAATGAAAAATCAGATACTTGTTCAAGAAGGATATTTGCAAGAAGCGGGAGTTATAGAACATATGGCGCAAACCGTCGCTTTGCACACGGGATATGATTTCTTTTGCAAAGGAGTCGCAGCCCCAGTGGGTTATATTGGGTCTATAAAAGAGATTGCCATTTCACGTCTTCCCAAAGTTTCGGAACAAATGATAAGTAAAGCGCATATACTGCAAGAATTTATGGGAGTTACTCTAGTAGAAGTAGAAACTTTCATAGCAGGTGTTAGTATAGCTAAGGGTCAAATGAAAACCGTCATAGCGCAGTAGTATGGATGTCTTAAAAAACAATAAGAAAATCGAAATCAAGAAATATTTACCGCATTGTAAACCGATGTTGATGGTGGATATTATTTCGGAAATCACCAGCGAACAAGTAAGAACCAGTTTTGTTATTGTAAGCGATACTGTTTTTTTGGAAGACGATGTTTTTCAAGAAGTTGGCTTAATAGAAAATGCCGCTCAGACCTGTTCTGCTATTGTAGGACAATCCTATTTCTTTGACGAAAATCATCAAGAAATTGAAGATGCTCACGTATTGGGTTTTATCAGCTCCATAAAAAACCTAAAGGTTTATGGTCTTCCAAGAGTGGGAGACAGTATAGAAACCAAAGCGGTATTGGCTTCTAAATTTGACACAGCAGCTTATTGTATATGTACCATGATGGTGGAAACCTTTAAGGGAGATGAAAAATTATTAGATGCCGAGATTAATTTATTGTTGCAAAAAACACAGTCGTAGTATATTAAAATAAACGGGTTTTTTGCAGCCGTATCAGTAGAGATATATCCTTGAAAAAGAGGTTGAATAGAAAAAATAGTGCGATATGAAAAAATCTGAAGTACCTCAAGATAAAAGCAGTTTGGAAAAGGTTCAAGTAAAAGAACTTTGTTATGCAGTAGATGATCAGGGGAAGTATACCACAGAATTAAGTAGTGGGTGGGAACCCAAAAGTATAGTACAGCACGAAACCCTAAAGTTATTGCAGGAGCGTATTGAACAATCAAAATTGGATGTCAAAGACGAGCTTGTTAGTCCGATTGTTTATTTTATGGAATTGCATAGAATGGACTGGAATACCTTAGGAGCCTATATGAATAGGTGGGTTTGGCGGATAAAGAGGCATGCAAAACCTTCCGTTTTTAAAAAATTGAATCAAAAAACACTGCAGCGTTATGCCGATATATTCGACATAAAAGTGGAGGAGTTAAAACATTATAAAGGAGATTAATGCAACTAGAATTTACGCATCATCAGTCTGCACATTGTGAAAATGGAGTGGCTTCTAATTTATTGAGAAACAAAGGAATTGAGATTAGTGAGCCGATGGTATTTGGTTTGGGGTCGGGCTTGTTTTTTGTTTATTTACCCTTTATAAAGGTTAATCATGCTCCAGCAGTGAGCTATAGACCCTTGCCGGGACTTATTTTTAATCGGGTAGCCAAACGTTTGAAAATAAAGGTCAAAAGAATTAAGTTTTACGATAAAAGTAAAGCGCAATTGGTATTGGAGCAAAATTTACAAAACGATATCCCATCTGGATTGCAAGTAGGCGTATATCATTTGACGTACTTTCCAGACGAATATAAGTTTCATTTTAATGCGCATAATTTAGTGGTTTATGGCAAAGAAGGACAAGAATTTTTAGTCAGTGATCCGGTTATGGAGCAGGTCACTCGGTTGACCGAGAAAGATCTAGAACGCGTTCGTTTTGCCCAAGGAGCCTTTGCACCGAAGGGGCAGATTTATTATCCGACGTATATACCGGAACAAATCGATTGGGAGGGAGCTATAAAAAAGGCAATAAAGAAAACCTGTAACGACATGCTGGCACCCGTGCCAATCATAGGCGTGCGCGGTATGCGTATGGTAGCGAAAAGCATACTGAAATGGCCTAAAAAACACGGCGTAAGAAAAGCAAACCATTATTTGGCACAAATGGTGCGCATGCAAGAAGAAATAGGTACAGGAGGTGGCGGATTTCGTTTTATTTATGCCGCTTTTTTACAAGAGGCATCGATCAGATTAAACAACCCAGAACTCAACAACTTATCTATAGAAATGACCCGTATTGGTGATTTATGGCGCGATTTTGCGGTAGAAGCCGCCCGTGTTTATAAAAAACGGAGCAATCAGGAAGACGTGTACAAAATGCTGTCGGATTTGTTGCTGAACTTGGCCGATTTGGAAGAAGAATTTTTTAAAAAATTAAAAAAAACAGTATAAGGTGAGTACGACGTCCATCATACATATTGAGAGCCTATATAAGAAATACAGAGAAGCCGACTATTTCGCTGTCGATAATTTGAATTTAGAAATTGCGGCAGGTGAAATTTACGGTTTGTTGGGCCCTAATGGCGCAGGAAAAACCAGCCTCATTGCCATCTTATGCGGTTTGTTGAGTGCGACTTCCGGTACTTTTACTATTTTGGGTTTGAACTATGTGGAAAACGCTCGAGAAATCAAAAGGAATATAGGAGTAGTACCTCAGGAATACGCACTTTATCCAACGCTTACAGCTACGGAAAACCTGATGTATTTTGGCAGCATGTTTGGACTGAAGGGAAAGGAATTAAAAGAACGGGTAGCCCAAAGTTTGGATGTTCTCGGACTTAGTGGTTTTGCCCACAAACGCATAGAAACCTTTTCTGGAGGGATGAAAAGGAGAGTCAATCTTATAGCAGGAGTCTTGCACCAACCCAAATTACTGTTCCTAGACGAGCCAACAGTGGGCGTGGATGTGCAATCGAAAACAGCCATAATCCAATTCTTACAGGAACTCAATACCTTGGGCACCACCATCATCTATACTTCGCACCATTTGGTTGAAGCACAAGAATTTTGTACAAAAATAGGAATCATCGATCACGGAAAACTTTTTGTCGAAGGCACTCCAGCAGCACTTATCGCTCAAACTCCAACAGCTAAGAACTTGGAAGATGTGTTTATTTCAGTAACGGGAAAAACTTTAAGAGATGTGGTATAAACTTGGAATGTCCATTAAAAAAGAATTGCTCTTGTTAAAAAGAGATTTTGGTGGTTTGATTATTTTATTTATTATGCCGCTTATTTTAGTGGTCACCGTAACCTTAATTCAAAACAGTTCTTATCAAGCTATATCCGATCGCAAACTGCCAATTGTTTTGGTTGATAATGATGGTGGAAGCATAGCCGATACCATTAAAAAACAAATCAACGCCTCGGGTACATTTGAATATATTAATCAAATAGACGGAGTGAACGTTACAGAAGAAGTAGCGAAAAAGGAAGTCAATAAAGGGAACTACCAAATGGCTTTGGTTTTACCCAAAAATTTGTCGCGAGATTTAAATCTTAAAATCGAGCAGAATGTTGAAAAAATACTAGCCGAGTTTAGTTTGGAACAAGAGCACACGGTACTTGACAAAAAAGTAGAAGATAAAGAAATTCGCTTGTATTTTGATCCAGCTACACAAAGTTCATTTAAGGAAGGAATAAAAAATGCCATTGATAAAATGATTGCTCAAACCGAGAATCAATTGATATATAGTGCTTTCCAAACGAATCTGGCAACCAGCTCTGCTCCCTTATCTTTGGATGTAAACAATTTTATTCAATTTAAGGAAATGTCTCCTAAGGCAGCGCAACAACCAACGAAGCCCAATTCGGTACAGCACAATGTGCCTGCGTGGACACTATTTGCTATATTCTTTATTATGGTTCCTTTATCAATCAATATAGTCAAAGAAAAAACCTTGGGTACTCAAGTGCGTTTGCGTTCTAATCCAACCCCAACCTATATTCTCTTAGCGGGTAAAACCGTGACTTATCTGATGATTTGTTTGTTGCAGTTCTATTCCATCGTTTTAGTTGGGAGGTATTTATTTCCTCAAATAGGCTTGCCAAAATTTGAAGTTCAAGGTTATTTTATGTTATTGAGTATCATGACTTTGTTTTCTGGACTGGCCGCCATAGGTTTGGGGATTATATTGGGTACCTTGGCCAAAACACAAGAGCAGTCGTCCCCATTTGGAGCTACCTTTGTAGTAATTCTGGCTGCGGTTGGCGGTGTTTGGATTCCCGTTTTTGCCATGCCACAAATGATGCAATACGTTTCTAAATTATCGCCTATGAATTGGGCACTAAGTGGTTATTACGATATTGTATTGCGCAACGGGTCACTACTAGATATAGTGCCGGAGATAAGTTTGTTGTTTTTGTTTTTTGTAATTATGGTTTCCATATCTATTTTATATGATAAAAAGAAAAGATCTGTATAGAGAAGTACCCGAATTAACGGTGGTTAGCGAAATTAGAATTCGATTTAATGAAACGGATGCCTTGGGTATTGTTTGGCACGGAAACTACATCATTTATTTTGAAGATGGACGAGAAGCCTTTGGTCGAGTTCATCGCATATCCTATTTGGATGTGATGAAGAATGGCTATACTACACCGATAGTCAAATCGGTATGTGAACATAAGTTGCCACTAAAATACGGCGATGTGGTTCGTATAGAAACCACTTTTGTCGATACACCAGCGGCAAAGATGATTTTTAAATATAAGATTTTTAAGGAGGGTGATTTATTAGCCTGTAGTGGAGAAACTACGCAGGTATTTCTCGATAAGGAAGGAAACTTATCGTTAAATATTCCAAGCTTCTTTGAGGAGTGGAAGAAAAAAATAGGTTTATTGTAATATGAAAAAGGTTTATATAAACGATAGCAACTGTATTAGCCCGTTGGGATTTAGCCGCGAGGAGAATTGGAAGGCGATGCAAAATGGTGAAACAGGAATTGCTTTAGTCAGCGCATTGGGAAATCTCTCCGATTTTTATGCCGCCACAATCGAGGAGGTAAAATTAAATCAAGCCTTTGCTAATTTGCAAATTAAGGGTGAGGATTATACGCGTTTAGAAAAAATGCTGTTTTTGGCTTTGGATCCCTTAATTCAAACTAACGGATTGAGAGCAGACACGGTCTTGATACTTTCTACGACTAAAGGAAATATAGAATTTTTAAAAAACAACCAACCGCTTCAAGCGGATATCAATATATTGGCAGCTAAAATAGCACAGTATTACGGGTTTACTACGGTGCCTATTATTGTTTGTAATGCCTGTGTATCTGGAGTTTTGGCCTTAGCGGTGACCAAGCGATTGATTCAAATGAATCAGTTTTCAGATGCTTATGTATTGGCTGGCGATGTGATATCGGAATTTGTGGTATCTGGCTTTTCTTCGTTTCAGGCGATGAGTGATTCGGCGTGCAAGCCTTACGATCAAAATCGAACGGGGGTTAGCTTGGGCGAAGCCACAGCCGCGGTATATATTTCAACACTAAAGGGTAGTAAGGCTGTAGAAATAATTGGGGAGGCTACTATAGCCGATGCCAACCATATTTCTGGGCCGTCAAGAACGGGTGAGGGATTATATCAAAGTGTACTCAGAGCCTTTGGAGAAGCAGGCATAGAAAAACAAAGTATCGATATGATTTCGGCGCACGGTACAGCAACGCTGTTTAATGACGAAATGGAAGCCATAGCACTGAATAGATTGGGGATGCAACACATACCTACACACAGTTTAAAAGGTTATTATGGGCATACGCTAGGTGCCTCGGGCTTGTTAGAAACAGTTATGGCAATTGAGGCAATGCATGCCTGTACCTTGATTGTTTGTAAAGGATTTGAACAACAAGGTACTTCAGAAAAATTAAATATAACTACCAAAGCAGCTCAACAAGAAATTCATCGCGTATTGAAAACCGCCTCGGGTTTTGGCGGAACCAATTCGGCGATCATATTAGAAAAAGCATATTAAAGTGAGAGAAGAATTGTATATATCAAAATACGCTGTGATTGAAAACGGAATTATAACCGTTGATAATCAGGAGGTTTTTAGATCGGAGGCCGAAACTTTCTCTGCCTTTGCAAAGGGAGCCTATCAGCAGTTAAACATGACTTATCCCAAGTTTTTTAAAATGGATGAGTTGAGCAAATTAGCTGTGTTAGGAGCAGAAGTGCTGTTGAATAGGGAAGACGAAGGGCAGGATGTCGCGTTGGTATTAGCCAATAAATCGTCGAGTTTAAACACCGACCTCAAACATCAGGAAAGCATTTCGGATGCAACAGAATATTATCCCAGTCCAGCCGTGTTTGTATACACCTTAGCGAATATATGTTTAGGGGAAGTAAGCATTAAACATCGCTTGCAGTCGGAGAATGTTTTTTTTGTAGCCCCGTCATATCCGGTAGCCTTAATGCAAAATTATGCCGCTTATTTGCTAGAGGCAAAAAAAGCCAAAAAAGTACTTTGTGGCTGGGTAGAATATTATCAGGAGACCTATAAATTGGTATTTTATTTGGTAGCATATCAAGGAACTATAGAACACAATAAATTAGAAATACAAAACATTATAAATTAATAAGATGGAAGAGTTAAAAGCAGAATTGAAAAACAAAATTGTAGAAGTTTTAAATTTAGAAGACATATCGGTAGATGAAATTCAAGATAATGATCCTTTATTTGGAGATGGATTGGGATTGGATTCGATTGATGCCTTAGAATTGATTGTCTTGATGGATAAGGACTACGGTATCAAACTAAGTGACCCTAAAGAAGGAAAAACGATTTTCCAATCTATAGAAACGATGGCTCAATATATTGGAGCAAACAGAACAAAATAATTATGCAAAATAAAGTCGCTATTACGGGAATGGGGATTATTTCTGCTATCGGTACCACGGTGGCAGAAAATTTTGACGCCTTACTACAAGGAAAACACGGATTGAGCAGATTGACTCAGTTTGAGACCATTCATCAATCGGATATTTATGTTGGTGAAGTCAAATGGAGTAATCGGGAATTGACCGACCGACTCGATTTGCCTTCGGACCATAGTTTTACCCGTACGGCTTTATTAGGAGCTTATGCTGCGAAACGGGCTGTTGAAAGTGCGGGAATAGATGATATTAACGCTTATAAAACCGGTCTAATTTCTTCGACTAGTGTGGGCGGTATGGATTTTACGGAAAAGTATTTTTACGACTATTTCACCAATCCAGAAACACAGAAATTCATCAGCAGTCATAATGGCGGTGATAGCAGTAAAAAAATCGCCAATTATTTGGGGATTAAGGATATGGTTACGACCATAAGTACGGCTTGTTCGTCTGCGGCAAATGCCGTAATGATGGGCTGTCGATTGATTCAGTCGGGCAAACTCGACCGTGTAATTGTCGGCGGTACCGATGCTTTATCTAAGTTTACGGTCAATGGCTTTAAAACCTTGATGATTTTGTCGGATACCCACAATGCGCCTTTTGACCAAAATAGGAAAGGGCTAAACTTAGGCGAGGCTGCAGCCTATTTGGTTTTGGAATCGGATCGGGTTGTTGCTCAGGAGAACAAAACTGTTTTGGGATATGTTTTGGGATACGGCAATGCCAATGATGCTTTTCATCAAACCGCTTCTTCCGAAGAAGGCGAAGGCGCGTTTCTAGCCATGCAAAAAGCTTTAAAACTAGCCGGTTTGTCTGCCGATAAAATCGATTATGTAAATGCACATGGAACAGCAACGGGTAATAATGATCTTTCGGAAGGAAGGGCATTGTTGAGAATATTTGACCATAAGGTACCGGAAATGAGTTCCACCAAACCGTTTACGGGACATACCTTGGCTGCTGCAGGAGGAATTGAAGCTGTTTTTAGTTTGTTGGCATTAGAGAACAACGTAGTTTATCCGAATTTAAATTTTAAAACGCCTATGGAGGAGTTTAATTTGATTCCACAAACCCGTATTGTACATAAGCCGATCAATTATATACTGTCTAATTCTTTTGGTTTTGGAGGAAATTGTTCTACTTTGATTTTTTCAAAATACGGATAAAAGCAGCACGGAAAGTGCATTTGTTACAACTAAACGCTGTTGAAAAAAGCGATAGTACGGGTGAATATCAAATCGCCAAAGCCTTAAACGAAAAACGATTATCTAGAAATGGAAAAGGTATATATCAATGGATTGGGAAGTGTTTCTACTCAAAATCCAGAATTAGAAACGGAAATAGCGTCTTTTATTTCGATAGACCAAGCAATAAATTATGCCGTACAACCGTCCTATAAAGAGCTCATTGCGCCAGCAATGCTTAGAAGGATGGCGAAAGTGGTAAAAATGGGCATCTACGCCTCGCAAAAAGCCCTTGACGATGCACAATTAGCATTGCCTGAGGCCATAATTACGGGAACGGGTATGGGATGTTTGGAAGATTCTGAAAAATTCTTACGCAGCATCTTGGAAAACCACGAACAATATTTAACACCAACCTCTTTTATACAATCGACCCACAATACAGTTGGGGCTCAAATTGCGTTGAGGTTGCAATGCAAAGCATATAATTTTACCTATGTTCATGCGGCAGTTTCTTTTGAGTCGGCGATGATGGATGCTTTTCTTCAGATTCAGAATGGGGAACTACCCAACGCACTAATTGGGGGCATAGACGAGATAACCGATTATACTCTTAGTCTCTTACAGTTGATTGAATTGGTAAATAAAGACTATGAAAAACCATTTAAACACGGGGTCAACATAGGCGAAGGAGCTACTTTTTTCTGTCTGGAAAATAAAAAGACATCAAATACCTATGCGAGTGTTGTCGATATCGCTATACGACATCGCCTAGAAATAACGGCTTTAAGAGAAAGTGTACAGGATTTGTTGCATGATAACGGACTCCGTCTGGAAGAAATTGATGCCTTGGTATTGGGGACGAATGGGAGCAGTACCTGTGAAGCGTACTATAGCCAAATCGAAACGCTGTTTCCTACTGCTGCCGTAGTGCAGTACAAACACTTGATAGGTGAATATGATACCGCTTCTGCTTTTGGTGTTTTTGTAGGTAGTTTAGTACTAAAAAATCAAGCTATTCCAGCAACGGTTTTGCATAAAGAAAGTGAAAGATCTGCTTTTGAAAATATATTGGTTTACAATCAATTAAGGGGAGAAGATCACAGTTTTATCTTGCTAAAACGATGCTGAAACACCGCTATATAATACCGCTTTTTTTAGGAATTATGCTGAGTTTTGTATTCAGTCATCTATTCTTCGAAACAAGTTTACAAGGTTTGTGGGTTGCAGGAGTGCTTTTTTTGGGGTTCGTAGCTTGGGGTGCCTTTGATATCCGGTTGGGGTATTTTATACCGGTTTACTTCCAACGTAAATCCGAAAGGAACCGCCGGGTAGCCATCACTTTTGACGATGGACCAACCATACATACGCAGACCATTTTAGATTTATTAGATCAATACAAGGCTAAGGCTACTTTTTTTTGCATTGGAAAGCAAATAGAAAAACAACCCGAATTACTAAAAAGAATACACGAAAAACAACATATTATAGGCAATCATACCTATACACATGCCTCGAATACAGGCTTTTTGTCAACGGCAAAAATGCTGGAAGAAATCAGGTCGAATGATGAATTAATTGCCGAGATAATCAAGGTGAAGCCACGGTTGTTTCGGCCTCCCTTTGGCGTGACGAATCCCCATATAGCTCAAGCCATAAAAAAAACTGAGCATGAGGTCATCGGGTGGAGTATTAGATCATTAGATACCGTAATTGACGACGAGGACAAGATTATAAAAAAGGTGACTTCAAAAATAAAACCCGGCAGTGTAATCTTGTTTCACGACACCTCAGAAAAAACCATTCGCATCGTGGAACAATTGTTGCTATTTCTTGAAGATAAGGAGTACCAATGTGTTACTATCGAAGATTTATTTGGCATAAAGGCATATGCCGACACCAATAAAAGTCTTTTCGATAAAGGAAAAGCTACAATACAACAATAGATAGAGATGAGAACAAGAATAATAATATCGCTGTTAGTGATTATGGCGCAAACGCTTAGCGCTCAGGAACGCAATATGACTGCTGCCGAAGTAAAAAGCTTTAAAGCGACAACCGTAGTAGAAGCAAAAAAAGTGAAAACCTTAATCACGGATTTTGTTCAATATAAACACATGAGTTTTTTGGACAAAGACATCGTTTCCGAAGGAAAAATGCATTTAAAAACCCCAGCGAAACTCAGTTGGCAATACGACAAACCCTTTGTATATAGTATCGTTTTTAAAGACAATAAAATCCACGTCAATGACCAGGGCAAAAAGAATAAAATTGATTTGGGGAACAACAAAAAATTCGAAAAAATCAATGCGATTATTATGGGAAGCGTCAGCGGTAATATGTTTGACGAATCGGCTTTTGTAATTACGTATTTTAAAGATAAAGGCAAAGATATCGCAAGATTGCAACCAAAATTAAAAGAAATAAGTAAATATATAAAAGAAATTGTACTATATTTCGATGTTAATCAGAGTACGGTTTCG
Organism: Flavobacterium sp.; assembly: GCA_040393465.1. Lineage (GTDB taxonomy): Bacteria > Bacteroidota > Bacteroidia > Flavobacteriales > Flavobacteriaceae > Flavobacterium. The sequence goes on along the minus strand of JBEBUC010000003.1, from coordinate 204,321 downwards.
GAGGTAAAGCTGGTGGAGCCCTCGGATGATTACACCCGAATCGTTTTTAAGAATAAAAAAATCAATACTGCTGTAGATGATGCGATTTTTAATAATTAGTGTTTTCGCTCTAATCGGACTGAATTCCTGTAAACCTTTTCATTTAGAAGGGCAGCAATCCACTTCAATACAAGACACCGTTTACAATAATTATTTTTCAGATTACGAACAGGAAACCCTATATAGAGGACGTATTGAGGTTTATGGTAAAGTCATTACAGGATTGTTTGTTGCTAAACGTATAAATGCAGACGAACACCGAATGGTATTTACGTCTGATTTTGGAAACACCCTATTTGATTTTACCATCAAACCCGGTGCGTTTCAAGTCAATTACATCATGGATGAGCTGGATAAGAAAATCATTATCAATATATTAAAAAAGGATTTTACAACTTTGGTTCAGATTGTAAATCCGGTTAATCGTAGAGTCGATAAAGGCACAGTATGGGGATTCGAATCGGTTTTTGAGCAAAAATATTTTTTAGTAGATAAAGAAACTGGGCAGTTGAATAAAATTGGGATTTTTTCCAAATACAAACCCAAAGTAGATTTTGAATTTATTCGTGATAAAAGCAATCAATTGAGTGCGATTGAAATCGTTCATCACAACATAAAACTCCAAATAAAACTCAGTATTTAAAACAACAACCTATATAAATTATGAAAAAAACATTACTCTTATTTTGCCTTTTTGGCGCATATCAAGCACAAGCACAGATCGAATTTAATCCTGGTATTCGTGCCGGTGCCAATTTCAGTACTTTGACAAGTATAGAAGGAAGTACTAAAACCGATTTTTATGCGGGTGTTTTTGGGGCGATTAAATTGGCTCCTTTTTACACTTTACAACCCGAACTGAATTATTCTAGACAGGGAATGGACAAAGTACTTAGCGATATCCCAACCCCTTATTTCCCAGAAGAAGGCGGTGAGTATATTACGTATATACCGGGAAAGGAAGAATTGTCTTTGCAATATTTGGGTATTAACGTGATGAATAAATTTGAGTATAAGAAATTCGGATTTATGATCGGGCCTGGTTTAGATTTTATTGTAAACAAACCGAAGTATGTGAGTACGGAAGTGGATTTGACCATCAATCTAGGATTGAACTATGATGTTACGGAATCTTTTGGAATTGAAGCTCGTTTTAAAAAGGGATTGATAGAACCTTATGCTGATTATGGCGATTTCTTTTTCTCGGATGAAGACCGAACTACGAACAGTGTATTCCAAGTGGGATTGTATTATAAAATTAAATAATAAGCTTGATTTCAGCTAAATAGGATGTGTTTCCACTAGAATCATATCCTGTTTTTATTTAAGTTGCTTTTGTGTAAAAGCGAATAAAGAATGTATATTTGTAAAAAACTAAGAATTATTAATACAGTTTGATTTAAGATGTTGTTAAAAGATTTTTATTCCGTAGAGAGTCTGGAAAAAAAGGACGAGAAAAATTATGTGGTCTGGATTAAACTCAACAAAACGCATGATATTTTTAAAGGACATTTTCCGGATAATCCGGTAACTCCAGGAGTTTGTATGATGCAAATTGTAAAAGAATTATCAGAAGGATTCACGGAAAAGAAACTGTTTATGAGTCAGGTGAGTAATGTGAAATTCATGGCATTAATCAACCCGGAGACCCACGCTGATTTACGCTTAGAACTTCAATTAATAACCGATTTAGAAGCGGCCGAGGCCAAAGTGAAAACAACGGCTATTTTTGAAGAAACCGTTGCCTTAAAAATGAACACAACCTTTAAAATTATATAAAATGAAGTTATTCTTTATATTAATTACCTTTGTTTTTGGACAGTCTGTTTCTGATTTAGGCACAATCCGCGCTCATTTTAAAGTAGCTAATTCATCAAAGGAAAAGGCCAATGCTTTTTATGATTTGTTCGCTGAAGAACCTTCGTCTTCTGCATTGATAGAAGCCTATAGAGGTGCTGCTATTACGCTTAAAGCGAAGAATAGTAACGACTTATTACATAAAAAAAAGTACGCAACCGAGGGATTGACTATTTTAGAGAAAAGCATAGCCAAGGAGCCTAAAAATATAGAAATGAGATTAATTCGACTTTCCATACAAGAGCATGCCCCGAAAATTCTAAAATACAGTAGTAACATACAAGAAGACAGAGAAATGATTGTGGCGGGATACAAAAAAGAAAGCAAAGCTGTTCAAGAACTGATAAAAGATTATAGCTTGCAATCTAAAGTTTTTACCGATTCGGATAAACAAATTTTCTAAAAAGAATCAGCAATGAATGCCTTATCAAGCACTACAGATGAAATGCAACAGCATGGAATCTGTGTTATCATACCCACTTACAACAATCCTAAAACACTTTCTCGCGTCATTGAAGGTGTTTTGTGTTTTACTACAGATATCATTATTGTCAACGATGGGTCTACGGATAATATAACTGCTATATTGGAGTCTTATAGTGACTTACATCAAATTCACTTTCCCACCAACTGTGGTAAGGGTTATGCGTTAAGGCAAGGTTTTAAAAAGGCTTTGGAATTGGGATTCAGTTATGCCATTACCATAGATTCAGACGGACAACATTTTCCAGAGGATATTCCTGTTTTTGTAGAAAGTCAGCTGCAAGCACAAAGCGATGTATTGTGGATTGGCAGTCGCAATATGAATCAGGAAAGCGTACCTAGAAAAAGCAGTTTTGGAAATAAGTTTTCCAATTTTTGGTTTTGGTTCGAAACCGGTATTTCGTTGACCGATACCCAATCGGGCTATAGAATGTACCCAATAAAGGCCATGCCCAAACGGTATATAACCCGTAAATTTGAATTTGAAATTGAGGTTATCGTTCGCGCGGCTTGGCAACACATTCCCGTGAAAAATATACCGATAAATGTATTGTATGACCCAGCCGAAAGAGTCTCTCACTTTAGACCTTTTAAAGATTTTACACGAATAAGTATATTAAATACCGTTTTAGTTCTTATTGCTTTATTATATATTTTTCCCCGAAATTTAATAGGGCAGTTTAAAAAAAAAAGTTTTTCGAAATTCTTAAGAGAAGATATACTTGGAAGCGACGATTCCAATGAGAAAAAGGCCTTGTCCATTGCCTTGGGAAGTTTTATAGGAATAGCTCCTTTATGGGGATTGCAATCGTTTTTATCGCTATTTTTAGCCGCTGTATTTCGATTAAATAAAGTGTTGTCGTTTGCTTTTTCCAATGTGAGTATTCCGCCGATGATTCCATTTATAATCTATGGATCGCTACAAGTTGGGGGCATTTTTTACGCGTCAAAAACCGTATTCGACTTGAATCAAATTTCTATGGAAATGCTGTCAAACCATCTCCTACAATATGTGTTAGGGAGTTTTATATTAGCTACTATCGTAGCTACAGTATTGGGATTTGGTTCCTATATATTGTTTCAGTTTTCAAAAAAATAAACCGTTATGCATCAGTTTTTTTATCAAATATATAAACGCGTTAATCAGCATAAAATAATCTCGATACTACTGTCTTTAGTAGCTTTATTGGTTATGGGTTATTTTGCCTATCAGATTAAGTTTGAAGAAGACATCACCCGTATCATTCCTAAAAACGAAAAAACAAATACCAGTTCAAAAGTCCTAAAACAGCTCAAATTTGCCGATAAAATTTCGGTTATTATTGAGAAGGATTCGATCGGTAACTTGGATGACCTTACCGAAACGGCACAAGTTTTTTTAGATAGCATTGATCGACTAGAACCTTATATTAACTCAATACAGGGACAAATTGATGAAGACAACATCAATCAAACCTTCGATTTTATCTACGAACATTTACCACTGTTTTTAGAAGCGGAAGATTACCTGCAAATCCAACAAAAAATCAGTAGCGATAGTGTAGCTCAATTGGTGGAAAATAATTATAAAACCCTGATTTCTCCAACGGGTATGATCGCCAAAGAATTTATTCTTAAAGATCCTGCAGGAATTGGTTTTTTAGCTCTAAAAAAACTACAAAAACTCAATTTAAGCGACGATTACAAACTCTACAACGGATTTATCGTTTCTCAGGACGAATCCAAATTGTTGTTGTTTATCAACCCTAAACTATCGGGTAGTGAAACCGAAAAAAATACCATTTTTACGGGTGAATTAACCAAAATTAAAGAACATATCAATGCGGACTTTATCGGTAAATCAACAATAGATTATTTTGGACCGTCCTTTGTTGCAGTTGCCAATGCCAAACAGATAAAACACGACATCCAAACCACTGTTTTGATTTCAATGTGCGCCTTGATGTTGATCCTGATCTTTTTTTATAAAAAGATTTTTGTACCACTAATCATTTTTATTCCGTCTTTATTTAGCGGTTTATTCGCGTTGATGATTTTGTATTTCTTAAAGGATTCCATCTCGGCCATTTCCCTGAGTATTGGAGCGGTATTGTTGGGGATTACGATCGATTACGCCTTGCATATCATGACGCATTACAAACATTGCAGCGATACCAAAAGTTTATATAAGGAAATCACCAAACCCATTTTAATGAGTAGCGGTACAACGGCTATCGCCTTTTTGTGTCTGTTATTTGTCAATTCAGAATCGCTACAAGATTTGGGTGTGTTTGCATCGATAACCGTGATGGCGTCGGGTATCATCTCTTTGTTGATGATACCTCACTTGTATCATCCTAAAAAAACCTTAGAAGAAAATCAAACCATCGTCGAAAAAGTAGCTCATTTTGAATTTGATAAAAGCAAAACACTGTTGGTGGGATGCCTCTTGTTGGTAGTGGTGAGCCTTTTTACTTTTCACAAGGTTGGATTTGACGACGACCTTTCCAAACTCAACTTTTTCCCCGCCGAATTAAAAAGAGCAGAAGCCAAGTTAGAAGCCGGAACCGATCGAGAAACCAAAGCCATTTATCTCGCCAAATACGGTTCGGATATCGAGGCGTTAATCAGTGAAAACTCCACCTTGTTTGGCCAGTTAAACCGCGATGTTCAAGACGGAAAGATATTGAATTTCAGTTCTTTGGGAGGCTTGGTTTTATCTCAAAAAGATCAGGCAGCACGGATCGAACGCTGGAATGCTTTTTGGACCACAACTATAGATACGACCTTGTTAAAAAAACAATTGATTCAAGCTGGAGCGGTTTACGGCTTTAAGCCCAATACCTATCAAGGGTTTTACCAATTGTTAGAAACGCCATTTTCAACGATTTCTTTAGAGGAATATAAAGGATTGAATCCGCAAATTATCGATGAATTCCTATCTCAAGATCAAGGGTTTTATACCTTGTCAACCGTCGTTAAATTGGACAACGACAGACGCGAATCCTTTGTGTCGGCCATGGCAAATGAAAAGAACGTACTGGTTATCGACCGTCAAAAGATGAACGAAACCTTTTTGGGTGAACTCGTCGATGATTTTAACAACTTAATCAATTATTCCTTTGTCGCGATTGTATTGATCTTGTGGGTGTTCTTTAGGCGCATCGAGTTGGTCATTATCAGTATGATACCGATAGTGCTTACCGGATTGGTCACCATGGGATTAATGGGTTTGTTCCACATCGAATTTAATATATTCAGTACGATAGTTTGCACCCTTATATTTGGACATGGGGTAGATTTTACTATTTTTATGACGGCAGCATTACAGAAAGAATATTCCACCGGTAAAGATGAAATGCCCGCTTATCGAACTTCGATTCTGTTAGCGGTATTGACGACCATCTTGGCCATCGGTGCCTTGGTTTTTGCAGAGCATCCCGCCTTAAAATCCATTTCCTTAGTGTCGCTAATTGGAATGTTTTCTGCGGTGATTATCACCTTTGTACTCTACCCGATTTTGTTTCGAATCTTTATCATCAACAGACCTAAAAAAGGCAAGTCGCCTTTGACTGTGCGCTTGTTTTTTCACTCCTGTCTTTCGTTCTTGTACTACGGTTTGGTTGGCATCTTATTTTCATTAAGCATTCGATTATTTATGATTGTGGCACCGGTCAGTCAATTGACAAAATATAAGGTATTCAGTCAGGGCATGTCGTGGTTTATGACCTCGGTTTTGTACCTAAATCCGTTTGTAAAAAAGGGAACAATCAATAAGCATGGCGAGGATTTCAGTAAACCCGCTATTATTATTTCCAACCACACTTCTTTTTTAGATACTTTGGCCATTGGTATGGTAAACCCTCATATTGTTTTTTTGATTAACGAATGGGTATATAATTCGCCTATTTTTGGTAAAATCGTGCGTATGGCTGGTTTTTATCCGGTGTCTCAAGGCATTGAAAACAGTTTGGACAAATTACAAGAACGCGTGGATCAGGGTTTTTCATTAATGATTTTCCCAGAGGGAACCCGATCGATTGACAACGATGTCAAGCGCTTTCACAAGGGGGCCTTTTATTTGGCTCAAGAGTTAAAAATGGACGTATTGCCAATCTATATACACGGTAATTCGGAGGTGATTCCCAAGGGAGACCACATCATTTACGACGGGCAAATTATCAATGTAATCGGAGATAGAATCCGTTACGACGATGCCGCCTTTGGCAAAGAATATGCTGAGAGAACCAAAAAAATCAGCCGCCATTTTAGAGCCGATTTTAATGCTATAAGAAAGGAATTGGAAGATGAAAACTATTTTAAGAAGAAATTACTGCTCAGTTACCGCTATAAAGAGTATGAAATAGAGCAAACGGTAAAAACTGATTTTGAGAAATACAAAACCGCCATGTACCGTTGCAACAGTCATATTAGCGATACGGCAACGGTGCTGCATATCGCTAACGATTATGGGCAGTGGGATTTTATAGTAACGCTGCAACAAGCCAAGAGAAAAGTTTACACTTGGATCAGGGATCAAGAGCGCAGAGCCGTGGCACAAACCAATTATTTGGCAAAAATTCGGGATATTACTTATCTCGAAGAACTGAAAGACCTAAGTCTGGTCTGTGAGGTTTTATTAATCACTACCGATTACAAAATAGAGAACATACCCTTGAACATAAAAACGCTTATCATTTTACGAGATGTACTGGCGCGTAGTCAAGAGTTTGTTTCTTTTGAAATAGAGTACCAAGACGAGTATATTAGCGTGCTAAAACGGCGAAAAGATGGAGTATAAACAGTATGATGTAGTAGTCGTTGGAAGTGGATTAGGCGGATTAGTTTCTGCTCTCATCCTCGCAAAAGAAGGTAAAAAGGTTTGTGTATTGGAAAAGAACAACCAATATGGCGGCAATTTACAAACGTTTGTGCGCGACAAAACCATTTTCGATACCGGTGTTCATTATATTGGCGGACTGGACAAAGGGCAAAACCTCTATCGGTACTTTTCCTATTTGGGCATTATGAAAGACTTGAAACTGCACAAGATGGATCAAGACCGTTATGATGTCGTTACTTTTGATGGTGATGACAATCTATATCCCCATGCACAGGGTTACGAAAACTTTGTAACACAACTGCTGACCTATTTTCCGGAAGAAGAAGCCAATATCAAAGCCTATTTAAAGAAAATTCAAGACATGTGTCATGCTTTTCCGATGTACAGCTTGGAAAAGGGAAGCGGTTATAGTGAAGAAGTACTTTCGATTAATGCCAAGCAATACATAGATAGTATATCCTCCAACGAGAAACTGAAAGCCATCTTAGCCGGTACCAATTTTCTCTATGCGGGCGATGCGCAACGCACACCTTTATATGTGCATGCACTTTCTGTCAACTCCTATATAAATAGCTCCTGGAGGTGCATTAATGGCGGTAGTCAAATATCCAAATTACTGATTAAGGAGCTGAAAAAACATGGAGGAGAAACCTATAAACACACCGAAATAGTCGATTTCCTTTTTGAAGACAATCAAGTAAAGGCGTGTGTGGCTAAAGACGGAAAGCGGTTTTATGCAAAGGAATTTATTTCCAATATCAACCTAAAGACTACCTTAGAAATGGTAGGAGAAACCCATTTCTCCAAACCGTTTATGCGTAGAATCAAGGGCTTGGAGGTAGTCCCGTCTGTGTTTACGGTTTACCTGGTTTTAACACCAAATAGTTTCCCCTATCAGAACTACAATACCTACCATTTCGATGCTATAGATTCGGTTTGGAATACTTATGAGAACCCTAGAGAAAGTTGGCCCAATTTGGTGGTTTCGACCATGAATTGTTCGAGCGCAGATCAACAATGGGGCGACAGCATGACCATCATGACCTATATGGATATTAAGGAGTTTGAACACTGGAAGGATACGTTTAATATTTCTACCATACAGGACAAAAAGAGTAGAAGTGAGTCTTACGAACGCTTTAAGCTGGAAAAAGCGGAATTGATTTTAAATCAACTGGAAAAGAAATTCCCTGCTATTAGAGCGTCTATATCGAAAATGTACACCTCTTCACCCTTGTCTTATCGCGATTTTATAGGAGCGGAAAACGGAAATATGTATGGCTTTGTCAAGGACTCCAACAACCCGATGAAAACCTTTATCTCGGCGCGTTCCAAACTGGGAAATTTTTACTTTACCGGTCAAAATGTGGGGATGCACGGAATATTGGGGGTCACCATTGGGGCATTTGTAACCTGCTCGGAAATTTTGGGTAGAGATCATTTGTTGAATCGATTACATCAAGAGCTCGAAGCATATGAAGAACATTAAAAGCTTTTTGGGTGTTTTATTGTTGTTGCTATCGACCTCTTGTATGGTTAAAAAAGGATGGAGCGATAAACCTGATTTCGGAACATTCGACAGCATTCGACCGCAACTGACGATACTAAACGATTCGACTTCTACAGTAGGAAATAATTTCATTATTAAAAACCGACAACAATTATGGGAGTTATATACCACGGGCGATCCCTTGCAAATTGGATATAAAACCGGTGTGTTGACTCAGGATTTATATCACTTCCAGGAAGAAGTGTTTTTTTCAAAAGTAGAAGAACTGATTCCTTCGCCTTGGAAACAGCGGATGTTGGTCAAATTATTAAAATACTACAACCGGGATATCCTTTCCTATATCCCTTTGGAATACCAATTGGAAATTTATGGGGTCTCTCAATATGCTTCCGATCAACACGATTTTTTGGGAAACAAATACGAACGAAACATCTACCTACACGGAGCACACGACATTGGGCATGCTTTTCAAGATTTGGCCTTGGTAGGTTGTTCGTCCTTGGCGGTTTGGGACGATAAATCGGCAGACGGCTCGATGTTAATTGGCCGTAATTTCGATTTTTATGCGGGAGACGATTTTGCTAAAAACAAGATCATTTCATTCGTTAAACCCGAAAAAGGCCATGCGTTTATGTCGGTAACCTGGGCTGGTATGACCGGAGTGGTTTCGGGCATGAATGCCGAGGGATTAACCGTTACTATAAACGCTGCCAAATCGAGTATTCCGCTCAAGGCCAAAACACCGATTTCCATATTGGCAAGAGAAATCTTACAATACGCATCAACCATAGACGAAGCCATAGCGATTGCCAAAGATAAAAAAGTATTTGTGTCCGAATCGATTATGGTCGGAAGTGCTGCCGATAGGCAAGTGGTTTTACTCGAAATCTCTCCGAAAAAATTTGATGTTTATCGCGTGGAAAACAACAATTACATCTTGTGCTCCAATCACTTCCAAAGTGAGACTTATGAGTCCGATAAACGGAATTTGAACCAAATAGAACAGAGTCATTCCGCCTACAGATGGGATAAAATGAATCAGCTCCTTGCCGAAAGCGACAAACTCAATCCTGAAAAAATGGCGGCGATTTTGAGGGAGAAAGACGGTTTGCAAGACAAAAAACTGGGTTATGGCAATGAAAAAGCGCTGAATCAATTGTTAGCACACCATGCCGTCATCTTCAAACCCGAGCAGCGTTTGGTATGGGTGTCTTCCAATCCGTATCAACTCGGAGAATTTGTAGCCTATGACCTCAATAAAATATTTGGAGAAGATTTTAAGACTGCTCAAACCTTGGGTATAGACAGTTTAACCATCGCCAAAGACCCTTTTTTAGAGACCGTTGATTATGTGAATTACGAAAAATTCAGACGACGAGATAGAGACATACAGCAAAAAATCAGTGATAAATCCGTTATTTCTTCTGGCGAAATAACGGCATATCAGCAATTAAATCCCGAACTTTGGTCGGTCTATTTTTGGGCTGGAAAATATTACTTTCAAAAAGGATATTTCAAAGAGGCTAAAATAGAATTTGAAAAGGCCAAAACGAAAGAAATAACCACTGAATTAGAGCGTAAAACGGTTGAGAAATACCTTAGAAAAACAGAGAGAAGATGCAGATAATACCACCGATTGAGTTGGCTTCCGAGGCGGCTATCAAAACATTTCAGGAGGGAAAACTCAGGGAATTACTGGTTTATTTAAAGGATAAATCACCTTATTATCGCGAACAATTTAAAGCGAAGGGGATTGATATTTCCAGCATACGCACACTGGACGAACTATCGTTATTGCCGGTTACCACTAAAGATAACCTACAGGCTTTTAATGACGATTTTTTCTGTGTTCCCAAAACGGACATCATCGATTATGCGACCACATCGGGGACACTGGGTAACCCGGTAACCTTTGGTATGACCGATGGCGATTTGGATCGTTTGGCTTATAACGAAATGATTTCCTTTCAATGTGCAGGGATTAGACAAGGTGATTTGGTACAACTCATGACGACCATGGACCGTCGTTTTATGGCTGGCTTGGCGTATTTTTTAGGCTTGCGTAAACTTGGAGCTGGGATAATCCGCGTTGGAGCGGGTATTCCGCAATTGCAGTGGGATTCCATTCTAAAATACCAACCCAAATACTTGATTGGCGTTCCGTCGTTTTTACTAAAACTGATTGAATTTGCGGAGAACAACCATATTGATTATCAAAACTCGAGTATCGTGGGTGTAATCTGTATAGGAGAAACCCTCAGAACAGCCGATTTAAAACCGAATATATTGGCGCAGCGCATCACCGATAAATGGAACATTAAATTGTTTTCGACCTATGCCTCTACCGAAATGAGTGCCGCATTTACCGAATGCGAACATTTTCAAGGCGGTCATCACCATCCTGAATTGATCATAACGGAAATCTTGGACGAAAACAACCAAGCGGTTCTAGCGGGTCAAATAGGGGAGCTAACCGTGACCACCTTGGGTATTGAAGCCTTGCCGTTATTGCGTTTTAAAACCGGCGATATGGTACGCAAACACCCGTCTCCGTGTTCGTGCGGCAGAACAACCTATAGAATAGGACCTGTTGAAGGGCGTAAACAACACATGATTAAATACAAGGGAACGACGTTATACCCTCCGGCCATGCACGATTTATTGGCGTCTTTTGACCAAATCAAACTGCATTTAATTGAAATATCCAACAACGATATCGGTACCGACGACATCTTGATTCGCGTAGTAACCACGGACAATTCTCCTGATTTTTTAAACGTTATCAAAGACCTTTTTCGAGCAAAATTACGCGTAACACCGCGTATAGAATTTAACGATTTTGAGACGTTACAGAAAATCGTTTTTAACCCGATGAATCGCAAACCCACCACCTTTATCGATAAAAGAGCGTCGCAAAATTTGGTTTAAGAGTAAGGAAAAATTCAAAACGGGTTGTTGATACAACTACAGATTATATTATACAAATGATGGAAGGAATTATTGGGGATTTGTTTACATACGAAACCCTGTTGCTGTGTTTAGTGTCTTTATGTGCGGGATTTATCGATTCGATAGTTGGAGGTGGCGGACTGTTGCAAACACCGGCCATGTTGGTGATCTTACCGCAGTATCCCATTGCTACATTATTTGGCACAACGAAAATACCCTCATTAAGCGGTACGGCTTTTTCGGCCTATCGGTATTCCAAAAGTGTTGCGGTAGATTGGAAATTATTAGTACCCATAGCGGCGTTGGCTTTTGCTGGTGCTTTATTGGGTGCCCATACCATTACCTTAGTCAGTGGGGCGGGTATCAAACCCGTCATCTTAGTACTGCTGATCACCATTGCGATTTACACCTATTCGCGAAAGGATTTCGGATTGCAATCGCAGCAAACGCGTACTAAAATCAACCAATTGATTATCGGATTGGTCTTTGGATTTGCGATCGGTTTTTACGACGGAATGATCGGTCCTGGAACCGGAACTTTTTTATTATTGGCGTTTGTATCCTTGATAGGTTATGATTTTTTACAAGCGACGACCAGTGCTAAATACATCAATGTGGCTACGAATATAGCGGCCATGTTGTATTTTGCGCAATCGGGACATATCCTGTATCACTATGCCCTTCCCATGGCAGTTTTTAACCTTTTAGGTGCGTTTTTAGGCGTAAAGCTCGCCTTATTGAAAGGAAACTCCTTTGTGCGGATATTCTTTCTGATTATCGTTGGAATTACCATACTGCGTTTTTCGTGGGATGTATTTGTCAAATAGCGTTAGGGAGGTTTAATTAGAACAGCTGCTCCAGTAAAAATATCAATAAAAAAACTTTTTACAACCGATATAAATCCTATATTTGCACTCGAATTAGAGAGGTGGCCGAGCGGTCGAAGGCGCACGCCTGGAAAGCGTGTATACCTCAAAAGGGTATCGAGGGTTCGAATCCCTTCCTCTCTGCAAAGGAAAACCGATTGTGAAAACAATCGGTTTTTTTGTTTCCCCCTCGCGTTGAAAATTCATTTTCATAAGCGGGTGGGAAACAAAAAAACCAGGGCGCTAGCCCGTGGTTTTTCTTTGTGTTTTGAGCCCTCTTGGGGATCACGGAGTAATCCCTTAATTCCTCGCGTTGAAATTTTAATTTCATAAGCGGAGGGGAAACAAAAAAACCAGGGCGCTAGCCCGTGGTTTTTCTTTGTGTTTTGAGCCCTCTTGGGGATGACGCAGTAATCCCTTAATCCCTCGCGTTGAAATTTTAATTTCATAAGCGTAGGGGAAACAAAAAAACGAGGGCGCTAGCCCGTGGTTTTTCTTTGTGTTTTGATACCCCTCTGGGCTCACGAAGTAATCCCTATCCCAATATACCATACACCGCGTTGAAATTTTAATTTCATAAGCGTAGGGGAAACAAAAAAACCAGGGCGCTAGCCCGTGGTTTTTCTTTGTGTTTTGAGCCCTCTTGTGGATCACGTAGTAATCCCTGGCGTTGTAAATGAGTTATTTCTCATGCTTTTGACTTCTCTCGAAACACTTGAGTTTCGGCATTAATGGATAGCTGTTAAATTGTATGGTATCTATTTTAATTTCATTATTAGTAGAGAGAATTGGTTGAAAATACACCGTTAGTTATAATGTGCTCTTTTATTGAAAAAATAGACATGATTTTTCATTGATAAAACTATTTAAAGAATAAATGTGAATATTGATATGAATAAACTAATTAAGAAAACAACCATAAAAATAGTCATTTGAGTATGAATTTTTTCTAGTACTCGATACGAAGCAAAAGTAAAATATGCCTTTTCCTCTAAAAGTTCTTTGGTTGTTAAATTAGCGATTTCTTCTTTATATTTTGCTAGATTTTTTTTGTCAGCTTTATCTTTCATAATATGTTTATTGGTTTAAAATTTTTTATTGTCTTGAAAATTACTGAAATTCTATTAAGTATTTCCTAATAAGTTAGAATTAATGGGAATAACTTAATAAGTGTTTAGCGTTTTCTAAAATTTTTTAGGTAAGCCTGTACACGGTGTAATCCCTCGCGTTGAAAATTCATTTTCATAAGCGGGTGGGAAACAAAAAAACCAGGCCGTTAGCCCGTGGTTTTTCTTTGTGTTTTGACCCCCTTTGGGATGACGCAGTAATCCCTTAATCCCCCGCTACCGTACGAAATGTAATTCGACAGAGTTGATCCTTTCTTTTGGTTTAGTCAAAAGACCTATTCCTGTTTTATGTTTAGAAAAAAACTCTTTATACAAGCAAACAAAACCAATATGATGAAGCGTTGTTGAATACAATACAGGCGATGCGAGAAGCCACGCGCGGTAGCTTAGGGCATAACCACAATATGACTTTATGGCATTATTAGCATATCGATGTACCTGCAATCGGTTATGTAAAGTTTTTAGAATGGTTTCGCTATCCATACCTAAGTAAAATTAATTTAACTTATTTTATTTCGCCATCCACAAAAAATAACTGTCTAAGTCTCTAATTTACAAAAAACTAATTATATTCGTAGCAAATTTAACGAAATGCATATATAGGAGTGGTTTTACAAAACTATACAGTGTTTTGTTTCGTAAAAGAACAATGTTAGCAGGAATTTCAGGTAGCCAACATTCAAATAGGTAAAAGATTATATTTAGACAAATGAAGCAAACGGAATATACCCAAATGACAGACCAAGAATTGATGGATGAAGCAAAAAAAATGAAATCTTTTTCTATTATAAGCGCCTTATTAATTGGTTTTTTAGCAGGAGTTATAGTTTACAGTCTTGTTAAAAACAGTTGGGGAATGTTAGCATTAATACCTTTGTATTTTATTTACAAGCTGGTTAACGACCCAAAAAACAAAAAAGTAAAAGAATTGCAAAATTTATTTAAAGAACGTAATTTGAAATGGTAACAACGGAAAATTGTCTAAACTGTACAAATCCGATTAGAAGCAAATTTTGCCCTAATTGCGGACAAAAAACAAGCGTGCATAGATATTCATTTAAACATTTTGTAGAACACGATTTAATTCACGGAATTTGGCACGTGGATAATGGAATTTTTTTTACAATTAGAGAATTGTTTAGTAGACCAGGTCATAGCATAAGAGAATTTATTAATGGAAAGAGAGTTGGTTATTTTAGTTTTGTTACATTGTTACTGCTTATTCTTACGATTTCACATTTTTTAGAAGAATATGTGCAAGTAAAAGTATCAGACTTAATGCCTGAAAATAGTAGAAGTGCTATGAATGAAGTTCAAGAATTCATAAAGAAATATCCCAAATCGATGTTGCTCTTAACAATTCCATTCTATTCCATTTTTAGTTTTCTATGGTTTAAAAAATCAAAACTTAATTTAATTGAACATTTTGTTTTGAATTCTTATAAAACTGTGGCTGAATCATTAATTGGGCTTTTGTTTTTGATAGTAACAATATTTTATACAAATATTGATGTATTGGCTATAATTTACAGTTGTATTAGTTTTTTTACATTTTTTTATGCTTTTTGGTTTTACAGACAATTTTTTTCGGTTTATGGCTATTCAAATAAATCTTTGATTATAAGAAGTATTGGCGTTGTATTTTCATATTTCTGCTTATCAATGCTTCTTGGAATAATTATGGGAATTATGGAATTTGGAAAATAAAGAAACTCTCCCGCTACCGCACGAAATGAAATTCGACAGAGTCGATCCTTTCGTGTGGTAATTAAAAAACGCTGCGACCTCAAAAAATGAAATTCGACAGATAAATTTCAAGTAATTTTATATTAAATAGTTATGAGAGATTTTAGTAATAAAAAAACAAAAGAAATAAAAGAGTTTTATAATCAATTTATTGATTCAATTCCTCAAAATATTAAAAAGTTAAAATTCTATTTGAATATAGAAACTTTCAGCTACGAATTTACAGAAATAGTTGAGGTAGAAGAATTTTACAAAAATTGTTTACAAAAATCATCTACATTAAATATTTCTAAAGAAGAGTTTGAAGATATAGTTGCCACTTATTTTGGAATTGCCTGCAAAAATCACCTTGGTGGAAAATGGAAGATTGAACTTGATAAAAAAGTAGATAGTTATGGTCAAATTTATGTTGATTATTATGATTACGATTATGAAACTGGATGGTTTTTTTACCCTTATTGGTGTACTTGGGGATTAGAATCGGAGCAAGAAAAAATCGGAGATATTTCTGAGCAAATAAAACGATTATTAAATTTGCAACTTAAAGATGAAGAAAAAATAAACGGATATAAAATAAAACCGATTAAAAATATTAGATAAAAAAGAAATTATGAGTGATTTCAGAACATTACTTACAATAACTAAAAAAGATAATTCTGAACTAGCTAATTCAGAAGTTAGCGGCTTATCTTCGGAATTGAAAAAAATCATCAAAAAAGAAGATTTCGTTGATGCTTTAGGTGAACCATTTGGACACGATTTTATACTCGATGAAGATAAAAAATCTGCTGTTGCTCAATTAAGTGAACATTATTATGGGGATGATTCAAAAGAAAATGAAGAATTATTTGAATTTGTAGAAAATACTGAAAAAGAGCAAATTGAAGAAATAATTGAAAAATTAAAAATTGAGTTTGCAGATTTTGAATTTAGTACTGAAACTGAAGAATGGTAAAAAACACCTCGCACAACATCGGTTTTGCAAAAGAGCGGGTTAAACGCTAGTCGAAGATTTGTGCATTTTTTGTCGCAAAAGCAATTTTTTTCACAAGATTTTGTAATTTAGTTTCAGAAAATTGCTTTTGCTAATGTTCGTGAAAATTGAAAGTTTCTGCTTTCTATTCCGCTCCTTCGCAAACCCCCGAAACGTTAGCGGTCATTGTAACAGACGACACAGAAGAAAAAAAATAATACAGAGTAATATAAAAACATCATAAGGCTTTGCTAGACAAATGAAACGAAATAAACCTATTCTTTTTGCCCTATCAGGTTTACCAGCATCAGGAAAATCAACACTTTCTAAGTTTGTTGCAAAAAAATACAATGCAATTTATCTAAGGATTGATACCATTGAGCAAGAATTAAAAGACTTATTTAACATTGATGTTCAAGCGGAAGGATATAGTCTAGCGTATAAAATTGCCACAGACAATTTAAAACTAGGATTAAATGTTATTGCGGACTCGTGTAATCCAGTAGATATAACTCGTAAAGAATGGGAAATAATAGCTCAATCCAGTAACGGAGATATAATAAATATTGAGATAATTTGTTCGGACGAAAAGGAGCATAAAAAAAGGTCTGAATTACGAATTTCAGAAATAGAAAATTTAAACCCACCCAATTGGGATAAGATTATTAGTCGAGAATATCACAAATGGGAGGAAGAGAGAATAGTCATTGACACCGCACATAAGACCGTGGAAGAAAGTGAATGTGAATTAATTCAAAAAATAGAAAATATTTTGAATAACCAAACAACGAACCGCTAACATCGGTTTGGCAATATGGCGGCTGAAGTGCTAAATTCAAGTTCAGTTCTTTGATTGAGCTTTTGTACAAAATTGAACATTTGTGCTTCGATTGCCCCACCATCGCAAAGCCCCGAAACGTTGGCGGTAATACAGCCTAACCAGACGCAAAAATGAGTAATTTAAGAACCAGAAAAGTATGAGTAATGAAACTTTTGATGTCAAACATAAACGAATATTTGACCTTATAAATTTTACATTAGAAAAGTACAATCGTGTTTCTTGTCAATGTGCGTATCCCAGATTTCAACAATTAATTGGTATCGATTGCTCAAAAAGTGGAAATTCATTTAGATGTTGGGAAACAGAAATTTTAATTTCATCTTCAAAAAAATACTTTGAAATTATTGAAAGTAAATTGAAAGATGAAAATCTAAACCAAACATGGATTTGTAAAAAATGTAGTTCCGAATATGAATTTGGTTGGTCAGATTTTAGCATTCAAGTTGATAGACAAAAATTAAAGTTAATAAGCTTAAAAACAAATCTAATAGGAAAAGAAACCGAAAAACCAATTCCATTATTTCTTGGTTTATTTGGTCACTCATATCCAAAAAAAAGTGAAATGGACTTTGCTGAATTTGAAAAGTTAGAAAAATACTTATTAGAAAAATAAGTACTACCATCAACAGCTGTTTTGCGCTATTGCGAGAAAAGTGCAAAATTCACGTTTATCTTTCGCAAGAAATATTATTTTAGCAGAAAATACGCTGTTACCACGCTCGCAACAGACGCAAAGCACTCAAACGTTGATGGCAATATTAACTCAAAATTACGAAAATTGATATTTGACAAGTTAAATTTTTCCGACCCAATTTCCGCAGATTTCTTTGCAGATTTCAGTAAACTAATGACTTTTGAGGAATTACCAAATAAACATTTACTACACACCGCAGGAACTATTTGCAATCGTTTTTTTATACTACATAAAGGATTGGCAAGAGCCTATTATCACAAAGATGCCAAAGATATTACGGCTCATTTTGCAATAGAAAACACCACCATAACAGCTATTGACAGTTTTATCCAAAGAAAAAAAAGTCGTTATAATATAGAATTATTAGAAGATTCTTATCTGTCTTATATCAATCACGAAGATTGGAAAAAATTACTTGAAGAGAAGCCTCATTACGAAAAATACGCTCGTATTTTTCTAGAAAATATTTACATCGATATTGCAGAACGGATTGAAGATTTACTGTTTCACTCCGCAAAGGAGCGGTATGAAAAACTGATAGGTAAATTCCCTACACTGCTACAACGAGTAAATTTAGGGCACATTGCATCTTATATAGGAATATCGCAAGAAACTTTGAGCCGAATTAGATCCGAAAAATAAAATGCGATTTTGATATTTGTCAAAGAGATTTGAAGTTAATAGACAGAGCTTTGTCAAAAAAACAATGGAAAATATTGTATTTGAAAGTGCTACAAAACTCGTTGAAAAAATAAAGAAACAAGAAATCACTGTTGTTGAATTGGTCACTGCTTTTTTAAATCATATTGAAAAATTCAATCCTACAATTAATGCTATTTGCGACATTAGAAAAAAAGACGATATTTTAGATGAAGCTCGTAGAAAAGATTTAGAAATTCAACAAGGGAATAATCTTGGACTCCTTCACGGACTACCATTAACAATAAAAGATTCTTTCTTGGTAAAAGGACTAAAAAATTCTAATGGAGACCCTTCTTTAAGAAATTATGTGGCCACAGAAGATGCAGAATTGGTTAAAAGATTGAAAGATGCAGGAGCTATTATTATTGGAAAAACAAATACAGCACTCTTTTGTATTGACTGGCAAAGCACTAATTTTTGGAACGGACAAACCAATAACCCTTATGATATTTCGAGAGTTGCAGGTGGAAGTTCAGGTGGTTCGGCAGTTGCGGTAGCTTCGGGTTTTAGCCCTTTGGAATTGGGAGCTGATGCAGGTGGTTCTATAAGAGTTCCGGCTCATTTTAATGGAATTTGTGGTTTGCGTCCTTCTGAAAATTTTCTTTCTAATAGAGGTCATCTCAAAGTTAAAAACAAACCACAAGGAAGGAGACACATTATTACACCAGGTCCTTTTGCAAAAAGTGCAACAGATTTACTTCTAATGATGGAAGTTCTAGGAAATAATACGAAATATGAACTCCCCGAATTATTGCCAATCAATTTAAACAATAGTGAATGGAACAAGCAATCTTTAACTATTGCTTATTCTGAAACTATAAACGATACAGATGTTGATGCAGAATATTTAGAACTTTTTAGAACTTTCATAAGTAAAATAAAAAATGAAAATCATATTTTAAGTATTGACCACCCAAAGTATGATGAAGAAAAAGCCTATTTAGAATGCAGTAAAATTATTGGATTTGAAATAGGAATCAACAATCCCAAAGTACCTTTATTAGCCAGTTTTATGTATACCTTTATTCGGGTGAAATACAGAGACCACTTGTGGGCAAAAGGAATGGCTTTGGGACAACGTTTGACCAACATTGACTACGCCAAAGCAATTGACTATAAAGATGATTTTTCTGAAAGTTATCATTCTTTTTTAACAACTTATGACGTTTGGATTACGCCAGTTTGTTCCTTTGAAGCTTATAAACATCAAAATGCAGGAAAACCATTTACTGTCAATAATAAAAAAATAGGCTACACTAAAGCAATTGCTTCCTTTAACTTTACAACTGCATTATCAGGACATCCAATAGTTGTTATTCCGATTGGAAAAAAGAAAAATGGAATGCCTGTAGGAATTCAAATACATTCCAAAAAATGGACAGATAAGAAATTATTAGAAATTGCTCAGTATTTTGAGAAATTCACTAATGGATTTGAAAAGCCAGTGTTATAAAAAATACTGCCACCAACAAGCGTTTTGCAAAAATGCGGTTTTGGGCTTAATTTAAAGTTTGTTTTGTATCTTTCAACTCTGTGCTTAACCGAAAGTTTTGGCTATTTTAGTCCGCATCTTCGCCAAGCCCCGACACGTTAGGCGTAATTTTACCCGAAAGACTTCTATAAATTAAATTTGTAAATATTACCAATTTTTGGTAACTTTGAATTAATAAATTTAAAGCTAAAAAAAATGGGACGAAATACATCTGTTTCTTTAGGAAATTATTTTGAGGATTTTGTTGATACAAAAGTTACTCAAGGAAGATATAAAAATGCAAGCGAAGTAATTCGTGCAGGTCTAAGATTATTAGAAGAAGAAGAAAATAAAGTACAAATTCTAAAAAATGCAATTCGTGAAGGAATTGAAAGTGGAATTGCAAAAGATTTTAATCCAAAAAGTCATTTGGAATCACTTAAAGCCAAAATGAAAAATAATGGCTAGGTATTTCTTTACGAACAAAGCGGTAGAAGACCTTTCTAAAATTTATGAATATACTTATGAGTTTTGGTCTGAAAATCAAGCTGACAAATATTATAGTGAAATAATCGATTATTGTAAAACTATTTCTGAAAACCCGAATTTCGGAAAAAATTACAAAGAAATTGATTCTGAAATAGTTGGTTTTTTAGCTAATAAACATATCATTTTCTATCGCATTTTGAATCTTCAAGAAATCGAAATCTTAAGAATTCTAGGAGCAGAAATGGATTTAAAAAATAGAATAAACGATTAATAAAAACTACGCCTAACATTTAGTTGGCAAAAATGGCTGGTTAAGGGAGAAATTGAAAGTTTCTCCTTTTTTTTTCGTAACCTTTTGTATTTATAAACATCTTGTTGTTTTTTTAAGGTGTTTATGATTAATTAATTCCTTTTTTCTTAAATTTACAAAACAATAAAAGGCTGTTGCTTAGCTTAGTACTAAATTGAAAGTTTTAGCTTTCTAATCCGCCACTATCGCAATGCTGCGGCTCGTTAGCAGTCATTGGAATGAAAACTCTCGTAAACCAAAATAAGAATTATGGAGAATAAATTTGAAGCAGGAATAAACATTGCGATAAAAATACCCAAAAGTAAATATGACGCAACGGTAATTTTTTATCGAGATGTATTAAAATTTGAAGTTAAAGAAGTTCAAATAACAAATCCGACAGTTTCGAAAACTCATTCTGTTAAGTTTGGAGCAAATGTGATCTGGCTAGATTGCGTTGACAATTACACGCATTCGGAAACTTGGCTACAATTAACAGTCCCAAATGTAGAAGACGCAACAGAATATTTAAAATCAAACGGTGTCGAAACTTGTGATGAAATTGAAGAGTTGCCAAAAGATATGCATTGGATTACTGATCCAGCTGGAACAGTTTTTAATTTGCAAAAAAAGTAAAATTTACTAAACGAACCGCTAACAGCACCCGCTACCGCACGAAATGAAATTCGACGGAGTCAATCCTTTCGTGCGGTAATTAAAAAACGCTGCGACCTCAAAAAATGAAATTCGGCATAGTCAATCCCTACTTGTGGCAAATCGATATACTAATATCCCGCTTTCAATACGCAATTAATATAATAAATACCTCATTCTCTTTTGGCTTAGTCAAAACACCTATTCCTGTTTTATATTTGGAAAAAACTCTTTATACAAGTAAAAAAAACCAATATGATGGAGAGTGGTTGAATACAATACAGACCACGGGATCAGAAGGATTTCATCGAATCTTCGATTTGGTGCTTTAGCAATTTCTTGCTTTTTTTTATTAAGTGATTAGTTTATAAATAATTATATCTATATTGTTGTTAACAATATAGATACATAGGTTTTTCACGAAACCAACCACATATAGTTTCGCGTAAAACAAATTACTAATTAATTTAGATATCATTATGGCAAATAGAAGTTATTTATATTCAATTGATTTTGATGTGAATAAAGGAGAACGTAAACCGGGCGAGAAAATTTATCCGCTTTCAGAATATAATTATTCGATCCCTCTTTCATTTAAAATTTTAGTTAGTCAAAACGCTGAGATTGCTCCATCATTAATATGGGGTATGGAGCATCCAATTGCTATTCAAGGAGACTTTAATAAAGGAAAACAAAAATTATTAGACTTTTTGGATAGACTTTTACATGAAAATTTGTTTGAAAAAATAGAATTACAAAAACAAATAGCTGAAACTGAAGCGTTTTTGAGCAAAAACCGATTGGAAAACACATACTTAGAATGTTGTGAACTTTATCAACTGAGGGAGGACAAGGTCGAAGTCGTAGTTCAGAATAAAGAACTGTTTGAATACGAAATTTTAAAAATTGATGAGGAAATCGAAGAATACATAAAAGATTTTAAAACGATGAAGGCATCAATTGACCAATTGCAAGTAGAGTTAATGGCGCTTTCGAAACCAAAAAGTGGGTTTTTATCTAAACTTTTTTCTTCTGATAAATCTTCTCAAGTTCAAGAATTAGAAAAGAAAATAAATCGCTTAAAACATGAGATGTGGAAGATGTTGGGGATTGATTATTGGAGAGATGTTCTCTATTTTGATTTTGATAACGAATAAAATTTGTCCTTAGTAAGGGCTTGAAAACTTTGATGAAAAGCAAGCTGTTAATGTAATTGCGAATACGTTCGGAGATCACAGTATAGGGTACCAAAAAAATGAAAACCCGATTTTTCACACTGTAGAGAAATTAGTTCAATTGCACGAAGAAAAAATCGCCCTATATGAGCGCATGCATAAAGAAAAAGACGAAATGATGTTGCGCTTGGAAAAGCTTATTCAAAGCAAATAAAATTCCCAAGGATTTTAAATCACTAGGTAATTTAATAGGATTAAAGAAAAACTAAGAGCATGTCAAGACTTCGAAACGGGGAGTCGAAAAACACCAGCATTTTTAGGCAGATAAAGATTTTGAAGAGCTACAAAAGCTTTGTAAATAATTCTAATTGAGTTTCCTGATTTCCAAACTGGGTAGCTATGTTTAACTAGTTAGTCTGAATATTGAATTTGTTGTAATTTATAGAGAAAAATGATAAGAATTGTACCCTTAGGCCTTTTGGTGATTTTAAGTGTGATTTTAGCAGGTTGTATTAGAACGGGTTTGCCGAAAGAAGCTTTAATATTTACGGAATACGACCCACAAGGATTAGTAGTTGGTAGTATTACCATTAATAGTAACAAACCTCAATACGAAGGTTATGGTTTGTTTTGGGGGCCGAAGAAAGATCCGTCGAAGAAAAAGAAACAGGAGGGTGTAGTGTCCAAGATATTTATTCGGCCAGGAAAAACTTTAGAGAGAATTCATATAGGAGAATTAGATGGAGGTAAAACCTATTTGTTTGCAATCAAAGATTTTCCAGGACAAAGCGAATTAGAAGCTGTTTCCTTCTTTACCAATGGCGCTTCTGGTTCCAATAATGTTCTTTTTAAAGATATCGTACTTGATATCCCCATACAAAAAGGTGAAATCACCTATTTAGGGAACGTAGTTATAGATGATTATGCCTCAAGAAAGGAAGTTAGAGCAGTTGTTGTTAATAATTCCGAACGAGACTTAAATGCTTTAAAAGAACGTTATCCACATATTGATTGGGCTAAGGCTCGGGTCGATAGTACTTTGGTCAAATTATAAACAATCTATAGGCTTACGGCTTATCAGTTGATGCGTTGATAGTTGTTGGGAATCTTGTGTTCTAAATTTAAATGAATACTTTGTTCTAATTGGGCGCCGATGCTGATCGCGGTAAGAACGACGTATTCCGCTACTTTTTGCTACGGTCCTTCTAAATCGATCGTATTCGATTTTTCGCCACTTCGCAAAGCCCTGAGACCTTATTCGAAAGCACGTACATCAGCAGTGTTTATTTCATTATTCTTAATTTAATAAAATGAACATCAGGGGCTTATACTGTAAATTTAAGAGAAAGAGCATTAACTCCATTTGACACTAAAGGGCTTGTTGATTTGGCTATTGAGGTTTTAGAGTTGGGTGTAGTAACATGTAAAGTAGTTGTAACTTGATGTTCCCAAATTTACTGAACACAAAGTGTTTAATCGTTGTCGGTGGAAATTCCAGTCAAGCGTTTAAATGAAAAAATTTTGATAGAGAAAACAATATGAAGCAAATCCAATATGTGTTTTTAATAGTAACATTTTTAGGACTTTTATCTTGTGATACAAAAGGGCAACAACCTGACAACACCATACCCATGTTTGGAAACATTGTGAAGAGTGAAAAATACAACCAATTAGATAAAGAATTTATCGACCAAAGTCTAAAACAATTTGGAACGATTGACAGCGCAACTGCTGTACATATTGATCTTGCTTGGAGATATTTTTACAATAATGATTTAAAAACCGCTATGAAGCGTTTTAATCAGGCTTGGCTCCTTAATGCGGATTATCCTGATTCCTATTTTGGCTTTGCCGCTTTATTGGAGATGCAACAAAATTCATTGGAAGCTGAAAAATTTTATAAAATCGGTTTAGAAAAAGACAGCGTTAAAAATAGAGCTGAAAATTGTTACCAGAGAATAGCTGATTGCAAAGAACAATTACAAGATATTAAAGGAGTTATAGAAGCGTATAACAAAATACTGCAGTTAAATCCCTTAAATATTTTTGCATTAAAAAAACTAGGTTATTTTCAAATGGAATCTGGGAATTTAGAATTAGCACTAAATGCCTACAATAAAGCGATTGAACTAGACCCAAACGATGCTGTAACTTATAACAACCGAGCGTATTTGTATCACACTATGAAAAAAAACAGCAACGCAATATTAGATTATTCTAAAGCTATTCAAATAGACAACAAATATATTAGCGCATATGTCAATAGGGGGATTTTAGCAATGGAAGAGAACAAATTTGAAGACGCTAAAAGAGATTTTGAAACTTGTTTAAGGCTGGACAGCAAATCTCCAGAATTAAGAAGGCTAGTAGGTCTAGCAAAACTTAATTTGAATGACAAATCAGGGGCTTGCGAAGACTTCAAAGAAGCAAAGAAATTGGGAGACACACAAATTGACGAACTTATTTCAATTCACTGCAATTAAATATTGCTGCCGCTAAGAAGATATGGAGCACTAACTTATAAAGTATAGGTTACTCCCTTTCCATTTTATTTCAAAAAAGCAACAGGATTGGAGCTTTAAAACTTATAAAGCTACCGTGTAAATCCGTTTTCTCACAAAATACCCCCTAAAATTTATTTTTATACCGTTTGCTAATTTACACAATTAACGTTTTGGTACTCATTATTTTGTGTAAATGAATAGGTATATGGTATTATTAAAGCTACAATATAGCGTTTACATTAAAAATTAAATTCATTATTCTTATTCAGTCTAAATAAATATATTTGCAATTGAAATAGCTATACTTCTTATGGTGCCCCATGTTCAACTAATATATTTAAGTAAAGTATGAAAAGAATAAACTACTTATTAATACTGATTACCACCTTATTCGGACCAATTTACAGTGGATTTGCCCAGCAATTTAGCCTGTATTCCGAAACCCCAATGCAAGGTGTTTTTTATGGAGATTGTGCAGCCATAAATCTCAACAACGATGCCTATCCGAGCATAATTGCGTCGGGAGCTTTGTCTGGATACGAGTCCGGACATGCAGCGCTTTACCGCAATGATTCCGGACAGCTTAGTTTGTTGGAGCAGGAATTTTCATCAATCATGTATTCTTCCATTGCAACCGGCGATCTCAACGGCGACGGCTTGGAAGATTTTGCTATTATGGGAGTTAAAAACCAACCCGATACGCCTCAAGTACAAGTATTTGAAATTTACTACAACAACGGTGACGGTACCTTTACAAAAAACGATACAACGGGCATTGCGGCGGCGAGTTACGGCTCATTAAAGATGGCCGATTTAAACGGCGACGGTATGGTTGATTTGTTTGTCAACGGGATTAACGGAAACACTTATATATCGAAAATTTATTTTCAAGATGCGGATGGGAATTTTACAGAGTCCAACAACGTCTTAACCGGTACCTATTTTAGTGCCTCTGCAATTTTTGATGCCGATGGTGACGGTCGTCCGGATATATTGGTAACGGGTTTTAATACCAGTTATACGCCTAGTGCTACCTTATATATCAACCGGGGAGCAGGGGTTTTTGAAGCGCAAACCAGCGGTATAAACGGCGTTTATTTTTCGTCTGTTGATGCTAAAGATTTTGACGGTGACGGTAGTATGGACGTATTGGTTTCGGGAATGAATACGGCCTATACGGGAAGTCTGACCCTATACCTAAATGATGGAAACGGAAATTTCTCACCTTCTAACCACAGTTTAACGGGCACCTATACCGGTGCATCTTCGCTGGTAGATTACAACAACGACGGACATCTGGATGTGTTTTCCATTGGATCTGATCCAAGTGGACAAAATACCACCCTCTTTTACCTAAACGACGGAAGCGGTAACTTGGTCGAAGATTTGGAAACCGCAGCATTGGTACGCGGTTTAAACATGAGCAAAGCCAAATGGTTTGATTATAACAACGACGGTTTGTTGGATTTGCTTACTGTGGGTTATACAGGCGATGATGGGCTTACAGCCTTATATATTAACAACAACCAACCCAATACCGAAATCGAAAGTGTTGCAGTTAGTACAGTAAATGCCGCAGAGCCTGTGATAAATACGGTTAACGGAAGCTTGCAATTGCTTGCACTAGTCAATCCGAGCCAAGCAAATCAAGGTGTTACTTGGTCCATAACAACCGGCGCAAACTTGGCAACTGTAAACCAAACTGGATGGGTAACTGCGGGTGCAAATGGAACTGTAGTTGTTCGTGCAACAGCTGTAGCTGACCCGACTAAATTTGATGAAATAGAGATCACGATCGATGCAGCAGTAACGGAACAGGGCTATTGCGATGTTACGGTGGAGTTCAACATAGAGCCGATTACTTTAGTCAATATAGCCGAACTAAACAACGCGACCTCTGCGGCTATTGACGGCACTCCAGCTTATGAGGACTTTACTGTGATGACAGCCACTCTAGAACAAGGAAAAACCTATACGCTTACGGTAAAAGGCAATACAAATGGAAATTTTGAACACGACATCCGCGTTTTTATCGATTGGAACCAAGATACTGTTTTTGATATGCATAGCGAATACCATACGGTGACTTTGTTGCCGTCAAACGGAACGGATAACGTCGAAGCTGTTTTGCAAATCGCAGTGCCGCAAAACGCCCTATTGGGTCAAACGCGAATGCGCCTTATAAAAGACATGTGGAATGTTTACGAAGCAGGCGAATTTGATGCCTGTACCGATGCCTACTACGGACAAATTGAGGACTATACCGTAAATATAGTCGAAGAAACGGCAACGGTAACCGTAGAAAGCGTTACCGTAACTACTGCAAACCAGGTGGAACCAAAAATTACCATAGAAAATGGAACCCTCCAATTGGTAGCTCGTGTAAATCCAGCAGAAGTAAACCAAGAAGTGACGTGGTTGGTTGTACAGGGACAGCGATTTGCAGGGGTAGGTCAAAACGGATTAGTAACGGCTTTGGCCAACGGACCGGTGATTATACGGGCAACCTCTGTGGAAGATACGACTAAATTTGCTGAAATAGCGGTTGAAATAAACAGTACGTTATCGGTGGACAATTTCGAGCGAACGGCTTTTAAATTTTACCCAAATCCCGTAAAAGACATACTACATATTTTTTCGGAATCGGAGATATCGGAAATTCAAGTGTTTAATTTAGTGGGACAGCAACTGGTAAATAAAATAGAAAGTAATAAAGAGGTGGCTGTGGATTTATCAGCCATGCCAAGCGGTAGTTATATGGTTAGAATTAAAACAGAAGGTATCCAAAAAACGATTAAAATTATAAAGAACTAATTATAAATAAAATCACTCATGAGGGGAATAAAACAATAAAATAAATAGTTGGTTAGTTAGTGTAAAAGCCTCGGGTATAAAATGCTCGAGGCTTTTTGTGACCTAGAGCAGCGCGTAATCTTATAAGTCGATGCGTTTAAAATCTGTGGGTACTTTATACTTTATAGTCACAGGTTCATTAAAGGTGATTTTTTTATAATATAGATTCAGGCTAATTTTATTGATCTGCTCGGCCAGTATATGGATTTCTGCGGGTACGATATAGTCGTTTATTTTTTGATGTTTGAGGTAAGAGATGGTCAGTTTGCGATCGGTATCGACTTCGGTGATTTCCTCTTTTTTTAGCAGACTGTTCTGGTCTTCAAAATAGTAAGTAGCCCGAATGTCTTCTTGTTCCGTTGGACTTAATTTGTGTAAACCATTTTCGATACTTGCGATAAATTGATCCTCGGATTTACTGTCCAATACTTGTCCCAACAAAAGATTTTGCAATTGATTGTAGTGGAGTTCTTGTCCCAGTATACGAGTTAAAACGGCATAGTCTCCTTCAAAAAAACTATTGTTTAGTCTGCTGTAGTAACGAATCTTATCGGGAGTAATTAACGCTTTGGCTACGGGAAAACCCTTGACGCGAAGGTTGATTAGGATTTGTTTGTCTTTTTCAATTTGCACATCCATGCCTACGTCTTGATTTTGAGAGTCGGAGACATAGGTCGCTGCTCCTTTGATGATCGCGGTTTCAAAATTTTGTGCGTTTTTGGCGTGTTCGTTTAGAATAAACAGCGAGGTCTTAGCATTTTTTGCTGCGGATTCGTTCGATATAAAAGCGTTCTTACCACTTTTACAACCTTGCAGAGCTATACATATAAAGAGTAAAAGGGTGTGTTTTTTCATGTTTTGAAGCGATAATTATTCGAATATAGTAAAAAATACAGCAAGATTCAGCGAGCATTACAAATTGACGTTAAAGTTGATGCTGCACTAGTGTTGGACTACTATTTAAGGAAGGTTTGGAAAAGCGAAATTTATTGGGATTATAAAAATTAAGGTTTTGAGAAGAATAGCGGTATTGGTAAAGTCATCGAAGATTCACTTGAAATAGAAACGAAATGTGGCATCAGGTTCTCGAAATTTTTGAGTGATTAGCGATTCTCAAGTAGGAACACTAAGTAAATTGAAAGATTAGTCGTTGATATTTTGTGAATTTGACGTATTTTTACCCAATAAGGGCTCTGTTTATTTTTGGAATAGTGAAGTTTTCCTTGTTTTAGCGTTTAAGGAAGAATTATATAGGTGATGTTTTCGAATAAAATCATCGATTGCAGTTAGCTCGAAAAAAGAATTTATAATTAAAGAAATAATATAGATGAAAAACAAGGTATTAGTATTGATTTTATTAATGGTATCGACTACGGTTTTTTCTCAGGCTACCGCATTTGACTTGAGTAATGAGGGTCTTTCTGCTTTAAAAAGAGGGGATGCCGAAGAGGGACTGGAGTTGTTGACAGCATCCATAAAAATGGATTTAAAAAGTCCTAATGCTTATTATTACAGGGCAAACGCTTATGTAAGTCAGAAGAATTATGCGCTGGCTTTAAGTGATTATACAAAGGCCTTAGAAAATGGGGGAGCGTTAAATGTACTTTTCGCACGTGCAAATGCATATAAGCAAGCGGGAAATCTTGACAAGGCGGTAGCTGATTATACTACCATAATTAGTCAGAAATCCGATTATCCATTAGTGTTTTTTGAGCGAGGTCTCGTTTATGCAATGCAAAAGAAAAACGAAATGGCTAAAAAAGATTTCGAAAAACAATTAAACTACAATGCTCTGGACCTTAAGACGCTTCAAGCTTTAATTGATGTGAATGTGAAATTAAAGAATTATGATGCCGCTTTAATTGGGTATGAAATTATTTTATTAGAATATTCAAAAATTGATGAAGCATATTTGATTTATAATTCCCGTGCTAGTCTTTATAGATTAATGCAAGATTACGATAAAGCATTGATTGATGTAAATAGGGCGATAGAACTAAAAGGGAGTTTTGCGTTAGGTTTAGTAAATAGAGCAGAAATCTTTATGAAATTGGGTGATACTGAAAAGGCTTGTATGGATCTGAAGAAGGCTTTAGAGTTGGGCATAGAGCTCCAAAAAGATTTTAAATTAAGCAACGATTATGAGGATTTAAAAAAACTATGTAATTAACAATTAAAGTCAATTATCACTGTTTTATCTACGTATTTGCTTTGAAAAAGTGGATTGAAGTAAACCTAAAGCATTTTTTTCAATAGTTGTTATTAATCAAAAAAGAAAAGGTTTTTATTCCGTTGATTTTAATAATTCTATAAGTGCTGTTTCCATTTTAGAAGGCGGTGTTATGGGGGCGTATCGGCCAACCACTTTCCCCTTTCTATCAACTAAGAATTTAGTAAAATTCCATTTAATTCGTTGACCTAAGAAACCACGACTGTTGGCTTTGAGATAGGCAAACAGCGGATGGGTTTCAGCCCCATTTACTTTTATTTTACCAAAGGTCTTAAAGGTGGTTTGGTAGTGGAGTTCACAAAAGGAAGCCAGTTCGGTATCGCTACCCGTTGCTTGATTTTTGAATTGATTGCAAGGGAAGTCTAATACCTCAAAACCCTCCTTTTGGTATTTTAGATAAAGCGCTTGCAATTCTTGGTATTGTGGTGTAAAACCACAAGCGGTGGCTGTATTGACAATTAAAAGTACTTTGCCCTTATAATTTGTAAGAGAAGTCCATTCGCCTTGGGCGTCTTTTGCTGAAAAATCATAAACCGACATACTTTAATTTTAAGGAGTTATTCAAAGATAGGGTAAAAAGAAATGGCATTGGTCGTGCTTAATAGTACTTTTTTAAGACTGTTGAGGTTTGCATATTTGAACATTATCTCTGTCTGCATGCAAGTCACTCAATATAAAATCATAGACCTCAATCCACTTAGCAGCGATATCAGCGGAATAGCGTTTCGAAAAAAGTTCAAACAATTCTTTATGCTCAATATCAACCAAACAATGATAAAAGGCCATGTGTCCCTCTTTTTGCGTTTTACTAATTTCAAACACCACCACAAAATACCCCAAATCAAAAACAAAGGTATTGCCGTCGTGTTCGGTCATCAATAAACTGAGATTGACCTCTATATTAAAGGCCTCTCCAAGTACGGAACGATTATAGTCTATTTTTTGGATATCCGTAGTTGTCCCATAATCTTGTGCGTCAGAAATATCATCGACTAAAAAAGTATATTTTTCAGATATGGGTGGTTGAGCAATGAAATTATATTTTTCCATGAATTTCACTTTTTTAGGTTAGAAGGGAATTTCGGGGCTTTTGGGTTTTTGTAGCAGTTTTTTTGTGCAGGAGAAAGATAAAAAAAAATGTATAAAAACAAGCGTAGTATACTTAAAAAACCTTTTATTTGAAGATTGCTACGAGGTTTCTTAAAAAGCAGATTCTCAGTTAATTATTTGTAAAATTATGGGTAAGTTGCTGTTCTATTTTATGATAATTCGCTTTAGAAAACTTTTCTCTAAAGGCGATTCTGTTGCTGTTGTTTTAATGGTCTTAGCGTATATCGCCATGGCGGTTGTGCTTTTTTACAATTATAAACAACTTCGGTTTTATAGTGCTGTTTTCCTGTTGGAGTGTATGATATATCACTGGAATAGAAAGGATATCGAATTGCTTAAATTAAAAAGATCCTATAAAATTTTGCTCCTTGCGGAATATCTCTTGTGGATTTTTCCTTTTGTAATCGTGTGGATTTTAAAATCCGAATGGGTAGCATTGTCAATACTACCAGTTTTTATTTACGGGTTTATTAGTCTTCCTAAATGGCGTTTTACGGTCTTAAAATATCCATTTCGTTTAGTCGAACCATTTTGGACTATAGTCTTTCGAAAATACAAATTACTGTTTTTTTTACCAGGTACTGTGCTTATCGGTTATTTGGCAATTCAGTATAAAAATGACAACCTTTTTTTGGGATTGATTCTATTGTTGTCCGTTATTTCTAGTATACCGTCTTTTGAAAAAGAACGCGAAGAAGAAATAAAACGAATACAGATGGATGCATCAGGTTATTTGCGTCAACAATGGCGTGTAAATGCAATAAATGCGTTTTATCTTGTGATTCCGGTAGTGGTTATATTAATCGTTTTTCAAAAGTGGAACTTATTAAGTTTCGCTGTTTTGCCTATAATTACTGCTATCGTTAACGTGATCTTACGGTATGTGTTTTTTAAGAACACCCTATTGCAACAACTTTTTTTTATCTTTTTTATCGGATTGTGTATAACGTACTACGGTATACCACTGTTGGCGTTTCCCCTTCTTTATAAACGAGCGATTAATGAAATAAATACCATGAAGTATGCTGAATATTGATATAGTTGAAAAGAAATACGGTGCTGAAATCATACTTAAGGACATTCTTTTTAGCATTGATAAACCGGGAGTTTATGGACTTGTCGGAAAAAATGGACAAGGAAAGACAACTCTATTTCGCAGTATTTTGGGATTAGA
Organism: Flavobacterium sp.; assembly: GCA_040393465.1. GTDB lineage: Bacteria > Bacteroidota > Bacteroidia > Flavobacteriales > Flavobacteriaceae > Flavobacterium. The sequence continues at coordinate 171,763 of JBEBUC010000003.1, read as the reverse complement.
GAAATACAGCGGTCAATGCGCATTGATGGAAAAAGCCGCTAATTTGCAGAACATTGGTTGGTGTCCTTCAGAGCCTCCAGTTTATGAAGAATTGACTGCTATGGAGTTTTATGATTTTTATGCTAACTTATTGGGGGTTAAAAGTCACTCTAATAAAAATTTGTTCGATTTACCTAGCGATAAGTTGATTAAAGAGTTTTCAACGGGCATGCGAAAAAAAGTTTATATAAATGCCGTTTTTCAACGTAATTATCCCGTTTATTTTTTAGATGAACCTTTCAATGGATTAGATATGGAATCGAACTATATCTTGATACAGGATTTATTAGATAAAAGTAAAGAAAGTATTGTCGTTATCTCTTCTCATATTATAGATATACTGTATCAGCATTGTGAAAAAATATGGGTCATTAACGATAAAAAATTATTGGAATATGAGTCGGGAGATTATAGTCAAATTCAACAATTACTTTTTGCGCCAAAATAGGCTTCTTAGTTCGGTTAACTCTTTTGTTTTTAGTTTGGTAGTTGTTTTTATAACAGTCAAAGTTTTGCACATTAGCTTAATGAAGGTTTTACAAGGCTTATTTTTGTTTTTTTTCGAGAAAGTATTCGTTTTATGACGCTATTCATAAAAATTATAAAATATAAGACGTTGATCGAGTTTGTTTTGTAAATTAGAGGGAACAAAAACACTAACAGATTATGGATTATAAAATAGCTTCTTTGAGGAAACTGCAAGAGGAAGGGAAGCCGATTTCAAAATTGCCCTTTTCTATTCGGATTTTATTGGAAAATGTATTGAGGAATCACGATGGATTTGTGGTTACGGACGAACATTTGGATACGCTTACCTATTGGGATCCCAAGGGAACCGACAAAGATATTCCCTTTAAACCTGCGAGGGTTTTAATGCAAGATTTTACAGGCGTACCTGCTGTGGTTGACATGGCATCCTTACGCGATGAGTTTATAAGAAAGGGAAAGGACGGAAATAAGATTAATCCGGCAATTCCGGTTGATTTGGTTATTGATCACTCCGTTCAAGTCGATTTCTTCGGAACAGATTATTCCTACGAGAAGAATGTTGAAAAAGAGTATGAAAGAAATTCAGAACGCTACGAACTCTTAAAATGGGGACAACAAGGGATGAATAACTTTACCGTTGTTCCGCCAGGGATGGGAATATGCCATCAGGTCAACTTAGAGTATTTGGCACAAGGCGTAATAAAGCGCGACGGTTGGGCGTTTCCGGATACCTTAGTAGGTACCGATTCACACACACCTATGGTCAATGGAATTGGTGTTATTGCTTGGGGGGTGGGAGGTATAGAGGCCGAAGCAGCCATGTTGGGTCAGCCTATTTATTTTACCTGTCCCGAGGTAGTTGGTTTAAAGTTGACGGGGAAAATCCCGCAGGGATCTACGGCTACGGATATGGTGTTGACGATAACTAAATTGCTACGCGATTATGGTGTGGTTGGTAAATTTGTTGAGGTATTTGGTTCGGGCTTGGATCATTTGTCGGTAACCGATAGAGCAACCATTTCCAATATGTCGCCAGAATTTGGTTGTACCGTTACCTATTTTCCAATAGACAACCAAACCTTAAATTATATGCGTAAAACCAACCGATCGGATGAACAGATTAAATTGGTGGAGGACTATTGTAAGGAGAACTTATTATGGAGAGTGGACGAGGACAAAATTGAATATAGCCACGTACTGGAGTTGAATTTAGATACCTTAATTCCAACGATTGCTGGGCCTAAACGGCCGCAAGACAAAATATTTGTAAAGGATTTGGCTACGGCATTTTCTCAATTATTGGAAGACGAACACAACAGGGCTTATGTAGCTGTAAAAGAGCGTCGCGAGCAAACTTGGCTTGAAGAGGGAGGGTCTGGAACGGAGTTTCGTTTTGAAGACAATCCGATTCCCAATCGGGCTACAGGTATTGAAGTCGCAACCGATACGATGCGCTCGGTACGAATAAAATTAAAAAATAAGGAATATATATTGAGTGATGGTAGCATCGTTATAGCCGCGATTACCAGCTGTACCAACACATCCAATCCGGATGTAATGATTGGAGCGGGTTTAGTGGCGCGTAAAGCTATTGAACGAGGTCTTAGAACCAAATCGTGGGTTAAAACCAGTTTGGCACCCGGATCTAAAGTAGTAACAAAATATTTGGAGCGTTCCGGATTGTCAGAAGATTTGGAAGCACTGCGTTTCCATACCGTCGGATACGGATGTACTTCCTGTATTGGTAACAGCGGCCCTTTACCTCCGCATATTGCAGAAGCGGTGGATAAAGAAGATCTGGTTGTAGCATCGGTATTATCTGGAAATAGAAATTTCGAAGCTCGTGTGCATTCACAGGTAAAGATGAATTTTTTGATGTCGCCTATGTTGGTGGTTGCTTATGCTTTAGTAGGTCGTGTCGATATCGACTTAATCAACGATCCTTTGGATTATGACCCAAATGGAGAGCCGGTTTACTTAAGAGATATTTGGCCAACTCAAGAGGAAATCAATGAAGTGATCAGTACGGCAATGAAAAAAGAAGATTTCGATGAGGTTTACGGCGTTATTTTCGAAGGCGAACAAGATTGGAAAGATTTGAAAGCACCTTTGGGACAAAAATTTGAATGGAATCCAAATTCTACCTATGTTCGAGAGGCACCTTTCTTTGAAAACATCAGTGAAGAGGTGTTACCAACTGCCGACATCCATCAAGGACGGGTATTGTTATACCTCGGTGATTCCGTGACTACCGATCATATTTCTCCTGCGGGGTCTTTTAATCAAGAATCGGCAGCGGGAAAATATTTGATGTCGCAAGGGGTTGAACCTCAAGATTTCAATTCTTATGGTTCGCGTCGTGGAAATCATGAAGTGATGATGCGCGGTACTTTCGCCAATGTAAGAATTAAAAATAAGGTAGCACAACGCGAGGGAGGTTATAGTACGTATCTACCAACCGGAGAATCCTTGACCGTTTTTGAAACGGCAGAGAAGTACCAGGCCGATAAAACACCTTTAGTGATTTTTGCCGGTAAGGAATACGGTAGTGGTTCGTCGCGAGATTGGGCTGCAAAAGGAACCTTTTTACTAGGGGTGAAAGCGGTAATAGCAGAGAGTTTTGAGCGAATTCACCGCAGTAACTTAGTTGGAATGGGGGTAGCACCACTGGAATTTATAAAACCAGCTACTGCCACTTCGCTGGGCCTAGATGGAACGGAAATCATCACAATTACTGGATTGGCCAATGATTTAAAACCGCATAAACACATGCATGTAACGGCAGAAAAGAAGTCGGGAGAGAAAATTACGTTTGATGTTTTGGCTCGTTTTGATTCGGCTATCGAAATCGAATATTACAAAAATGGGGGTATCCTTCAATATGTTTTACGCGATTATCTCAAGAGATAATAAAGCGGTAATTTTAATATTAACCAAAAGGGCTGTCTTCCAAGATGGCCCTTTTGTATTTACGTTCTTTCGTGTAAAAGGGGGGCAAATTTGATAAGTTGTTTTTAAACAAAGCCTTGTTTAAACGCTTCTTGAATTAAGCAGTTGGTGTCGGAAACATTAAAGGCTTCTTTCATCTTGTTGATCCGTTTTTTTAGAGTGGCCGGGGCCAGTGGAATTAAAAGATGCAGGTCGTTGAGTTTATTCCCTTTAGACAAGTGTAATAAAATCAGTCGGTTGTTGTCGTCGAGCATCAATTCTTTTTTCCAAATTTCTTGATTGCATTTTTTTACGGTTTCACTTTGAAAAGGAATGTCGTTTAAAACATCAATTAACAACAACGGTAAGTTGTCGGGTGTGATGTCGTTCTTAACCACTAAGGCATGTGGTCGGGTATTTTTAATGATGTCATAAATGATAATGACTTCGGTATGAGCGGTAATAATAGCAATCTTGCAATACGGTAACGATTCCATGATATAATGTGCCAATGAAGTCCCGTTTTTAAGGTTCATTTCTTCAAAAGCAGGTAATCCGAAATCAATAACAGCAAGGTCAAAAGGCAATTGTCTCTCTATAGATTTATTGATCAGATGAAAGGCAGATTCGCAATCGTAGGCCTTGGAAAAAATCGTGTTATTGTGAAAAAAGGGATGTTTTGAAATGGAAAAATGATATCCTTCAACAGTTAAGGGGTGATCATCGACAATTAGGATATTCATGCTGCTGTTTTGAAATGGAATTATATAATCGCTAGAATTGATTAGAAAATTATTCTTTTGAAAGGATAAAGGTAGGAATATTACTAAGGAAATTGCTTTAAAAACAGTTTTTTTATTTAGTGAATTTTATGCTATGCTATGCGGTAATTGAGGAACGTATTTTATGCAGGACTATATGGTAAGTTATTTAAAAAAAAGGAGTTTATGTTCAGGACTAAGAAATCAGTTTGTACGATTTGACCAGGGCAAATCACGTGTTTATACGTACTTTTACCGAGGAAAGAATGTATATTTATGAATGGTATAAAAGGTGTTGTCGGTGTTTTTCTGTTAGTTTTATGTTTTTTTTCGTGTAGTAAAGGACGAGTTGCACCTGAAAAAAATCAAAACTATTTAGATAGTTTTGATTTTACGAAGTTATCCAGCACCGATAAAGGTCGGGTATTAGATAGCTTGTTTGACGATGCTATGGACGAAGATAATTCTGCGGCTACTCGAGCCTATTTATTGGAATTGGCGGCAAAATTTGATAAGGAGGAAGCGGCAAATCGTTTTTTAAAACTTTTGAACCGGGTTCGTACGTATTCCAAAGAAGAGTCAGATTCGCTTAGTTTGGCAAAAACCTTTGAATCATTAGGTGGATATTATGAAAATAAAATGCATTTTGACAGTACCTATTTCTTTTATCAACAAGCCGGTAAATGGTATAAATCGCTTAACGACTCTGTTAAAATTGCGGAAATGTCGTTGGGAAAGGCTTCTATTTTATATGATTTCGGATTTTATACGGAGGCCGAAGTGGAGACCATTACGGTATTGCGCTATGTAAATAGAGACCAACACCCCATGACTATCTACGAGAGTTACCAGCTCTTGGGTTTGATCTTATGTGAGTTAAAATCTTTTGATGAGTCGATAAACTATTTTCGATTGACCCAGGCCGAATTGATCAGGATGAACGCTGAAGGTTCTTTTAACAAGGATGATTTGACGCTGGCTTATGGTGCTTTATATAATAATTTTGCGGGTGCTTATGAGGTTAATAATAATTTTGATGAGGCTATAGAATATTATCAACGGGGATTGGATGTTATCGGTATTGATGAGAACCACCCAGCAATATACTCGGCTTTACTAAATAACATCAGTTTTGCTCGAATGCAAAATAGCGACACCATTGGTGTTCTTAAAAACCTGAAAATCGCTGAAGGTATTCGATTAGAATCGGGTACTGATCAAGAAGTTATATCCAGTAAGCTAACCATAGGTGAGTATTATTTTAAATTCGGCAATCGGGACTTGGGATTGAAATATGTTACGAAGGCTTATGACTTGGCTTTACAAATGAATAGTGAGTACGACCAAAAAGAGGCTTTGCGTTTTTTGGTAGAACACGACGTTGTGAACAAGAGCAAATACACCAAGGAATACGTACGCTTACTTGAGAAAATCCAAGCCAACGAGCGGTCTACTCGAAATAAGTTTGCGCGAATCGCCTATGAAACGGAGGAAATGATCAATAAAAATGAATTTCTAAAAGAGCGAAATCGAAGAATTATTTTTATTGCTATTGTAGTGGTTGGTTTTTTGATGTTCTTATTGTTAGTGTTGCGATTGAATTTGAGAAACAAACAATTGGTATTGATGCAAAAACAACAAGATGCCAATCAGTTAATATATAAATTGGTTATTGAGCAACAATCGAAAACTCAGAAAGCCAAACAAAAGGAACGCAATCGAATTGCAAAGGAATTACACGACGGTATAGTTAATCGCATCTTTACAACGCGATTTAATTTAATGCAATTAGACAGTCCGGATAGTGTGCGCAAGGAATTGTTGGTGAGCGAATTGGTCAAAGCAGAAGAAGAAGTTAGAATGATTTCTCATAAATTGGCCAACCAACAATTTTTAAACGATGAAACTTTTGAAGAGGTCGTTAAGAAGTTGATTGAGTTACAGCAGAATTCGTTTGGAACACAATTTGAATTATCGGTTGATCGAGGCATTGTTTGGGAGGGTATTTCTGCGGAAGTCAAGATGCATTTATACCGCATACTCCAAGAGACCTTACAAAATGTAAACAAATACTCCAAGGCAAAACATTGTTCGATTTGGATTTTAAAAGAACAGCAGAAGGTCAAATTGCGTATAGCCGATGACGGTATCGGATTTGATATTCAAAAGGTCAAGCGAGGCATGGGGTTTAAAAACTTAAATGAGCGCGTGGCAGCTATCCATGGCGAATTGGTATTGAAAACCAGTGAAGGAAACGGAACGGTGTTAGAAATCACTTTTTAAGGCCTTTTTATAGGCGTCCAGTGCACGTGTTCTTGCGAACGCATGTTCGATCATAGGCAGTGGATAAGTGTCGTTATTCCATTCAGGAACCCATTTTTTAATATACAGCCGTTCTGCATCAAACTTTTTTGCCTGCGCTTCGGGATTAAATACTCTAAAATACGGTGCGGCATCGCAACCTGTTCCTGCGGCCCATTGCCAGTTTCCGTTGTTGGCCGCCAAATCGTAATCAAGTAGTTTTTGGGCAAAATAGGCTTCTCCCCATCGCCAATCTATCAAAAGGTGTTTGCTTAGAAAACTGGCTACAACCATGCGAACCCGATTATGCATTTGCCCGGTACTATTGAGTTGGCGCATACCAGCATCGACTAGTGGATATCCCGTTTGCCCGTTACACCATTTTTCGAAGTCACTTTCGTTGTTTCTCCATACAATGGTATCGTATTTAGATTTAAAACTTTGGTTGACTACTTTGGGAAAATGAAACAGAATCTGCATAAAAAAACCGCGCCAGATTAAGGCTTTTAACCAGGTCGCATTGTCGGTTAAACCCAAAGCAACACAAGCTCTTATAGAAACGGTACCAAAGCGCAGGGCTATTCCTAAGTGCGAACCAGCATCTAAAATAGGATACTCACGTACGGTTTCAAAATTTTCAATAGAAACTAAATTCAAATCCGGTTTTTGAAATACGACGTCGGTGGGTTCGAAACCCAAATCGTTTAAGGTCGGTATGGGTAGTGCATCCCAAATAAGCAAATTCGATAGGAATTGTTCTGATGGGCGGGGTTGGTAATGAACGGGCTGTATTTTTTCAAGCCATTTTTTGGAATAAGGAGTGAAAATGGTATAAGGTGTTTGATCGGATTTTAGAATTTCATTAGCTTCAAATACGACTTGATCCTTGTAATTTTTAAAAGAAATTTGATGTAATGCTAAAAAATCGCGTACGCGGGCATCGCGCTGTAATGCAGCGGGTTCGTAGTCGGTATTGCAATAAACAGCTTCAATGTCATATTGCGCTACTAAATCTTCAAAACACTTAAGCACATTTTGATAAAAGAAACGGATACCGGATTGTTGTAAAAGCAACTGTTGGTGCAAGCTGTTTAAGGCTTGATGAAAATAATCGACCCTACGGTCGTATTTGCTTTCAAACTGTTCAAGAATTTCGGGGTCAAATATAAAGATGGGCAGTACAGGGTTTTTCGATCTTAATGCCTCATACAAACCACTATTGTCTTCCAGTCGAAGGTCTCTTCTAAACCAAAATAGGTCGATCTTTTGCTTTTTTTCCATTTGTCGAAATTAATATTTTATGTTTAAAATGCCTACAAAAAAAAGATGGACCGTCTCCCAATTGGGACGATCCATCTTTTGTGTTGGAAGCTTAGATAATACCCTAGCTGTCTTTTGAGACAAGCTGCGGTTATTACAAATCTTTATATTTACCAGATGTGAACGCGGTTTTCCGGTTTGATGAAAAGTTTATCACCTTCCTTAATATCAAATGCGGTATAAAAAGCATCAACATGTTGAAGTGGCACATAAGCTCTGTACATACCTGGTGCATGCGGATCCGTTTTTACTTGGTTTTTAAGTGCTTCGTCACGAGATTTTGTTCTCCAAATCGTAGCCCAAGAGATAAAGAAACGTTGCTCTGGTGTGAAACCATCAATTAAGCCTGGATTTCCATTGGCTTTAAGGTATAATTGTAAACCGTCATAAGCAGCGTTAACACCACCTAAATCACCGATGTTTTCGCCCAAAGTAAACTTACCATCTACAAAGAAACCTTTCAAAGGTTCTAATTTGCTGTATTCTGCAGCTAGTGCATCACCCAATTTAGTAAAACGAACCAAATCTTGGTCGGTCCACCAGTTTGATAAATTTCCATTCGCATCATAACGAGCTCCAGAATCGTCAAATCCATGTGAAATTTCATGGCCAATTACAGCGCCAATTCCACCGTAGTTAACAGCTTCATCTGCTTTATAATCGTAAAATGGAGGTTGAAGGATAGCAGCCGGGAATACGATTTCATTATAAGATGGGTTAAAGTAGGCATTTACCGTTTGTGGTGCCATACCCCAACGGGTTTTGTCTACCGGTTTACCGTAGTCTTCTATGTTTCTTTCTGTTTGCCATACCGATACATTTCTCATATTGTCGAAGAAAGTTCCGCCATTTTTAGCGTTTTTCACGGTCAATTTTGAATAGTCTTTCCACTTGTCAGGATAGCCAATTTTTACGGTAAACTTATTCAGTTTTTCAATAGCTCCTTTTTTAGTGCTTTCTGCCATCCAAGGAAGGTTATTAATCCTTACTTTATAAGCTTCAATGACATTGTCAATCATCGCTTTTGCTTTCTCTTTAGCTTCTGCAGGGAATTTTTTCTCTACATACAATTTTCCTAAAGCCTCACCAACAGTGGCATTAACTACAGCTAAAGCACGTTCTTCAATCGGTCTCTGTTCAACTGCTCCTTGAAGGGTTTTACTGTAAAATTCCCAATTGGCTTTTTCGATAGCGGTGGTTAGTTTATCCGATGAATCATTGACTAAAGTCCATTTCATATAGGCCTTAATATCGCTGATATCAGCTGTTTTTAAAAGGGTTTCTACCGCTTTCATATACCGCGGTTCTGATACGATTATGATATCTAGATTTTGAATACCTGATGTAGTGATATACTGATTCCAATCAATAGTAGGCGTCATTTTTTGCAACTCCGCTAATTTCATTGGATTGTATGTTTTTCTGTCGTCTCTGCGTTCTACACGGTCCAATTGTGGTTTGGCTAATGCAGTTTCAAGACTTAATACCTTAGCCGCATTTTTCTTCGCAGCTTCTGGTGTTTCTCCTACAATTTGAAGCATTCTAGACACGTGAGCTACGTATTTCTCACGCTTGTCTTTCATATCTGCATCTTGCAAAATATAATAATCGCGATCAGGTAATCCTAATGGACCTGTTCCTAAGTATACGGTGTTTTTGTTAGAGTCTTTAGCGTCTGCATAAACATAAGCGCTATAAAAACCCAAACTACCCTCTTTAGATAATTCTGAAATTAAAGCAACCGCTTCCTTTGCATTGGTTAAAGCGTCAATTTTGGCTAAATAAGGAGCTAAAGGAGCTATACCGCTTTTGTTTCTCGCTACCGTATCCATATAGGTTTCATATACGGCCACGGCTTTGGCTTGATCCGATTTCGGGTCTAACTTGGTATTGGCTACCGCTTCTTTTAGAATGGCCAAGGCATCTTTGTCGGTGTTTTGTCTCAATTCATCAAAACTTCCCCAACGGGTTCTATCTGCTGGAATTTCAGTTTTGTCGTACCAAGTACCGTTCACATATCTAAAAAAATCGTCCCCTGGTTTTACAGACTTATCCATGTATTCCAAAACAATACCATGCTTTTCAGTAGGTGTTTCGGCTTTTACTTCTTCTGCCTTTTTGTCCTTGCAAGCAACCATGGCTAGCGTAGCGGCAGAAAACAACAATAACTTTTTATTCATTATATTCCGGTTTTTTGTTTAAAAAATAGTTTACAAACAAAAGTATGAATTAATTGGTTAATGTGGCGATTATTTTGTGTAGTGCTTTGCTTGTGCAAACAATTCACCGATTGGGACACTGATTTATTTTAGATTATTTAAAATTTTATCGTCCCATTACTGCATAATACCCATTCGTACTAAAACCTTTATCTTCATTTTAACCTATAGTTACCAAGTCATTTTGTAAATTCGCAAAAAAAAATAATCATGGGAGCCTTTTTTAAAAAATACCGCTATTTCTTTTTGTTTTTCTTTTTGTTGTGTGTCGGAATTATGATCATGTTTTACAATGCCTTGGCATGGCGTAAAACCCTACCGGTTTATACCCCATCTATGGTAAATCCAGAATTGGTAGATACCTTGATTCAACATCAGGCCAACAAACAAAAACACCGTATAGCCCCGTTTAAATTTGTCAATCAAAACGGAGACACCATTACCAACAAAGATTATGAGGACACCATTTATGTTGCCGATTTCTTTTTTACAACCTGTACAACCATTTGTCCAATTATGGGTGATAATATGGTGTGGTTGCAAAATCAGATAAAAGACATGCCCAACGTAAAGTTATTATCACATACCGTAACACCAGATATAGATAGCGTTCCGGTTTTAAAAGCCTATGCCGAGCACAAAGGAGTTCTAGATGCCAAGTGGAATTTGGTGACGGGAAATAAAAAAGATATTTATTATTTGGCTAGACAATCGTATTTAGCTGTCAAAACGGGTTCTGCAGACGAGATGTACGATATGGTTCATACCGAAAACTTTATCTTAGTGGATCGGAAAGGGCGTATTCGCGGTTTTTATGACGGTACCAATTTGGATACTCCCGATAAGGAAAGTAAAAACGTGAAACAATTATTGGAAGATATCAAGTGGTTAGACAAACATGAATCGAAATAAGAAAGATAAAGTTGTGTCAAAAAAGGCAAATTGACTTGGAAAGTAACTTAAAAGGATGGGTTATCCTTTTAAATTACTTATTTTTGCAATATGAATTAAATCTAAATAAAAATGGAGGTCACCTTAGACATATTGGGTAAAAACCAAAAGGCAGTCATAGTAGATTTTGATATGGAGCATATACCGTTGAAATTATTGGAGATGGGTTGCTTGCCAGGAAACCAAGTGGAATTGCTAGAAATAGCTCCGCTAGGAGATCCGTTATATTTGTGCATTAACGAAACACATATAGCAATCAGAAAGGAATTGGCTAAGGAAATCCGTATAGAAATTAGAAAATAATTGTTGATGAAATCAAATTTAAAAGTTGCTTTAATCGGCAATCCGAACGTTGGTAAAACGTCGGTTTTTAATGCCTTGACGGGTTTAAATCAAAAAGTTGGAAATTATCCCGGAATAACGGTCGAAAAGAAAGTGGGTTCAAGTAGGTTATCGGACCAGATAACAGCGACCATTATCGATTTACCAGGAACATACAGTATTAATCCCAGTTCTGTCGACGAACAAATTGTATCGGATTTACTGCTAGACAAGAAAAATAATTTTTATCCTGATGTAGCCGTAGTGGTTTCTGAGGTGGAAAACCTCAAACGAAACCTGCTTTTGTTTACACAGATAAAAGATTTGGGAATTCCGACGATATTGGCTATTAATATGGCTGATCGTATGGAGCTTAAAGGGATTTCGATTGATATCGCTACCTTAGAATCCGAATTAAAAACCAAGATTGTTTTAATTAGCGCACGTAAGAAAGAGGGAATAAGTAGGCTAAAAGAGGCCATTATTGATTTTAAACATATTGATTTGGAACCGTCTTTACAGGCTTCTCAAATCGACCGCGCTTTCTTCGATCAATTGCAGGCTGCTTTCCCTGAAGAGCCTTTATATAAGTTATGGTTGGTTTTTACACAAAACCTTCACTTGGGATCCCTTAATCGATCGGCTATTGAAAAGGCCAGTTTGCTATATAAGGAATCCGATATTAAAAGACTACAACAGAAAGAGGTAGTTAAGCGCTACCAATTCATCAACGACGTCTTAAAAAAATCCTACCTCGTCGACTTGAGTAAGGCCAAAGACCTTCGCAGTCGTTTAGATCGAGTGTTGACACATAAGGTTTATGGTTATTTGATTTTCTTTGCGATACTCTTATTGATTTTTCAAGCGATTTTTGAATGGGCTAGCGTGCCTATGGACTTTATCGATGAGTCGTTTTCCATGCTTAGTTCTTGGCTTAAGGAGGTTATGGCACCGGGGAAATTAACCGATTTGATAGCCGATGGTATCGTACCCGGTATTGGAGGGATTATGCCGTTTATACCCCAAATAGCGATACTATTTATGTTTATTGCTATTTTGGAAGAGACTGGCTATATGAGTCGTGTGGTTTTTTTAATGGACCGCATTATGCGCCCTTTTGGATTGAGCGGAAAAAGTGTAGTGCCTTTAATTTCAGGAAATGCTTGTGCGATACCAGCAATCATGTCGGCGCGTAATATAGAAAATTGGAAAGAGCGTTTGTTGACCATATTGGTAACGCCCTTTACGACTTGTTCTGCGCGATTACCCATTTATGTCATCATCATTGCTTTAGTAATTCCCGATCAAAAATTATTTGGTTTTTTCAGTTTACAGGGCTTAACCTTAGGGCTTCTATACCTGATTGGTTTTTTTGCGGCCTTGGCAGCGGCCTGGGTATTGAACAAAGTCATAAAAGCAGAAGCAAAAACATATTTTGTGGTAGAAATGCCGGGCTATAAAATGCCTATACTTAAGAATGTATTGTTAACCATGCTCGAAAAAACGAAGGCTTTCGTTTATGGAGCGGGTAAAATTATTTTTGTACTATCCATTATCATCTGGTTTTTAGGAGCACACGGTCCGGGTGAAAAATTTAATAATGCCGAAGAAATTGTTGCCGAAAAATACGCCGATCAAAATTATAGTAGCGAAGAATTAGACGAGCATATAGCGAGTTATCAATTAGAAAATTCGTATATTGGTATTATAGGAAAGGGAATAGAACCTGTTATTAGACCTTTGGGTTACGATTGGAAAATTGGAATTGCCGTATTAACGTCTTTTGTTGCTAGAGAGGTTTTTGTAGGAACTTTGGCTACGATTTACAACGTGGGTTCTACAGATGAAGAAGAAACGATTAAAAATAGAATGGCCGATGAAGTAAGACCAAACGGAGAAAAAGTGTTTGATTTTGCAACCGGTATTTCGTTGCTGCTGTTTTATGCCTTTGCCATGCAATGTGCCTCGACGGTAGCGATTACAAAAAGAGAAACCAATTCGTGGAAATGGACCTTGTTTCAGTTGGTGTTTATGACCGTATTTGCTTATGTGGTTGCGTTGGTAGCCTACCAATTATTAAAATAATAAAGTATGAATTATCAAGAAATTATAGCATATAGTTTAGTGGTTTTAGCGGTAGTCGTCTTACTAAAGAAGTTTTTTTGGAAACCTAAAAAAGGGAACGATAAAGATGCTTCTTGTGGCAGTGGAGGATGCGGCTGTAGCTAAAATAAAAATAAAAAACCGGAACTGTGTTTCGGTTTTTTTATGCTTGTTAGTTCGGTAGTTGTTGGTTATTGTGAATAGCTCTGAGACAAACCAAATACCAATAAGGTTCCAATAATAATCGCTGCTGCCACTTCATAAACGATAAAAACTTTTCTGATGTTGCTGAAGTTAAGGAGCATATTGGCAAGGATTCTAGTTAGGAATATCAGCGAAAATGCGACAAAGAAGTACAGCGAGCTTTTCGATATTAGATTTGAAAAATCACCGCTTAAAATTGATTTGAAGTCTCTGGTTAGGCCACAAGTGGGACAGCTCATACCATAAGTGTCTTGATAATAACAACTCGGTGTAACGGGGCCGTATAGCAGCCATAATAATCCGACTACAAATAACACGAGTAAAGTATAGTTGATAAGGCGGTAGGATTGTCGTGACCTGTTATTTAGTGACATCTTCAGTATTTAGGGAATCTTGCCCGTTGTAATTAGCGTCGTCGTTATCTGGGTCGTCGAAAATCGTGTCGGTATCTATGGTATAGGGCAACTCTTCTTGGTATTGAATAGGGAGTTTTTCTGCTATTTTGGTTAATACAAAATATTGTAAACCCGCAATGCTGGAGCCAATAACGGCCAGAATTAACGCTATAGTTACAAATAATTTAGACTGTTTGTACTTGATGGAAATCGTGAGGCCTATGGTTGAAACTACTATAGCTACAATTCCAAAGACAATTGCTATGACTCCCAAACAGGGTATAAAGGAAATTACTAGCGTAAGGATACCGAGTACAAAACCGATGATTCCCAAGACTTGTGCTGCCGATTTATACGGACTTTCTATCGTATTTTGCATAAATAATTTAAAGTGTTTATTCTGTGGTTTTAACGAATAAATTACTGGCAATCTTCTTAGAGATGGTCATTTCTACGCCGTTGATTTTTACCCGATACGATTGGTCAAATATTTCGATTTCTAAGATTTCAATTTCACTGCCTAGCGACATATTTTGCTTGTCTAAATATTGTAAAAAACTGCTGGAAGAATCTTTTACCCCGACACAAATGCACACGATATTCTTTTTTACGTCGGACAGCAATAATTTATTGACTGTTTTTATCTCTCCTTGAGCATTGGGTATCGGGTCTCCGTGCGGGTCTTCTGTCGGAAATCCCAAATAGGCATCGAGTTTATTGATGAGTTTTTCCGATTTTATATGTTCCAATTCTTCGGCTACATCGTGAACTTCGTCCCAAGAAAAATCGAGTTTTTCTACTAAAAAAACCTCCCATAGACGGTGTTTTCTAACAATCATTTTGGCCGCCATTAAGCCTAGTTCTGTTAAGGTAACTCCTTGATACTTTTGGTATTCTATCAGTTTTTTGTCGTTGAGTTTTTTAATCATATCAGTCACAGATGAAGCCTTGGTTTCTATCTTAGCAGCTATGGCATTAGTAGCTACTCCTTTCTTTTGAAAGAGCGAAAGATGGTAAATCGTTTTGAGGTAGTTTTCTTCGGAATAGGTTAGCATGATGATATTTTTTATAAAATACAAAAGTACATTCTTTTTTATTAATGAAATAATATTTAGATTTGTCTAAAAATAATTTTAAACTAATTTAAATAAATATTTATGAGAACACTAATACTTGTTTTTTTTTGTGGTTTGCTTCCTACCGCTATGTGGGGTCAAACTGGAATAAAAGGAAGGGTTTCATCTGGCGGAAGTGCTTTGTTAGACGCGTCGGTTGTTGTTGATAATACTACCATACGAACACTAACCGACGAAGCGGGTTTTTACGAATTGGAGGCGTTACAGCCGGGTAGCTATACGGTTATTGTTGAATATGTGGGGTATAAGACGGTCAAGAAAAGGGTAATAGTTGTGGCAAATAATTTAGTTACAGTGAATTTTGATTTGCCGTTGGATTCCGATTTGAGTGAAATCGTGGTTTCGGCAACTTTGAAACCGGTATTAAAATCGGAATCGGTAGTTCCTGTTGAAATCTACACGCCTAAATTTCTTCAGAAAAATCCAACTTCTTCCCTGTTTGATGCCGTGCGTTTAATAAACGGCGTACAGCCGCAATTAAATTGCAATGTATGCAATACCGGAGATATTCATATTAATGGAATGGAAGGTCCCTATACGATGATACTGATTGATGGTATGCCTATCGTATCATCCTTGTCATCTGTTTATGGGTTAAGCGGTATTCCAAATAGTTTAATAGAGCGTATCGAGGTGGTGAAAGGCCCTGCTTCTTCTTTATACGGTACCGAGGCTATGGGAGGAATCATCAATGTTATCACCAAAAACGCGAAATCGGCTCCATTGTTGAGCGTGGATGGATTTAGTACCTCTTGGTTGGAGACCAATTTGGATGCGGCAATGAAATTTAAACTGGGAGAAAAAAACCACAGTTTATTAGGGGTGAATTATTTTAAATACGGAGAACCTAAAGATCACAATAAAGATGGTTTTACAGATGTGACTTTACAAGATCGGGTTTCGATATTTAACAAGTGGCACTTTGATCGCGCTGACGAACGCACGGCAAGTATCGCTTTACGATATCTATATGAAGATCGCTGGGGTGGAGAAAACCATTGGAATCGCGAGCGTGACCGTGGTAGCGATCAAGTTTATGGCGAAAGCATTTTTACCAATCGGTTAGAAGCTATAGGTATGTATCAATTGCCAACTACACCAAATATTTACACACAGTTTTCTTACAACTGGCATCAGCAGAACTCTTTTTACGGTACAGAATCGTATCAGGCCAAACAGCAAGTGATTTTTGGACAAGCCTATTGGGATAAAGAATTGACGCATCACAGCTTACTTGTCGGAGCCTCTTATAAATATACGTATTATGATGATAATACAAGGGGAACCGGTATTTATGATGAAGAAGGGCTGATGGAAAACGACCCGATGAAACGACCAAATCTGGGGGTGTTTGTTCAAGATGAATGGACTATAAACAAACAACACAAATTATTATTAGGATATCGTTTTGATTATGATAAGGTACATAAAGGAATACATTCTCCGAGAGTCGGTTATAAATTCACACCGGCACCCCACCATGTTTTACGGGCTAGTTTTGGAACCGGTTTTCGTGTAGTCAATGTATTTACCGAAGACCATCGAGCATTAACAGGAGCACGAGAGGTGGTCTTTGCCGAAGCCTTAGATCCCGAGAAGTCGTACAACGGAAATTTAAATTACAGCTGGAAAGTTCCCGCTTCCTTTGGAGTAATTAATTTCGATGCATCGGCATTCTACTCGTATTTTACCAATAAAATTGACGCGGATACCGATACGGATCAAACTAGAATTATATACGACAATTTAGACGGATATGCCGTTTCTCAAGGATTATCCCTCAACGTGGATGTCGTATTTGATTTTCCTTTGAAATTGATGATAGGAGCAACTTATATGGAAGTTTATCGGCAAGAGAATGATGAAAAAAATCCGTTGTATCATTCACCCAAATGGTCTGGAAACCTCTTAGCTACTTATGACTTTGGAGGTGGTTTTTCTACCGACTTAACCGGAAATTGGACAGGCCCCATGCGTTTGCCTCGAGTAGAAGACGATTACCGACCGGAATATTCACCGTGGGTAGTGTTGGCCAATATTCAGGTTACTAAAAAATTTAACGAACGCTTGGAGATTTATGGAGGGATTAAGAACCTTTTTAATACGCTACCAAAAGAAGATACCATTGCCCGTTGGTGGGATCCGTATGGAAAGCCGGGAAATGGTGTTACACCACCAGCGGGAAGAAATGATGTTATTTTTGAACCCAACGACTATAGTTATACTCCTTTACAGGGAATTCAAGGGTTTTTGGGTTTGAGATATACGGTTTTTTAAGTGGTCAGTAAGCAGTGATCAGTAATCGGTGATCAGTAATCATTATGGAATGAGTAATGATTTGGTGTCAATGAAATACTTAATTGGGCTCAAGCGAATTTGCGAATCGACAAATAAACAAATAAGCACAAAATATGAAATACTGGATTTGGATAATTGGATTGTGGAGTTTAGTAAGTATAGCGCAAATAAAAACGACCACTTTTGCAGAGATTGAACAATTGATGGAACAGCAACCTCGTCCGTTATTGGTGTTCTTTTATACCGATTGGTGTAGCTATTGCGAATTGATGAAACAAAAAACTTTCACGGATCCGAAAATCATACAGGAGTTAAATGAAAATTACTATGTGATTTTCTTCGACGGTGAATCTAAAGAGGTGGTAAAATGGGATAATCGAAATTGGGGATTTAGAAAGCGCGGATTAAAATCGGGTACCCATCAGCTGGTCCTGTATTTTGCCGAGCAAAGAGGAACGGTGACTTATCCGACAACGGTTTTTTTAGATTCTAAATTTCAAAAAATGTACCAGCACAACAGTTATCTTAAAGCGTCTGAATTACATGCAATTTTGAAAGTAATTTATTGATTGTATTATTTTTTTTGCTGAAAACGGCACTCTCAAAAGGGTGCCGTTTTTTATTTCGATGTTTAGTTTACTAAAAAGCAGGGCAGTCTATGTGGAACTAGGCTTGTATGAAAATTGGAGACTTGTTTGAAATTTATACCGGACTTCCTTTCTTTTCCGTATTGAAGTATTGGCATTATTAAAAGTTTTAGAGGTATCTAAGTCAAGTTGGGATTGAAAAAAAATCAAGGATAAATTGACTTACTGCAACAATTTCTGGTTGATTTAATAGCTGTAAATTCCATTTGTGAGGTTACAATATGCAACGGTATCGTTAATTTGTGGTTAAAATTAGGTTGTAAAACTTATTTATATAAAGGTTTAGTATTAGTTTTCCGTTCTATTTAACGACTATCTAAACAAATATAAAATGATGCGGTTTATTGCTATGGTATTGGTTTTAATTTCTGTGAATGCTTTTGCAATCAATAAAACGGAGCAATTGAATTCGTTTATAAAAATATGGGGAGTAGTGAAATACATGCATCCAGAGGCGAGTCGTGGTGCTTATGATATGAACAAAGAATTTGTTGAAAAATACGATCAAATTACAAAGGGGATCAATCAACAAGAATTTGAACAAAATATATTGAGTTGGATAGAACATTTTGACTCCAAGAGAAACCATTATAGTACCACCCAAAATCAGCATACTGAAATTTATGCGGATTACCATTGGATTTCAAACTTCGGTAGTCCTTTGCAAAACAAACTAAGAGCTATACTAAACAATGATAATACCGGCGATTATTATGCAAAGCTCAAAAAAATGACTTCTTATGTTATTTTAGAAGACGAGAGCAAGACATTTGCTTTTAATCAGGATATCAGATCGCATCAATTGTTGTTATTGGCTTCATTCTGGAATGCGATGCAATTTTGGAATGTCAACATCACTTTAAACGATAAAACCTGGAATTTGGTTTTAGAGGAAACTGTTAAGAAGTTTGAATCGAGTAAAACAACAACTGATTTTGAACGGATAAAGGACAATTTACTGGCCGATATAAATGATTCGCATTCCGATAATCTAGATATTAGTTTAGTCTTAAACCGAATGAAGTATTATCCGGTATTTGGAGGGAAAATTATTAATGATTCCTTGGTGATTACGGAAATTCGCGATTTGCCAAAAGCCCAAGTTCAGGGAGTTGCCTTAGGTGATGTAGTTGTTGGAATAGACGATATGACCGTGGCGGCCTATATTTCTAAAAACTTTCATTTATGCAGTTCGAACGGCAGTTCTATAAGGGCGAGAATTCAAAGAATTTTATTACTTGCATCGGACAAGCGAACTATCAAAATTAGTTTATTAAAACGGGAATCAGGACTGGTTGTTAACAAAGAAATACCGCTATACGAACCGAGTGAAATAGATTATGCTCAAGCATCTTCAATGCCGAGTTCCTTTTTGAGTTCTACCTACACCAGTGTTAACGATGAAATAGGCTACATTAACTTGCAAAGCATTACGGGAAAAACATTAAAAAAAGCCTTGACAGCATTCAAAGATAGCAAGGGAATAATTGTTGATTTACGCACACATCCGGCCAATCTTTTAATCAGGGATATCGATCATTTAGTTTCAGATGAAAAGAGGTTTTTGAAAATATTGGCTCCTGTAGGACCAGCTAAACGAGCTTTTCAAGACGATAATATTGTTGAGAAGATTGCCGGTAGTGCTGTAGTTGTATATGGGAAAAAGAAATCCTTTAAGGGTATAGTGGTTTTATTAGTAGATAGAGGTACACAGAGTAAAGCAGAGTACTTGGGAGCTGCTATACAACAAAACGACAAGTGTTATACTATAGGCGAACAGACTTCTGGGGCTATTATGAATACAAACCATTACCAACTGCTCAACGGACAAACCTTTGTTTTTACCAATTATATGGCGATGGATGTAAGCGGTAATTATGTATTGCAACGCAATGGTTTGAAATTGGATAAAGAACTGCAAGAGAATACAAAGCATTATAAGCCTTCATTGTATATTGATGAAGCTATAAAATACATCAATTCAGTTGCAGTCGAATAAAGGGTAAGGCTTTGGATTCGAATGCCTAATAAGTTTAAAGGAGCTCTGCTTTATCAATGATTATTTTAATAGTCGTTCCCGTTCCCGTTTTTGATTCGATACTCCAGCTACCTCCCAATTCTTTCACGCGTTCATCAAAATTGCGAAGACCAATGCCTTTCTTTATCTTAGTTGTCGCATTAAAGCCGATTCCATTATCTTGAATTTTGATTACAATTGACGTTTTGTTTTCTAATAGGATGATGAAACAATGCTTAGCCTGTGCGTGTTTTAAAACGTTTTGAATGGCTTCTTGAAGCAAGCGATAGATGTTTATTTTTTGATCATAGGAAAAACGAGACCAGTCGAGATTTTTAGCGATTAAACATTCAAATACGGTTCTTGCTGTCGATTGTTTGTCGATTAGATCTTGAATCACCAGTGAGAAATTGGATTGTGCAAAAGAATGGTCTTTCAAGTCGTGAGAAATCTGTCGTATTTGCTCGGAAGCATTTTCTAAATCAGCTACTAATTGTTCTTTCTGTTGACTGTTTGAGTTCAAATGCAGTTTGATACTAAACAACGTATTGATAATACCATCGTGTAATTCCTTGGCAATACGGTTTCGTTCCTGAAGCAATACTTGCTGACCGAGTTCATCCTGTTGTAACAATAATCTATAGATAACCTCTTTGGAATTTTGTTGGTCTTGTAAATAACGCAGCTGCTTGTTTTTTGCTTGTAGGCGAATGATAAAAAAAACGGCAAGCGACAAAATTCCCAATACCCCTAATACAATCACAAGTAGCGATACGCGTCGCAGCAGAACTTGATTTTTTAGCTCCATTTCATTAGTCTCATATTCGATACGGGCAAACTTGTTTCGAGTTTGGATCTCCTTACTCCGAATACTGTCGCTTGTCTTAAAATGCAAGTCGGAATAAAATTGACTTTTTTCTGAGTCGTAGCTCGAAAGTAATTTTAGACTCCGCATCACCTCATCATTGCTTTTGGTGGCCTTTGCCAAGCTGTAGGCTTCTTTCCAATATTTTAGGGAAGAGGCGGTATCTTTAATGTGGATATAATAGTCGCCTAAGCGAATTTTGCTGGTGATAATTCCCGGTTTTAATTGTAAACTATCACGTATATGTAATGATTCTACCAACAAGGGATACGCTTTTTTATGGCGGTTTTGCAACATATAGTTATTGCCCAGATTGTTTAGGAGCATGGCGTAAAGCGCCGGTTTTCCAGTTTTTAAATATGGGGTAGTGAGCCCTTTTTGATAGAGATTTTCGGCTTGTTTAAATTCGGATAGCTTGTCGTAAGTATTACCCATATTATTATAACAATTGATTAGAGAATAGTGTAAATCCTCGGGGTCTATGTCGGTTTTTTTTAGTTGATTTAAGGCTTCTAAAGCCTTGTATTGGTAAAGCAAAGCTTCTTTGTGTTGGGCATTCTGACTTAAGGTAATCGCTAACAAATTATAACTCTGATAAAGGTATCGGGTCTCCTTAGTGTTGTGTAGCAGCTGTAAGGTTTTGAGAATCTCGGCTTCACTCTCATTATAGAGTCCTTCATCAAACAGTATACCCGCCTTGTACAATGAAGTCTTGGCTTGCTTTAGGGTGTCATTCAGTAATTGATAAAGATTAGTGGATTTGGAATAATAGTAATAAGCACTATCCGGTTGGCTGCGTTCCTCATAATAGTCTCCGATAAAATATAGAGCCCGAGCGGTGTGCGTACTATCGTTGCTTATTTTCGATTTTTGATATAGCTTTTTAGAGAGCTTGAAATACGTTGTCTTATGTCCTAAGTTATAGGCCAAAGAAGCGGTTTCTATCAAGCGTTCTCGGTATTGGGATGTGTTTTTAGCGTTATTCAAAAGTTGACTTATGGAGTCTAAGTATTTTACTTGATCGGCGAGACCGGTATCGGAAGCATCAAGCTTGTTTAAATACAGTTGATAACTAGTTGTCGCTTTTTCTTGGTTATAATCTTTACAATTGATCAATGAAAAGAGGAACAAAATGTAGATTAAGGGAGATTTCATAAGTGTTTTTTAAGCTGATGAATCGATAACCCAAAATTATATAATCTAAAGATGATTTTAAGGTCATCTTTAGATTATTATTAAAATAATAAAAGGTTATTTCTTTTTATCTAGATCCTTTCCTAAATCACCATTGTCGGTAGTGGTTTGGTTTGACTGCTGTGGTGGAATGGTGTCTGATACACTTGTGCTAAGAAGTTCACTTCCTACAGGAGCGAATTCATCCGTGTCGCTAGTACACGATTGAAGGGATAAGGCTATGCTAAAAAATCCGAAAAATAAAAGTGCTTTTTTCATAGTGAATAATTTTAAAAGGAGTTTAAAAAAATGGTAACTGAAACTCCTGTCGGAGAATCCGTGTAGCACAGCTGGGACGGGCTGCTTCTGGTCAACTGCAACGACAATTAAAACCGCAGTCTTAATAGTTCCCTCATTGCCTTTGAACCGTCTTGTTTTTTGTAATCGGTTGTTATAACTACTACAAAGAAAGCATAGTGCGTTTAGAAAAAGTGAAATTTCGGATTGGGTTTTGTGTAAGCTAGGTGTTGATTAGTAGTCTCTTAGGATTTCGTGGTGAAAGACTGGATTTTAAAATACTAAAGTTTAAGGTGCTCTAAAATATAATCTAAACTTGCTTTGTAATTTGGTGATATGGGAATGATTTCACCATTGTTGAGATAGCATTTGGCTTGGCTAAAATGAATGCGGTCAACGGCGGTTATATGGACAATATAACTCTTGTGAATCCGTATAAAAAGGGAGGGTAGCTTTTCTTGAAAGTATTTTAAGGTGTTAAAAGCGGCTACTGTTCTACCATCTAATAAAACGATATCTGTGGTATTGTTGTCGGCTTTTAGAAAAACAATTTCACTGTATTTTATAAATTTGTAATCGCTATACGATTTCACAGATAGATAGGCACTGTTTCTTTCGGGTACTCTATTTTTAAAACGAGAAAGAGAGGAACCCAATAAATGAATTTTTAGCGGTGTTAACAAATAATCGGAAAAACCGGATTGAATAGCTACTAGGGCGTCTGTATCCGTACTACTGAGATAGATAAAATAAATATAGTCTGTAAGGTATTCATGTATGCGCGCGATACTTTCAAAACTTAATGGCCCACTGCTGTTTTGCATACTGTTTGCCGTTATAAAAACCAATGTCGGTTTCTTTTTTAGTAAAAGTTCAAAAATGGTATCGTCGTTTTTATAGATGCCCAAACAACTTAAATGTGGGAAAAGCCTTAGTGTCTCTAAGATTTTTTTTGACTCTATCTCATCATGGTCAATAAGAATAAAACGGTTAGACATCGGTTAAAATTAATTATGTAAAGAAAACCCAGATTATATTTTTATATATATAGAAAAAATACCTTCTTTGTTAATAAAAAGCTAAAACATGAACTTTTTAATAGTCGATGACCATCCCCTTATTGTAGAAGGATACAGTAGTATCCTTCAAAAGGTCTTTCCTTTTTTTTGTTTCTACAAGGCACATACAGTAGATCAGGCCTTTAGTATTATTAGACAAAATGCAGAAATCGATTGTTTTATACTGGATTACGATTTGCCTAATTGTGAGATTTACGGAATTGTCAATGGGGTTGATTTGACCAAAGAGATAAGACGTTATTTTCCACTTTCTAAAATTATGATCATTACGGCTCATGCGGAAGTTCTTACTATTTTCAATATCCATAAAAAAGCATATCCAGATGCGCTAATGGTCAAAAAAGATGTGACAGCAGCAGTGCTGTTAAAAGCATTGGAACAAATTCAAAATGGCGAGCGATTTTATAGTGAAACCGTAAAAAAAAGTATGGCGCAAATCAGCAAAAAAGACTTGATGTGGGAAGAGAATAATATTCAAATCTTATTGTTGTTGGCCAAAGGGTATAAAATTAAGAATATTGGAGAGCTACTGGGTATAAGCGCAAGTGCGGTTCAAAAGCGAATTCTCTTAATGAAGGAAGCTTTTGATGTAGTGGATAATGGTGGACTAGTAAGGGAAGCGGTAAAACAACACTATATTTAATTTACGGTAATCTATTCCGTTTTTTTAACTATAGTTGTAAATTAAATGGTGGCTATAGATAGTTGTTTACGCATAGTGATTCTTTCTACTCATGTATGGTGTTTTGCGTGGCGAATCTAAAGGAGTGGGAGCATGGTGTGGGAGCTAGCAGTTGAAACCTACTTTTTTTGGGAAAACGGTATCGAATTTTGGATAATGTGAACAAAAAGTAGTATGTGCATATTTTTGCAAACAAAATCTTAGACAGCCATTTAATTTTTTCAGTAGCGTAGCGATTAATCTCCTTCGAAGAGGGTATTCACGGGGTGGGTACTGATTAAAAGCAAAAAGGATTCTTCATCAAAATATCCATGAGTAACTGGTATTCTAGGGTGAAATAAAATAGCTTCCTCCTCATTGTCTACACTTAACTTTTCAATTTCCAGTGCTGTTTTTCCTTCAATTGTATTGTGAAAACTCATAAGATACTGAGCATGTATAGTGCCTTCAGCAACGGTATAATGTCCGTTTTCTGCAATTAATGTCGTAGTAATGTCTTGACCTATATAAGTTTCATGATCATTGGAAGAGGCGCCAAACAACACCTCGCAGTTAAGGTCTCCTGAGGTGTATAAAGAACCGTTTACAACAATATTTTTTGCGGTAATGTTAGCTGTAACAATAAGGGTAATCCGGTCTTCGATAAATAAATCTCCAGATAAATGGATATCGTTATCGATAAGAATTATTTTGCTCGGCTCATCTTCTTTAGTAAGGAATTCTAATGAATTGGCGTTGATGTTTTCTAGTAAAAAAATGTCGTAATCGGAATCGCTGCTATCGATTTGTAAAGAAGCAGCACTTAATTGGGCGGCTATATTAGGGTCGAGCATTTGAAGAAATGAAGTTAACATTTCAGAATCTAGATTAGCTTGAGAATAACTTAAGGATTCCAATGCTGTTTGTACAGCAGCATGCAATTTTTTGGATTTAGTACTTAATCGTTCATTTAGTTGTGCTTCGGTTATTTTTTTCATAACATATAGTGCCTAATTTACCGCTGCCTAATAGTCGAATTTAATTAGGCAACGGTGAATTACAGTTAAGATATAACTTATCCTAAGAAATTAAATTTGTTTTCAAACATTTTTCCGATGACAGGTATCGGCTTCTTCTGTTCATTTACTGCATTGATAACACCAAATACCCAAAGGATAAGTAAGATTAAGCTTACATAGTTTAAGAAGGACAAAGCCGGAACTAGGGATACTACAATAGTTAAGGTAATATTGATGATTATGGAAAGTATAAAAAACCCAAATCCCTGACGCAAGTGATAAGTAACCAAGTCACTTTTTGGGTTTAAATCTTTGCTATTAAAATAGGCAATCAACCATCCGAAGATCGTGATGTAACTTAAAATAGATAGTGTTTTATTATTCATAATGATTTTGTTTTTCAGCAAATGTATGATCGACTGCTATACGGTACAACGATGCCTTTGTATTTGGCGGTTTTGGCTGTGTATGTGACGCATTTAATGGTAAATTGCCTTAAAATCAGTCGTGCATTAGCTTGAAAAAAGCTTCTTTATGGGCTCGTGAAATAGGAATCGATGCTTTGTCATCCATTAGTACCATACCGTCTCTGGAATAACTGGTGATGCAATTGATGTTAATTAGATGGGATTGATGTATTCTGAGAAATTGAGGAGTTAATAGAATTTCCTCATAGTGCTTAAGCGCTTTGGATACAATAATTTTTTTTCCTTCCGTCAAATAGAAGGTGGTATAAGAGCCCGAGGTCTCGCAACGAATAATGTCATTAATTTTGATTACATGCATCGCTTCTTGAGTTGGTAATACAATTCGCTCCGGCATTTTTTTTATATCGGTGGTAAAGTGTCTTAGTTGGGTCTCCAATTCGAATCTTTCTCTTCGCTTACGGATTCGCTCTATAGCTGCTTTGAGTTCGTCGGCATCAATAGGTTTTAGTAAATAGTCGATAGCATTATACTTAAAGGCTCTTACGGCGTGTTCTTCATAGGCCGTTGTAAATATTAAATGAAACGCCTTATGGGTAATTTGATTTAAAACGTCGAAACCTGTGCCACTCTTCAGCATGATGTCCATAAAGACCAAATCGGGCTTTAAATCATCAATTAATTTGATGGCATCGGTTGCATTGGCGGCTTGACCAATGATTTCTATTTGTTGAGGTGCTGCAATTTCTAATAATAAACACAGGGCTTCGTACAAATGATGTTCGTCTTCTACAATAACGGTTTTATACATAAGATTTATATTATTGGAATACTTAAGGTTACAGTACAACCGGATTCTCCAGTTAGGCCTTCCATATCGGTGACTTCAAGTTTGGTGTGTGGGTTTTTTTGGAGCATTAGTGATAGGCGTTCGTTGGTTATTTTGATGGATAACGAACGATGCGAATCTGCTGTTTTATGGCTACGAGACGCTGTTAATCCAATGCCATTGTCAACTATGGTGCAAACCAGTATCTTTTTATTATCCTGATATCGGAAGTGAATGTTTAGGGCGCCTCTTCTTATAGCTGTTAACGGTTTGAGCCCGTGTTCGACGGCATTTTCTATAAAAGGCTGAATCAACAAGGGCGGTATCAGCAGCGGGTAGTCAGAAATGTCTTGGCAATCAATGTTGTAGTCAAAACTAAAGTTTAAGCGCAGCTGCTGCAGTTCTATATAGTTTTTTAGGGTTTCTATTTCATCTTCTAAACTGATTCGTTCTTGGCGCGATTGCTCGAGTACTCGACGAGTTAATTTGGCAAATTTCCCTAAATACGATACCGCAGTGATGCGGTCATTTTGTAGAATCATGCTTTGAATGTTACCGAGTAAATTAAATATAAAATGGGGATCCATTTGAGATTGCAGTAACCGTCTTTCCAATGATATTTTTTCAGACAAGGCTTCTAGGGTTTCTTTTTCCATAAGTTGCACTTTTAGCTCCGTATTGGTTTGTTGCTGTTGCAGTATGTGTTCTCTATTTTGGTAATACCGCTGTTTGTAATAATAAGAGCGATACATAAAAACCAAACCGCTAAGTAAAACTGCTGAAATTCCATAACTCAAAAGATTGATTTTTTTTTGAAGTTCGTTTTTCTTTTCCAATTGGTCGATACGCAAAAGTCTTTTTTCGGTCTCAAAACGCGCATCGGTATTTTGTAAAATCTTCTGTACGTTTTCGTCGTATTTCAATTGATTGTATTTACTAAAAAGTTGATCGTATTCGAAATAAGCGCGATAGTCGTTTTCTCTTGCAGCTAAATCTTTAAGGCAGGCATAGAAAGAAACAAGGAGGTTGTTGTCTTTATAAGGTAAACTGAGTTGGTAAGAGATTCCTTCCTTAAATAATTTTTCTGCCGTTCTATAGGCTCCTTTCTGTAGGAAATATTGTCCGCGCAAACCCAGTGAGCTTCGATATACGTTGCGAAAGTTATAGGTTCTCCCGATGTTGGTCGCTTTTTCAAGATGGGAAAGAAAAGTAGCCTCGTCGATGGGTTTGGGACCTGCCATATAAAGTGCTGCCAGATTGATATGTGCAATGCCGATGTTGCTTTTGCTAATGATTTCTGACTCGGAGTGTTCAATCAGTTGAATAGTTTGGTTAAAAAAAGCAACAGCGTTTTGCCAGGTTACCGGGTCTTCAAAGTCTGTATTTTCATACAGATAATTTCCCACAGCAAGTCGGG
This sequence comes from Flavobacterium sp., assembly GCA_040393465.1. Classification (GTDB taxonomy): domain Bacteria; phylum Bacteroidota; class Bacteroidia; order Flavobacteriales; family Flavobacteriaceae; genus Flavobacterium. The sequence goes on along the minus strand of JBEBUC010000003.1, from coordinate 143,869 downwards.
CGTGTAGTATGATTTCAGGGTCTTTTGTTCTTTCAGCATAAGTAAGTGCTTCATAGGCATATTTTTTTATTTGGTCTTTAGAACCGATAGAAAAGAGATAAGAGATGTCTGCGCCCAATCTGGCGGAATGTTCATCGTCCTTTAGTTTTCCAAATAGGCTATAGGCTTGTAAGAGATAATTAAGCGCAGCTGTTCGGTCGTCTATATACGAAAACAGGAGTCCCATGGACCAGTTAGCATAAGCAAGAGCCCTATCGTTTTGAATGGTATTGGCTGTGTTAAAAGAAAGTTCGGTATAGTAAGTAAATTGCTTTAAATTCAACTTACTTCTATAGGTCATGGCTAAATAGGCCGCACAAATAACTTGGTCGGGTTTATGGCCTTTTTCTTCTGCTAGAGCGAGTGCTTCCTGCTGTATTCGCAAACTCGCGATACTATCTGTAAATCGAAGATTGTAGGCATTTGTCGCCATTTTTTCTAGGTCAGAGAGGACTTGAGCCCTTAAGATTTGAGGCGAAAAGAGAACGAGAATGAATACAAAAGCCACGGAATAATAATTCCGATAGCTTCTTCTGGATTTTATAATATAGGGGAATAATTCTGTCATACAGTTAATTAAGGAAGACTAATTTACTAAATAAACTATTAATAAGAAGAGTTGGAGGTAATTGTCGGGTTAATTTGTAATGATTATAGTTGGCTTTGTTATTGGATTGACGTGATTTGGAAATCACTTTGCTAGGCTACTTGCTAAATACAAATTCAACAGGGCTAAATGCAAATTGTCAATTGCAAACGGATTAAATATTTTTTAATCTTGTGGGATAAAAAAAATAATATGAAGAATCTTATGAATTTTAGAACTTTGTTTTACACGCTTGTTCTAACCGGTTTAATTGCCTTTTCAGCTCATGCACAGAATTATAATAATGCACGGATAAAGGTTGAAATTACTGTAAAAAAAGGAAAACAGACTATGGTTTCTATGCCGACTACATTTTCGATATCTTATGTTAAGCCGGAACAAAATACCGCAGAACAAGATCAGGGAGGGGAACCAACGTATAGTCCCTATTATATTGTACTTAGCTATGATATGTTAGATGTTAATTTAATAAAAATGCTAACTCAGAGTACAGAAGCTATCGATATGGAGATAGTGGTAAAAGATACTTATGGTAAATTCTCTAATCGTAAATACCTACTCAAAAAAGTGACCTTAGGAGGGTTGAATGAACAATCGGGCGGCGAATACAGCAGTTCCTATTTGAACTTAACTTGTTATGAAGCAATTTTAGATGGAGTGGCGCTTCCCAGATAAACATTTTTAAAGTAAACGACCATACTCACTTTTGTGGGTCTGTTAAAAAAATTAGAATAATGAAGCAAAGTGAACTTATTGAGCTATTGGGATTGCCTTCTACGGATTCAAAAATGATTCAGTTTTTCGAAAAGTATAATCTGGGAAAATTGCCCAGTATCATTACTTCCAATCAAGTAAAAAAAAGCATCATTTGTAAATCCTGGAACCTGTCGTTCTGGTTTAGTTACGACATTACTAACGAGCGGTTTCAACCGCCAATAAGCCCGAAGAAAGACAACTACAAATTTATAGCCTTTCTATCTTCTATTATGTTTACTCACGTCGACAATTCAGAGAAGAAGCCCGATCCGAAAAAACCCGAATTTTGGGACGTAACACCAGCACCTAATAAACCGTTAGAGGTGATGAAAGATTTTTTTGGTGCGGTGAACTATGAAATTGACGCAGAAGTGGGCTTTGAAAAATGGATTGGCGCGGATATGGTTCTAAAGGCACAATATACGGTAGATAAGAAAGGTAAATACAGCACAACGGTCTGGAGTGTGATTAAAGAAGAATCTGAAATTATCAGCCGTGTATTTTTTGAGGGCTATAGTCAGGAGACCTTTAGCTGTAAAGCACAAACAGCTATTATAAGATGGTTGTTTAATAAGGAGTATTTAAAATTAAGCAAGGAGGTTTACCAGTCCAGATTAAAAGCAGATACAGCAGCGATATTGGCTTTTGTTCAACGTGATTTAAAGGGTCACTTGTGGGCCAATCAGCTTGCGGATGTCCATCGACTACGCAGGTTCTTATATAGGGTAACAAATAATAGTAAGGTAACTGATGAGAATGGAAATAGGATTTCTTTTTATATTGAAAACCTTATTTTGGAAAGTATGGGCAGAAAAGAGGAATTTGATAAGCTCTACGAAGAAGACTATGGCAAGGTGGGAGATTTTCTCAATCAATTGCCTTTTGATTCCGATTTCTACGAAAATATAGATGTGGTATTAACAACGGCATTTGAACGATATAAAAAGATACCGGAAACGGTTTTTAATTAATAAAGAGTTAATGAAAACAGGAGTATGAAAGATCAATTACGACTAGAAGCGCATGACGCTTTATTGCAGGGAAACTATGCTTTGGCTGCGAGAAATTGGGTGGAAGGGCATTGTCTTCCGGAAGATGAAAGGGAACTAACTGCGCTATTTAATCGTGTTAATGTCTTAAATGAAGAAACTCTCAACCCCGATTTATGCGCTATTTTAGGACTAATAGCTTTAGATTCTAGTGATGTTTTTACCGAAGATAGAGAAGAAGCATTGATCCAATGTGTACAATGGAGCAAAAGGGGACTCCGTATAGATCCCGATCATTATTTATGTAATCGACATGCCGGTTCTGCCTTATATTGGTTAGAAGATGATGAAGCGGCCTTGAAATTTTATGAAAAAGCCGTTCTGATTGCGGTGTCTCCTGTTTTAGTGATCAGGATATTTAATATAAAAAATCGCCAAGTTGAACAACCAGACTTTGCTAGCCTACAGATTAATGTCCAGACAGATTCAGCGATGGAAAGCTATAATGCTGGGGTAGAGCTCAGTCATATATTAAATAGCGAGCAAATCAGTAGCAAAGAAGAGAGAGAAAGGTTATTGCAATTAAAAATTGATCTATATGAACGGGGTTATAGCCTTTATAGAGGGGCTTTACTTGAAGGCAACGGTGACTTGATAAACTACGACAAACGTCTCTTTTCAATGTGTTGTTATAACCTATCTTTAGAGCTGGATGATAATGATCGATCGATTGCCATTGCTACGGAAGGAATTGAGAGCTATCCTTTTATGCATATTTTACAACAAAGACTGACGCTCTATTACAACGCGGGCTATTACGAGTTGTTGGCGGAAGAAGGGGAGCGTATTCTAGATGCCTATGTGGATGATATGGATTTGGAAACGTATTTCAGTACTTTGGATTGTGTTTGCACTGGATATATAGAACTGAAGCAATATGAAGAGGCCTTGGAGTGTGTGACTATTGGTTTAGAGGTGTTTACTGATGTAAGTGGCTCAGAAGGGCTCTGGGAACGGGAAGAAATCGTGCGTTGCTATACCAATCTTTATATTTATAAAGCCCAAGCAGAAGCGGCATTGGGTATGGTAACTTCGGTTGAAGAAGCAGCTGAAACCGCAGACCAAATCTTAGCAGAAATGCCTGATAACCACAGTGTCTTAATTTCTAGAGCCAATATCTTTATCGAAGAAGGCCATTTCGGAAAGGCCATGGAGTGTTACCAATACGCACTTAAACTGGGTATAGAAAGAGAAGAGAGCAGAACGGTACAGGTTTCCTTTTATAATATGGGATATTTACAGGCTGTACAACTAGTTGATAAGGAAGCTGCAATCCAGAGTTTTGAGCAAAGTATAGAGGCAGGGAACAAGGATTTTTGGTGTTATTATTGGGTTTTGCATACTGCTTATCATTTGGTAGACAATCATAAGACGATTTACTATGCGAAACTTGCCCTAGAAGCCTTAGAAAAACAAGAAGGAGTAACGGCGAATATTATTGCAGAAATCTACGAACATCTGGGAGTGGCTCAGTTGGATTTAGAACAATATGAGGAAGCGGTAGTGAGTCTGGAACTTGCTTTGAGTTATGAAGATTCTGAAGTGCTAAGGGAGAACCTCAAGATGGCAAAAGCCAATGCAAGTTCATCAGAGGGGTTTTTTAAAAAACTGTTTGGGAAATAGAAAAGGAAGGTTGCGTTTTTGTAAAATAAATCGTTGTTTAAAGGAACAAGTCGTCATCTGCTAAAAGCAGAGGCGACTTGTTTTATTTTATCCTAAACCGACAACTATAGATATTGTGGAGGACGGGGTGTTTTTATTGCTTTGGAGGGATGCAAACAATTTGTCTGGAAGAATAAGTACAATAAGTGATTTAAGCAGCGATCATTTGTTAAGGGTGCCAAATGCGCCTCTTTCTTATTTAGAATCATTTTAAAATACTTTGGTAATGGAAATCGGAAAAGCCCTTTCAAATCCCTAAACTACACGAAATAAGCGTTTCTATTAGGTTGTATTAATTGAATTATTGGAAATATAACGAAATCTGAATTTTGAGATTGAAAATATATCAAACTCTTATTTATATATTTGTGTTCAAACAAATAACAACAATATGTACAACATTATTAAACAGGCGCACTCAGGCATTGCTTATTTGGCGTTAATTTTATTGGCTATTGCCGCTATCAGTGCTATTATTGGATATGCTTCCAAAAGAGAGTTTAAAGAGAGTGATCGAAAAATCGCTTTATTCGCTTTGATTTTTACGCACATCCAATTGGTATTGGGATTAGTTCTTTATTTTGTTTCCCCAATGGTAGTTAGTCTTGGTGAGGCGATGAAGCAGCCGATGATGCGTTTATACGCTTTGGAGCATCCGCTTATCAATATTATCGCAATTGTATTAATCACAATTGGTTGGTCAAAACACAAACGAGTAGTAGAAAGTGACAAGAAATTTAAGTTTTTCGCCATCTTCTATACTTTGGGGTTGATTCTTATATTATCTCGAATTCCTTGGGGAGTTTGGTTAGGTTAGGAAAAGTTTAACAAAATAAAAAAAGCCCGTAAGGGCTTTTTTGGTATATTTATTTTTTTTTAAAAGTTTCTGTAAATTTAAACCCAGGCTATGAGGATATATCAAACCGGTTTGTTTTTACTTTTTTTTATGGTACTGAGTAGTTTTACCACTTCTCATAGACCCAAGAAAAGCAGTAAAAACAAGACTACCCAAATTGTAAGCATACAAGAATCCACTATAAATGAGGCTTTAATTTCTCAGGATACTTTATCCAAAAGCACTCTAGAATTGCCAGAAGTCGCTGTTGAAGAAACAGAACTGGTTACAGAATCTACTAAAGCTACCTATTATCACGACAAATTTACCGGAAGACGTACAGCAAGTGGTGCCGTATTTGATAATAATAAATACACCGCAGCACACAGTTCTTTACCATTCGGAACTAAGGTGAAGGTAACCAACTTAAAAAATAAGAAATCAGTTATTTTAACCATCACAGATAGAGGTCCACTATCTAAGGATCGAGGAATTGATCTTACAAAAAAAGCCTTTATGGAAATTGCCCAAAACAAAGGTAGTGGGGTGTTAAACGTAAAGATTGAAAAAATTGATGATGATATCTAAGAGGTTAAAAAGTTTTAAATCACCCATATACCTTGCATTAGTTAGCATTTTCTTATTGAGTAGTTGTTCTGCAACTCGAGGAAAATCAAAACTTACTACTTATAAAAAACATGCTGCTGTTAGTTATTATCACGATAAATTCAACGGCAGGTCTACCGCTAGTGGCGAAGTTTTCAGCAATAGTAAACGAACTGCTGCCCACAAAAAACTACCTTTTGGTACTCAAGTACGCCTCACCAATCTAGAAAACAACAAATCGGTTGACGTAAAAATAAACGACCGCGGACCTTTTACCCGTGGCCGTGAAATGGATATTTCAAAAAAAGCTTTTATGGACATAACCGACAATAAAAACCACGGTGTTCTAAAAGTTAAAATCGAATTGATTAAATAATTTTTACCACTTACTGTAAGGATGTTGGGACAGATAAGAATTGTAAAAACGAATATCTCCTGTTACCTCTTCTCCTAACCAGTCCGGTTGTATAAAAGCTTCGTTTTCATCATTTAATTCTATCTCGCCCAAAACCAAACCTTCATTTTCTCCGTGAAAAATGTCGATTTCAAAAACATGTGAATCCACTTTTACCAAGTAACGCGTTTTTGAAATGGCAAAATCTTCGCATAGTTTTAATAGCTGTTCGGCCTCCTCAAGCATAATTTCCTTTTCCCACTCCATTCGAGTAGTTCCCGTAGAATTGCTCTTTCCTTTTATGGTTAAAAAGCCTTTATCCGACCTAACCCGTACTCTTACAGTTCGTTCTGGCGCCGAATTTAAGTAACCTTGCTGAATAGCACTGTGGTGATAGGACTCCTTAATGAAATCCAAAGAGCGGATTCTGAATTTTCTTTCAATCTCAACCATAGTTATTATAATAAATAGTGTAATTTTAATCCAAATTACGGAAAATAACTTTTAATAGTCAGTACGTAAAAGTAATAAAAATTGTAGGTAATGAATTTAAGACATAAACTAATTTCCCCCCATACTATAGAAGAGCTTTTTAATAAATATATTGTTGATGGCGAAGTGTACGCTGGAGAAGAATTACTTTTTCTAATCGACTTGGTTCATGTGTTTCGTCCAAAAAATATTAAAAAGGTTAAAAGAGTATCGATTGAGGAATTGTTGAGTCACTTGGTTAACAATCCTATTGATCGACTGGCTTTTATGAATTACTTAAAAAACTTGCTTAGCAATAGGAAGTTTAGTCGAATGATCTCCGATGCGGGAATTCTGCAAGATTCAGATTTTATTCCAGAAGTTAAAAAAAGACTTTTTGCCAAAATTTTACCCTATCAACCGGAAAAAAACACGTTCGAATATATATTAAATCAAGTTTTTTATAAGCATTCCGACTCGGAATGGATCAATAAAGTTCCGGAAGAGCAAATTGTTTCCCTTTTTGAATTACTAGAGTTTTCGGATATTTTTACTACAGCCAAAGACAACTCCATATTGTCCGAATTGATTTTGTCCATGGGATTAATCACACAGCGAATGAGTGGTAGAGCGATGGAAAGTAATATCATTCGCATGGTGCCAGAATACAATCATTTGGAAAGTCCGTTTTTAGCTTTTGAAAATGAGTTCTTGCTGATTGCCCAGAATTTACGCGATGACGGGTCGCACTATTTGGTGAGCAATGATTTAAATTATAAACAACTGCTCATCTTACATAAACAATGTTTGGATTTTGTAAGCCAAGCTTTTAAAAACAGTTCTAAATACGGAATTTCTCTAAAAGTCAACCAAAGTTTATTGCGTATTCGCCAGCAATTATATCGCATTCGAATTTTGATATCACTCTTGGTTGTAGATGCATATGATGACAGAAAAAAGAACACGGTTTATCTAGCCTTAAAATTAATAGAATACAATTGTTATAAATACGACGTTTCCAAGTTAATTGGAGAAAGTACGCAGTTATTATCCTACGAAATCACCCAACATACTGCAAAAACTGGGGAACATTATATAACCGAATCTGCCAAAGAATATTGGCAGATGTTTAAAGCATCTATGGGAGCTGGGATTATTGTAGGGGTACTTTGTATCATAAAAATTCTTATGTCGAAGGCAGACGCTAGTGCTTTCGGATTTGCTTTTTTATACAGTATAAACTATGCTATTGGTTTTACAATCATTTATTTGATGGGATTCACTTTAGCAACCAAACAACCTGCTATGACTGCTGCAACCATCATTAAAGCGATTGAAGATGGGATGAAAAAGCATATAGAAAGTGGTGAAAAACACATGGCATTTGCCAAATTGTTTGCCCGTTTATTTCGCTCTCAGTTTATTGCCTTTGTCGGTAACGTTTTGTTGGCTTTTCCAGTAGCTTTATTAGGTGTCTGGCTCATCGATTTAACCACCGGAATAAATATAGTGGATACCAAATGGCATAAATTGTTGACAGATGCGAGTCCGGTCGATTCGCCGGCGCTTTTTCACGCGGCTATTGCTGGGGTATTCTTGTTTTTATCAGGAATCATTTCGGGTAATGTCTCCAATAAAAACAAACACAATCAGGTTTATTATCGCATCCAGGAACATCCTTGGTTAAAACGCAACCTCGGTGTCACACGAACAAAAAAACTGGCAAATTGGTTCGAAGCAAAATGGCCGGGAATCGTATCCAATGTCTGGTTTGGGGTTTTTCTTGGAAGCACGGGGTCCATCGGGTTTTTCCTTGGCTTAAACTTAGATATCCGACACATTACCTTTGTCAGTGGAAATATCGCTTTAGGGATCTTTGGTGCCGATTTTAGCGTGGGAACTTCCCTGTTGGTATGGGCCATAATTGGTATGTGGTTAATTGGTTTTGTCAATTTTATTGTCAGCTTTAGTTTATCACTTGGATTGGCATTCCGGTCTAGAAATATTCCTTGGTTGGAGGTTTTTCCACTGATTCGTTCGGTGATGGTCTATTTTAAGATGTTCCCGTCTGAATTTTTCTTTCCACCACTACAAGCCGATACGGTTGTGGTAAAGGAAACCGCTACTAAGGAGTCAAAAAAGGCACAGCAATAAAACAGTATTATGATATTGGAAATAGTTATTATCGTTTTTTTATTGATTGTGGTCCTCGTATTGGGATATTATTTATTGCGTATTCAGCAGCGAAATATCAAGCTCGAAAAAGAGTTTTTTTTGGTGGATACGAAAATGAAACACTTGCAGTTGGAATCTCTAGAATCTCGCTTAGATCCGCATCTCTTTAAAAACATACTTAATTCAATACAATCGCATGCCTATCAGACGTATTTTGCCTTAGATAAAATGGCAGGAGTACTTGATTATGTTTTGTACGATAGTCAGAAAAAATTAGTGAGTCCTAGAGAAGAACACCAATTTGCACTGAGTTTGATTGAGATCAATAAAATCAAAATCAGTCCACTCTTTCAACTCAACGTAAAAAATAAGATAGCGGCTAACGAAATTTTATACGATCAAAATTTATTAGCACCCTTAATTTCCATAGATTTAATAGAAAATGCTTTTAAACACGCCGATTTGCAAAGTGCCGATTCCTTTATTTCAATCTTGTTCGAAATTAAAGGAGGTAGTTTTCACTTGATGGTTTCCAATAAAACATCGCCAAAGAATGCACTTAAGAAGCATCACAGTGGTTTTGGATTGGAAGCCTTGCACAAGCGTTTGGAAATAATTTATAAAGAACATTTTCGACTCGAACGATTTGTTGAAAATGACGTGTATATCGCCCATCTAAAAATTAACCTCAATGACTTCAAAGCTAAAATGCATTCTACTGGATGATGAATTGCCGGGGCTTACCTATCTAAAAATGCTCTGCGAACAAATTCCGGAAATCGAGATTGTCAAAGTGTTCAACGACCCCATTAAATTGTTGGCAGAAGCGCCTGATTTGGATTTTGATTTGGGTATTTTCGATATTGAAATGCCACAGATAAACGGTTTAAGTGTGGCTCAATTGTTGGGCAATAAGCCGGTTATTTTCACTACAGCCTATAGGGAATTTGCTGTTGATGCCTTTGAAATAGACGCTATAGACTATATCACCAAACCCATCAAAAAAGAGCGACTCGAAAAAGCAATTCAGAAGGCTATAAAATGGATTAATCCGATAGAACAAACCACGTTTATGACGGTCAATTCCAATAAAGGGAAAGCCGTATTGCAATTTGACAGCATCTTGCATATCAAACCATCTGAGCACGACAGTCGTGATAAAGTGGTTTTGTTAGCAGACAATACAAGCTTGATTTTGAAAAATTTGTCCTTAGAAAAGATTATTAAAGACTTACCCTCTAGAGATTTTTGTAGAATTAACAAAAGTGAAATCATCGCCTTAAAAATTGTTAGTTATTTTAATCACGATGAAATTATTACAACGGTAGTAACTGAAGCCAAAAAACCGTTGGTACTAACCCTTGGCGTTAATTTTAAGGCAGACTTTTTAGCGAAGCTCTAGTTTTCGCGGCACTTTTTTAACGTTTCATTACAGGTTTGATGTACTTTAAGGCAGTTGCAGCTGAACATAGCTGAAATTAACAGACATTTGCACGGAAATTCAAACCCTATTAAAGATGTCAAAGTATAAAAATACCTTTTTCTATATAACGGTCATCGGATTGTTTTCCGCATTGATGTATTGGATTGTATCGCAAGGAGAGTTGTTGGAAGAGAATGTGGTTCCTGTGACTTCGGAACTGTCTATTTTTGAGAATTTTCAGGAAGCGCTAGTACAAAATTTAAGTCATCCTTTAGCCATATTGTTAGCTCAGATTGTTACTATTGTTTTAGTTGCTAGAGCCTTTGGGTGGATTTGTAAGAAAATTGGACAACCGTCCGTTATTGGTGAAATTATTGCCGGTATTGCATTAGGACCATCCTTTTTAGGAATGCATTTTCCGGAATTTTCGTCGCTATTGTTTCCCGTAGCATCCTTGCCTAATTTGAGTTTTTTAAGCCAGATTGGATTGATTCTTTTTATGTTTGTAATTGGGATGGAATTGGATTTAAAAGTCTTGAAAAACAAGGCTCATGATGCGGTTTTAATCAGTCACGCCAGTATTATCATCCCCTTTGCCTTAGGGATGGTTTTAGCCTACTATATTTTTAGTTCTTTTGCACCCGAAGGTGTTGAATTTATTTCGTTTGCTCTTTTTCTAGGTATTTCAATGAGTATTACGGCCTTTCCTGTTTTGGCCAGAATTGTTCAGGAGCGCGGTATTCATAAAACGCGATTGGGAACCATTGTTATTACGTGTGCTGCTGCAGATGATATTACGGCTTGGTGTATGTTGGCGGCGGTTATCGCTATCGTTAAAGCGGGGTCGTTTACCAGTTCGCTCTATATTATGGCCTTGGCGGTTATTTATGTCATCGTGATGCTCAAATTAGTTAAACCCTTTTTGGAGCGCATCGGAAAAATACAAGGCACAAATAAAAATATTTCTAAAGCTACAGTTGCCATTTTCTTGTTAACATTGATTTTATCGGCATACTGTACTGAAGTTATCGGAATTCACGCTTTGTTTGGCGCTTTTATGGCTGGGGCAATTATGCCGGATAACGTTCGTTTTAGAGCCTTGTTTATCGAAAAAGTAGAAGATGTAGCGGTAATCTTGTTTCTGCCCTTATTCTTCGTCTATACCGGTTTAAGGACAGAGATAGGCTTGCTAAACGAACCGTATTTATGGAAAGTAACCGGGTTTATAATCTTGGTAGCGACAGTAGGTAAGTTTGTCGGAAGTGCTTTGGCAGCAAAATTCGTTGGGCAGAGTTGGCGCGACAGTTTAACCATTGGGGCCTTAATGAATACTCGAGGTTTGATGGAATTAATCGTATTAAATATTGGTTTTGATCTGGGTATATTGACAGGCGAAGTATTCGCCATGATGGTTATTATGGCTTTAGCCACTACTTTTATGACCGGACCGCTTTTGGATATCATCAACAAAATTTTTGGAAAAGAACTGCCTCCAGCTCCGGATGAGCTCAAAGCAATGAATAAATATAGAATCTACCTGTTTTTCGACAACGCAACGAATGCGAAAGCCTTATTGCGTATAGCAAACAGCCTGGTTAAAAAACAAAAATTAAACACCTCGATTACCACCATGCATATCGTGCCAAGTTCGGATGTGAATGCCTTTAATTCGGATTCTTACGAGGCAAAGATTTTTCAGCCGATTGAGTCAGAAGCTGGAAAATTAAATCAGGAAGTATTAACGCTCTATAAAGTATCTAATGATTTAGAGTCTGATATGGTCGAAATTGTCAACGAGGATAGTTGTGATTTGTTCTTGTTAGAAATAGGGCATTCTATTTATAAGGGAACCTTATTGGGGAAAATATTAGGATTTACGACAAGAATTATCAATCCGGATATTTTAATTGATAAAGTAACCGGTAAGGAGCCGATGTTCGAAAATTCTTTTTTCGATGAACGAACAAGACAAGTATTGATTCGCGCCAAAGTTCCTGTGGGTGTTTTAATCAATAAGAGTTTTGATAAAATGGAGCGAATTTTAGTTCCTATTTTAGATAAATCAGACTTGTTTCTATTGCAATATGCCCAAAAATGGATTGCCAATGTAGAGGCACAAATTACGATTTTAGATGTTTCAAGTGAAATCGAAAGAAGCCCTGATTTTAAAGAATCTATTCGCAGCATAGAACAAGTCACTCCCAATCACATTATGATTACAAAGGATAAAACCGTAGAAAAGGCATCTTTAGGTCAGTACGATTTGATGTTAATCAGTTTGAGTAGTTGGAAAAAGCTAGTCGAAACCCGCAGCGATTGGTTAAATCATTCGCCGTCCATATTGATTGTTAAAGAGTAATTCAACTGTTTGCACTATACTATAAAACCGGTGACCAAATAAATTGGACGCCGGTTTTTTCTTTTAAAATACACTCCACTAATCACTAGTTAATTTTAATAAAGGTACTTTTGTATACCGATTTACTTAACTAATGCAAAGAAAGATTATTCATATCGATATGGATGCATTTTATGCTTCTGTAGAGCAGTTAGACTTTCCTGAATTGAGAGGAAAACCTATTGCTGTAGGTGGTGCCGAAAACCGAGGTGTCGTTTCAGCTGCTAGTTATGAAGCACGCAAATTTGGTGTTCGTAGTGCTATGAGCGGTGTTATGGCGAAGAAAAATTGCCCGGAACTGATTTTTATGCCACCGCGTTTTGATCGGTATAAGGAGGTTTCTCGTCAAATCCGAGCTATTTTTTTGGAATACACCGACTTGGTAGAGCCCCTATCTCTAGATGAGGCTTTCTTAGATGTTACGGAAAACAAAATGGGAAATTCTAGTGCAACTTTAATTGCGGAAGAAATCCGTTGCAAGATTTTTGAAACCACAAAATTAACGGCTTCCGCTGGGATCTCGGTCAATAAATTTTTGGCGAAAGTGGCGAGTGACTATAATAAACCCAATGGGCAGAAAACGATTAATCCCGAAGAAATTGATTCGTTTCTCGAAGCTTTAGAAATAAAACGATTTTTTGGCGTTGGAAAAGTTACGGCCGACAAAATGTATCAATTGGGCATTTTTACGGGAAGGGATTTAAAGTCTAAAACACGCGAATACTTAATAGAACATTTTGGAAAAGCGGGCCAACATTACTACGACATTGTTCGCGGAAATGACTTTTCCGTTGTTAGTCCAAATCGGATTATTAAATCGGTAGGTGCCGAACGAACTTTTGACGAAAACCTGACTTCTGAAATTTTTATTCTAGAGCGGTTGGAGTCTATAGCTGCCGATTTGGAACAGCGCCTCAAGCGTTATGGTGTTGCGGGAAAAACCGTTACTCTAAAAATCAAATATTCCGATTTTACGCAACAAACCCGCAGTACGACCTTGCCTTATTTTGTTTCTGAAAAGAGTTTGCTGCTCGATGTAGCACAAGAATTATTGTACCAAGAGCGTTTAAAGGACTCGGTTCGATTGATTGGTTTAGCGATGTCGAACTTAAATTCAGAGCAAAAAAAAGCAGTTGCTGTGCAACTGCGATTTAATTTTTAACGGTAAAGACAGGTTTCAAATCCTCTCATCTTCCGTAACAATAAGTCGTTAAAGTACTTCCGAAATTCGTAAAGTATTTACCATACCGCGTTCTACGATAGGCATGGCGGCCAGGTTGATAATCATGTCCCCTTTGCCTACATAACCGTGTGCACGGGCCAAAGAGTTGATGTCTTCGATAGTTTCGTCCGTACTAACGTATTTGTCATAGTAATAGGCGGAAACTCCCCAAAGCAAGCTTAATTGCGTTAAGATGCGTTTGTTGGAAGTAAATACTAAAATATGTGAATTCGGTCTCCATGCCGAAATCTGAAATGCGGTATAACCACTATTGGTCAACGTACAAATCACTTTGGCATCGATATCATTGGCCATAGTGGCGGCGTGATAACAAATTGATTTAGTGATATATCGTTTTGTTTTAATTTCAGGGGTGTTCTGCGGTAATTTGATTAAAGGAGAATCTTCAACACTAAGGATGATTTGACTCATTTTTTCAATAACCTGAACCGGGTAACTACCAACTGACGTTTCTCCAGACAACATCACGGCGTCGGCCCCATCCATAACCGAATTGGCCACGTCGTTAACTTCTGCACGGGTTGGTGTCAAACTGCTGATCATCGTTTCCATCATTTGAGTAGCGATAATAACAGGAATACGAGCCGATTTTGCTTTCTGAACCAGTTGTTTTTGGATTAACGGAACTTCTTGAGCAGGAATTTCAACACCCAAATCTCCACGAGCTACCATAAGTCCGTCACAATAAGCTATAATTTTATTGATATTGGCTACAGCCTCAGGTTTTTCAATTTTAGCAATAATTGGAATTTTATGTTCCGAGTGCTCGTTAATCAAATTCCTTAAATCTTCTAAATCTTCAGGAGTTCTCACAAACGACAGCGCTATCCAATCCACCTTGTTTTTAATAGCAAAGATGGCATCGCGAATGTCTTTTTCGGTTAATGCGGGTAAAGAAACTTTTGTTTTTGGTAGATTGACTCCTTTTTTAGAACGCAACGGCCCCCCCTGGATCACCAAAGCTTTTACCTCGTCTTTTTTATTGGTTTCAATAACTTCAAACATTAATTTTCCATCATCTAATAAAATACTCTCTCCTGGATTTACGTCCATTGGAAAGTTTTTATAGTTCATATATACGCGCTCTGCAGTTCCGTGGAATTCCTCGGCAGTAGAAAAAGTAATGATATCACCCTTAGAGACAATAACGTCTTCTTTCATAATACCGACACGTAATTTAGGACCTTGTAAATCTCCTAAAATCGAAGTGGTATATCCAAATTCTTCATTGAGTTCTCGAATAATTCTAATCTTGCTTTCTACATCCTCGTAGTCGGCATGGGAAAAATTTATTCTAAAAACATTTACCCCAGAATCAATCATTGCTTTAATGACTTCTTTTGAACTAGAAGCAGGACCTAATGTGGCTACTATTTTGGTTTTTTTTCTTGTTAACATTGTTTAGAATATTAAATTGTTTTTTGACTTGATCGTGTTTTCTTGTAATTCGTATGCGGTAGTGATGCTTTTTAAAGCATTTATCTTGTCTATGACACCATCGATGTCAAAGTTATGGTCGGTATTTTCTATTTTTAAAATAAAATCAACCTTTTTTAACTCGGGTAACAGGTAAATAGGAGTGAAAAAAGCCGGATTCAATTCCTTAAAAAGTGGTGATGGAGAAGTGCTGTTGGTTGAGAAAAAAGTTTTATTAGAAGCGAGATTCCATACGATATCGTGTCTGCTATCTTCAAATAAATAGTGAGAAAAATAACTGGGGATTTGCCCGGTATTGATTTCAATCTCTTCTTTACATTTTGACAACTGTGTTCCTAAAGCTTGATTGAGAAAAAAGGCTACTCGGTAATCTTCTAATCCAGAGTGAATTGCAATTAATTCGTAATCGCTAGAAATAAAATCGTCTATGGATATCCGGTGTATAGTCATATAGATCAGTTAGCTGCAAATATACGACTTTATAATACAACGCTTAACTTCTGACTCCACATATATGATAAATGAACGTTAAGTTATTTTTCGCCTGAAATAATTTTTTCTTGTAGGGCAAAATAGGCGCGTTGAGCGGCTTTTTCCTCAGCTTTCTTTTTAGAAGTACCGCGAGCGCGTCCAACTATTTTGTCGTTGATATACAGTTTAACACCGAAATAACGGACGTCTTCACAACTTTCCTCTTCAAATGATTCGAATTTAAAGCTGTATTTCTTCTTCTGACACCACTCTATGAGTAAGCTTTTGTAACTGGTGATTTTGGTTTCTAAGCGTTGAATATCCACCTCCTTTTTTAGAATCTTTTCGTGGATAAATTTTATACAGGCTGGATATCCCTTATCGAGATAAATGGCGCCGATAAGCGCTTCTAATAAATTGCCATAAATATTTTCTCCAAACTGCTGATTCCCAATTTTGCTTTCGACCAATTCAATTAAATTCAGGCTTCTGCCCAATTCATTTAGGTTTTCTCTACTGACAATTTTTGAGCGCATTTTAGTCAAATAGCCCTCGTCTCCATTGGGTACTTGTCGGTATAAATGCGATGCAATCACAGAACCCAACATAGCATCGCCTAAAAACTCCAAACGTTCGTAATTCAAGGGATGACCTTGAGCATCGGTCAGGTTCATAGAACGGTGCGTAAAAGCCCTTTTGAAATTTTGAATATCGGCGGGTTTATCGCCGATAATATGAGTTATTTTATCATAAAAAAACCCGTTTTCTGGTTGAGAACGGGAAATTTTAAAAAATTTATGGAGTATCCTCATCACGGTGATGGTAGGTTAAAGATCTAATTTCTTAACCAATACACACGCGTTGTGACCACCAAAGCCAAATGTATTACTCATAATTACTTTAACATCGCGTTTTTGAGCTTGATTAAAAGTGAAATTGAGTTTTGAATCGATGTTTTCGTCGTCTGTAAAGTGGTTAATTGTCGGAGGAATGATTCCGTGAACAATGGATTTGATAGAAGCAATGGTTTCAATAGCACCTGCTGCTCCGAGTAAATGCCCTGTCATAGACTTAGTCGCATTTAAATTTAAGGTATAGGCATGTTCTCCAAATACGTGTTGAATTGCTTTGGATTCGGCTATATCTCCTAATGGGGTTGATGTACCGTGCATGTTTACTCCATCAACGTCTGTTGGTGTTAAGCCAGCATCGCGCAAACAGTTTAACATGACGTTTTTGGCTCCCAATCCTTCCGGATGAGGCGCTGTAATATGGTAAGCATCAGCAGACATTCCGCCACCGCCTATCTCACAATATATTTTTGCTCCTCGGGCTACTGCATGCTCATATTCTTCTAGAATTAATGCTCCAGCACCTTCTCCCAAGACAAATCCTTCACGCTCTTTGTCCATAGGACGAGAAGCTGTTTTCGGGTCGTTATTTCTTGTTGATAAAGCGTGCATGGCGTTAAAACCACCTACTCCTGCAATGGTTACTGCGGCTTCCGATCCTCCGGTAATCATGATATCTGCATGACCCAAGCGAATGTAATTAAAAGCATCAATCAAAGCATTTGTAGAAGAAGCACAAGCAGATACTGTAGTAAAGTTTGGTCCTCTAAATCCGTATTTTATAGAAATATGACCACCTGCAATATCGGCAATCATTTTAGGTATAAAGAAAGGATTGAATTTTGGAATACCGTTGCCATTTACAAAATTCGTAACCTCCTGTTGAAAAGTTTCTAAACCTCCAATTCCAGAGCCCCAGATTACTCCGGCGCGGTCTTGGTCGATTTTATCCAAATTAAAATTGGCGTCTATCATAGCTTCCTGAGCCGTCACCATGGCATACTGCGCATAACGGTCCATTTTTCTAGCCTCTTTTCTGTCTATAAAATCTTCTACATTAAAGCCTTTCAACTCACAGGCAAATTGTGTTTTGAAATTGGTAGCGTCAAAATAAGTTATGGGTGCTGCACCGCTCACTCCATGAATTAGGTTGTTCCAGTATTCCTGAACATTATTTCCAATAGGGGTCAGTGCACCTAAACCTGTTACAACAACTCGCTTTAATTTCATAAAAAATTTTTTATAGTTTTAATGTCAATAAATTAAAATACCCAATGATCTCTTTTATATAAAAAAGGAAACATTGGGTAGTTTAATTTTATAATTTTAAGATTGTCTCCAATCTGTCCTTTTTCCGTTTTTTAAAAAACCTGTCTAGTCCACTTTTAAAAAATAATAACACTCACGTGCTTTTTACAAACACGTGAGTTTTTGTTATTATTTTTTAGCTTCTTCTATGTAAGAGATAGCTTGACCTACTGTAGCGATGTTTTCAGCTTGGTCATCTGGAATCTGAATATCAAATTCTTTTTCGAATTCCATGATAAGCTCAACAGTGTCTAGTGAATCAGCTCCTAAATCATTTGTGAAGCTTGCTTCTGCTACAACTTCGTTCTCGTCAACTCCTAATTTGTCAACGATAATCGCTTTTACTCTTGATGCAATGTCTGACATAATCTTTTAATTTTAAATTTAATTTCGATGGCAAAAATAAAAAACTTTATTTTAAAACCAGTTTTTACATGTTAATTGTCGGTGCGAAATTATAAAAATAATTAATACTTCTGCCTATTTTTCTGTTTATTGTCAGTTATTATTCTTTTTTTTGCATTCAAATTGCTCGTATCTAACTTACTCTCACTCAAAAATAGATGAAAAAAATAATTTTATTCGCTTCCGGATCAGGCACCAATGTTGAAAACATCATCACCTTTTTCAAAAATAAGGCGACCAATGTTGGTTTTTTAGTTCTTGTCAATAACCCAGAAGCTAAGGTAATAGAAAAAGCGAGAAAAACAGCCGTTCCAGTTGTTATTTTTGATCGAAATATGTTAAATGATGGAAGTGTAGAGAAAGTTTTGTCGGATTTTGATCCCGACTTGATCGTGTTAGCAGGTTTTTTATGGAAGTTTCCAGCGCGTTTGGTGACGGTTTTTAAAGATAAAATAATTAATATTCACCCAGCGCTTTTACCTAAATATGGTGGTAAAGGTATGTACGGACAATTTGTACATCAAGCAGTTTTCGATAATAAAGAATCGGAAACCGGTATCACCATTCATTATGTCAATGAAAATTATGACGAGGGGAATATCATTTTTCAAGCTACTACTTCAGTTACAACTTGTACCTCGGCCATACAAATTGCACAAGCTGTTCAAAACTTGGAATACAAACATTTTCCAGAGGTTATTGAATCGCTTTTAAAATCTTAATAATGGCAGAATTGCATCAAGTTATTTTATATACAGACGGTTCTTCAAGAGGGAATCCGGGTCCTGGTGGTTATGGATTGATTTTGGAATGGGCGGGAAAAAAGGTATATAAAGAATTTTCAGGCGGTTTTCGCAAAACTACCAACAACAGAATGGAATTGCTGGCGGTAATCGTAGGGCTGGAGAAACTCAAAAATCCAAAAACCAAGGTATTGGTTGTCTCTGATTCCAAATATGTAGTAGACTCAGTTGTCAAAGGTTGGGTGTTTGGTTGGGAGAAAAAGGGATTTGTAGGAAGAAAAAATCCAGATTTATGGAAGCGTTTCCTTATTATATATCGCGAACATTGGGTCGATTTTAAATGGGTAAAAGGACATAATAACCATCCGATGAATGAGCGTTGCGATCAGTTGGCCGTAAATGCGGCTCAACAACCACAGTTGCCTCCCGATGTCTTTTACGAGCAAAACGGCGACTAATTTTCTCTCAAAACTGCCGATTTATTGGCGCAATTTCGGAGTGGATTTAATGGAGAGCAGGGGAGCGTTAATTTTAACGTAAAACAAATCGTTTTTAAGTATTCTATTTTTGTCATCTGTAACAATTACGCTATATTTGCAGCTTCATTTGTTATCACTTTATATGAATAAATTATTGATTGTGGGAACTGTAGCCTTTGACGCTATTGAAACCCCATTTGGAAAGACTGATAAAATTTTAGGAGGAGCAGCGACATATATTGGACTTTCTGCTTCATTCTTTAAATTGCAGTCGGCGATTGTTTCTGTAGTTGGAGATGATTTTCCACAAGAACATTTGGATCTTTTCAAAAATAAAAACATAGATATATCGGGAATCGAAGTCGTTAACGGAGGGAAAACCTTCTTTTGGAGCGGTCGTTACCATAATGATTTAAATTCTAGAGATACCTTGGATACACAGCTTAATGTATTGGCTGATTTTAATCCAGTGGTTCCAGAAAACTTTAAAGATGCCGATGTCGTTATGTTGGGGAATTTGCATCCAAACATCCAAATCAGTGTTTTGGATCAGATGAAACAAAAACCGAAATTGGTAGTTTTAGATACTATGAATTTTTGGATGGACTGTGCACTAGAGGAACTTAAAGAAGTTATCCAGCGCGTAGACGTGATTACGATTAACGACGAAGAAGCGCGTCAATTGTCTGGAGAATATTCTTTGGTTAAGGCCGCAGAAGTTATTCAAGAGCTTGGACCTAAATTTGTAGTCATTAAAAAAGGGGAGCACGGCGCTTTGTTGTTTCATGAAAACGATGTTTTCTTTGCACCGGCTTTGCCGTTAAAAGAAGTTTATGATCCAACGGGAGCAGGGGATACTTTTGCAGGTGGATTCTCGGGTTATATTACTCAGAGCAGCAACATCTCTTTTGGAAACATGAAAAACGCCATTATCTACGGATCAAATCTCGCTTCTTTCTGTGTGGAAGAATTTGGAACAGAGCGTATGCAACGTTTAACTCGAGAAGATGTAGATGCTAGATTACAACAATTTAAAATGTTGACACAATTCGATATCGAATTATCTAAATAACGGATTTCCGAAGCCTCTTTATGGGGCTTTTTTTTATTATAAACAACAACACAACAACAGCAAACAATATGAGCGACGCGCTAAAACACGAATGTGGTATTGCCCTTTTAAGACTCAAAAAGCCTTTGTCTTTTTATAAAGAAAAATACGGTACGGCATTTTATGCCATCCAAAAAATGTACTTGCTTATGGAAAAGCAGCACAATCGCGGTCAAGATGGTGCTGGATTGGCAAGTATAAAATTGGATATGGAACCGGGCGAACGATACATCAGTCGCGTGCGTTCCAATCAAGCGCAGCCTATACAGGATATTTTTACGCAAATCAACGGTCGTATCAATCAAGAACTGGAGGAAAATCCAGAGTATTGCGATAATGTAGATTTGCAAAAACAGCACATTCCATATTTAGGAGAACTTTTCTTAGGTCACGTTCGTTACGGTACTTTTGGAAAAAACAGCATCGAAAGCGTACATCCTTTTTTGCGCCAAAACAATTGGATGCACAGAAACTTAATTGTAGCGGGAAATTTTAATTTAACCAATGTTAAGGATTTATTTGACGATTTGGTTAGATTAGGGCAACATCCTAAAGAAATGGCCGATACCGTTACGGTGATGGAAAAAATCGGACATTTTCTAGACGATGAAGTAACCAATCTTTATTTTGAGTGTAAAAACGAAGGCTATTCCAAGAGAGAAGCATCTCCAATAATTGGTGAGCGTTTGGATGTGGGAAGAATCATTAAAAGAGCCTCTAAAAATTGGGATGGTGGATTTGTAATGGCCGGATTAATCGGACATGGTGATGCTTTTGTCTTTAGGGATCCAGCGGGAATTCGCCCAGCATTTTATTATGAAGACGAGGAAATTGTTGTTGTTGCTTCAGAGCGTCCAGTAATTCAAACCGCTTTTAATGTGCCTTACGATCAAATTAAGGAAATTGAACCTGGGCAAGCCATGATTATTAAAAAGGATGCTACCGTATCTTTTGAGCAAGTACTAGAACCTTTAGAAAAAAGAGCCTGTTCTTTTGAACGAATTTATTTCTCTAGAGGAAATGATGCTGAAATTTATCAAGAGCGTAAAGATTTGGGGAAATTGATTTTTCCTGCAGTTTTAGAAGCTATTGACAACGATACAGATAATTCCGTGTTCTCCTATATACCCAATACCTCGGAAACCTCTTTTTACGGAATGGTAGAAGAGGCTCAAGACTTCTTGAATCAACGTAAAATTGCAGATATACTGGCACATAAAGAGCAATTGTCAGAAGCGCGCTTACAAGAAATATTGTCTGTAAAATTGCGTACTGAGAAAATTGCCATCAAAGATGCGAAGTTACGTACCTTTATTACGGACGATAGCAGTAGAGATGATTTGGTAGCTCACGTTTATGATGTCACTTATGGTGTGATTAAACCTACAGATAATTTGGTGATTATCGATGATAGTATTGTAAGGGGTACTACGTTAAAAAAGAGTATCATTCGCATGTTGGATCGTCTTAATCCTAAGAAAATTGTAGTAGTTTCGGCAGCGCCACAAGTGAGATATCCAGATTGCTATGGTATTGATATGGCCAAACTAGAGGGCTTGATTGCATTTCAGGCAGCAATGGAGTTGTTGAAAGAGCGCAATATGTATCATATTGTTGAAGAGGTTTATAAAAAATCCAAAGCTCAAGAAGACTTTGCTGATGTCGATGTAGTGAATTACGTTAAAGAGATTTATGCGCCATTTACGGAAACGGAGATTTCTGATAAAATTGCTCAAATGGTAAAAGATCCAAGCATCAAATCGGAAGTGAAAGTATTGTTTCAAACCGTTGATAGCTTGCACACCGCATGCCCAAATAGTTTAGGCGATTGGTACTTTACGGGTAATTACCCGACCGATGGCGGAAAAAGAGTAGTAAATAGAGCCTTCATGAACTTCTATGAAGGAAAAGATGCTCGCGCCTATTAATTAAGTTGCACGGCTTAAACAGTCGCTGATTGGTATAAATCAAACCCCAATGAAAGTAAATTTCATTGGGGTTTTTTGTGTCTATATCCTATGGTTTTTTAACCGCGCCAAGGTGACTTTTTTAAAAAATAGTGTCTAACAAATGACGATTTGTCTTTTAAGCAAAAGAGATGTTTGGTTATATAAAAATAAAGCGGTGTTTGGTGTGATATCGGGCAGACTCTGGAGTGGATAAAAACAAGTGTAGCCAAATAAAATTAATTTTAAATCAATTATTATGAAAAAAAGAAACTACTTGTATTATTTGTTGTGCTGGTCATTTTTTCTAATCTCTGGTCATTTATGTGCTCAAGAACTGGAAGTAAGTAGGGTAGGAATGGGAACGCATGTGCCGGATTCCAGCGCCGAATTAGATGTAAAAAGCGACAATACAGGAGTTTTGATTCCTAGAGTATCCAATATAAGTACGGCCATACCAAACCCAGCCAACGGTTTATTGGCTTATGATTTGGATCGGCAGTGTTTGAGTCAAAATATAGGTACGCCAACAGCGCCAGACTGGGTGTGTATTAGTGGCAATGTCGTGCGGTTTTTCTATATGCCTTCTATAGTTTTAGATGTAGTGGGTGTTGGCCCTAAAAGTTATGATTTATATGAATTGTATAAAAAGCAATTTTCTAGACCCATGGCAGCGAGTCCTGGCGCTCCAGCGGAGATCCCCTTTTTTAAGAAAGCCACCGATTTATACTACTACGTCACCGACTATAGTCGTGCCGTTTTTGCTGATGTTAGAATTAGTGAAAATGGTATTTTGACCTATGATCTGTGGGGTAAGTTGGAAACTGTTGATCCTCGCACAGATATTATGAATGTGGTATTAGTTGTAAAGTAGTTTTTAAATTTTAGCTAGCTAATACATGAGACAGCAATGGTGTTTTTTTAAGGAGAAAGGTTTTTTTGTTTTTAATTTCCTTGTTTTGATGGTGACTTTATCGGGTTATGGGCAACAATTCGGTTGTCCTGGTGATTTTGATTGTGACGGTATCCCTGATTTTTTAGACATTGACGATGATAACGATGGTATTTATGACCATATAGAGTCGCCTAACTGTTTTTATCTGGAAAAAACTGTTTTTGAATCGGGAAATCGCGTGCATGTTTTAAACGCAAATACTACTTTGGTTTATACAGCGGAGGCAAACCTGTTGATTGATGGGAGTATGGCGAATGCCAATGGGTTGTTGATTACGGGTTCTGTAAATTTAGTAGATAAAGAAATTGTTCGATTAACAGCTGCTTTTCAAGCGGGAATTGAGTTTTTGTCGCTTAGTTTAAATTTTAGTACAACCGGTTTTTTTTCATCAACATCTAGAGTGGTGCTACAAGGTTCTAACGATGGAGCCAATTGGATAGACTTATCCGATACAATGAATCCAGGTGTTGCTGCGGTAGTAACCCTAGCGGTATCTAAAAATGCAGGGCGGTATATGCACTATCGCGTTTTTGGTATCCATGGAATTAGAGGGGGTAGTCCTGTGGTGTTTACCGAAGTTACTGCATTAGTGGGGTCTTATATGCCTTCTTTTTATCAGAAAGCCGATTGTGTTGGTGAGGATGTGGACGGTGATGGAATGCCAAATCATCAAGATCTCGATAGTGATGGAGACGGTGTTTACGACGTTGTTGAAGCGGGTTTTACAGACGGTAATCATAATGGTAGCCCTGGAAGCGGGCAAGTGCTTGTCGATGAAAATGGAGCGGTGAAAGGACATGGATATTTGTTCCCTTTGGATTATTATAAAATAAAAACAATAAACGCTACAGCCGATTTTGACGGCGATGGTGTTTATGATCTTTTCGATGTTGACGACGATAACGACGGGATTTATGATCATATCGAGTCTCCGTCTTGTTTTGAATTAAATCAAAAGGTGTATGATGCAGGAAATAGAAAAGCGATTTTAGATATTAGCACAACTTTAAACCATACAGCGGGCACGACAGATTTGTTAATTGACGGTATATCGGATAATCCAAATTTGGGTCTCACAATTGCGCCGGCTACAGCATTGATAAACCGAGAAATAGTTAGATTATCGACGCGTTTAGCAATTGGTGTGGAATACCATTCACTTAGTATTTATTTAAATGCAACCAATTTTTTTAAAAGCGATTCACGAGTGGTTTTACAGGCATCTAATGATGGCGTTAGCTGGATCGATCTTACGGAAGTAATCGTCCCAACTGCGGCGGTTAATTATGATTTTGTAGTAACTAAAAATCAGGGCTTATACCGTTCCTATCGATTATGGGGTGTTGGGGGTTTTACGGGGTCAACATCGGTGAATATGCTTGAAATAACGGCAAAAGTAGCCAACTACCAACCTTCTTTATATCCGAAAGTTATTTGTGTTGGTAATGATATAAACGGCAATGGAAAACCCAATCATCAAGATTTGGATGCTGATGGAGATGGGTGTTTCGATGTGTATGAAGCGGGTTTTAGCGATCCAGATTATGATGGCATATTGGGTACAAGTCCGGTAGTTGTTGATGGTTTTGGAGCAGTTGTATCGGCAGACAAATACGTTTTACCGTCCCAAATTTACTGGTTAGAACCGAATAAAAATGTTTGCACAGGTGAAGGGAACGTTTTTTGGAACATCGTTTGCAACTTTATAGACGAGATGAATAATGACTTTGGATTGATTCAATCGCTTTCCCATTCGAGTATCGTGAAAACGGCATGGGGTTATTCTATATTTGGTCAAGATGTCCACCCAAGCGGCCAGGGCCATGTGTTTGAGCCAACAGAAATAAGTTCTTATACTGGTTCTGACTACAGAGGTTCTGTTTATGCTGCTACCTTAGGAGGAGCATCTACACAGGTCGCTTGTTTTATAGTAACATATGATGGCTTGTTTGTGTGGGGAGATAAGGTTCAGGTTCCGGAAGTATGGCGCCATTCGGCACGGGCTATTCAATCCATACCCTTACCTGTCGGAATACAGCCAAGAGATATCAGAACAATGAGCGCTACGGCGTCGTTCTGGAGCAGTGGTAGTTTGTTTTTGTTGACCAATTTGGGCGAGGTATATATCTTGGCAGCAGGTGTTGATCAAAATCCTAATGTATATGGAGATGGAAGTTTGGATATTGATAATAATTGGCATAAGGCAGCAATTGGGCAAGTGGTCTCGATGAAATTGTTTGGAAATGGCAATGTGATGGCATTGACCTTAAATGGAGAGCTATATACTTGGGGAGATCGGATTTTTGTTGGCGATGGTACTGCGGCACAAAGCAGTGCGCTGCCAATCAAAATGAGCTTTCCCACAGGAGTTAACCGCATTTTGATGACGGCGATGACGGGGAATCTTCCTACGACCTCATTTTTTCCTACAACCTACTTTGTTTTAGGCGATGATAAACGGGTCTATTCGCTCGGAGACAATGACGAAGGTGTTCTGGGAATTGGTGTAGATGGCGGTTTGCCCAGAACCACTTGGCAAACGGTTAAAAGTCCTACTGGTACTGGAGCAGGAACTGGAACAGCCTATCTGGAGAATATCAAATTTATCAATGCGGCCATGCGAAATGCAGACAAAGGGGCGGCAGGAGCAATTGATGATAATGGAATTGCGTATCTTTGGGGATCCAATGAACCGAATTATATGCGTTTGGGATTTAATGGAGGTAATGTATTACAACCGAATGTTCCCAATGGAATTGTTCCTGGTTTTCACAGTATTATGTATCTAGAACTCGGAGGGCAAATAACTCCTGTTTTAGATGGGAAATTAGGTAAATTCGGCTTTATAGGTCATAAAATTAATGGAAGTATGGGGAATGGACATTTAGAAAGTGCTATTACCAAATACGATTTTAGCACAACACCCATTATTAACTTTTGTAATATTATAAGGGAAGGAAAGAATAGGGAAGCAATAATTGTAAACCCGATGAATATCAATATACGGTTTAACGGAAAACGAGTAGTAAATCCATAAATAAAAATCTTGTTCTGTTGACTAAAAACACCTAAAAGTTAATGGTGTGGTAGTGGATTGCAGAAATGAGTTGACATAAAAAAAAACGCCTGAAGTTATTTCAGGCGTTCTTTATAAAACAAAAGGATATTACTTTGCAGCAGTATATCTTTTAGCTACTTCGTCCCAGTTGATTACATTAAAGAAAGCTGTAATATAATCCGGTCTGCGGTTTTGGTAATTTAAATAATAAGCGTGTTCCCAAACATCCATTCCTAAGATTGGCGTTCCTTGGCAACTTACACCCGGCATTAATGGATTGTCCTGATTAGGAGTACCACAAACAGCTAGTTTTCCGTCCTTAACACATAACCAAGCCCATCCAGATCCAAACTGAGTAGCTCCAGCTTTAGCAAAAGCTTCTTTAAAAGCCTCGAAAGAACCCAAGTCCTTAACGATTGCTGCAGCCAAGTCTCCTGTAGGTTCGCCACCACCATTTGGGCTCATGACTTCCCAAAACAAGTTGTGGTTGTAAAAACCACCACCATTGTTGCGCACTGCTCCGTTGGTTAGGTCTAAATTGTGTAGAATTTCTTCGATGCTTTTTCCTTCTAATTCCGTACCAGCAATTGCGGCATTTAAGTTAGTAGTGTAAGCGTTATGATGTTTAGTATGGTGTATTTCCATCGTACGAGCATCAATATGCGGTTCTAACGCGTCGTAAGCGTAAGGTAATTTCGGTAATTCGAATGCCATAATTAGTATTATTAAAAAGATTAGTATTATTTTTATTCAAATTTAATGATTTAACTTCAATATCAAAAGGAGACTAAGTTTAATTATCGTTAACTATTATATACAGCTGCTAAGTGACTACTGCCTCATTCTCAATTTATAACGCCTCAGCCGGATCCGGTAAAACCCATACATTAGTCAAAGAATATTTAAAAATTCTACTAACAGACAAAACAAACGACGCCTATAAAAACATTTTAGCCATTACTTTTACCAATAAAGCGGTAGAAGAAATGAAAAGCAGAGTGGTCTCCAGTTTGTTTGCCTTTTCTCAAGACGAAATACCCGAAAA
Organism: Flavobacterium sp.; assembly: GCA_040393465.1. GTDB lineage: Bacteria > Bacteroidota > Bacteroidia > Flavobacteriales > Flavobacteriaceae > Flavobacterium. The sequence goes on along the minus strand of JBEBUC010000003.1, from coordinate 116,402 downwards.
ACAATGGGGGATGCTAGAGCAAATCGAATTGGAAACCGGATTGAAAGTAGATTTTATAAGAAGCAAGTCTAAGGTCATTATCAAAAACATCATTCACAATTATGCTGCTTTTGATATTTCGACCATCGATAAGTTTACGCATAAAATCATTCGGTCTTTTGCCCACGATTTAAACCTGCCGATTACCTTTGATGTTTCGTTGGAGTCTGAAGAACTGTTGCAGGAAGCGGTTGATGCTATTGTTTCTAGAGCGGGTACCGACAAGGAATTAACCGATTTATTAATTGATTTTTCGATTGATAAGGCCGACAACGACAAAAGTTGGGATGTAACCCGCGAGTTATTGGAAATTGGGTACTTGTTGATGAATGAAAATAATCGGGACGAAATAGCCTTATTTCAAGATAAAAACCTGCCTGATTTTGTGGCAGTTCGCGATCGTTTAAAGGCGGAAATTAAAAGAATTTCTGCCGAAACAAAGGCTATCGGAAGAGAAGCATTGCAATTGATTTCCGATTACGGAATAGACGAAAAGTCATTTTCTAGAGGAACCTTCCCGAATCATCTACGGAAAATAGAGGCCGACGAGGTATTGGCGGCGCATAAACGGTTTGTAACGGTTGAAGATATTCAAATCAATAAAACAGCTAAGGATCGAGATCTAATAGAGGGGATAGTACCCCAATGGATCGAGATGTTACAGCGAGTATATCAAGCCTATGCAAAACAATCCTTTTACGAGGCTTTTCTAAAAAACATTACACCGCTATCACTGCTAAATACGATTCGGCAAGAGCTAGATAAAATACAAGCAGAACAAAATATTCTTTCGATTTCTCAGTTTAACGCCATTATTCATAAGGAAATTCAAAACCAACCCGCTCCGTTTATATACGAACGATTGGGTGAGCGCTACCGTCATTTTTTTATTGACGAGTTTCAAGACACATCAGAGATGCAATGGCTTAATTTGGTTCCACTTATCGACAATGCGTTAGCGGGAGAAGACCTATCAGGCACCAAGGGGACCTTGATGATTGTCGGTGATCCAAAACAATCTATTTACAGATGGCGAGGTGGCAAGGCAGAGCAATTTATCGCTTTGAGTAAAAAGGACAATCCCTTTTCCAATCCGAGTAAAGAAACCGTGGTGTTGGGAAAAAACTACCGAAGTTATTCGGCGGTAATCGAATTTAATAATGCTTTCTTTAAAGCTATTTCGCAGTCATTTACACAAGTAGATTACAAGGATTTATATGAAAATAATAGCGGGCAAGAAATCAATTCTAAAACAGGAGGTTATGTAAACATACAGTTTTTACCTAAACCTGAATCGGAAGACGAATTGGAAACCAAGGAAGAGTTGCATGTAAAAGCGACTTTGGAGACCATTAAAAAAGTAATAGCACAAGGCTTTGAGTACCGCGATATCGTGGTCTTAACGCGTAAACGTTCAGCAGGCGTGGCTTTGGCTAATTACTTGACAGAGCAAGAAGTGCCCATATTATCGTCGGATTCGCTATTGATAGACAATGCTACGGAAGTACGTCTAATCATTCAGGTCTTGCGTTTTCTAAAAAACGACCGCGATAAGGAATCCAAAGCTTTGATGTTATATTATGTTGCGTCCAAACAAGCCGACGGATATCCTATACATGATTTTGTAGCGGAGGGATTGGCTTTGTATGTCGAAAGTGAACTCGAAAATTGGTTGGCTACTAAAGGTGTTGTGATTTCCTTTAATGCCTGTAGAAAAAAATCCCTATACGAAGCCGTTGAAGATATCGTAAGAGCCTTTTTGCAAGATAAGAGTTCGATATCCTATGTGTTGTATTTTTTGGATTTGGTTTTAGAACGTACTATAAAGAGTCAATACAGTATAGCCGACTTTTTGTATTTCTGGGAAAACAACGGACAAAAATTTAGTATTCCAACTCCGGAAGGTGTAGATGCGGTTCGTATCATGACCATTCATAAATCTAAGGGATTGGAGTTTCCAGTGGTTATTTTTCCTTTTGCAGAAGAGGACTATTCGCGTCCTTCGCGCAATAAATTGTGGTTGGATTTGAATGAAGAAGGATTGGATTTGCCCAAAGCCTTAGTTGATTCGAAAAAAGAAGTTGCCGAATATGGTGCTTGGGCAGAACAGTTATATGAAGAAAAACAGCAGGAAGAATTATTAGACAATGTCAATGTATTGTATGTTGCCTTAACTCGTGCTGAAGAACAGTTGTATATTATATCGTCAAAAAACATTAACAGTAAAGGGGAATTGTCGAATAATATGTCCAAATTCTTTCTGGAGTTTTTGATTAAAGGAGGGGTTTATACCGACGAAGGTTATAGTTACGATTTTGGCGAGCCAGTTAAGATTTCGAAATCCTCACTTGATCAGGGTGTGCAGTCTAAAAATATCAATAAAACCATTCGTGCAGTAGATCAATTAATGGATTTTAAATCGATAAAAATTGCACAACGCGAAGCCCTGATGTGGGATTCAGAGAGCCAGAAAGCCATTGAGTATGGAAATATATTGCATCAAATGATGTCCTATATTTATACGACTAAAGACGTCGATGAAGCCTTAAGGAAAAGTTTGGAAATAGGATTAATTACGGATAGCCAGCGCTTGAATTTTAAAGAATTGATTGAAAGCATTGTTTTTAATCCCGAATTAGAATTGTATTTTGCAGAAAATGGGTTGGTTTTTAATGAACGTACTATTTTTAGTGCTACCTTTAAGAATATCAAGCCAGACCGGGTAACGATTAGAGGGAATCAAGCTTATTTATTGGATTATAAAACTGGAAAAGCAGAAGATAGCCATGTCAAACAAGTGCGTGAATACCAGCTCGCGCTAGAGGATATGGGCTATGAAGTGGTTAAAAAAATAATCCTATATACAGGAGATCACATAAATATGGTACATTTGCCATAGTAATTTTGAAACATAAATATTCATAAATATGTACGGAAAGATTAAAGACCATTTACAAGAAGAGCTTCAAGCTATTGAAGAAAATGGATTGTTTAAAAAAGAGCGTATCATCACCTCTCCGCAAGGAGCAGAGATTACCATTTCAACAGGAGAAACTGTTTTAAATTTTTGTGCCAATAATTATTTGGGACTTTCATCGCACCCGGAAGTAGTTCAAGCTGCTAAAGATACGTTGGACAGTCATGGATTTGGGATGTCGTCTGTTCGGTTCATTTGTGGAACTCAAGATATCCACAAACAACTGGAAAAAACCATAGCTGAATTTTATGGAACAGAGGATACCATTTTATATGCCGCGGCTTTTGATGCTAATGGAGGTGTTTTTGAACCCTTATTAGGCGCAGAAGATGCCATCATTTCCGATAGTCTAAATCACGCGTCGATTATCGATGGTGTTCGTTTGTGTAAAGCAGCGCGTTACCGTTATGAAAATAACGATATGAACGACTTGGAGCAACAATTGATTCAAGCCAATGAGGCGGGACATCGCTTTAAAATCATCGTTACCGATGGGGTGTTTTCGATGGACGGATTAGTAGCGCCATTGGATAAAATATGTGATTTAGCAGATAAATACGATGCCTTGGTGATGGTTGACGAATGTCATGCTGCCGGTTTTATCGGAGCCACAGGCAAAGGTACTTTGGAAGCTAAAGGTGTTATGGGTAGAGTAGATATTATTACCGGTACCTTGGGTAAAGCCTTAGGTGGAGCAATGGGAGGTTATACTACCGCCAAAAAAGAAATTATCGAAATCTTAAGACAGCGTTCCAGACCGTATTTGTTTTCAAATTCGTTGGCGCCTGCAATCGTAGGAGCTTCGCTTAAAGTATTTGAGGTATTGAAAAGAGATAATTCTTTAAGAGATAAATTGGAATGGAATACCAATTATTTTAAAGCGGGTATCAAAAAAGCAGGCTTGGAATTTATTGATGGCGATTCTGCTATAGTTCCGGTTATGTTATACGATGCAAAACTCGCGCAACTGATGGCTGAAGAATTGCTTAAAAAGGGAATCTATGTAACGGGCTTCTTTTTTCCCGTTGTTCCCAAAGGAAAGGCGAGAATTCGCGTTCAATTATCCGCAGCACATACGCAAGATCACTTAGATAAAGCTATTCAGGCGTTTACAGAAGTAGGAAAACAGCTTAATATTATAAAATAAAGACAATTTTAGTAGGAAAAAGAGATAATTGTTAAGAATTTTTTTGTAGATAACAATTAAGGTCTTATTTTTGCTAGATATTATTACGTACAGTAAATAAATAAAAAAAGTTATGAAACATCTCAACAAATTATTTGCGGCAGCACTTCTTTGCGCGGGGTTAACCTCAAACGCTCAGAATGCGGATCACCCATGGGCGGTGACTATCGGAGCCAATGCTGTTGATACTAAAATTAGTACAACAAACAACTTCTCTAACAGATTAGGAGGTTACTTCAACGTTAAAGACCAGTGGAATATCCTTCCGTCTGTATCTTACTTGAACGTAGCAAGATACTTAGGAGACGGTTTCTCCTTTGGAATCACAGGATCTGTAAATAAGATTGATAAGTTTATTAAAGCGGAAGAAGAAAACTACCAAATCTATAATCCAGGCGATTTAACTTATTATGGTATTGATGCAGAAGTTAAGTATAGCTTCAAAGATTTATTGAAATTTAAAGTAGTTGACCCATTCTTATTAGTTGGTGGGGGATACACTTTTATGGGAGATGCTAGTGCAGGTACTGTAAATGGAGGTTTAGGTTTGAACTTTTGGTTTACTGAAAACTTAGCATTAACTGTTCAATCTACGTACAAACATTCATTTGATGATACAAGAACTCCAAATGTTGATATTGCTTCGCATATGCAACATTTCGCAGGTATTAAATTCCAATTTGGTGGAAAAGATACAGACGGAGATGGAATCTTAGATAAATATGACGAATGTCCAGAAGTTGCTGGTCTTAAAGAATTCAACGGATGTCCTGATACTGATGGAGACGGAATCCCTGATCATTTAGACGAATGTCCAGATGTTGCTGGTTTAGCAGAATTCAAAGGATGTCCTGATACTGATGGAGACGGAATCCCTGACCATTTAGACGAATGTCCAGATGTTGCTGGTTTAGCAGAATTCAAAGGATGTCCTGATACTGACGGAGACGGAGTACCAGATCATAAAGACGAATGTCCTGAAGTTAAGGGTCCTAAAGAAAACAAAGGTTGTCCTTGGCCAGATAGAGACGGAGACGGAGTTCCAGATCATTTAGACAAATGTCCAGATGTTGCAGGTCCTGCTTCTAACAACGGATGTCCAGAAATCAAAGAAGAGCAAATGAAACAGTTGAACGACTACGGTAAAACGATCTTGTTCAATACTGGTAAATTTACTTTCCAAGAAAAAACATTCCCAGTTCTTGACAACATGGCTAAAATCATGAGAGAGTACCCAACGGCTAAATTTAGCATTGAAGGACACACTGATAGTACTGGTTCTGATAAAATCAACTTGCCATTATCTGAAAACAGAGCTAATGCAGTAAAAGTTTATTTAATTGAAAAAGGTATTGATGCTTCTAGATTATCATCTAAAGGTTTCGGATCTTCTAAACCAATTGAATCTAACAAAACTGTTAAAGGTAGAGAGATTAATAGACGTGTAGAGGTTGTATTAGAAAAATAATCATCCTTTTTAAATAATTGAAAACGCCTCGAGAAATCGAGGCGTTTTTTTATATATTTATGCCACAGTATATGGACTACATAAAAGTATATTCTCTTTTAAAATTCCGTGAGCAGTAAAAAATTCCATGGAAAAATCAAATCTTCAGATTTTTTCGAAACGCCAATATTATATGAACAAGATGAGGTTTTTAGATAAATTAAGCGTGGAAATCAAAACCGATTTTCCCAATTCATTAGATGACTTAATCGTTGTTTTGCCCAATAAAAGAGCCAAGGTTTTTTTGTTAGAGGCCTTAAAAAAGCAATACCCAAAAAGCCTTTTTGCTCCTGAAATCATCAGTGTAGAGGAATTGGTTCAAGACATATCTGGAATACGAACTCTAGACTCGATAGAACTCGTATTTGAGTTCTATGAAGTCTATAGAACCGTTGTTACTCCCGAAAAAGTGCAACCCTTCGAGCAATTTGCCAATTGGGCCAAAATGTTATTGCAAGATTTTAATGAAATCGACCGCTACTTACTAAATCCCGATCGCGTTTTTTCCTATTTAAAAGATATCGAAGACATCAAACATTGGTCGTTGGATTTGGAAAAACGAACCACAATGATTCAAAATTATTTGGAATTTTGGGAGATGATGCCGGTGTATTACCACGCCTTCTTTAAATACCTATCCGATAAAAAAGTGGGGTATCAGGGTTTAATATACCGCCTAGCTGTTGATAAGTCTGCAGAATTTACCTCCCAACTCGGAACGAAAAAGATGTACTTCGCTGGATTTAATGCACTAAATGCCGCTGAAGAAGTAATTATTCAGTCGTTTTTAGAAAAAGGATGTGCTAAAGTTTTTTGGGATATTGATGCCGTTTTTTTGGACGATCCTTACCACGATGCCGGTTTGTTTTTGCGAAGAATAAAACGCGATTGGAAGTATTATCGTACACATCCTATGGATTGGATTGTTACCGATTTTAGTGATGAAAAGACCATACAAGTCATTAAAACACCAAAAACCGTTGGGCAAGCTCGAATCGCTGGTAAAATAATCGAAAAGATTAAAAGTGAAAATCAAAGCCTTAATCAAGTGGCTTTGGTCTTGGGTGAAGAGAATCTGTTAATGCCTGTTTTATATTCCTTACCGGTAGAAGTGGATGCTTTGAATATTACCATGGGTTACGACGGACGAAGTAATCCGGTTCAGATATTGATTTCTAAATTGTTTAAAATGCATCTTAATGCTCTGCGGCGTGATGCAACAAATTATACGCTATACCACAAGGAAGTATTGGATGTTTTGAGCAATCCGATGATGGAACCTTATGTGGATGCAGGTACCACGATTAGAAATATACACGAAGGGAATCTTACCTTTTTTAGTATGGACAGCTTAAAAGCCTTTAATGCAGAGCCCAATATCTTGCGAGATATGGTATTGACCAAATGGGAAACGACTCCTTTGGACGTATTGCGATTATTGTCGGCGATTGTTTCAGAAATCAAAAACAGATTATCAACGGATGCGGATGAAGATAAAGTAGTAAAAACTTTTCTCTATTCAATGTTTCAATTGATCAATAAATTGATCAACTATTGTGAGAAATATCCAACGATGGATACCATAGAAAACGTCTATGCCATATACAAACAGGTTATTGATTTAGCCGAAGTGTCATTTGAGGGCGAGCCCTTAAAAGGCTTGCAAATTATGGGCGTATTGGAAAGTCGGGTGTTGGATTTTGATACCGTAATTATTACTTCAGTAAACGAGGGTAAATTTCCAGCAGGAAAATCTCAAAATTCGTTTATTCCTTATGATGTAAAACGCGAATTAGGTTTGCCTACCTATAAAGAAAAAGATGCGATTTACAGTTATCACTTTTATCACCTCTTGTTGCGTGCTAAAAAGGTTTATCTGTTGTATAATTCGGAGGCAGAGGGCTTGGATGCCGGTGAGCGAAGTCGATTTATTACGCAATTGGAAATTGAAAAAAGACCCAATCATCATTTGGAACTGGTGACTTATTCGGCGTTTCTTCCTGAAAAAGCCTACCAGCCTATCGAAGTACCTAAATCGTTGCAATTGCAGGCGAAACTAGAAGAGATTGCTTCAGGACGCGGTTTTTCGCCTTCGGCCTTGACTAACTACTTGCGCAATCCCATACAATTTTATCTGCAACGCGTATTGAGAATACGGGAAGTCGATGAAGTAGAGGAAAGTGTGGCTCTGAATACCTTGGGTACGATTATACATAATGCCTTGGAAGAACTTTATAAGCCGTTGGTTGGGCGGGTTTTGACGGTAAGTGATTTAGATGAATTGCAAAAACGATCCGATGCTGTGGTCGAAGTGGAATTCGAAAAGGAATACAGTAGTAATAAAGATAAATTGGGAAAAAACTTGCTCGCTTTTGAAGTGGCCAAACGAAATGTTTATCACTTTTTAATGGAAGAACGAAAAAACCTTCTAAACGGCGACATAGTGCAAATTTTGGAATTGGAGCGTTTGCTGGAATACCAATTGGTCGATCAGCGCTTGCCTTATCCGGTTAACCTGTTTGGTTATGTCGATCGTATCGAAATTAGAAATGATGCTATACGCGTTATTGACTATAAATCGGGAAAAGTAGAGTCTAATCAATTGCGTTTAAAAAATTGGGAGGGACTAACGACCGAACTCAAAAACGATAAAATTATACAGCTCTTGTGTTATGCGTTGATGTTTGAAGAAGAAGCGGCAGGTAGGGCCTTAGAGGCGGGAATCTATTCGTTTAAAAACCGCAAGGAAGGTTTCTTGTTTTTTGGCGTACGACAAGGACGAGATGTGGATCAGGTAATCACAACTGAGGTGTTGGCGGAATTTAGAACAGAATTGGTATCGTTGATTAATGTTATCTTAAATCCAGACACCAGTTTTATAGAAGAGCTGATACGCTGATACGCCTATACGCTGATGGGCGTATAGGCGTATAGGCGTATAGGCGAAAAAAAATATAGGTTTCCAAATTATTTTAGCCTAAAAAACCTTCCTAAAATATCGAGTAATTCTGCTTCGTTTTCGATATGGACCATGTGTCCACCTGAGGTACTTACTAATTGTACGGGACTTCCTTCAACTTGGTCAAGAGCTTCTTCGTATGGGATAACGGTGTCTTTTTTTCCTAAGATTAATAGAATCGGATAAGGTGCAAAATGAAAGATAACCTCGCGATCTGGACGTGTTTTCATCCCTTCCAATGCTGCAATCATACCTTGTTTGGATGTTTGCAAAGCCTCGCGTTTAATTTGTTCAATTTCGGTAGGAAATGCTTTTTGTGCCGATGCTCCAAAGAGATTGCTAATCGACATGGTCACGAAAATGGGGCTGTTTTTTTTAACTAATTCTATGGCGCGATCTCGATTGACTTGGCGTGCTTCGCTATCGGCGCGTGAGGTAGACGCTACTAATGCCATACTCCGAACACAGTCTGGATACAATTCCGCAAAGGCCAAAGCAACATAACCGCCCATTGAATGACCAATCAAGGTCACTTTGCGAATTTTTAATTCGGTTATTATGGCAAATACAGCATCAGCCATATCCTCCATGCTGTGAACATAACCCGTGCAACCCGATTGTCCGTGTCCGAGTAAGTCGATGGCGATAATGCGGTACTTCGACTCGAAATGACGCATACAGGCGTCCCACATCGATGAATTTTCCAAAAAGCCATGTAAAAACACCAATGCGTTGCCCTTGCCACCCTCGGTAAAAGACAGTGTGGTGTTTTTGTGAGTAATCTGTTTTGTTGTCATCCGGAGCGAGAGTTAAATGCAAAAATACAATTTATATAAAAAAGCTTCGAAGATAACCGCTAGTTTTTATTTTTTAACATACCTCAAAGGGGCGGGCTATGCGCTTTATCTTTTGTTTCGCCTTGCTGCACAAAAGGATATCGCTGCTATCCCTCACGCATTAAGTATAAATATTTCTTTTGGCATAAAAAAAACTTACTTTTGCAGTCAATCATTCCTTTATAATGGCTCAGAATATCACCTTGCGAATACCACCAGCAGAAGCTGCAGACGAAATAATACTTAAAGCGCGAATTGCTCAGGCAGTTAAGGCTCCTATAAATAAAATCAATGCTTATCAGATTATTCGTTCCTCCTTGGATGCTCGATCTAGAAATATCGTATTGCAATTACAGATTAATGTATTTGTAGATGAAGTTTTTGTAGATGCTTTTGCTTTTTCACCCAACCTGCAAAACGTTAGTAATGCACAACCTGTGTATATTGCTGGTGCTGGACCTGCTGGATTGTTTGCCGCTTTAGAATTGATTGAATTGGGGATAAAACCGATTATTCTTGAACGAGGAAAAGATGTGCAAAGCCGTCGTCGCGATTTGGCAGCCATGAATAAAGAAGGTGTTGTCAATCCGGAATCAAACTATTGTTATGGAGAAGGTGGTGCAGGAACGTATTCGGATGGAAAACTCTATACCCGTTCGACTAAACGCGGTAATATTATTAAGAGTTTACAGTGGTTTCACTATTTTGGTGCGTCAGAAAGTATTTTACAAGAAGCACATCCGCATATAGGAACTAATAAATTGCCCGCCATTATTGCCAACATGCGAAAAGGTATTATCGAATGCGGCGGGGAAGTCTTGTTTGATACCAAATTGACCGATATTCAAATTGAAAACGATCAAATAAAGGGAATTACCTTAAATGATGAAATCAAAATCAAGACAGATAAATTAATCCTCGCAACAGGACATTCTGCAAGGGATATTTTTAGAATGTTGGCGGAAAAAAAAGTATATATCGAAGCGAAACCTTTTGCATTAGGTGTTCGTATCGAGCATCCGCAAGCGCTTATCGATCAAGTGCAGTATCATTGCGGTATAGGGGAATCGCGTAATCCATTACTGCCTGCTGCCTCCTATTCCTTGGTGAGCCAAGAAGCGGGACGTGGTGTTTTTTCCTTTTGTATGTGTCCTGGGGGTATTATTGCCCCGGCGAGTACAGATGAAGGAGAATTGGTTGTTAACGGTTGGTCGCCATCCAAACGCGATGGGCTTTATGCCAATTCGGGTATGGTGGTGACCGTTGATGAAAAGGATTTTGCGCAATACGGATTTACGGGTCCTTTGGCTGCTATGGAATTTCAACAATTAATTGAAAAAAGAGCTTGGACGGCAGGTGGTGGTAAGTTAAAGGCACCGGCACAGCGCATGACCGATTTTGTCAATGGAAAAATGTCCACCTCATTACCGGATTGTTCTTATTTACCAGGAATTACACCCAATTTATTGGATCAAGTATTGACTAAAGAAGTACGTATTGCTTTACAGCAGGGATTGGTGTCATTTGGAAATAAAATGCGTGGTTATTATACCGAAGAGGCAGTAGTCGTAGCAACGGAAAGTAGAACTTCATCACCGGTTCGTATTCCTAGAGATGAAACTACTCTAGAGCATGTTCAAGTCAAAGGATTGTTTCCCTGTGCGGAAGGTGCTGGTTATGCAGGTGGTATTATCTCGGCTGCCATGGATGGGGTCAAAGTAGCTCAAGCGGTTTTTCGTAAGCAGTGATTGTGGGTAGGAAAACGGTAAGTAGTAATCAGTACATAGCGGTCGTTAATCAAGATAAAGAGTATGTAATCAGAGAATAGTAAACAGTGACTAGAATATGGAATATTCCTTGGTCACTGTTTACTAATCACAGTATCCTAATTCATTAAATCCTCAATTTCTTCCGCTAGTATTGGTATGTTTTTCATAAGGTTGATTGGATCTCCGTTGGGTTGAATCACCACATTGTCTTCAATTCGGACGCCAAAACCTTCTTCGGGTATATAAATTCCAGGTTCTACTGTAAAAACCATATTGGCTTCCATGGGTAAGTGAAGCAGTCCGTAATCGTGAGTATCGAGACCCATATGGTGTGAGGTACCGTGCATAAAATATTTTTTATAGGCGGGCCAAGCCGGGTCTTCATTTTGTATATCAGCACGATCTAAAAGACCTAAATCAAGTAATTCAGAAGTCATGATTTTGCCTACTTCTGTATGATAATCTCTCCATAGTGTGCCTGGTACCAGCATTTTGGTTGCTTTGTTTTTTACGCGCAATACTGCGTCGTAAACTTGGCGTTGGCGGGGGCTATACTTTCCGTTTACGGGAATCGTTCTCGACAAATCGCTGGAGTAATTGGCGTATTCTGCAGCGGTATCAAACAAAATAAGGTCTCCCGCTAAACATTGCTGGTTGTTCTCTATATAATGCAATACATTGCTGTTGTTCCCAGAAGCTATAATGGGAGTATAGGCAAACCCTTTAGAACGGTTTCTAATAAACTCATGTATCAATTCGGCTTCGATTTCGTATTCCCAAACACCCGGTTTGACGAATGGTAAAATACGGCGAAATCCCTTTTCAGTGATGTCGCAAGCATGTTGGATTAAGGCTATTTCTTCGGGTTCTTTTATCGATCGAATTTTTTGAAGTATAGGGTTGCTTTTAGCTACACGGTGGGCTGGATAGGTTTCTTTCCACCATTTAATAAAACGATCTTCACGTGTTTGTGTTTCTACGGCAGCGCGATAATGTTCGTTGGTATTGATATAAATCGTATCGGCATAAGCCATCAATTCTTTTAAAATTTTTTGAAAATCCTGTACCCAATAAACCGTTTTGATTCCCGATACTTCAAAGGCTTGTTCTTGGGTTAGTTTGGCGCCTTCCCAAACCGCTATATGGTCGTTGGTTTCTGTTACAAAAAGAATTTCTCTCTGATGTTCAAAAGGGGCATCGGGAAATAAAACGAGTATCGATTCCTCTTGGTCAACGCCGGATAAATAGAAAATATCGCGGTGTTGTGCGAACGGTAAAGTGCTGTCGGCACTTACCGGGTAAATATCATTAGAATTGAACACGGCTATGCTGTTGGCGGACATAGCTGAGGTGAATTTTTTTCTGTTTTTAATGAATAAATTACGGTCGATTTGTTTATATTTCATAGTTTTGAACTTTAATTCTTACGTTGTTTTTCAAAGTTACTGACTTTTCTTCTAATAAGCTTTTAAAACAGCTGGAAATATGTGGCAATCCTGCTGTTCGCTGGCGAACGCTTTGCAGTTTATCGGATGAAAAAAAGCGAAGAAAAACACGGTTTTCGAACAACAAATTTACCTTTATGAAATTTTATATAATTTTCTTTTTTCTGGTTTTTAGTCCCTTTTTGTTAATGGCACAAGAAGCGATTCCCTTCGTTATTTATTCCAAAAACGGAAAGCAAACCACTTATAAAAAACTGGTAAAGCAAGCCTCGCAAAAGGATGTAGTGCTTTTTGGAGAGTATCACGACAACTCCATAGTGCATTGGTTGCAATTAAAGATGACTCAGAATTTAGTTAATCAACGCTCCTTGATTTTGGGGGCAGAAATGTTTGAAGCGGATAATCAGATCGGTTTAAATAAATATTTAAATGGAGAAGTTGATCAGAAAGGGATGGATACCCTGGTACGTTTGTGGAATAATTATAAAACAGACTATAAGCCGTTGGTTGATTTAGCCAAAGCCAAACAGCTTCGTTTTATTGCGACAAATGTCCCGCGTAGGTATGCGAGTAAGGTGTTTAAGGAGGGTGTTGAATCTTTGGAGTTATTAACAACTGAAGAGAAGAAATGGGTGGCTCCTCTGCCCTTTCCGTATGATAAAAATTTGCCGGGTTATCTGAAAATGATGGAAATGTTTGAGGATCATGCAAATGATAATTTACCCAAAGCACAGGCTATTAAAGACGCTACTATGGCCTATTTTATACAGTTGAACCACCTTCCTAACAGCTTGTTTTTACATTTTAACGGTAGTTATCACAGCGATAATTTTGAAGGAATTAACTGGTATTTAAACAAGTATAGTCCTGATTTAAAGGTGTTAACCATTGCTACGGTATCTCAAGGGGATCTTTCCAAGTTAGACAAAGAACATTTGGGAAAAGCGGATTATATTATCGTTACAGATAAAGAAATAACTAAAACATTTTAGTTTTTTTTAAATTTTCGTTAACATTTTTACTTTTTTTATTATTAAAAAGTTTTTTTTCCAATAAAATATGGGGCTTTCAGCTTGTTTATACCGAATATAAATAAATGAGCGCCTTTGTAAGTGTGTGGATTTAACTGTATTTTTGTTTTGATTTTTTTCACGAAAACTATTAAAATTACACTATGGCAAAATCTGCACTTTTAAAGTCGTCAATCGGTAAGAAATACTGGATGGCTCTTACGGGTTTATTTTTATGCGTGTTTTTGGTAGGTCACTTAGCAGGTAACCTTCAGTTGATCTTTGGTACTCAGTTACAATTCAACGAGTATGCCTTGTTCATGACTTCCAATCCAGCAGTAAAAATTCTTTCTTACGTAACGTACATTTCAATTTTATTCCACGCTATCGATGGAATTTTATTGACAATCCAAAACAAAAAAGCAAGACCAATTGGTTACGCTAAAAACAATGCGGCTTCAAACAGTGCATGGCAGTCAAGAAACATGGCAGTTTTGGGAACGTTAATCTTGGTATTCATCGCTACCCACATGGTAAATTTTTGGGCAAAGATGCATTTTTCAGAAATGCCTTTGCAAACTACAACCATCGAGGTACAACCGGGAATGGCACAAGATTTTTATGTAACTACGCAAGGAGGATATTTGCCTAAAGATGGTGTAGAAATCAAAAACAAAACAGAGTTTTTTGATCCTACAGCTAAGGTTAAGATTGCACAAGGATATAAAGATTTACACACCATTACTGTAGCGTTTTTTAAAGATCCTAAATACGGTTTAGCATTTACTGTTTTTTATGTGTTTTCAATGTTTGTTTTAGCCTTCCACTTAATGCATGGATTTAAAAGTGCTTTCCAGTCTCTAGGGGCAAATAATCCTAGATATAATGGTTTAATTTCAGCTACAGGTGTAGGGTTCGCTATTATTGTTCCTTTACTATTTGCGATTATTCCAATTTACATTCATTTTATTAAGTAGTCATAAAACAATTGATTATGAAATTAGATTCAAAGATTCCAAATGGACCTATCGATAAGAAATGGTCAGAATATAAAGATCACATCAGTTTAGTAAACCCTGCAAACAAACGTAATATCGATGTCATCATCGTGGGTACTGGTTTGGCAGGAGGTTCTGCTGCTGCGACATTAGCTGAGTTAGGATATAACGTAAAAGCTTTCTGTTATCAAGATTCACCAAGACGCGCGCACTCTATTGCGGCTCAAGGGGGGATAAATGCTTCGAAAAACTATCAAGGTGATGGGGATTCGGTTCATAGATTGTTCTACGATACCGTAAAAGGGGGAGATTATAGAGCCCGTGAGGCAAACGTACACCGTTTAGCAGAAGTTTCGGAAAACATTATCGACCAATGTGTGGCTCAAGGGGTTCCTTTTGCTCGTGATTATGGGGGTCTTTTAGACAACCGTTCTTTTGGTGGTGTACAAGTTTCTCGTACTTTTTATGCTAAAGGGCAAACCGGACAACAATTGCTTTTAGGAGCATATTCTGCTATGAACCGTCAAATTGGTCGTGGTAAGATAAAAATGTACAACCGTCACGAAATGTTAGATATCGTGGTTGTTGACGGTAAAGCAAGAGGAATTATTGCTCGTAACTTGATTAGTGGTAAAATTGAACGTCATTCTGCTCACGCCGTAGTTATTGCTACTGGTGGTTACGGAAACGTATTCTTTTTATCTACCAATGCTATGGGGTCTAATGCTACAGCTGCTTGGAAAGCACATAAAAGAGGTGCTTACTTCGCAAACCCTTGTTATACACAAATTCACCCAACATGTATCCCCGTTACAGGAGACCATCAGTCAAAATTAACTTTGATGTCGGAATCGCTGCGTAACGATGGACGTATTTGGGTTCCAAAGAAAAAAGAAGATGCCTTGGCAATTAGAGAGGGGAAATTAAAACCAACTCAAATCGCTGAAGGGGATAGAGATTATTATTTAGAAAGAAGATATCCTTCTTTTGGTAACTTAGTGCCTCGTGACGTGGCGTCTCGTGCTGCTAAAGAGCGTTGTGATGCGGGTTATGGTGTTAACGCTACTGGAGAAGCTGTTTATTTGGATTTTGCTTCTGCTATTGAACGTTATGGGAAAGAGCAGGCGAGAATTCAGCATTTAGATGAAAACGATGCCAAATTGGTTTACAAATTGGGTCGTGATTTAGTTGAGAATAAATATGGAAACCTATTCCAAATGTATGAGAAAATCGTTGATGAGGATCCATATGTTACACCGATGATGATTTATCCAGCAGTTCACTATACGATGGGTGGTATCTGGGTGGATTATAACTTGATGACAACTATTGAGGGATGTTACTGTATCGGAGAAGCAAACTTCTCGGATCACGGAGCAAACCGTTTAGGGGCATCTGCTTTGATGCAAGGTTTGGGTGATGGATATTTCGTATTGCCTTACACTATCGGTGATTATTTATCTCAAGATATTCGTACGGGGGAAATTCCAACAGACCTTCCTGAGTTTGTAGAAGCTGAGAAAAACGTTACCGGTATGATTGATCACTTGATGAATAATAAAGGAACGCATTCTGTAGATTATTTCCATAAGAAATTAGGGAAAATCATGTGGGATAAGGTAGGTATGGCTCGTAATGCTAACGGTTTAACCGAAGCGATGAGCGAGATTGCTGTTTTAAGAGAAGAATTTTACAAAGATGTTAGAGTATCGGGTAGTGCAGACAGCTTTAACCAAGAATTGGAAAAAGCATTAAGAGTAGCCGATTTCTTAGAACTAGGAGAATTGTTTGCTAAAGATGCCTTACACAGAGAGGAATCTTGTGGTGGACACTTCCGTGAGGAACACCAAACTGAGGATGGTGAAGCGAAACGTGACGATGAAAATTTCGCATACGTAGCTGCTTGGGAATACAAAGGCAATCCAAGTGAATCAGTACTTCATAAAGAAGACTTGGTTTATGAAAACATTAAATTGGTAACTCGTAGTTATAAATAATATTGAGTATTAGATCTCTTTTAGATCAGTATTCACTGTAAAAATTCGATATATGAATCTTACTTTAAAAATATGGCGTCAGAAAAACGCCCAAGATAAGGGTCAGATGGTTGATTATAAAATCAGCGGAATTGAACCTGATATGTCTTTCTTGGAAATGTTGGATGTTTTAAACAACCAATTAGTAGAGAAAGGCGACGATGCTGTAGCTTTTGATCACGATTGTCGTGAGGGAATCTGCGGTATGTGCTCGTTGTTTATCAACGGAGAAGCTCATGGACCAGACCGTGGTATCACCACTTGTCAGTTGCACATGAGAAAGTTTAAAGATGGAGACACGATTTACATCGAACCATTTAGAGCCAAAGCGTTTCCAGTAATCAAAGATTTAGTTGTAGATAGAACTTCTTTCGATAGAATTCAACATGCAGGTGGATTTATTTCTGTAAATACTTCGGGGAATACGCAAGATGCTAACAATATTCCTATTCCTAAACACGATGCCGATCGCGCTTTTGATGCGGCTACTTGTATTGGTTGTGGGGCTTGTGTGGCTACTTGTAAAAACTCTTCGGCTATGTTGTTCGTTTCTGCAAAAGTTTCTCAATTCGCTTTGTTACCACAAGGACGTGTTGAAGCTACAGAACGTGTGTTAAACATGGTAGAGCAAATGGATCACGAAGGTTTTGGTAACTGTACCAATACCGGCGCTTGTGAAGTAGAATGCCCGAAAGGAATTTCTTTGGAAAACATCGCTCGTATGAATAGAGAATACCTAAAAGCTAGTTTTAAATAGGTAAAACAGTTTGTTATATGTAAAAAGCGAAGACTGCGGTCTTCGCTTTTTTTGTTTTATAAAGGGATATTTAATGGTAAGGATAGGCTCGTTTTGATAAAGTGAATTGGTGTGTGCTGGGTTGTTTCGAATCAGGGTTTTTTAAAAATGACAAAAAACGCACAAAATGACATAATAGATTATTTATAAGTTGTTAACTTCGTTCTTTTTAGCGAATTAATTAATGTCGTGACGAATAACTACTTTGAAAAGTTAATTGCGTTAAGATAAAATTAGGATTTAGGGGTTCTAATATATTATATTTGACAACCAAAGAACAGCAGATTTTTTGGTCTATTTTAAACGCAACTTTTTTATATGAAAAAAATTACTTTATTGTTATTGTTTTTTTATTGTCAAGCACAAGCCCAATTTATGCACCTAAAAGTCAATCAAGAATCGGGTCCGGCTAAAATTACTTTTATGGACGGTACAGTGATTTCGGGTATCGCTAAGAATAACAAGGCGAATGATTTTGTCTTGAGAGGACTGAGCATGCAAAATGACAGGAATGCGATGAGCAATGCCAACTTAGTTTCGGAAACCATTAAGTTTAAGGAAGAGGGAACGGATGAATTTACAGTATTGAACTCAAACCTGATTGAAAAAGTAAACTTTATATATACCGATGGTAGTCCCTTTATGGAATATTTTCGACTTAACGTAGCCAGCTTGGATTTGGATACTTTTAAGGTAAAAAAAACGGTAACTATGTTTTTAACGCAAATGAAGAAAGGTCTTTTCGAAACCTATGGATATGAGTTTTACAATCGCGGAATGTATATGTACACCTATGCCTTTGTGAAAGTTATTGGAGAGGATTATATTGTTTCCTTAACGCAAAATACTTTATTGCCTTCGGACACCAAAATATTTAAAGTCTTGGAATATGTGGGGAAAGATTGTCCAGCGTATCAAAAGTATATGAAAGCTGTAGATGCAAAGGGAGATTTGATTTTCAGAAAGGAATATAAGGAGGCTTTTAAGGTATTTAAAAACAATACCAAAGAGGAAATCGCGGCCCTAGTAAAGAAAAAAGAAATCTATAAGGCGCAGGGTAATTTGCGTTTGAGTAAGATGAAAGATTTGTATTATATCGACTTTTTGGAGGGTAAATACGGGGAATTGTGTCAGTAAAAACAACTTATTTTTTTAATTTTAAAACGGAACTATTTTTTTAGTATTATAAGTATTTTATGAGAAACCTTATTTTAGTCTGTGTATTGTTTTTTTGTACACACTTGCAAGCGCAGTTCCGCTATGTTGACCAGCATAAAGTTGCAGGCCCTGTTGTTATTACTTTTCAAGACGGTACCGTACAGAGTGGTATTGCAAAATATCACAATACTGGTAATTTTTTTTCAAAAATGTTTTCCGATTTTAAAGACATTAATATGATGCATAATTCGGGTCTGATTGTGCAGAATGTAAAGTTTAAGGCAACGGGTGAAAAAGATTTTAAAGAGTACGATGTAAATCTTGTAAAAAAAGTTAATTTTATAAATAAGAGCGGTAATTCTTTTTTGGAACTGCACAACATCAAGGTCGCTAGTTTGAATTTCGATGATTTTGAAATTAAAACAACTTTTACCGTATTCCTACCGCTATTAATGGACGGTAATTTTACTACCTATGGGTATTCGGTTTATGATCGAAATGCCTATCTGTACACTTATGCTTTTGTGAAAGTTTCTGGTGAAGATTATATGGTTTCTCTAACACAGAATACCTTTTTGCCTTCGGAAACAAAAGTGTTTAAAGTATTGAGTTATTTGGGGAAAGATTGTCCGTCTTATCAGGACTATATGAAGGAAGTGGACGCAGCGGGTAATTTGGTTTGTAGAAACGAATACGAGTTGGCTTTTAAAGCCTTTACATCAACTAGAAAACAAATCATTTCAGAGGCTAAGGATACAAAACAGCTCAGTAATGCGCAAGCAAAAATAAGTTATAGAATGAGGAAAGACCTTTACTATGTATCGTTTTTGAACGAAAAATACGCCGAATTTTGTAAATAGTTAAAAAAGGGAAATAGTCTTATTTTTTTTATATATTTGAACTTTCAAACGAGAATAATGAAAAGTACTAGATTACATATGGCAATGATGATGATGTGGATAAACTCCGCAGAGGTCGCTATTGCTTAAAATCTAACCCAGATATAAAGTTAAAGCCTCTGTAATTCAGGGGCTTTTTTTTTGGAGTAAAGCGAGTGATAAACTCGATCTGGAAATCAATAAATATTCTTTTTACGGAACTTAAATAAGGCGAATTAGCATAGTAAAAGAACGAATGAAAACATATAACGCAAACAGAGGAACCATGATGATGATGTACATAATGATGTATATCCGATTTGTTGTATCCAAAAGTTGACGAGTAGTAATTTAAAAAATACTTTAGTTTAAGCCCCTTTGGATCTTCCAAAGGGGCTTTTTTATTAAAATTAAAAGATGATAATATGGAAAAAGAACGCTCAAGTCGTCAGGAACAATTGTATAAAGCTTTGGAATCGCGGATCCTGATTTTGGACGGTGCCATGGGGACCATGATTCAAAAACATCGATTTTCTGAGGCGGATTACCGCGGTAAGCGCTTTACTCATTTTGACTATCCCTTACAAGGAAACAACGATCTGTTATCGCTAACTCAACCTGAAGCTATTTTTGATATTCATAAACAGTACTTAGAAGTAGGGGCAGACATCATTGAGACCAATACATTTTCGAGCACGACAATTGGTATGGCTGATTACCACATGGAAGATCTGGTCTATGAATTGAATTTTGAATCCGCTAGAATAGCGCGTAAAGCGGCAGATGAGTATACTGCCAAGACACCTTTAAAACCGAGATATGTGGCTGGAGCGATTGGGCCTACAAACCGAACGGCTAGTATGTCGCCTGATGTTAATGACCCGGGTTATCGCGCTGTGAGCTTCGATGATTTGAGATTGGCTTACAAACAGCAGGCTCAAGGACTTTTAGATGGCGGCTGTGATATTTTTCTCGTTGAAACCATCTTTGATACACTTAACGCTAAAGCAGCCTTATTTGCCTTAGAAGAGGTTAAAGAAGAAAGTGCTGTTGAAGTGCCCATTATGGTAAGCGGAACCATTACCGATGCTTCGGGTAGAACCCTTTCCGGTCAAACCGTTGAGGCCTTTTTGATATCCATTTCACATATTCCAGTCTTGAGTATTGGATTGAATTGCGCTTTAGGTGCCGATCAGTTAAATCCTTATTTAAAAATTGTAGCTAGAAATACACCTTTGGCCATTTCGGCCTATCCCAATGCGGGTTTGCCTAATGCCTTTGGGCAATATGACGAGACTGCGGAAGAAATGGAAGCTCTAGTACGGGCATATTTTGAAGACGGTTTGGTCAATATTGTTGGAGGTTGCTGCGGTACTACTCCCGATCACATTCGTTTGATTGCACAAACAGCCCAAAACTTTAAACCCAGAGCGTTTTCAAGAGCGAACATGATTTAAGTCCACCGTTAATCGTAGCGACAATAGAAAGCGGTTTGATTACGCAAAACAATAAACAAAGACAATGAGAAAAGGAAATAAATATTTAAAATTATCGGGTTTAGAACCCTTGATCGTAACACCGGAAACCTTGTTTGTCAATGTAGGTGAACGGACTAACGTTACGGGATCCAAGCGGTTCTTAAGATTGATTCAGCAAGAAAAATACGAGGAAGCACTTGATGTAGCTCGCGCTCAAGTTGATGGTGGAGCTCAAATTATCGACATCAATATGGACGAGGGTATGTTGGATGGTGTTTATGCAATGACAAAATTCCTGAATTTAATCGCTTCCGAACCCGATATTTCAAGAGTACCTATTATGATTGATAGTTCCAAATGGGAAATCATTGAAGCGGGACTAAAAGTCGTACAAGGAAAAAGCATCGTTAATTCCATCAGTTTAAAAGAGGGTGAGGGAGCTTTTAGACATCAGGCGAAACTGATTCGGAGATATGGTGCTGCAGTAGTGGTGATGGCTTTTGATGAAGATGGACAGGCAGATACCTATCAACGACGTATTGAGATATGCGAACGTTCGTATCATATCTTGGTTCAAGAAGTTGGATTTGCGGCAGAGGACATCATTTTTGATCCCAATATTTTTCCCGTTGCAACCGGTATGGAGGAGCATCGCAGAAATGCTTTGGATTTTTTCGAGGCTACAAAATGGATTCGGGCCAACCTGCCTTATGTCAATGTATCTGGAGGAATAAGCAATGTGTCATTTTCATTTAGAGGAAATAATTATGTGCGAGAAGCCATGCATGCAGCTTTCTTGTACCACGGTATTCAGCACGGTTTGTCGATGGGGATTGTCAATCCAGAAATGTTGATGGTTTATGATGAGATTCCAAAAGACCTATTGGAGCGAGTAGAGGATGTGCTGTTGGATCGTAGAGAAGATGCAACTGAGCGGCTATTGAATTTTGCCGATCAATATCAAAACGAATCGAGTGCTCATCAAGAAGCTCCCAAAGAATGGAGAAATGAAAGTTTGCAAAATCGAATTACTCATGCCTTGGTCAAGGGAATTGATGAGTTTATTGAATTAGATGTTGAAGAGGCCCGTTTATTAGCAGAAAAACCCATTCAGGTTATTGAGGGTCATTTGATGGAGGGAATGAGTGTAGTGGGTGATTTGTTTGGAGCGGGAAAAATGTTTCTACCACAAGTGGTGAAATCAGCCCGAGTCATGAAAAAAGCCGTCGCTTATCTGTTGCCTTTTATCGATAAAGCCATGGATGGAAGTTCCAGTTCGTCGGGAAAAATACTGATGGCAACGGTTAAAGGTGATGTTCACGACATTGGGAAAAATATCGTGGCCGTAGTATTGGGTTGTAACAATTTTGAAATTATCGATTTGGGAGTCATGGTAAGTCCGGAGCGTATTATTCAAACAGCAATCGAACAGAAAGTGGATGTTATTGGATTAAGTGGATTGATTACACCTTCACTCGATGAAATGGTTTATTTGGCAAAAGAACTCGATCGTCTAAAAATTGATATTCCGTTGATGATTGGCGGAGCAACAACCTCTAGAGCGCATACGGCAGTTAAGATCGCGCCCGAATACTCTTTTTCGGTAGTCCATGTTAACGACGCTTCACGCGCAGTTGGAGTGGCAGGAAATCTCGTCAGTAAAAAACAGGACTATGCCTTGCAAATTAGACAGGAATATGCCGATTTGAGAACGGGATATTTAAACCGCGCTCGCGAAAAAGATTTTTTAAGTATAGCGGATGCACGAAAAAATAAATTGCAATTGGATTGGACTGGGAATGTGCCGGTTAAGCCGACTTTCACTGGCGTGCAAAATATCGATGTAAATATCTCTGAGTTAACCGATTATATTGACTGGTCTCCTTTTTTTAGATCTTGGGATTTGCACGGTAAATATCCAGAGATTTTAACTGACAAGGTCGTCGGTGAACAAGCTCAGATTTTATGGGATGATGCGCAACAAATGTTACAAGAAATTCAAAAAAATAACAGCCTAGAGGGAAAGGGAGTTTACGGAATCTTTAAGGCCAATCAGGTCAATGACGACGATATAGAAATTTACGATAAAGATGGTAATGTACTCGATACCTTGCTTTTTTTGCGTCAACAACTTCAAAAATCCAGAGGAAAACCCAATGTGTCATTAGCCGATTTTATTGCACCAAAGGCAAGTGGTGTATCCGATTATATCGGGTTGTTTTGTGTAACAACTGGATTTGGAGTTGATGAAATAGCCCACAAATATGAAGCTGAATTAGACGATTATTCGGCTATCATGGTTAAAGCATTAGCCGATCGATTTGCAGAAGCCTTTGCCGAATATTTACACGCAAAAATTCGAAAGGAAATCTGGGCTTATGCCACTGACGAGGGTTGGAATAACGAACAATTAATTCAAGAAAAATATCAAGGAATTCGTCCGGCTCCAGGTTATCCTGCTTGTCCGGATCATCTTGAAAAGGAAACGATTTGGAAATTGCTTGATGTTGAAAATAGAACGGGAGTCGTATTGACTGAAAATTTAGCTATGTGGCCGGCCTCGTCGGTTTCAGGATATTATTTTGCGCACCCTCAAAGTCGTTACATCGGGCTGGGTAAAATCAAAGTAGATCAGGTAAAGGATTATGCACAACGAAGAAAATGTACGTTGGAGTATGCCGAGAAATGGTTAGCACCTAATCTGACAGAATTATAAAATAACAACCTATAGTTGCCTATGCCGATTTCCTGATATCGGTAATTCGGCCGTGGTAAGGCACTAATTATAAAGATAAAAAAATGAAAGTAACAGAACATTTTGAATTGGCACAGACAAAAGCCCGTTTTTCAATCGAAATTTTACCACCCTTAAAAGGTCAAAACATACAGTGTATTTACGATACTATTGCCCCTTTGTTAGAGGCTAAACCGGCCTTTATTGACGTGACTTACCATAGAGAAGAATTTATTTATAAGGAAAAGGAAAATGGATTGCTCGAAAAGAAAATTGTCAAAAAAAGACCGGGTACTGTTGGTATTTGTGCAGCCATTCAAGAGAAATTTAAAATTGACGCGGTACCGCATATACTGTGTGGTGGTTTTACAAAAGAAGACACGGAGAATTTTTTAATTGATTTGGATTTTTTGGGGATTGAAAATGTGGTGGCGCTGCGCGGGGATGCGATAAAAAACGAAACCTACTTTAGGGCAGAAAGTAAGGGACACCACTATGCCAATGAACTCGTAGCCCAAATAAGCGATTTAAACAACGGGATTTATTTGGATACTGACTTGGAGAACAGTCATGCAACCAATTTTTGTATTGGCGTCGGTGCTTATCCGGAGAAACACTTGGAAGCCCCGAGTTTGGATGGAGATATTCGATATTTAAAACAAAAGGTTGACGCTGGTGCAGATTATATCATCACTCAAATGTTTTTTGACAACCAAAAGTATTTTGAGTTTGTCGAAAAGTGTCGAGCTGCAGGAATAGGGGTGCCAATAATTCCTGGTTTAAAACCAATTACCACGAAAAGACAATTAACACTCATACCCCATCGATTTAAAGTTGATTTTCCAGAAGTTTTGGTACAGGAAGTCAATAAGGCAGTCGATAATCAAGCCGTGTCCCAAATCGGACTAGAATGGTGTAAGCAACAAAGTCGGGAGCTCCTAGACGGCGGGGTGCCACTACTACATTATTATTCTATGGGGAAATCTGAATTGATTCAGCAAATTATAAGGCAATTATTTTAATTTGTTGGCTTATTCGTCTATCTGCCTATCCGCCCATTGCTTCGCCCGTTCGGCTGACGCCTCGGGTCGCCCATCCGCGTATCAGCGTATCAGCACATCCGCGTATCTGCGTATCCGCTTATTTTACCTAACTTTGTTAGAAACGACAAAAAATGAAAGTAGCCCTAATTCAGGCACCTTTGGTTTGGGAGAACCGAGATGCCAACCTTCGATATTTTGAATCCAAAATCCAGCAATTGGAAGCGGAAACCGATTTGGTGGTTTTACCAGAAATGTTTACTTCGGGTTTTACGATGAATCCGGAACGTGCTTTTGAAGTGATGGATGGGCATGCCGTGTCCTGGATGCAAAAAATGTGTATGCAGAAAAGTATCGCTTTGACTGGTAGTATGATTATAAAAGAAAAGGGCAATTATTACAATCGGATGTTTTTTGTGTTTCCTAATGGTACGTATCAAACTTATGATAAGCGCCATCTTTTTTCCTTAGCGGGGGAAGAAAAAAAATATACAGCCGGTTCACAAAGATTAGTGGTAACCTATAAAGATTGGAAAATTTGTCCGTTAGTGTGTTATGATTTGAGATTTCCAGTTTTCGCTCGAAATCAGGATGAAGCCTATGATTTGTTGCTCTATGTGGCCAACTGGCCCGATCAACGAATTTATGCCTGGGACAGC
This sequence comes from Flavobacterium sp., assembly GCA_040393465.1. Classification (GTDB taxonomy): domain Bacteria; phylum Bacteroidota; class Bacteroidia; order Flavobacteriales; family Flavobacteriaceae; genus Flavobacterium. Next base: position 90,897 of record JBEBUC010000003.1, on the reverse strand, counting down.
CTATTTAAAGCTCGTGCCATTGAAAACATGACGTATGCAATAGGAGTGAATCGAGTAGGAACAGATATAGGAAACAATCAGTATTCGGGGCATTCACAAGTTTTGGATTATATGGGAGAGTATATCATTCCACCTCATACAGGTGAAGCTGTATTGTATGCGAAATTAGAAAAAGCCAATTTGATTCAGGCTAGAAAAAAATTGGCTTTTTTAAGTGATGGGGATTCCTTTATTCTGACAGATTAAAAGTTTGATCAACATCCCAATTGGCGCGAACATCTATTTCCGTAGGGTAATAAATAACTTCTTCGGGCTGTTTGCGTTCAAAGAAATAGCCTGTATCCCATTTTCCATTGCGATTATCGTCGTAAATAGCCCGTAAAAAATATTTTTTAGGAGGTAAAACATCAAATTGGAGTTTGGTGTTTTCTTCGGTAATAATACTGGCCACAACCTCTTCTTTGGAATCCAAGACTTCGACTATAACGGGAAAGCGTTTTACACCGCTAAGATTGACTAGTAAATTGCCATAGTCTGTAAGGGACTGGGTACTGACCATAAAGTTTAAGCTGTCGTTACTTTTGCCAAACAAATCGGTTATGGCTTCGGGCAATAATTGAATTTTATATTTATCCTGTTCCTTCTTTTCGAACTCTAAGGCGATTTCTTGTAGAAACGGGTGTTGAATCATTTTAAAAGGCACAGCTACTGTATCTTTATTGGTAATAAATATTTTTGTAGAATCGATTTTTGAGAAAGGCGTTGTTGTTTTGATTCTAAATACATCGTTAAAATCTAAGTTGCCTCGTTGAACGGCGGATACAACTAAGGTGTCAACCATTTTTATCTTTCGCGGGCGAATAGAAAATTGTTTATCATAATCTCCTTTTTTGAATTGTACTAAAAGGGAGTCCACTTCCATTTTAGGAAACCACATTTGTAGGGAATCCTTGCCCGGTAGGCTCGTTATGGCGTGTAAAACATCTTGATTAACATGCTTTAATTGAACTTCTAATCCTTCGGAATTTCCACTATAAGGTATCAGCCATTTGTTTTCCGATACTTGAGAAGGTCTATTAACCTTGAGTTTTTCTTCCGATTTAAATAAGTTAAGCTCAAAATTTTCTTCAGTCGGAATCGTAATCGGTTTGTTTATAAAAGCGATTAAATCCTGATCGGGGTCAAATTTAAAATTGTTGTTTTTGTCTTTTAGCGCTACCAAATAATAAGAACCGTCTTTGACGTTTTCAATGGAAAAGGTTTTTAAACTGTCCAGGGTATTGGTGACATAAATGGGTTTTTGCTTATAAACGGTAGAATCTTTAAAAGTTGCAGCATCGTACAACATCACGTTAACAAAATTGGGATGGTCTTTCTTATAGGCAGCGCGAATGGTTCCATTGACTTTAAGAGAATCAATATACGTACCGGTAGAAAAGATGTATTTAAACTGCTTGAGTGCATTTCCCTCATTGTTGTCTATAATACTTTCACCAAAGTTAAAACTATAGGTGGTATTGGGTTTTAGGGTGTCGATAATTTTTATGGTCAATTCCTTTTTGGCACTTCCCGCAGGACTGATGTCTGGAGCCGTTTCCATAGGAGGAGAAATAATCAATTGCTGGTTGATATTCTTTAATTTGATATACTCGTCGAATTGGATTTTAATGAGTTTTTCATCAAAATTTATGGTGTAATTCTCTGGATTGCTCTTCAGCATCACGGGTGGAATGGTGTCTTTGTCTCCACCGCTAATAACACCTCGTTTTGCACAGCTTACAAAAGTGGTTATTATAATAAAGAAAAGGGCAATCTGACGTATTCTCAACATGATATGGCTTTTATTTGGCAAATTAACGACTATATTTTTTAGGAATAAAATCTAGTAGTAAAAACTTTATTGAGTTTGTGCCAAACACAAAATACTAATGGAGGAATTGGGGATTTCCAAAATCTTTTTTCCGCAAGATTCTAGGGTTCCTCCGGTGGTAAGTATATCGTCTAGAATTAAAAAATGCTTGCCGTGATGCTGTGGCTGCTGATGTACGTTAAAACGCAATTGGTTTACACGCGTGCGTTCAAAGATGGTTTTACCGGTTTGAGATGCGGAATAAATATCTTGGGTTAAAAGTTGGTATTCAATCGGTATATTAAAATGTTGCGACAGTGCTTTGGCAAAGCCGTAGACTTGATTGTATCCTCTGGCCCTTTGTTTTTTCTTGTGCAACGGTACGGGTACGATGAAATCAACCGTTTGTAGCCAAGAGCGATGCGTTAATTGGATGGCATATATCTGTCCGAGATAATAACTGATGGAGGCCTGATTTTTATATTTTAAATGATGAAAGAGTTGCTGTACGAAACCGTTTTTAGTAAAATAGAGTAAACAAGAACAATGAACTAGACGCAGTCTTCCGTGAAAACGCTGGTAAGCTTCATTTTCATGAAACAGATGTTGGAAGGTAAACGGTAATTGATGCAGACAAGACACACAGAGAAAGTCTTGGTTGCACAACAAAGGTTTGTCGCAACCAAAACAGCATTTTGGAAAAAAAACATCAATAAGGTTGGTCAAAAGCATTACGATTGTTTATAAGGTTAAAATAGCCATTTTCAGCGGGTTGTGTTTTAAATGCAACGGTAAAATAGTTAAAAAAAATAAAAATCAGCTATAGAAATCTTTTTTAATTCGTAAATTGAAGAGAACCCGCTACCTTTGAGTAGTCAATATATTGTATCGTAGTATGAAAAACACCCTTGAAAACACCCAAAAAGAAATAATGCACTTAATGGTGTGTATCGCGCAGAAAGATCAATTGAATGCGGTGCGTCAGATTGAACAAATTAAAGAGATGATTTTGGAGGGGCTCGATCATACTGCAGACGATGAGGAAGTGGTTAAGTGGAGTAAATACCTTAAAATAGTGGAAGAATTGGAATCCAAATTGGGTGTATGATGGATAAGGAGGTTTTATTAGCTTGTTATTGTGGCAGTCAAGTGGGTTTTGAAGCCTGTTGTAAACCTTTTTTAAGCGGGGAGAAAAAGCCAAATTCTCCTGAAGAATTAATGCGTTCGCGCTATACAGCCTATGTATTGATTGATGCGGATTATATTTTAACAACTACCCATCCCAAAACGCGTTATCTCCATAAAAAGCGCGATATAATAGCTTGGGCTCAAGAAAGCGAATGGGTGCGTTTGGAAGTTTTGGAAGCTCGTGAGAACTTGGTGATTTTTAAAGCCTACTATCGCGATCAAAATCAACAACTCATCACGCATTTAGAACACTCCATATTTGAGGAGGTAGAGGGGAAATGGTTTTACCTCACAGCCAAATAATCTACAGGGTTTTGTAGACCATCTTTCAAAATAGCGGCTGTTTTTGAAAGCCATTTTTTCCAGCACTAGAAATCAAATTACGACTATATAAATAATCGAAAACAATTGCCTTATGCAGTTGGCTATTCTCAATAAGATAAACATGTTAAAAGCAGTAATTATAGGTGCAACAGGTGCCACGGGTCAAGAGTTGGTTGAGGGATTAGTTCGAAACGATGCTTATGAAAGTGTAACGATTTTTGTTAGAAAAGACGAACCTTCTAGCAATTCTAAATTAATCGTTCATCAGGTCGATTTTGATCAACCAGAAACTTGGGCGCATCTCGTTGTAGGTGATGTGGCTTTTTCTGCAATGGGAACCACTTTAAAGGCTGCCGGCAGCAAGGACAAACAGTGGAAAGTTGACTATGATTATCAATTTAATTTTGCCCAAACGGCTAGACAAAATGAAATCCCTTCTTTTGTATTGGTTTCTGCTATAGGTGCCGATGCTCAATCGGCTGTTTTCTATTCTAAAATGAAAGGAGCTTTGGAGGCGGCCATGATCAAGTTGAATTTCGAAAAACTGTTAATTTTTCAACCGGGTTTACTCGTTAGGCCAGGAACCGACCGCAAAGCGGAAGCAGCTTTTGAAAAATTGATTCGATTTTTTAATCGTTTGGGAATCGCTCGGAAATACCGGCCTATTGCCGTTTCGGACTTAGCCCAAAAGATGATTGACTATAGTTTGTCGTCAGATAGCGGCATGAAAATAATTAGTAGCAGCGAACTTTTTGCTGAATAATACATATAAAAAGGACGTTTCTTGGCTAGAGAAACGTCCTTTGTTTTATAAAACAAGGTATTGTTTTATGTTTTGCTTATCCTTATTATTTTACGAATTCTAAGTTTACGTTAAGGGTTACGTCTTTTGCGATAGCCTTGCCCGATGGGTCGTAGGCAACGTCAAAGTCGAAACGATTAATCGTTGTAGTAGCTTGGAATCCCATTTTTTGATTTCCTTGACCGTCATCCTTAAGTAATCCACCATAAACCAGGTCAAATTTTACTGGTTTAGCAATTCCACGAATCGTTAAAATTCCGTCTAACACATATTTGTTGTCAGAAATTTTCTTAAGTGAATTTGTTGTGAAAGTGATACTTGGGAATTTCTCGGTACTAAAGAAATCGTTTGTTCGCAAATGATCGTCACGCATAGAAACACCCGTGTTGATACTGTTGGATTGGATGGTGAAATCAAATTTTCCATCGGTCAAATCCGCTTTGCTGCTTGTAAAAGTTCCATCGTATTTGTCAAATTTTCCTTCTACGAAAGAAATGCCTAAATGCTTAACGGAAAAAGTTAAAAAGGAATGCATTTGATCTACCTTCCAAGTAGTTTGTGCAAACATCGTTGCTGATGCGAATACCGCAACAAATAAATAAATAAATTTTTTCATGGCTAGTTGTTTTATTAATTACAAATTTAGGTTGTTATGGTGTAGGAGAACTTAATCTAGGTTAATAAACGAACCAGTACTGTTCGGTTGTCAGTGAACAATAATTGGTTGCAAACACTTAAAGTTAGTGTTTTTTTTTAATAGGTAAGTATTTTTAGCTGATAATTAGGTGTCTATGCGCTATAGATTATCTAGGGTATTTGCAAGGTTTCGTTTTTAACACCCGTTTCGGAAGCACTGATTCCTCAAAAAAAAAGAGCCACTCAATATGTGGCTCTTCTTTTACAATTACATTCTTCTTAACCAGTTTCGAATAGAAACTTCGTCGTTGATGATGTTTTTTAAGTCTGTGATATTTACACGGTCTTGTTTCATACTATCGCGATGACGGATAGTCACGGTTTTATCTTCAAGAGTTTGGTGGTCCACTGTAATACAGAATGGCGTTCCCAAGGCGTCTTGACGACGGTATCTTCGTCCTACAGCATCCTTTTCGTCGTAAGCTACGTTGAAGTCCCATTTCAATTCCTCAATGATTTCATGAGCCAATTCTGGCAAACCATCTCTTTTGATTAAGGGTAATACAGCGGCTTTGGTTGGGGACAACACAGAAGGTAATCTTAAAACGGTTCTGGTAGTGCCGTCTTCTAGGGTTTCTTCTTGTAGTGATTTAGAGAATATCGCTAGAAACATACGATCCAAGCCTACAGAGGTTTCTACTACATAAGGAACATAACTGCTGTTGGTTTCGTTGTCGAAAAACTGTAGTTTTTTTCCAGAATGTTGTTCGTGTGCTTTTAAGTCAAAATCTGTTCTAGAGTGAATGCCCTCCAATTCTTTAAATCCGAAAGGGAAATTAAATTCGATATCCGTTGCGGCATTGGCGTAATGCGCCAATTTCTCATGATCGTGAAAGCGGTAATTTTCAGCTCCCATTCCCAACGACAAATGCCATTTTTGACGGGTTTCCTTCCAGTACTCATACCATTTCATTTCTTCACCTGGCTTAACGAAATATTGCATTTCCATCTGTTCAAATTCGCGCATGCGGAAAATGAATTGACGAGCAACAATTTCATTTCTAAATGCTTTACCGGTTTGAGCAATTCCAAATGGAATCTTCATTCTGCCGGTTTTTTGTACGTTTAAGAAATTGACAAAAATACCCTGTGCCGTTTCCGGGCGGAGGTATAAATCCATAGCGGTATCTGCAGAAGCGCCTAGTTTTGTGCCGAACATCAAATTGAATTGACGTACTTCGGTCCAGTTTCTAGAACCGGTTTCCGGGTCGGCGATTTCCAGTTCCTCAATCAAAGCTTTAACATCGGCTAAATCTCCGGTATCCAAACCGTGAGCCATACGCTCTAAAATCGCTTTTTTTCTGGAAAGGTATTCTACAACTCTAGGGTTGGTAGTTATAAATTCTTGTTCATTAAAAGAGTCTCCGAAACGCTTGCTCGCTTTTTCGATTTCTTTCTGTGCCTTTTGATAGATTTTTTCGCAATAATCTTCAATCAATACATCGGCACGGTATCTCTTTTTTGAATCTTTGTTGTCGATTAAGGGGTCGTTAAAAGCATCAACGTGACCCGATGCCTTCCAAATGGTAGGATGCATAAATATCGAAGAATCAATACCTACAATATTCTCATGCATTTGAACCATGGATTTCCACCAGTATTCACGTATGTTTTTTTTGAGTTCCACTCCGTTTTGAGCGTAGTCATAAACTGCGCTTAAACCGTCATAAATTTCGCTGGACGGAAATATAAATCCGTATTCCTTTGCATGCGAAATAACATTTTTAAAAATATCATCTTGTTTTGCCATAATGCAAAAATAACAAAAGACTTGAGATTATTAAGGGTATCGTCTAGTTTTTAATGCTTTCCCTAGGTTTGTCACTTTTAAAAGCTTGTTTGGAAGCGATTTTTTCGTTTTAGTTGTACTAAAAGACGTTAAGAAGGGCCATTTTTCTGTTTTTTGGGGATACTTTTTTGGGTATTATGCTGATTTGGTCCGTTGGTGAAATCGTTTGGACTGTGTTTGGAAAATGCTAACCGCGATTTGAAGGGGGTATGCTGCTTTTTTAGAGCAAAATACTATGGTTTCTTACTCGGAAGTGCTCTTGGTTGTGAGTGATTCGCTTTGCTGTGAAAAAATGAAGTGGACTTTTCTCTAATTGAAAAAGGCTTTTGCAAAACACACAAAAGCCTTTTTCATTATTTTAAGTCTAAAATTATTCTTCGGAAGAAAAAATAGTGTCGGTATCTTGAACGTATTCCTCTAAAGAATCTCCTTGAATGTCTTTTTGTAGTTCTTTTGAAAGGGTATTGATATCCATAATGTTATTGGTAAATGCCGCGGCGAAAATCAGCGTCCATAGTAAAACAAAAACAGAGGCAATAATACCCAATATCAAACCTGTGACAGGCAGGCCTAAAGCGGCATGTTCTCTTTTGGCTTGTGTATATCCAATAATTCCGAAGATAATAGCGAGTACACCGAATACCAGGGCGAAAAACCCAAAACAGGGTATAAAAGCAGTAAACACTCCTAAAATTCCCAATATTAGTGCGGCGATTCCCATACCTTGACCGGCATTGCTTTTTTGTATTTGCCTGTTTTCCATAATTTGAAATAATATTATTGAATATCCTTTTTTTTGTTAAAATGAAACGCAAATATAGTATAAAAAAAATAATTTATTTGTTTTTGTTTGTTTTTTGAGTGTTTTTGGCATTTGTTCTTTATTTGATTGAACCGTGGTCTTAAGTAGTATGTGTTTTTGAAAACAGAGCAGATTGGAGTAGATAGCATGCGTTGTCTAAAAGAATCGCTATAGAGGATAGTCTTTTTCGAGCGCTAACTTTCGATTATAAGGGTAATAAAAAAGTCCTTACCAAATAAATGATAAGGACTTTTGATATTATGTTATTTGTCTATTTAAATAGCCAGCCATCGAATGGTTTAGCCACTGAATATTTCAAACAGAGTTTAAGCCTGATTTCCTAGTTACTATAGTGGAATGTTGCCGTGCTTTCTTTTAGGTGTATCAACGACCTTGTTTTCCAGCATTGCAAAAGCTTTAATTAATTTTCTACGCGTTTCTTGAGGTAGTATCACTTCGTCTATAAAACCGCGTTGTGCTGCGCGATAGGGAGTGGCAAATTTTTCTGCGTATTCCGCTTCTTTTTCGGCCAATTTAGCGGCAGGGTCCGTTGCTTCTGAAATTTCTTTTTTAAAGATAATTTCACTGGCTCCTTTGGCTCCCATTACGGCAATTTCGGCATTGGGCCAAGCGAAGTTTAAATCGGCTCCGATGTGTTTGGAGTTCATCACGTCATAGGCACCACCATAGGCTTTACGCGTAATTACGGTTACTCTTGGTACCGTCGCTTCGCTTAAAGCGTACAATAATTTGGCTCCATGAACAATAATTCCATTCCATTCTTGATCGGTTCCCGGTAAAAAACCAGGTACATCCACCAATACTAATAAAGGAATATTAAAAGCATCGCAAAAACGCGTAAAACGCGCGGCTTTAACAGAGCTGTTTACGTCCAAGCATCCCGCTAAAAACATCGGATTGTTGGCAATAATTCCAATACTGCGTCCACCTAATCTCGCAAATCCTACAACGATGTTTTCTGCATAATCTTTGTGGATTTCGAAGAAAGAATCCTCGTCAATAACTCCCTCAATAACCGCTTTCATATCATAAGGTTTATTCGCGCTTTCCGGAACGATATGGTTCAGTTGGTCGCGGTATTCTTCTTGTAATGTAAAGGGTAAAAGTGCTGGAGATTCGGTATTGTTTTGAGGTAAATAACTCAATAATTTTTTGATGTCTTCCAAACAAACCACGTCGTTTTCTGAAGTGGTATGTGCTACTCCCGATTTGGTAGAATGGGTGCTAGCACCTCCTAATTCTTCCGAAGTAACCGTTTCATTGGTCACGGTTTTAACAACGCTAGGTCCCGTTACAAACATATAACTAGAACCTTCTACCATCATGGTGAAATCGGTCATCGCAGGAGAGTAAACAGCTCCTCCAGCGCAGGGTCCCATAATAGCAGATATTTGTGGAATAACTCCAGAAGCCTGAACGTTTCTAAAAAAGATATCGGCATAACCTCCTAAAGAGCGAACACCCTCTTGAATACGGGCACCACCAGAATCGTTAAGTCCGATCATCGGTGCACCCATTTTAAGTGCCATATCCATGATTTTGCAAATTTTTTCGGCATGTGTCTCAGACAAAGCACCTCCAAATACCGTAAAATCCTGTGCAAATACATAGACCAATCTTCCGTGGATGGTTCCGTATCCCGTAACCACACCATCACCAAAATAGATTTCCTTATCCATGCCGAAGTCTGTAGTACGGTGGGTAACCAACATACCAACTTCTTCAAAAGAGCCCTCGTCTAATAGGTAAGAAATACGTTCTCTAGCTGTTAGCTTTCCTTTGCTGTGTTGTGTTTCAATTCTTTTCTCGCCTCCTCCTAAATGAGCTTGAGCGATTTTATCTTGTAATTGATTTATTTTCGAATTCATGATTGACTAATTAGGTAAGCGTAATTGTTTCTGATCTTCTAAATACTGTTGTAATGCCACATAAGCCGCTACTTGCGCCTCTTCTTCATACTGTTCTTTTAGCAAGTCGGAATTGTAGTATTTTTTAACAAAATTGGTGTCAAAATCTCCAGATTTAAAAGCGTCGTGTTCCATAACAAATTGTCCAAATGGTAAGGTAGTACTAATGCCTTCGACCTGGTAATTTTTGATGGCTTGACGCATCACTTGAATTGATTCTTCACGAGTTTTACCGAAAGTAATCAACTTAGCCAACATAGGGTCGTAGTAAATTGGTACGTCCATTCCTTGCTCGATACCGTTGTCCACTCGGATTCCTTCTCCTACAGGTAGGATATAGGTGTCCAGATGTCCTACACTTGGTAAGAAATCGTTTAAAGGGTCTTCGGCATATACGCGTAATTCCATGGCATGACCTTGGATTTTAAGATCTTCCTGTTTAAACGGAAGTACTTCGCCGTCTGCAATTCGAATTTGTAATTCAACCAAATCCAATCCAGTGATTAATTCAGTAACGGGGTGCTCTACTTGCAAGCGGGTATTCATTTCTAGAAAATAGAAATTTTTGTTTTCATCTAATAGAAATTCTACTGTACCTGCGCCTACATAATCACATGATGCGGCAACTTGCACAGCTGCAGCGCCCATTTTTTGTCTGATTTCGGGTGTTAATACGGCAGATGGAGCTTCTTCAACCACCTTTTGGTGGCGGCGTTGTATGCTGCATTCCCTTTCAAAAAGGTGTACGATATTTCCGTGTTTATCTGCTAAAACTTGAATCTCAATATGACGTGGTGCTCCGATGTATTTTTCGATAAATACCGAACCGTCTCCAAAGGCATTGGTTGCTTCTGAAATGGCCCGTTGCATTTGCGATTCAAATTCTTTTTCATTTTCAACTACACGCATTCCTTTTCCGCCACCTCCAGCAGCAGCTTTAATCAAAATGGGGAAACCGATTTCGGCAGCTACGTTTTTAGCTTTTTCAATGTCGGTTATGGCCTCGTCTAAACCGGGAACCATAGGGATGTTATATGCTTTTACCGTTTCTTTTGCCGCCAATTTATTTCCCATAACCTCAATGGCATGTGAGTTTGGTCCGATAAAAGTGATGTTTTTTTGTTCGCATTTGTTGGCAAATTGAGCGTTTTCACTCAAAAATCCATATCCTGGGTGAATTCCGTCAACACCTAATTGCTGAGCAACCTCCAAGATTTTATCACCTAATAAATACGATTGACTGGAAGGCGCTTCTCCAATACAAACAGCCTCATCAGCCATTTTTACGTGAGGAGCATTACGATCTGCCGTAGAAAATACAGCCACCGTTTTTATACCCATTTTTTTAGCTGTTTTCATGATGCGAACAGCTATTTCGCCACGATTGGCTATCAATATTTTTTTCATAATACTATTCGAATTCAATTAACAATTGTCCCTTTTCTACGGTATCTCCTTTGGTAACCGAAATCGATTTGATGATGCCAGCACGCGGAGAGCTCAAATTATTTTCCATCTTCATGGCTTCCAAAATCAATAGGTTGTCGTTTTCTAAAACTTCTTGACCTACTTGTACGCTGATTTCTAAAATTAAACCCGGCATAGGAGCTTTAATCGCATTAATCTGTTTGTTGGTTCCTATAGCGAATCCCAATTGTTTGATCAATTGATCCAGGTGGTTTTGAATGTTTACCGTATAGGTGTTGTTGTTGACTTTGACTACGTAGCGTTTTTGATCGAATCGACCTTCTGTGATTTCAGAAGTAAAGGACTTGTTGTTCTTTAAAACGTGGTAGTTATTAGGGGAAACTAAGGTTGAGTTTACATCTAGTCCCGTTAAATCAGACGACTGATAACTCGAATCGGAGTTTACGGTAAGTTGATACTTTTCGTTCATTTGAGGTTGATATTTTGCTAACCGTAAATATAATTATTTTGGAAACCATAATGGCTATTTAAAATGATATTTAGAATCAAACTAAAATAATAAGACGGTATAGCGCGTTTGTTATAGTAAAAAGCAAAGCACCGAAATGTTCGGTGCTGTATATTTATTCATTTTCCTCTTCGTGCGCATTCCATCCGCGAGCTTTGAGTGGTATTTGTGTGTTTTCTCTGGTAATTAAATGGGTACCTTCCTCTTCCGGATTGATGTATCCAATAATTGATAAGCTTGGATTTCCTTTGATTTTTTCAAAATCTTCCATCTTAATCGTAAATAACAACTCGTAATCTTCACCTCCGTTTAAGGCGATGGTAGTGCTGTCTATATTAAACTCCTCACAGGCATTGATAAATTGCGGGTCCAAGGGTAGTTTGTCTTCGTACAATTTACATCCGACTTGCGATTGTTTACACAAGTGCATGATTTCTGACGACAAGCCATCAGAAATGTCAATCATCGACGTCGGTTGAACACCTAAATCTGCCAATAATTTTTTGATGTCGTTTCTGGCTTCGGGTTTTAATTGTCTTTCGATTAAATAGCTATATGCATCCAGATCAGGTTGGTTATTCGGGTTCACTAAAAACACTTGCTTTTCGCGTTCCAGAATTTGAAGCCCCATATAAGCAGCGCCTATATCGCCACTAACGACAAGTAAATCTTTGTCACCAGCGCCATTTCGATAAACGATCTCTTCCTCTTTGGCATGACCGATAGCGGTGATGCTAATGATTAATCCCTTTTGGGACGAGGTCGTGTCGCCTCCAATGACATCGACACCATAGTGTTTAGATGCGGTGGCAAAACCATCGAATAGCTCTTCGAGAGCTTCGAGTGGAAAACGGTTAGACACAGCTATAGAAATGGTAATCTGTGTTGCTACGGCATTCATCGCGTAAATATCGGACAAATTGGCTACGACAGCCTTGTATCCCAAATGCTTTAGAGGCATATAGGCCAAGTCAAAATGTACGCCTTCCACTAGTAAATCAGTAGAAACAACTACTTTATCGTTTTTAAAGTCCAAAACTGCAGCGTCATCGCCAATCCCTTTAATCGTGGTTTCTTGGTTGATTTCAAAAACTTTGGTCAAGTGTTCGATCAGTCCGAATTCTCCTAGTTGAGAAAGGGCTGTTTTGGATTGGTTTTTATTTTCTATCATGTTGTTTTTTTAGGTCCTAAAGTAAAGTGCAAAAATACAAAGTTTATAATAGAAAAAAGCGATAAGTGGTTTTAGTTCATATCGCTTTTTTCGGTTTTGTTATTCGAGGTTACTTCGCTTGAATCGGGCGAAATAACCGTTGTATTTATTGAAGATTGGAACTCCTTTTCTGTAAAATTCCCGGTCGTGTTCCTCGGCAATTTGTAAATTTTGGCGGTAGGTTTCAATCTCGCTCATAATTTCCATAGCGTAGTATTCCTGATCGGAGGAGCCTAAACCTTTGTAATAGTTTAGCTGCTCTTGAGATTTTTGAATCAATTTTTCGACTATTTCACGGGCTTTTTGTTTTTCACCTACTAAGTAATACGATTCTGCAAACGGCGGTACTACACTATAATACTGAAATTTATCAATCGGCATATTGGTCATCGCTAAATCAACAATGTCTTTAGCTTTTTTAAGTTGACCTTCCTCTATTAATTTTTCGGTTAATCGAGCCATGGCAATTCGGTATTGAATACTGTTTCTACGCGTTTGTGGGTCGTGATAGATGTCGCCACCGCTATTTCCCCAATACCAACCCATAACGGTTTTGTACATTCTATCGGCATCGATACCGCCCATATAGAGGGAATGAGATTGTTCGCTCAATGGGGTTTTAATAGGAACTAATTTATAGGTTAATCCGCTTAATTGTAAGTAATCCTTCATCCACAGATAGTCGTCGTCACCGTAGCTGCCTCCAGAGAAATAAATCGGGCGTTCCCAATTATTATTGGCTATAATATCCAACATAATCAATCGGTGCTTGTACAATACTTGGTCTTTGATATCGACGTCTATATACGGAACTATCTGGTCTCTCAAGTTTTTGGATACAATATTGTTTTTGACTACCGCTGTACTATCGACTGGAATTCTAATTTTTCCTGTTGGTACTAGATAAAGCGTTTGACCCGATTCCGTAGTGGTTTTTGAGCGCGGGTGGTCGGAGCGTATGAAATCTAAAAATTGTTTGATATCCAGACGCTCTTTGATGAGTTCTTCGATTAAAACAATATCGCGAGTTCCAGCTACGTATTGATCGTGTGTGAAGTCGATCGGTAGTGGTTCGGAATCATAAGCTTTAGACTTCATTTGATCGATATACCAGTCTTGTGGTAAAAGGGAAGTACATACGACGCGAACATCCGTACGGTAACCTTCAACCTCTTGTAAATACCACAAAGGGAACGTATCGTTATCTCCGATGGTAAATAATATAGCATTGGGGTCGCAAGAGTCTAAATAGGCTTTTGCATTGGCCAAGGCAGTGTATTTACCAGAGCGATCGTGATCGTCCCAGTTTTGATACGCCATTAAAAGCGGAGCGCAAAGTAAAGCCAATCCGATGATTGCTGGTCCAGCAATTTTTGGGCTAAGGTATTTCTTTAAACCGTCGTAAATGGCATATACCCCAAAACCAATCCACATGGCAAACACAAAGAAGGAGGCTACTACGGCGTAGTCGCGTTCTCGTGGTTCGAAAGGGCGTTCGTTAAGGAATATTTTTAATGCGAGACTGGTGAATAAAAACAAAACCAACAACACATAAAACGATTTTTTGTCTTTTTTGAAGTGAAAGATAAAGCCAATTACTCCCAAAATAAAGGGTAGGAAAAAATACAGGTTGCGGCCTTTGTTGTTTAAAACATCTGCAGGCAGGTTGTCTTGAGAGCCCAGTCGAATTTCGTCGACAAACGTAATACCACTAAGCCAATTTCCGTTTTGAGGACCACCATTTCCTTGGATGTCATCTTGACGTCCTACGAAGTTCCACATCAAATACCTCCAGTACATATAACCGAATTGATACTCAAACATAAACTTAAGATTGTCTGATAAGGATGGTTTCTCAATATCTAAATAACGACCGCTTTGATTAAAAAACTGGTCAAGACCTTCAATTCCTATTTCTCCCGTTCGCAAACCTTGTCGAACACCAGTTACCAATTGAACCAATTGGTCTTCTTGGGCGTATTCGGGTTTGATACGGAATTCTAATGGTTTGGTAAAACGCATATAATTGATGCGGTGACTGTTGTCTGTGCTCCACATTCTCGGTAGGAAACCCTTGTGGTTTCTATCGATATTTTGGGATGCGTTTTTGTAATTGTTGATGATGACGTACTTGCCGGTTTTATAATCTCTTTCGTAGTTTGGCTTGTCGTCAACATACGGTTCTTCCTGATCAATACCGGAATACTTAGACGAAAACATCGCGTCATAGCTCAAGCTTTGAGACCCGTATTGCTCGCGTTGGTAGTAGGCTAATAATTCGGCAGCATCGGAAGGCCTGTTTTCATTGATGATGGTATTGGCATTCGCACGGATCGGTAACATAACCCAAGAAGTCAATCCCACAAATATAAAGATCAAACAAAGCACGATGGTGTTGGCAAAGGGCTTGTTTTTCTTTTTGGTATATCTCAATCCGAAAATAAAGAAGGCCAAAATAAGTAAAAAGGCTAGAATGGTTCCAGAATTAAAGGGCATCCCCAATTCGTTTACGATAAATATTTCCATTTTACCAAAGAAAGCCAAGGTGTATGGGAACAAAAACATAAAGATGAAAAAGAGTATTCCAACGATAACCAGATTGGCAACTATAAAGTTGGTAACGGTAATCTTGTTGTATTTTTTGAAATAATATAAAAAGCCAATAGAGGGAATGGTTAAAAGGGCCATTAAGTGGACTCCAAAAGACATACCAACAATCAACGAAATAAGCAATAACCATCTGTTTCCTCGGGCCTGGTCGCTTTCGTCAACCCAACGAAGACCTAACCACAGTAAAAGAGATATCAATAACATGGCCGAAGCATATACTTCCGTTTCTACAGCACTAAACCAAAAACTATCAGAGAAGGTGAAAGCTAAGGCTGCAACAGCGGCACTTCCCAATACTGCAATAGCATTGGAATTATTCCATTCGGAATAAGTTGTACTGATTTTTTTGAGCAAATTGGTAACAGACCAAAATAAAAATAAGATGGTAAAGGCGCTTGAAAAGACAGAAACCATATTTACCATTAAGGCGACATGTTGTGGAGCAGTGGCAAACAGAGAGAAGAAAGCCCCTAACATTTGGTATAATGGTGCTCCAGGTGGATGTCCTACTTCAAGTTTGGCCGAGGTAGCAATATATTCCCCCGAATCCCAGAAACTGACCGTAGGTTCTACCGTAAGAGTATAGGTGATTAAAGCAAGGGCAAAAACAAGCCAGCCAATGATTAAATCCCATCTCTTAAAATTAAATGTCAACATAAATTATAGATACTTGATTCTTAAATTACTTAGTGATACAAAGAAACTGTTTTTTTTGTCAAAGCATACAAAAAATAAAAAAAAATGATTTTTTTTGTAGGAAAGTTTGCAGGTGTCAAAAAATGTGCTACTTTTGCATCCGCATTACAGAAGTAATCACGCTTAAAGAATCAAGCATTGGCCTATGGTGTAGCGGTAACACATCTGATTTTGGTTCAGTCGTCCTAGGTTCGAGTCCTAGTAGGCCAACAAAAAAGACCTTCATTTTGAAGGTCTTTTTTTATGCCGTAAATTTGCGAACAGGCAGATAGGAAAATGCGCAAATACGTGAATAGGCGAGTCGGCTCTAGAATAAATAGGTGCCAACAAGATTTTAGCATAGATAAATATTTAGTCTATTTTATGCGCGCTAAAGGGAATCCGCAAATAGGCGAATCCGCTCTAAAATAAATTTGTAAACGCAATACTTCGCGACTAACAAGATTTTAAACTATTTATCCACTTCAAAGCAAATACACGTATAAGCAAATCGACGCCCGAGATGTCAGCCGAACGGTTGAAGCAATCGATAATTCCATAAAATACGGATAACAAAACTTTAGAATAAACAAACACTTTGTTTTACATCAAATGCTTTAAAGTAAATTGGCACATCAGCGCAACATCAATCAATACATTTGGTGCGGAATGTAGCAATTTATCAAATCGAATTTGCTGTCTTAAAATTTTATAGGTGTTTGATTATTTGTTAATATAAGGAGGTGTTTTTAATAAAGAACAAATAAGAGTGTATTTTTCATAAAATTATTTGTAGGGTGTTTTTTTCTTTTCTATTTTTAACAAAATTTTAAAATGTTTTGTTCTGTGAAATTAGTTGTAGCTTTTTGTTGTAAGTCAAATTACAATCTACGATCATAATTCAGCGGGGTCAATCAAAACAATTACGAGGAACTCAGGAAAATCAACAACGCATTGCTATAGTGGTATGTCTAAAAAATACATTTACCATGGTTTAGATTGATGTGTGTTGACGAAAAGTACTAATGCTTTATTAAAAATAAAAATTTTGAATCCAATCCAGAATCGCTATTGCACTATGTTGCATAAATTCACACTAATATTGGCATTTTGCCTGATATCGTCAAATTTTAGTTATAGTCAAGCTGTTTACATAAGATTCTCTGAAAGGGACTGTATCAATTGCAATATATCAATACATGCTTTTATGGAGAATTCTAAAGACGAGAACTTGTTTAAATTGGTTTTCCCCAGTAATTTTAAAGGTAAGAAATTTGAGAAATTCAATAAAATCTATTTTAAGGATGTAATAAAAAGCGATGCCGTTGTCTTTTCGGATGAGCTATCTGAAATGGCCAATTCGGTATTTGATAATAAGTCTGGTGTGTTTTCAGTTGACGAAGTGACCAATGAGATAATCTATGCCTTGAATTCGGATGACTTTGCACTTGTAAGCGACAAAAAAGGTTTGCTTCAATCGTTTTCGGCAACCAGTATCATATTGGATTATGATAAAGAGGGCGTGTCTGATACGGCGATTGTTAAATGTAATTTTGATGAAAATAAGTTCGTTCTATTAGATCCTTTTTTTAGGACTTTATATGTTGCCAATGGCAAGCAAATTCGAGATTTCGACTTCAATCAAATCAGTTTGACTGATTTAATCCAAAAGGCGTTTACAGAGAGACAGTATAAGTCGTATCTAGAAAACAAAAACGTTTTAGAGGACATGGGTGTAAATGGGATCGCTATATATGAAATTACGTATGTCAATGGGTTGTTTTACATTCATTTAGGGTTGCCTGAGATTGTTAAAACCCAAGAAGGAACAAGAATAAATTATGATGTTTACAGACCGAGTAAATATGTGATTATATCAGAGGATGATTTATTTAAGGGTAAAATATTTAATAATATATATACGTTTGATATTACTAATAAGGATGGCTTTGTTTATTCCATATTTGATTATCATTATAAAGGGGAGTTTTATAAAATAAATAATTCTGGAGAAAATAAGTTGCCAAACTATCTGCTTTCTGAGTTTAAAATAGATAAGATCAAAAAAGAGATTGTATTTGAAAAATATAAAGATAAATTGCTGAATCCTTTTTTTGAAATAAAGGATACGGAAGACGTTGTTTACCCATATTATGGTTATTATGATGAAATCATATTTGGAGGGAATACCGAATTTAAAACGATTATTGATGTCGCAAGTGCAAAAATGCGTGAAATCGATGTTCAAGGTGGGAATATTAATCAAATTTGGAAAAACGCAGAAAACCATTATGTCGTTCTCGTGACAAGAGGGGATGAGTTCCGTTTGATTGAATATGCTGCGGATTGGGAAGTAATTAAAACCGAACGACTTTATATTAATGGAAAAGTGGTTAGTGGATTGCGTTTTACAAAGAATAATATATACATCATTTCCAATAAAGGAGTTTATAGTGTGAGTACAGCGTTTTTTAATCTATAAAGACCTATTGCGGTACTGATTCGCTGATAGGTTGATTGCTTCGCCTGTTCGGCTTTCAGTCTCGGGTTGCTTTAGAACCAGGTAAATTTGAGATGGTTGTATTTGGTTATTTTTTCTCAAATAGGCTAATAGACTGATTTGCTATAATAACTATCTTAGAATATACACAAACGAATCGATGAATCGATGAATCCGCGAATAGACAAAAAAAGACCAACTGATGTTGGTCTTTTTTTTTGTCTTACAATCCTTTAAAATCCGGTTTTCTTTTTTCTAAAAAGGCGGTAGTACCTTCTTTAAAATCTTCGGTAGCAAAACACTCTCCAAAGGCTTTGATTTCTTCGTGGAAGCCATTTACACCGTCTTTAAAGTTAGCATGAATTACTTTGATGGCTTTACCTACTGCAGTTGGGGAGTTTCTAGCTATTTTAAGTGCTATTTCCTTAGTGAAGTGTAGTAATTGTTGTTGTGGTACAACGTGATTAACCAAGCCGTAGGCTTTGGCTGTTTCGGCGTCGATCATACTAGCAGTTAGAATCATTTCCATAGCGCGTCCTTTTCCAACTAACTGCGGAAGTCTTTGCGTTCCTCCATATCCCGGAATAACGCCCAAGGTTACTTCGGGCAATCCCATTTTTGCGTTATCGGATGCAATTCTAAAATCAGCGGCCATAGCCAATTCCAAGCCACCGCCTAAAGCAAAACCATTGATGGCAGCAATAACGGGTTTGGAAATATTTTGTACAAAGTCAAATAGTAATTCCTGACCTTTTGCAGCGAGTTGTGATCCTTCGCTTAAAGAGAAATTAGCGAATTCTGAAATATCGGCTCCTGCGATAAATGCTTTTTCTCCACTTCCTGTGATGATGATGGCACGAATGCTAGAATCTTTTTCGATGGATTTTAAGGCTTGGTGCAATTCTTCAATTGTGGCTTTGTTTAAAGCGTTTAGTTTGCTTGGACGATTAATAGTCAAAATGGCCAAGGGCGCTTCTCTTTCAACTAAAATGTTTTCAAATTCCATAATTTGTGTTTTATGTGTTAATGATCGGTAGGCTTACTCGGAAACAGGTTCCCTTTCCGGGTTCGGATTCAAAGCTGATGCTACCGTTGTGGTTTTCTACTATATTTTTGATAATTCCCAATCCCAATCCCATTCCACTGGATTTGGTAGTGAATTTAGGTTCGAAAATACGATTTTTATTTTCAATGCCGATTCCGATTCCATTATCTTTTACTTCTAGCAGTACGTTATGGTGTACTTTCTTAATAGAAACAACGATTTCAGGAGCCGTTTCCGTTTCGGGTATGGCTTGTATGGCGTTTTTGACCAAGTTGGTGATTATGCGGATAAGATGGGTACGGTCCATCCGGGTAATGATGCTTTTTTCTTCCGATTCAAAACGGATGTAGTTTTCATTAAAAATCTCCAATGCCAGCTGAACGACTTTGACGATATTAAAATTTTCGTTTTTCTGCGCGGGCATCGATGCAAAATTGGAAAAGGCCGAGGCAACCGAATTCATCGTGTCGATTTGTTGAATCAGTGTCTTAGAGTAATCATCGACTTTTTGTTTGATATCGGGGTCGTTAACGTCAAAACGCCTTTGAAAACTCTGTACCGTTAATCGCATCGGAGTTAAGGGGTTTTTGATTTCATGCGCAACTTGCTTGGCCATTTCGCGCCAAGCTTGTTCCCGTTCGCTTTGGGCTAGTTTGGAAGCGCTATCGTCCAATTGATCCACCATTTTATTGTAGGCGATAATCAGATCGTTGATTTCCTTGCTCGAAGAAGTAACTAATATCTTTTCGTTTTTCTTATTGAGTTGGGTATCGGTTATTTTGGTACTGATGGTCTGTAATTTGCTGGTGATATAGGTCGAAAGAAAATAAGCAATGGTGATCGACATGATCAGCATAAACAAATACACTTGACTAAAGCGCATTAGGAAATTTTTGATCTCATTTTCATAGAACTCCGTTTCTTCGGGATACGGAAGTTGAATAACACCCAAAGGTTTGAATTTGTTGTCTTTTAAATAACTGTAAGCCGTGCGATAGCGCTCGTTATGAATCATTTTTAAATCTACAAAGCGCTTGGATTGAGACGATTGTAGGATTTTTAAAATCATGGGTGAAATCGGTGGCGGAATGCTGTCAATTGAAAAATTGCCTTTGGATGATATGAGCAAATGCCCTTCTAAATCGTGTATGTTTATTTCTATGCTGTGTATGGTGGCTAACTCGTGAATTTTATCCTTAAAGATTAGCGGTAGATTTTTGGTTGTTAGGGGGTAGGTTGTGGTCGAAAGTATAAAATTGATGTGTTCGTTAATCGAGTTTTCCTTTCGCTCCAAACGGTCTTGATGAAAGGTACGCGCTTCCTTTCGGAATTGATATACCGATACGGCCGCTATGAGTACAGAGGAAATTAAGGTCAAAAAGATTAACGAAATAAAAATTCTATTTCGCAATGAAAAATTCCTTAGTAGAAAATTGTTTTTCATCTATTTTTTGTTCTGTTCGCGTATTTTTTTGTAAAATTTATACCCCATCATCAATAAAAATGAAAACGCGATGATTCCTATCAATCCGTAAATCCAATGGACAGCACTTTTTAAAACGGCTAAAAAAACAACGGCAAACAAGATGATTGTTGCTCCTTCATTCCAAAGTCTAAAAAAAGCAGAGGTTTTATTTAGGGTAGCCTTTTCGATTTGTGTTACAAACTGCTGACACTTGAAGTGGTAGATAAGCAATAAAAGTACAAAAAATAATTTGACATGCATCCAGGGTTGCGTAAATAAAATGGGATTGTAAACAAACATCCCTATGCCGAAAATAACGGCTAAAACAGCGGCCGGCCAGGTGATAATGTACCAGAGGCGGTTGGTCATCAATTGGTATTGCTCGGACAAAATTCGCTTTTCAGGTTCTGATTTGAGCTGTGCTTCGGCATAATACACAAATAAACGGACAATATAAAATAGTCCGGCGAACCAACAAACGATAAAAATGATGTGTAGTGCTTTTAAATATAAATACATATTGTTTTTATTTGGTTTTCCATTCGTTGATCCAGGTTACTAAAGCATCAATCCATTGGTCGTCGTCATTTAAACAAGGAATGGTTTTAAAATCGGTACCGCCGCGTTGTAAAAACTCCTGCTTGGCTTCCATTCCAATTTCTTCGAGGGTTTCAAGGCAATCTGCTACAAAAGCAGGGGTGACGATGGCCAGTTTTTTTATGCCGTTTTCAGCCATTTGATTCACCGTTATGTCCGTTGCCGGATCGAGCCATTTGTCGCGTCCCAAACGCGATTGAAAACTTACAGAATATTTGTCTGATGGAATTCCCAAGGCATCAACCACTTGTTTGGTGGTTGCAAAACATTGGTGGCGGTAACAATAGTCGTGAGCGACAGAAGGCGTGTTGCAACAGCTGCCGTCTATTTGGCAATGGCTTTTGGTAATGTCGGATTTTTTGATATGACGTTCGGGTACGCCGTGGTATGAAAAAATCAAGTGGTCGTAATCATAATGCTCTAAATGAGTTTTGATTGAGTTAGCCAGTGCCGCTACGTATTCCTTCTTTTTGAAGAAAGCCGGTAAACTCGTAATGCTCATCTCAGGATAGTATTTTGCGCGTAATTCTTCAGCCAAAACCGTTATGGTTTCCGTAGTGGCCATCGCAAATTGTGGGTATAGCGGAATTAGAAATACGTCGGTAACCCCTTGTTGATGTAATTTCTCTAGGCCTTGTTTGATGGAAGGTTCACCGTAACGCATCGCTAAAACTACAGGAATATCTGTTTTTTGTTCCACTTTAGCATGGGTGCGTTGGGAAATCACCACCAGCGGCGATCCTTCATCCCACCAGATTTTTTTATAGGCCGCAGCCGATTTTTTTGGGCGGGTGTTAAGGATGATTCCCTTTACCAATAAGGCTCTGTATAGGTACGGAAGATCAATTACGCGCTTGTCCATTAAGAATTCGCCTAAATACGGTTTAACATCTTTGGGTTCGGGACTTTTGGGAGAGCCTAAGTTGACTAGTAGTACACCTTTCATTTGGGTTAGTTTTGAGTTTTACGATATGTTTTGACTGATAGACATCAGGTATTTTTTTGGAGTAGTTCCGAATTTCTTTTTAAATGCTGAAATAAAATGACTGGACGAACTGTATCCGATTTTCAATCCGACCTCAGTGACATTGTAGTTGCCGTTGTTGAGTAATTTTCGAGCAAATTCCATTTTGTAATCGAATAAAAAACTAAAAACCGAATCGCCGTAAATTTGTTTGAAACCCATTTTGAGTTTTTTTATATTGATTCCCACCGTATCGGCCAACTCCTGAAGGGTTGGAGGTTCTGCCATTCTACCGATGATAATCTCTTTGGCACGACGTATTTTTAAAACGTTTTCCTCATCGATTAAAAAAGGACAATTTTCCGCATTGGGGTCTTCGTTTCGGTTGAAATACAAACTCAATAACTCATAGGTTTTTCCTTTATAATACAGTTTCTTTATGGAAGGATTTAAGTGGTAATTAAAAACCTGATTTAGAACGATGGCCATCGAAGGTGAAATACTTTCCTCTCCATAATATTTTTTATCCTTGGATTCTTCGTTGAGAAAACCGATGAATGCTGCCTCTGTCGAAAACAACGAATGAAACTTTTGTATGGATATCAATATCGAAACTACCCAAGAATTGGGAGCGATTTCCAAGTGAACAGGCAGCTCTCTTTGCGGATTATATAACACCAAAGAACGTTCGCTTTGTAGTTCCAATACATAGCTCCCCTGATTGAATAAAAAGCGCGCACTTCCTTTTAAGGCAAAGTGAAATTGGATGATTCCCATTTTCATTTCCCTTTCGTAAGTGACGGTTTCATTGCTCTGATTATCGAATCGCAACAGTATAAAATCGTCTTCAATAATCACTTCTTCCTTTGTACTCATAGCGGTGTTTTTTTTATCCCTTTGGCTGGCTTTCTTGAAATTATTTATTTAGAATGAGTCTAGATAAGTAGCTTCGCAAGTATTGCCGTTGCTACAAAAGTACTGGTTTTTATAATAATATGCATAGTTTTGTTTCAATTTTCTAAGAACGATATAAATAGTCCCTCTAGCGGTGTTTTTATCAATGGCGAAGTCATACATTTGTTTACTTTTTAGAATTGAAGAAATTTATATGGAAAACGCAACGAAGGTAAAACACGCGTCATTTTACGTAATCGGTCTGAATTATCAGAAGGCAGATGCGGAAATGCGAGGTAAATTTAGCTTAAACGACGCGGCTAAAACAGCTGTTTTTGACCAGGCTAATGAAACGGGTATCGCGAGTTTGATTATTATATCCACCTGTAACAGGACCGAACTTTACGGTTTTGCACAGCATCCTTTCGAGTTGATAAAACTGTTGTGTGACAACAGCAATGGAAGTATTGAAGATTTTCAAAAAGTGGCTTATGTACATAAAAACATGGAAGCCATTTCACATATGTTTCGAGTTGGAACCGGTTTGGACAGTCAGATTCTAGGCGATTTCGAAATCATCAGTCAAATAAAAAACAGTTTTATACAAGCGCG
This sequence comes from Flavobacterium sp., assembly GCA_040393465.1. Lineage (GTDB taxonomy): Bacteria > Bacteroidota > Bacteroidia > Flavobacteriales > Flavobacteriaceae > Flavobacterium. The sequence goes on along the minus strand of JBEBUC010000003.1, from coordinate 67,011 downwards.
GGAAAAGGGATTGACAACCAGTTATTTTGAACGACTAGTCAATGCGGTTATTCAAGCGAGTAAACGCATAAAAAACGAAACCGAAATCAGTTCCGGAGCCACCTCAGTTTCTTTTGCATCAGTACAATATATAATGAATACCATACCGGATATCAGTTCCAAAAATATTTTGTTGTTTGGAACTGGTAAAATTGGACGAAATACGTGTGAGAATTTGGTAAAACACACCAAGAACGAACACATCACATTAATCAATAGAACCAAGAATAAAGCCTTGGAGATTGCAGGAAAATTTGATTTGATTGTTAAGGATTATGCCGATTTACATTCGGAACTGCGCCAAGCAGACGTTTTAATCGTTGCTACAGGGGCTCAAAACCCTACAATTGACAAGACCATTTTAAATCTAAACAAACCCTTATTGATTTTGGATTTGTCGATTCCCAAAAACGTCGACAAAAACGTTCGCGATTTACCGGGGGTCGAATTGATTCACCTGGATCATTTATCCCAGATGACCGACGACACCTTGGAACGACGCAAACAATTTATTCCACAAGCGGAAGCGATAATTGAGGAGGTTAAGTCCGAGTTTTTAGCTTGGGCTCAAGCCAGAAGATTTGCGCCGACCATACATGCTTTAAAATCCAAGCTGGAGGTTATAAAGGACAACGAATTAAATTATCATCGAAAAAAAATAGATAACTTTCAAGAAGAACAAGCGCAACTGATCAGTATGCGTATTATTCAAAAGATAACTACCCATTTTGCCAACCATCTTAAACACGAAGATACCATGGTAGAAGAGAGTATTGAATGGATCGAAAAAGTTTTCCAAATAGAAACTGTAAAAAATGACTAAAACATTACGTATTGGAACTCGCGACAGCGAGTTAGCGCTTTGGCAAGCCAACACTGTAGCTCAAAAACTACGTGACTTGGGTTATAAAACGGAAATTATTGCAGTAAAATCTACCGGTGATTTGGTCTTGGACAAGCCCTTGTACGAAATGGGTATTACCGGGATATTTACCAAAACACTGGATATCGCCATGATTAATGGAAGTATCGACATCGCCGTGCATTCGATGAAAGACGTGCCTACGGCTTTGCCTGAAGGTGTTGTTCAAGCAGCGGTACTCCAACGTGCCAGCGCCAAAGACATCCTATTGCATCAGGGCGATGTGTCTTTTTTAGAGGCAGGCGTAGCGACAATTGCAACGGGAAGTTTAAGAAGAAAAGCACAATGGTTAAATAAATACCCCAACCACCAAACGGTTGATTTACGCGGAAACGTCAATACGAGAATGCAGAAATTAGCCGACAACTCCTGGCAAGGTGCTATTTTTGCCGCTGCAGGATTGGATCGCATTGCGAAAAAACCAAAAAATTATATCAGTTTAGACTGGATGATTCCAGCTCCTGCTCAAGGCGCTATGGTGGTTTTAGCCATGGAAAATGATGAATATGCTTTGGATGCGGTGGCTCAATTAAACGATATAGAATCGGAAATCGCTACCTATATAGAACGCCAGTTTTTGCGCACTTTAGAAGGTGGTTGTACCGCTCCAATCGGGGCTTTTGTGCAATATAATGAACACGACGATACCCTGACCTTTAAAGGGGTTTTGTTGTCTTTGGATGGAGCCGAAAAATTCGAAGTACACAAAGAGGTTCCCATTGAAGAATGGAAAAAATTAGGATTCTTTGCCGCTAAAGAAATTTTAGATAACGGAGGTGCCGCTTTGATGACAAAACTAAAAGAGCAATTGAAAAAATAAGTTTAAGTCCATTTACGTCCTGATGATACCACCGATTTCCATTCTCTCTACCAAAACACTTGCAGCAGACCTACGGGCTGTTTTGCAGGCGTCGTCTATAGGGATAATAGAGCGCGATTTTATAGCAATCAGTACCTTGGATTTCAGTATTGACCGTCTTTATGATTATTTACTATTGACCAGTCAGAATGCGGTAAGAAGCCTATTGCAGCATCCAAATCAGTTCGAGTTAAAACGAAAACCGGTTTTTTGTGTCGGGATCAAAACCAAATTATTATTGGAGCAAAACGGTTGGGTGGTTTTGGCTTGGGCACATTATGCGGTGGATTTAGCCCCCCTTATTGTAAGCCAATATCCCGATTCTCAAATCAGTTTTTTTAATGGAAATCTGCGTAGTGATGTACTGCCGGAGGCATTGCAGGAGGCGCAAATGGAATTTAACGAGTTTCAGGTTTACCGCACCGATTTAACGAGTCATTCCATAACCACAAAACTCGACGGTATTTGCTTTTATAGCCCGTCTGGAGTTTATAGTTATTTACAACAAAATACCCTAGGCGACGAAATGTGTTTTTGCATTGGTAAAACCACAGCTACAGCCTTAGAAAGAATTACAAAACGTTTGGTTCTGGCTAGCCATCCCACGGTGGAAGCGACGATAGAGGCCTGCGTTAATTATTATAAATAGAGGTTCTTATTTAAAGATAAGAAAATTTTAAAAACAAACAAAATGATTAAAAACGATTTATTCTTAAGAGCTTTAAAAGGGGAGTCTGTCGAACGACCACCGGTATGGATGATGCGTCAAGCAGGGAGGTATTTACCAGAATTTCGTGCTTTGCGAGATAAATATGATTTTTTTACCCGTTGTAGAATGCCGGAAATCGCGGCAGAAATAACCGTGCAGCCGATTCGAATTGTAAAACCCGATGCAGCCATCTTGTTTTCGGATATTTTGGTTATTCCGCAAGCGATGGGAATCGATGTCGAAATGAGGGAGAATATTGGACCCTGGGTTCCCAATCCAATCCGTTCGGCAAAAGACGTAGAACAAGTGATTGTTCCGAATATCGAGGAAACTTTGGGTTATGTTATGGATGCCATTAAAGTAACCAAAGAAATGTTGAACGATGAGGTTCCATTGATCGGATTCGCTGGTTCGCCTTGGACCATCCTTTGTTATGCCGTAGAAGGCAAGGGGTCTAAGAGTTTTGATATCGCTAAGGGATTTTGTTTCTCGCAACCCGAAGCCGCTCATGCGCTATTACAAAAAATAACCGATACCACTATTTTATACTTAAAAGAAAAAGTCAAAGCCGGTGTTAATGCTGTACAGATCTTTGATTCTTGGGGAGGTATGTTGTCTCCGATAGATTATCAAACTTTTTCTTGGTATTATATCAATCAAATCGTTGAAGCGCTTTCAGAAGTAACACCCGTTATCGTTTTTGGTAAAGGGTGTTGGTTTGCCTTGGGCGAAATGGCGCAATCTAAAGCATCTGCCTTAGGAGTAGATTGGACGTGCTCTGCTAAAAATGCACGTTTATTTACGGGCAATAAAATCACCTTGCAAGGAAATTTTGATCCGAGTCGCTTGATGTCGCCCATTCCAACCATTAAAAAAATGGTACACGAGATGATCGACGAATTTGGAAAAGACCAATACATCGTCAATTTAGGACACGGTATTTTACCTCATATTCCCGTTGATCATGCCAAGGCTTTTATAGAAGCGGTTAAGGAATACGGACAATAGAAAAAACAGGAGGGTTTGCGGCTGTGCTGCAAACTCTTTTTTAATCATATAAAACGTAAAAACCATGTTAAACAAAGGTATGCGCAGTGAAGAGGATCAACGCATCAATTCCATTTTACAGAAATTGATGACCTTGGTGTTTCTTCCAGAAAATTGGAATGAATTAGCACTGGAAGCGGAATTGAATAAAATGGGAATGAGTATGGAAGATCTTCGCGATTTTGACTCCGCTACCCTCAACCAACATTTGGTAAAATTTAATTTCGATTGGAATCACATGGAACAATTTGCCGATGCTTTAGTGGTATGGTCTAAACGCGAAGGGCATTCCGATCTTAAAGAAAAGGCCAAGGAGCTTTATCAATTTATACAAACCGAAAGTAAGTCTTTTTCGTTTGAAATCATGAATAAAGTAGGTCAACTGTAATTTCCTAGACGAATTGATGTGTTCGTTTAAACACAAGTAAATTATTTAGGTTTTTGATGATTATAAAAAACAAGACGAATACATGAAAAATCAGTTTTATCAATATATCTTAAAGCTACAAGACACCATTACAACTGGGCTAGAGAAGCTAGATGGTACGGCAAAATTTCAAGAAGACTTATGGGAGCGTCCCGAAGGCGGCGGCGGACGTACGCGTGTAATTGAAAACGGGAATGTTTTTGAAAAGGGTGGTGTGAATATCTCTGCGGTTCACGGGGCTTTGCCTGCCGCTATGCAAGCCTATTTTGGTGTAGGTGAAGTGGATTTTTTTGCGTGTGGACTCAGCTTGGTATTGCATCCAAAAAATCCCATGGTGCCTACGGTTCATGCCAATTGGCGTTATTTCGAGATGTACGATGCCGACGGTAGCGTTTTAAAATCGTGGTTCGGAGGAGGACAAGATTTGACACCTTATTACTTGTTTGAAGAAGATGCGGTACATTTTCATTCCATTTGTAAAAAGGCCTGTGACCACCACCATCCGGATTTCTATCCCTTATATAAAAAACAATGTGATGCGTATTTTTGGAATGCGCATCGCGAAGAAGCTCGTGGAATCGGAGGTTTGTTTTTCGATCATTTGCAACGAACCGAAACCCAATCCATGCAGGATTGGTACGCTTTCGTTACCGAAGTAGGCGATAGTTTTTTAGAAGCCTATACACCAATAGTCGAACGCAGAAGCAAGGAATCGTTTACGGAAGCCAACAAAACGTGGCAGGAAATTCGACGCGGCCGTTATGTGGAATTTAATTTGGTACACGACAAGGGCACCTTGTTTGGATTAAAAACCAACGGGCGTATCGAGTCGATTTTGATGAGTCTACCTCCGGTGGTACAGTGGGTTTACGACCATCATCCCGAAACCGATTCGGAAGAAGCGCGGTTACTCGAAGTTTTGGCACAACCCAAAACTTGGGTATAACAACAATTGCATAAAAACAGATTAAAAAAGTAGAAAATATGTTTCCATTAGAAAGAGGTAGAAGGTTGCGAGTAAGTGAATCCATTAGAAGTTTAGTGCGTGAAACGATCATAACTCCAGCCGACTTTATGTTTCCAATGTTTATTGCAGAGGGAAAGAACATAGAAGAACCCATCGCTTCCATGCCTGGAATCTATAGACGTTCTATAGATTTGACGGTCAAAGAAGTCAAAGAACTGTTTGCCTTGGGCATTCGAGCGGTTAATATTTATGTCAAAGTGGGGGAACACCTAAAAGACAACACCGGTAAAGAAGCATGGAATCCGAACGGATTAATGCAACAAGCTATTAAAGCCATTAAAGACGCTTGTCCAGAAATGGTCGTGATGCCCGATGTGGCGTTGGATCCGTATTCGATTTACGGACACGACGGTATTATCGGCAACGGAAAAGTGATCAACGATGCTACGGTAGAAGCTTTGATGCAGATGAGTGTATCTCATGCTGCTGCGGGAGCCGATTTTGTGGCCCCGAGTGACATGATGGACGGACGGGTATTGCGCATACGTCAGGCTTTGGATAGCAGTGGCTATACCGATGTGGGGATCATGAGTTATTCCGCCAAATACGCCTCGGCTTTTTACGGACCCTTCCGCGATGCACTCGACAGTGCACCGGTGGATAATGCAGCAATTCCACAGGATAAAAAAACCTACCAAATGGATTATGCCAACCGTATAGAAGCGATTAAGGAAGCGCTTTACGACGTAGAGGAAGGTGCGGATATCGTAATGGTAAAACCGGGTATGGCCTATTTGGATATCGTTCGCGAGGTAAAAGATGCGGTAAATGTACCCGTAGCGGTATTTCAGGTATCTGGAGAATATGCGATGGTTAAAGCCGCGTCGGAAAGAGGCTGGTTGGATCACGACAAAATCATGATGGAACAATTGACCTGTATCAAACGCGCCGGTGCCAGTTTGATTTCGACTTATTTTGCCAAAGAAGCCGCCATACTTTTATCGAAATAAAATAGCGGTTTATCGATGTTGGTTGTGGTTTGTTATCCTTAAATTTGAGCAACAAAATAAACAACAAATACGAAACTCATGACAATAATAATGAAATCGGGACTACTGCTTTTAGGATTGCTTGCTTTGACCTCTTGTAAAAAAGAAACCCCTGCAAAAGATTCTGATACGTTGTACCCAGCAGTAGTAGAAAACGAAAGCACGGATCCTATCAAGATGATTGCACAGGGAAAAGCGCTTTTTGATGGTAAAGGAACGTGTAACAGTTGCCATTTGGCCGAGAAAAAAGTAATCGGACCCAGTATCAAAGAAATTACCAAGATATATAAAGAGCACAACGCGAGTATCGTAACCTTTTTGCAAGGCGATGGTGAGGCAATTGTCGATCCGTCCCAGTTTCCTATTATGCAAGCCAATTTTGCCATCACTAAAAAAATGAGTGAACACGAGCTTAAAGCGATAGAGGCTTATATGAATAGTCTTTAGGAACTTACTTTAGCAATTTTAAAACCGCCTTATAGGGCGGTTTTTTTGTGCTTTGTTTTAGGAATTTTTTATAGTGTCTTGACTTTTTGCTTCGTTTTGTGTCAAGACAAAATGAAGAGAATAGCTCATTAGCACAATCAATCTTTGAACGCGAAATTTTGCTTGAATGCACCCTGCTACCGCACGAAATGTAATTCGACGAAGTCAATCCCTTCGCGTGGCACGAATAAACAAAAAAACCAACCGTAAACAACTGGGATTATTTTTATAGACACTGTACAAAACAAGGTATAAAAAACCCTTATACCTTTACAATTCCCTTTTCAACCATTTCCAGCATAACGGGAGAAGCATTTTTAAAGGTAGGTGCTTGTTCGATTAGGCTTCCTATATTTTTCTTATTGACTTTAAAAGTTAAATCTTGTTCTGTAGTAAACAGCAGGGCGGTTGTAAACGGTTTTTTTATATAAGAACTCAATAGCATAAAGGTTTCATCAACCGTGTGAAAACTCTCTATTTCTTCTGTTTTGTATCGAGATGTAAGGGCAAAGTTATAACCGCCGGTTTCCAAAATATTTAGGCGTACATAAATGTTTTTAAGATCCGTATCGCCCATGGTTTTTGCCATAGTTAGTTTAGCGAAGGTTCCTTCGTTAATACTGGACTTCACTTGTTCAAAAAATTGACTAAAAACAGGAATATATAACATCGTGATTGGGTTTGAAGGGCAAAATTACATTAAGTAACGAAATAGTCCCTTCTTTTCGTGTTTTTTTTACGAGAAAAGATTTTATATATTTTTAAGTATTCTAAAGTGCAATCAGTAAAACAGCAACCCAATTATTGCGCTCTTTTCTTTCGTAATTGAAGTATTAAAACGATAGCCGATAGCGGAGTACTGATAAAGGAGGTCGTATAAAGTGTTCCCGCTAAATCTGGATTTCCGGAAATTGTAAAAAACATTGCGATAAAAGCCATTGCTACACTGAGACACAGCCAAATGGTTATTAAGATAGTCACCGTAAAATTATTAGTTTGTTGCATCTTCGTAAATAGTATTGTTGATTTTGGTATAAAAACTTAAAAATATATAACTTATTGCAAGTGTAATATTTAATTAGGTAGAAAACAAACAAAGAATTGGGTAAAAGTTTTTTTTATGTGAAAAAGCAGGATTGTAGCGGTAAAAATACTATTTAGAGCCATTCTAAGGTCTTTTGCAAAAGTGATTTTGTAATTTTACTTCAACAAAAATAAACTAACAATTCCATGGACTTTTTTTATCAAGACCCTTATCCAATCCAGAAGGATACGACCACTTACCGTAAAATCACTTCCGATTTTGTACAAGTAGAAAATGTAGGCAACCGTCAAATTTTAACCGTTGATCCTCGTGGATTGGAATTGTTAGCTGAAACCGCTATGGACGATGTTTCCTTTATGTTGCGCACCGCACATTTGGAAAAACTGCGCGCCATATTGGACGATCCGGAAGCAACGGACAACGACCGTTTTGTGGCCTATAACTTACTTCAAAATGCCGCTGTGGCTATAGAAGGGCAATTACCTTCGTGTCAAGATACCGGAACGGCAATTGTTGTGGGTAAAAAAGGGGAAAACATTTATACTGGTGTCAACGATGCCGAATGGTTGTCCAAAGGGATTTTTAATGTGTACCAAAAGAAAAACTTGAGATATTCTCAGATCGTGCCGATCAGCATGTTTGAAGAGAAAAACTCGGGGTCCAACTTACCGGCACAGATTGACTTATATGCTACTACAGGAGCGGCTTATGAGTTTTTGTTTTTGGCCAAAGGTGGTGGATCGGCAAACAAAACCTTTTTATACCAAAAGACCAAATCGCTGTTGAACGACAAGTCAATGGCCGAATTTATACGTGAAAAAATTAAGGACTTAGGAACCTCTGCTTGCCCGCCTTATCATTTGGCGTTGGTTATTGGAGGAACCTCTGCCGAGGCTAATTTAGCCGCCGTTAAAAAAGCATCAGCGGGTTATTACGACCATTTGCCCACTACGGGTAATATGGGCGGACAAGCCTTTAGAGATTTGGAATGGGAAAAACGCCTGCAATTGATTTGTCAGGAATCGATGATTGGAGCGCAATTTGGAGGGAAATACTTTACACATGATGTACGGGTAATTCGCTTACCTCGCCATGCGGCTTCTTGCCCGGTTGGATTGGGAGTTTCTTGTTCAGCCGATAGAAACATCAAAGGAAAAATCACTGCAGAAGGAATATTTGTAGAACAATTGGAGCAAAACCCGGCGCGTTTGTTACCGGCGGTAGCCCCACATCTCGAAGCTCCGGTAGTGATCGACCTGAATATGCCGATGGACGATATTTTAGCTGAATTGACCAAATATCCGATTAAAACGCGACTGGTGTTGAACGGTACCGTTATTGTAGCCCGCGATATTGCGCATGCTAAAATCAAGGAAATGTTGGACAACGGGGAGGAAATGCCGGAATACTTTAAAAACCATCCTATTTATTACGCAGGTCCTGCGAAAACTCCGGAGGGAATGGCTTCAGGAAGTTTCGGACCAACCACTGCGGGAAGAATGGACCCGTATGTCAAAGAATTTCAAGCCGCAGGAGGAAGTAAAATCATGTTGGCCAAAGGAAACCGTTCGAAAGACGTTACCGAAGCCTGCGAGCAGTTCGGAGGATTCTATCTCGGCTCGGTAGGTGGACCGGCGGCGATACTTGCCAAAGAAAACATATTAAAAGTAGAAGTCGTGGACTTCGAAGAGCTCGGCATGGAAGCGGTGCGTAAAATCACCGTGAAAAACTTCCCGGCTTTCATCATCACCGACGACAAAGGCAACGATTTCTTTGCCAACTTATAAATACATAGTAAAAAACCATTCCTCGGGATGGTTTTTTTGTTTTTGGGCGTTTCCCTACGGGTCAGGTGTTCCGCTATATCTTTGGCGTCGCTGTCGCTGTGCCAAAGGATACCGCTGCACCCCTTAACGCGGAAAGGCTTGATAGCAACAACTAAAAGGATTATATTTGTTATACTGCTAGAAAACCCTGATATACCATGATGACCACCGCCTTGATGACCACTCCTTTTGGAACCCTTTTTCTCGAAGCCGATACTTTGGGAGTGACTCAAATTCGAATGGCAACCACGGCAGATGTTGCTACGGAAAAGACTTCGAAATACATAGACGAAACACAAATACAATTAAAGGAGTATTTCGACGGAGACCGCAAAATATTTCAACTCAGTCTGCATCCCGTCGGCACCGATTTTCAACAAAAGGTATGGCGCGAATTGCAAAACATTCCCTATGGTAGGGCCGTATCTTATCTCGAAATGTCGAAGCGATTGGGCAATGTAAAAGCCATACGTGCAGCGGCTTCTGCCAACGGTAAAAACCCTTTATTGATCGTTATACCCTGCCATCGGGTCATTGGTAAAGACGGTTCCTTAACCGGATTTGCAGCGGGCTTATCGGTTAAAAAATGGCTGTTAGAACACGAGTGTGAATCCAAACAACAATCTTTGTTTTAAATAATTCATGGAGAATACAATATAATTAGTATTTTAGTGTGCAAATTAAATATAAACCGATGAAAAAACTGTTTAAAATACTTAAAATCGTAATAATTACGTTGGTAGCTATTATAGCTTTAATGTATGTATTTAAAGTAGATTATTTAATTACAGCCGTTCGAACCGTGTATTTTCACGGACATAAAACCGCTTTTTTGGACGACTATAACTATTTTCCAAACCGAGAAATTAAAAAAGGCATAGCCCAACCGTGGCATATCGCCAAAGATTACAATACCGTTCCGGCAACGGAACGATTGGAGAAGACCAATAAGGAACTCAAAACCGTTGCTTTTATGATTATAAAAAACGACAGTATATGGTTTGAGAGTTATTACGACGGTTATAATAAAGATTCGAAGAGCAATTCGTTTTCCATGGCAAAAAGCGTGGTTTCTGCCGCCTTGGGTAAAGCCATACAAGAGGGGAAAATAAAGAGTTTAGACCAAAAAGTAATCGATTTCTTACCCGAATTAGAGGGGGAATACAAAGACCAAGTCACTGTTGGGGACCTGTCTTCTATGGCCTCTGGTTTGGATTGGGACGAGCAATATTACAGCCCGCTATCCATAGTAACCAAGGCGTATTTCGACAAAGACTTGCGCAGCGTCATGTTAAAATTGCCCATAGTAGCTAAGCCGGGGCAAAGCTTTGAATATAAAAGTGGAGACACCGAATTGTTGGCGATGGTTTTGGAAAAAGCCGTTAAAAAGCCGTTGGCCGACTATGTTTCCGAAAAATTCTGGCAACCGATGGGAGCTGAAAACGACGCTTTATGGCAATTGGATCACGACGGAGATGGAATCGAAAAAGCCTACTGCTGTATAGCTAGTAATGCTAGAGATTTTGCCCGTTTTGGAAAATTGTATAAACAATACGGAAAATGGGAAGGGCAACAGCTTTTAGACAGTACTTTTGTAGCCAAATCCATACAACCGCGTTTTCCAGAAAGTCCGCAATACGGATACGGTTGGTGGCTCAATAACTACCGCAACAAACACCTGTTTTATATGAGAGGTCATTTGGGGCAATTCGTCATCGTTATTCCTGAAGACGACATCATCATCGTGAGATTGGGGCATTTAAAAGGTTTGGAAACCTCAGAAGACGCACACAGCAAGGATTTTTATATTTATGTAGATGAAACCTATCAATTGCTTTCTAAAAGAAAATAAGACATGATTGACAAAGTTCCCTTAGAGCATATCTTGTTTTTGGATATAGAAACCGTTCCGGAACAGGAGGAATATGACCAATTGGATGTGGAAATGCAATTGCTTTACGAAGCCAAAACAGCCTATCAGCGAAAGGAGAATACAACGGCTGAAGCCTTTTATTCCCATGCGGGTATTTGGGCAGAATTCGGTAAAATTGTATGTATTTCCGTTGGCTATTTTGTGTTTAAAAACGACATCCGACAGTTTAGAACCACCTCTTTTTTTGGGGAGGAATCACAGATTTTAAAAGACTTTAGTACCTTGTTAGAAACCTATTTTAATAAGCCGCAACACCTGCTGTGTGGACATAATGCCAAAGAATTTGATTATCCTTTTATAGCCAGACGGATGATTATTCACGGAATTACGATTCCGAGTAAATTGAACCTATTCGGTAAAAAACCATGGGAAGTACCGCATTTGGACACCTTAGAGTTGTGGAAGTTTGGCGATTTCAAACATTATACTTCCTTAAAGTTATTGACAAAAATACTCGGAATTCCTTCGCCTAAAGACGATATAGACGGTAGTCAAGTAGCAGAAGTCTACTATAAAGACAAGGATATCGATCGGATCGTCACCTATTGCGAAAAGGATGTTGTTGCCGTAGCACAAATAATTCTAAAGTTTAAAAGACTGCCGTTGTTAGTTGATAATGAATTACTTTCCATCTAGGTTAAAGAAAAGTTAAAACAAAAACTTCTTTAGGTTAGTTGGCAAAACATCTTCAAATTTGTAACATCAAAGAAAAAAAATGAACACAAATAAACATTATTCATCAAATTTTACCATGTGGATTATATCCGCGAGGGGTCTTGTTGTGTAATTTTATTTTAGTATAAAATATATATTTAGAGCCCTCGCCTTTTGCGAGGGCTTTTTTTTTACAATATTTTGAAATGCAGCCTTCGGTAAAATTGAGATAAAAGCTCCTCGATGGATAGGGGTAAACAAATAACCGCGAAACGGTTTAACAAATTAAAAAGGCTGTATTAAAGCGGCCTATAACAGCTAATAAAAATAACTTATGAATTTCAATTGTATTATTTCATCGTTTATTTCCAAGTGGTTTTATATGCACTTGTGTCTTGCTGGTTGCCTAAAATGATGTGTTTTTAATTCGTATGAATAAAATAATAAGTCCTTTTGGTAACCGCTCCAAGAGGACTTTTTTTATAGAATAAAAAGAGGTTTTTTAAAATTTTAAATAGTAATGTGATGAGTAAAAAAGTAGTAAAAGTATTGGGTTTTTCGGCCAAAGAGAGTCAGTTCGTCGTCAAGTCGAAAGATTTTTCTTTAACCCTAAACAATGAGGTTGGTTTTGTAACCTCAAAACCTTCGAGTTCAGTGGAGTTTTTATTGGCGAGTTTGGCAGGCAGTATTCACGCTGTCGGCAAAGCAGTGGCCAAGGAACAGGAATTGAATTTAAAGTCGATCCAATTGGAGATTTCCGGTGAAATAGAAGTGCTTAAATCGGATTCCGCCATACAGAAAAGCAATAAGGGCTTTAAAACGGTACACGTGGTGATCAAGCCAACATCGAGTGCGTCGATAGTAGCCTTAAAAAAATGGATGGATTCAGTAAAAAGTCGTTGTCCGGTTTATGCTAATATGAATAAATCCGCGGCGGTTATATTGACTTTGGTAAAGGAGTATGATGAGGTTAAGGTGGCCTAGTTGGCGTACGGCAGTATGGGAAAAAACAGCGTTCTCTTTATAAATAATTGCAAAGAGAACGCTATTTTAAAGGTACGGCATTTTTTATTTTAATACATTGCACTACATTTCAATGATTCTTAATAAGCTATGTCGTCAACCAAAGTTTTAGAAGTAAAATCCGTTTCCATCGATTTTAAAGTCGATAAAGTATGGAAGCCCATCGTCAAAAATCTTTCATTCTATATTGGTGCCAATGAGATTGTTGGTATCGTAGGGGAGTCTGGTTCTGGTAAATCGGTTACTTCGTTGGCGTTGATGGGGTTGTTGCCGGAAGCGGTTTCGCGCATTTCCAACGGGCAAATTATTTTTGATACGATCGATTTGACTCATAATACTTCAAGCGATTGGCGTTCTATAAGAGGTCGTAAAATAGCGATGATTTTTCAAGAGCCCATGAGTTCACTAAATCCTTCCATGCGATGTGGTGCTCAAGTTGCCGAGATGTTGGAAGAGCATACCACGGCTTCTAAAGCCGAGATTAAAGCCGAAGTATTGGCGCTTTTCGAAAAGGTAAAACTTCCCAATCCACAAGAGATTTTCGACAAATACCCGCATCAAATTTCGGGCGGACAAAAGCAAAGGGTCATGATTGCTATGGCCATATCTTGTAAGCCGCAGTTGCTCATTGCTGACGAACCTACTACGGCATTGGATGTTACCGTTCAAAGGGAAATCATTACCTTATTGCAAGAACTACAGCGCGAAACGGGTATGAGTATCTTGTTTATTACCCACGACTTGGCATTGATTTCTGAAATTGCGCAGCGCATTTTGGTACTGTATAAAGGAGAGCTTGTTGAACAGGGCAGTACCCAGCAAATCTTTGAAAATCCATCACATCTTTATACGCGTGCTTTAATCAATTCAAGACCGTCATTAGACTACCGCTTAGAGCGCTTACCGACCATATCGGACTTTTTAAACCAAACACCGCTTTCCGATGTCATTACAGATCAAGAGCGAAAACAACGTTTGGAGTTGCTCTACCAACAAGAACCGCTATTGGAAATTCGCGACTTGGGAAAAGAGTATTTAAATGGAGGAAATTGGTTTTCTAAATCGAAATTTCAGGCCTTATCCGAGGTTAATCTAAAAATTTACGAAGGGGAAACGTTGGGATTGGTAGGAGAAAGCGGTTGTGGAAAATCGACTTTAGGTAATGCTATTCTTCAATTGGACCCCGCCAGTTCGGGAGCTATTTTCTATAGGGGAAAAGATGTTACACATTTGTCTAAAAGTGCTTTGCGAACGTTGAGAAAAGAAATTCAAATCATCTTTCAAGATCCGTATTCTTCACTAAATCCGAGAATTACGGTAGGAAAAGCCATCATGGAGCCGATGAAGGTGCACGGACTTTATGGTTCTGATCGCGAGCGAAAAAACAAAACCATCGAAATACTACAACGCGTCGGATTAGACGAAACGTGTTTTAATCGGTATCCACACGAATTTTCTGGCGGACAACGGCAGCGAATCGGTATTGCTCGAACCATTGCTTTGCAACCCAAACTCATCGTTTGCGACGAATCGGTTTCGGCCTTGGATATTTCTGTTCAGGCTCAGGTTTTAAATCTGTTAAACGAACTCAAAGAAAATTTCGGCTTTACTTACCTATTTATCTCTCACGATTTGGCCGTGGTTAAATACATGTCCGATCAAGTGGCAGTAATGAATAAGGGACGCATTGTGGAGATGAATGAGGCCGATGCCTTGTATAATGATCCTCAAACGGACTATACGCAGACCTTAATTGAAGCCATTCCGCGTTCTAAAAGTTGATTGCTGCTGTTGTTTTACATAAAAATCTCTAGTATTCCCTGTGATATTGTCTAATTTACCGACGAGGCCATCTTCATTGGAGGCGATGCGGTATTCCAGTTGTACAGGACCAATGCGCTCCACTTTATGCGAGCGGAAGTGGGCTGAAAAGCGACTGTAATAAATGATTTTATGATTCCCTATACTTTTTAATCGACCGATGATTTCTTCGTCCAAACCATATGGGTTGTAATATTCGAATGGGATAGAACCGATTGATTTTAGTTTACCCGCTCTAAAATCGGAATCAAATTGACCGTAATAGGTGATTTCCAAATGGCCTATTTGTTTTGTTTTTTTGGGTTTTTCTTCGAAGCCAAAACGGCCGTATTGTTTCAGCTTGGCCGTGTTTTCTTGATGATTTTCTTCAAAGTAATCCGCTGCGTTTTCCGGGTTAATCGAATAAGAGGAAGTGATCTGTCCTTGCTCGTCTATAGAAAACAATATCGAATCGATAAGTAGTAGCGTTTGTATTTGGGTATAGTCGTTAGTTAATATAAATTGTGCTTTTTGTATTTCCTGCGCTTGGGTTGATAAACAAGAAAGCAGCAATAAATATAGATAGCATTTTGTCATAATATCGAACTTGTTGGGTGTATAGTTCTCTAGGAATTACAATTAGTATGCCCGTTTGTGAAGCAGGAGAATTTTTTTGCTCTTTGCATAAAAACTTTGTGGACAACAGCCCTCAAAGGAGGAGTAAAGCGGATAAAAAAAGCCCTTTCAAGGGTGTTGAAAAGGCTTTTTTGTAGGACTAGTATCCGGTATAAGGAACTTCTTTTTCGTGAAAAACAATTCCGTAATGTTCTAATTCTTGTAAAATAGGTTCGTACACCTGTTGGTCAATAGGCATTTGTACACCTGGAGTAGTGATAATGCCCTTTAGTATTTTTAGTGCAGCTATAGCAACGGGTAAACCTACGGTTTTTGCCATAGCAGTATAGGTTTGATCGTCGCCAATGCAAACCATTTTGGAGTCGATTTCTTTGCGCACACCGTCTAATTCATAACCGAATTTGTGGTACATCACGATCATGTCTTTATCGTGTTCTTTTAAATCCCAACTGTCGCTTAAAATCTTTTCCAATATTTGTGCCGGTGTAGCCTTTTTTAAACCGATAATTTTATTGGGATTAAAAATGTCTAATTCCATTAACTTATCCCACATAATATCATCTTGATCGAGATTTAAAGCCAATCGCAATTTAATTTCAACAGAATCCGACGGATGGTAAGGTAAATACGAATTGATAAATTCGCGGTACGACATCTGTTCGGAGTTATCTATGGTGTAACTATCGTCGGTCAACCCCAACTCCACAAACATATTCCAAGCTTTGGAATAACCCACTCTGCGTATGGTTCCCCTAAAAACGGTTAAGGCATCGTCCAGTCCGTAAACCGAACGGTATTTAAGAGAGTCTCTATTGGCATAGCCTTCAAAACGGCCATAGCCCTCGATTTCCATAAACTCTGTTCTTCTGAAAAGCTTGTTGTAGGGAATGTACTTATATTGTCCTTCTTGAATAAATTTAGCGGCACCGCCTTGTCCGGCCAAGACCACATTTCTGGGATTCCAAGTAAACTTGTAGTTCCACAAATTATCATCAGATTCGGGAGCTACCAATCCGCCACAAAACGATTCAAACAAGATGATTTTTCCGCCTTTTGCGCGAATTTCGTCTAAGATTTTCATCGCACTCATGTGGTCAATTCCCGGATCAAGTCCGATTTCGTTCATAAAAACCAAACCGTTTTTCTTAACCTCTTCATCCAATGCTGCCATTTCTGGACTAATATAGGATGCGGTTACCAAGTGTTTTCTGTATGTCAAACAATCCTTTGCCAATTCGATATGTAAAAAGGCAGGAAGCATAGAAATGACGATATCCGCCTTGGCAATCTCCTCTCTACGACGGTCAACATCATGTAAATCAAGAGCGATAGCCGTAGCGTTAGGGTGCTTATTTGTTTTCTTTTGAGCTAGTTCTAACGAAAGATCAGCTATAGTCAAATGTAAATTTTCTAAATCAGATTTTTCTAATAGATATTTAATTAGAGATGAAGCAGATCGACCCGCTCCAACAATTAAAATATTTCTCATAATTTGGTTTTTAATTAAAACACGAAAATAGCGATTTCACTAGTGCTAAAAAATAAAAAACCATTTTATTTTGAAAGGAACTTCATTTAAAGAATGGTATATTTGAAATAAAAAGAATATGGATAAAAAGATAGTAGGTTTAGCTGCTTTTTTAGGAGGAATTGCTGTGATTTTAGGTGCTTTTGGCGCCCATGGGCTTAAGGCGGTACTCGATGAAAATCAATTGTTAACCTTCGAAACTGGAGTGCGATATCAGATGTATCACGCGTTGTTTTTACTTTTTGTAGCAATAGCTCCTGTTTGTACTGCCAAGGCGAAAAAGTTCATTGCGTATTTGGTAGGCTTTGGTGTATTGTTTTTCTCGGGCTCCATTTATTTGTTGGCGACGAATGATTTGACTCCGGTAGATTTTAAGTTTTTAGGACCAATTACTCCTATCGGGGGACTTTTATTGATTACGGCCTGGTTTACGGTCGCATATCAGGCATTTTTTGTCAAAAAAGGGATTTAAAACCGATTTTAGTATCGTTATTTTTAAATTTATTTCTAAGTTTGCAAACATATTAACAACAACACATTTTATAGATATGAATGTTTCTAAATCTATCTCGTTAGAAAAATACGGAATTGCAGATGCGGTTGAGATTATTCACAACCCTTCTTACGAATATTTGTATGACGAGGAAATTAGCCCAAAATTAGAAGGGTTCGAAAAAGGCGAATTAACAGAGCTTGGAGCAATAAATGTAATGACAGGTGTGTTTACAGGACGTTCACCTAAAGATAAATATATAGTAAAGGATGCGGTTACGGAAAATACAGTTTGGTGGAATTCTGCTCAAAGTGTCAACGACAACAAACCCATCGATCAAAATACCTGGAATGCTCTTAAAGAAAATACGGTAAAACAACTTTCTAGTAAAAAGCTTTATGTAGTAGATGCTTTTTGTGGAGCCAATGAAAACTCGCGTTTAAAAGTGAGATTCATCATGGAAGTGGCGTGGCAAGCGCATTTTGTGAAAAATATGTTTATTCGTCCTACACAAGAAGAATTGGATAACTTTGGTGAACCAGACTTCGTTGTAATGAATGCGTCTAAGACTTCTTTTGAACAATATAAGGACTACGGATTAAATTCTGAAGTGTATATTGCATTTAACCTAACAGAGAAAATCCAAATTATTGGAGGTACTTGGTATGGTGGTGAAATGAAGAAAGGGATGTTTGCCATGATGAACTACTATTTGCCTTTGCAAGGTATGGCTTCCATGCACTGTTCTGCCAATAAAGGTAAAGATGGTGATGTGGCGGTTTTCTTTGGTTTATCTGGTACTGGTAAAACAACGCTTTCTACAGATCCTAAGCGCGAATTAATCGGTGACGATGAGCACGGATGGGACAATGATGGTGTTTTTAACTTCGAAGGAGGTTGCTATGCTAAAACCATTGATTTAAGTAAAGAACACGAACCGGATATCTACAATGCCATCCGCAAAGATGCTTTGTTGGAAAACGTAACGGTTTTGGATGGTGGTAAAATCGATTTTAAAGACGGTTCTACAACCCAAAATACGCGTGTTTCTTATCCGATCTATCATATTGATAATATTGTTAAGCCGGTTTCTAAAGCTGGGCATGC
Organism: Flavobacterium sp.; assembly: GCA_040393465.1. Lineage (GTDB taxonomy): Bacteria > Bacteroidota > Bacteroidia > Flavobacteriales > Flavobacteriaceae > Flavobacterium. The sequence continues at coordinate 48,461 of JBEBUC010000003.1, read as the reverse complement.
TACTAAAGTTATCTTCTTAACGGCGGATGCTTTTGGGGTAATGCCTCCAGTTTCTAAATTGACACCAGAGCAAACAAAATATTACTTCCTTTCTGGATTTACAGCAAAATTAGCTGGAACAGAAAGAGGAGTTACACAACCTGAGCCAACCTTTTCAGCTTGTTTCGGTAAGGCATTCTTGTCTTTACATCCAACCAAATACGGTGAGGAGCTGGTAAAGAAAATGGAACAGCACAACGCTACAGCTTATATGGTAAACACCGGATGGAACGGTACAGGTAAAAGAATCTCTATAAAAGATACTAGAGCAATCATCGACAGCATTTTAAACGGTTCTATCGAAAAAGCAGAAACAGAAATTGTTCCTATTTTTAATTTAGTAGTTCCCAAAGCTTTGGAAGCGGTAGATACGGCAATTCTAGATCCTAGAAATACCTACCAAAATGCTTCAGAGTGGGATGCAAAAGCAAAAGATTTGGCAGCGTTGTTTGTTAAGAATTTCGCAAACTATACCGACAATGAAGAAGGTAAATCTTTAGTAGCCGCTGGGCCACAAGTTTAGATAGTTCTTTCTTAAAATATAAAAAGCCCGATAATAGATATTATCGGGCTTTTTCTTTTAGGGCAATCTGAGGTGTTTGTAGGGCCTGTTTACGAATCAGCGCATCTGCCTATCTGTCAAGTCACTATAAAAGCAAAAGCCATTTCCTCAAAGGAAATGGCTTTTGCTTTTATAAACCTAAATACCTACTTATTAGCTTTTGTAATGTATTTTTCCAGCGCCATCGTCATGGAAGGGGCTTCTGGGCTTGGTGCCATGATATCTACTCTTAAACCGTGGTCTAAAGCCTCTTTCTGAGTGGTGCTACCGAATACCGCTATACGGGTATTGTTTTGTTCGAAATCCGGAAAATTCATAAAAAGAGATTTTATTCCGGTTGGGCTAAAGAAGGCCAATACATCGTAATAAACATCTTTTAAGTCCGAAAGATCGCTCATCACCGTTCTGTAAAAAACACCTTCTGTCCAGTCGATCTTTAAAGCGTTTAGTGTTGTTGGTACATCACTATTCAATTGGTCAGATGCGGGCAATAGAAATTTTTCGTCTTTGTATTTCTTGATTAAAGGTGCGATGTCTACAAAATCTTTAAGACCTACGTATATTTTTCTCTTTCTGTAAACCACATACTTTTGAAGGTAATAAGCTACGGCCTCTGATTGGCAGAAATATTTTAGAGTTTCAGGAACTTTATATCTCATTTCTTCAGCTACACGAAAAAAGTGATCAACAGAGTTTTTGCTCGTTAAAATAATTGCTGTGTAATTATTTAAATCAATTTTTTGCTGACGAATTTCTTTTGCGGAGACACCCTCAACATGAATAAAGGGTCTAAAGTCAAACTTCACCTTTAATTTCTGTTGTAATTCGAAATACGGTGAATTTTCTACTTTAGGCTCTGGTTGAGAAACCAAAATTGTTTTCACTTTCATAATTTATGTTCTAATGCTCTAAGATTTTGTAAACCAATAATAAAGGAAAAAATAGGGAGCTATTTCAAGAGTGCAAAGATACAAAATAAAATAAAACAATCTATTAAGAATCAAATTTTGATAATTCCTTAAAAAGATGATGTATAAGATGATGTTTGTTATCATTAATGCAAGCATTATGGTGAATAGGGGGATTTTGCTTGAAAAATCGTTATAAAAAAGAATTAAATTAGCCGGTAATATCAACAAAGAGACATAGGTACGGTAATTAACTTTTTGTAAATTAAATTGTTCAGAAAACTCCTCAATATTGAATGCAATAGCTACAATTTTCTCTATTAAGTATTTGGCTAAAATAAAAAAGGTGATGAAATTTAATATTCGAATAAAAGATATGAAAGAATAATGGTTGATGTATCCAAAACTCTTTAGACAGATTTGTATAAAAAAGGTTCCCGAAATCAATTGAACAAAAAACAGGGATATGGTAAAACTGTTTTTAATATTGGAACTGTCTTTATAAATCTTGGTGTATTTTTCCGAAACGATGAGACGCAAGTATTCATTAAAGCGCACCTCATAGACATTTCTATTAATTGCAAGAATGCCAAAGCAAAGCAAAAACAATAATGTTGCCCAGTCTTTGTTCTCAATCACTCTTTGGGTTAATGTAAAATCCATCATAACGGCTGTAAAATTACTAATTTTTTTTTCAGAAAAGGATATTGTATTTTATTTGTGGAATAACTTTATATAAAAAGTTTACTTTTGCAAGTAAACGCTATTAAAATGCCTCAAGGAGTTGTCATCATACCCACCTATAACGAAATCGAGAACATACAGAACATCATTGCGGTTACGATGAGTTTACCGGATTATTTTCACGTTTTGGTAGTGGACGATAATTCCCCTGATGGAACTGCAGCGCGAGTTCGCATTTTGCAACAGCAATATCCAGACCGCCTCTTTTTGGAGGTAAGAAAACAGAAAGAGGGATTGGGCACGGCTTATGTACATGGTTTTAGATGGGCATTGGATCGTACGTATACACATATCTTCGAAATGGATGCCGATTTTTCGCACAATCCAATGGATTTACCCTTGCTTTTACAAGCCTGTGAAGAGGGAGCAGCGATGAGTATAGGCTCTCGGTATGTGACTGGGGTTAATGTGGTCAATTGGCCGTTAAATCGCGTCTTGTTGTCGTATTTTGCTTCGGTTTATGTGCGATTTATTACCCGAATGAAAATAAGAGATACAACCGCAGGGTTTATTTGCTATAAACGCGAAGTGTTGGAAAATATCCGTTTAGATAAAATCCGATTTATCGGATATGCCTTTCAAATTGAAATGAAATACCGCGCTTTTGTTCGCGGATTTAAAATCGTTGAAGTGCCTATTATTTTTACAGATCGTACACAAGGAGAATCGAAAATGTCCAACGGTATTATTAAAGAAGCCGTTTTTGGCGTGATAACTCTGAGAATAAAACAACTACTAAACAAACTATAATGAATGCATTTTTAATTAAAAACGGACAAATCGTCAATGAAGGTCAAGTTGTTTTTGCAGACATCTTAATTGAAGACGGTCGTATTGCAAAAATAGCTTCGAATATTGACCATACAGACCATATACGCGTAATTGATGCAAGAGGTTGCTGGGTAGTACCGGGCATGATTGATGACCAAGTTCATTTTAGAGAACCGGGATTAACGCATAAAGGCGATATTGAAAGTGAATCCAGAGCAGCTATAGCTGGAGGAATTACTTCTTTTATCGAACAACCCAATACCGTACCCAACGCTGTGACTCAAGAGCTGTTGGAAGATAAATATCAAATTGCCAGTCAAAAGTCCTTTGCCAATTATTCCTTTATGATGGGAGGTACTAACGATAATTTGGAAGAGGTACTTAAGACAAACCCTAGAAATGTGGCGGGTATTAAATTGTTTTTGGGGTCATCGACCGGGAATATGTTGGTCGATAGAGAAGAAGTTCTCGAAAAGATTTTTTCTAGTACGAAAATGTTGATTGCTGTGCATGCGGAAGACGAGGCTACCATTCAGCAAAATTTAGCGCGATTTAAAGAGCAATACGCAGACGATATCCCTGTGGAGTGTCATCCGTTAATCCGAAGTGCGGAAGCTTGTTATTTGTCGTCTTCTAAGGCGATTGCATTGGCCGAAAAAACCGGTGCGCGATTGCATGTTTTTCATGTGTCTACCGCTGTAGAAACCAGCCTATTTCGAAATGATATTCCGCTACGCGACAAAAAAATTACCGCAGAGGTTTGTGTACACCATCTTTGGTTTTCCGATGAAGATTATGCTGTTAAGGGCAATTTAATCAAATGGAATCCGGCGGTCAAGTCCAGTACGGATAGAGCCGCTTTATGGGAGGCCTTGCTCGATGATCGAATTGATGTCATTGCAACCGATCATGCACCACATACTTTAGAAGAAAAAGCCAAACCTTATAGCCAGGCCCCATCCGGCGGTCCCTTGGTACAGCACGCATTAGTTGCCTTGTTGGAGGCAAGTAAAAACGGTAAGATAAGTATTGAGAAAATAGTCGAAAAAACGGCGCATAATCCCGCAATTTTATTTCAAATCGAAGAGCGAGGATTTCTACGTGAGGGATATCATGCCGATTTGGTAGTGATTGACCCCAAGTCCAGTTGGACGGTAAGCACCGATAATATTTTGTATAAATGCGGTTGGTCGCCTTTTGAAGGACAAACATTTAGCTCCAAAGTAACACATACCTTCGTCAATGGCGTATTGGTTTATGATAACGGTGTGATTAATGAAGATAAATCGGGACAACGATTGTTGTTTTTGAGATAAAACCTAGAAACGGTTAGCCTAACAAATTTTTTAGAAATGGGAAACCAAAATGACGACTGTACAAGAAAAAATTAAACACCATTATGAAAAAACTAGCGTTATTGTGTTGTCTTATGGGATTGGTATCCTGTAAAAAAGAATTGGAGAAGCCGGCCAACTTGATCAGTAAAGATAAAATGACCGATATGTTGTATGATTTCGCCGTGCTGGGAGGAATAGAAAACATCAGTGCCTTTTATTCAGATACCACCGTTTCGGTTATTCGTGCCCATACCATTTTAAAAAAATATAAAATAGACAGTTTAACCTTTGTGGAAAACAACAGGTATTATATTGAATTGGGCGACGAATCCTATTTTAAAATGCAAGAGGAAATTATGAAGCGACTAGAGGCTAAAAAAGTGGTCTTGGATAAAATAGTAAAGGAAGAGCAGGAAAAGGAACAACGTTTAGCTGACGAGAAAAAAGCTAAGGAAGTCAAGGAAAAAACCAAGGAAGAGGTCCAGGATGTAAAGACCCAGGAAAAGGAAGTGAAACCAAAGGCGAAAGATATAAATAACGCTATAAAAGTGAAGTCTAAAGTGACTTCAGATACGATTCGCAAAGCGGTTTCAAGAAGTCTGAAGTAGGGACAAACGAATAATTTAAAGTTTGGATAATTTTTGAATTATCGTAAACAGTAGAGGAATGAGAAGCTTTTGCGCTAGCGCGTGAATAGCTTCTTTTTTTTGCGGTAAAAAGAGAAATAATATAATCTAATCTCCAGGCAATTCCCGTTGTAAAAGGAGATGCATAGAGTGTAGGGCGTTTTTTGTGTAGATAATCGGCTAGGTCGTTGAGTAAATCATGAAAGCTGATGTTTTCTGAGACAACCACATAGTTTTGGTTTTGGATAGGGCCGTTCATCAATTTAATCATGATGTTGCAAACATCTTCTACGGCAACTATGCCCACAGTACCTTTGGTGTAAAAGGGCATTCCTTGGTGAATCTTGTTGAATAATTCTCCAGAACTTTGTTTCCAAAAACCACGGCCAAAAATAACTCCAGGGTTTACAATAACAACCGGTAGTTCTTCTTGACTTCCACGCCATACTTCGATTTCGCTACCGTATTTGCTAATGGCATAATCGCTATGTGAGGCATCGGGATTCCAATTCGCAGATTCGTCGATTTTTTTGTCTTTTTCTATGGTTTCCCCTAGAGCAGCAATAGAGCTAACATGGCAGAATTTCTCAATTTTATGGGCGATGGATAAATTGACCATATTGGCGGTTCCCTCTATATTGATTTTGCGAAGCAGTTCTTCATCTTTTGGGTCAAAAGACACGATAGCGGCACAATGGTAAACTCTAGTGATACCATTAAATGCTGTTTCAAGTGAAGGAAGATCATTGATATCGGCTTTCAACCATTCTATTTTTTGAAATAAAGCGGACGCTTCATAATCATCGAATAATTGACGTGTTTTTTCAATGTTTTTTTCCGTTCGATAGATGGCGCGAATGGCTTCGTTTTCTCGAAGTAATTGAAGCAATAAATGTGCGCCTAATAAACCGGTTCCTCCTGTAACTAAAATCATATACAGACAAATGTAAAAGATAAGTTTTACATACTGAAATTTTTTTGTATTAATCGCTTGATTGTTGGTCCCATTACAGGCGAATAGACTGATGTCCTAATAAATGCATAGGCAATTGTAAAAGATACCTTTTGCTGAATAATTTTTTTGAACTGATTGCAGATTTGCGAATAGACAATTAGGCAAATAGGCAAATGGACGAATTCAATTGTTTATATTTGTAAAAAATAATATTTAAATGAAGAATTTTATTGAAGAAGTGACTTGGAGAGGAATGCTCCACGACGTAATGCCAGGCACTGAAGAACATTTGTTGGAGCAAATGCGTGTTGCGTATGTGGGAATTGACCCAACAGCCGATTCATTGCATATTGGACATTTAGTAGGAGTTATGTTGTTAAAACACTTTCAATTAGCCGGCCATAAACCCGTCGCATTGATTGGTGGCGCAACTGGAATGGTGGGCGACCCGTCAGGGAAGTCGAACGAGCGAAATTTACTCGACGAAGAAACCCTACTACACAATCAAAATGCCATTAAAGCGCAGTTAGAGCGTTTTTTAGATTTTAATTCCGGTACGAATAACGCGGCGGAATTGGTGAATAATTACGACTGGATGAAAGATTTTTCATTTTTGGATTTTATTCGTCAAATCGGAAAACACATCACGGTTAATTATATGATGGCAAAGGATTCTGTAAAAAAACGTTTAAATGGTGAATCAGCCGAGGGAATGTCTTTTACAGAGTTTAGTTATCAATTGTTACAAGGATACGATTTCTTGCATTTGTTTCAAGAGAAAAGTGTAACCCTACAAATGGGGGGCTCCGATCAGTGGGGAAATATTACTACAGGTACAGAAATGATTCGTAGAGTAGCTTCTGGTAAAGCTTATGCGTTGACCTGTCCGCTAATTACTAAGGCAGATGGAACTAAATTCGGGAAATCTGAAGGAGGTAATATTTGGTTGGATGCAGCCAGAACATCGCCGTATAAGTTTTACCAATATTGGCTAAATACTTCAGATGCGGATGCAGAAAAATACATAAAAATCTTTACGTTTATCTCCAAAGAAGATATTCTATCGCTAACAGCAGAACACCAAGAAGCTCCGCATTTACGAGTGCTTCAAAAGCGTTTGGCTGCAGAATTGACTACGATGGTTCATGCTGCAGAAGATTTGGAAAACGCGATTAAAGCGTCTAATATTCTTTTTGGGAATTCTACTTCAGGTGATTTAAAACAATTAGATCAACAAACGTTTTTAGATGTTTTTGACGGTGTAGGTCAGGCAGAAATTAGTCGTGCGGATATCGATGCGGGACTGAGTATCATTGAGGCATTGGCTGCTAAGTCTGGTTTTACCACATCAAACGGGGAAGCGAGAAGAGCCTTGCAAGCCAATTCTATTTCGGTAAATAAAGAAAAAGTAGACGAAGAATACATCATCACCACACAAGATTTAATCAACGACCAATTTGTATTGTTACAAAAAGGAAAGAAGAACTATTTTGTTTTGGTAATAAAATAAATTAAACGACCATCAGGTTACAACCCCTGATATCGGAATGATCAAAGCGACCCAACACTTCGAAAGAATGGTTGGGTTGTTTTTTTCCCAAATCTTGAGTTGCAATAAAAGAGCAAGAATTGATATTGGCCAAATCGATAACGTTAATGCCTCCTGCTTTTCCGTTGGGCAAGTAGCTTAAGGCATCTTCAGTGTCGCGAATAAGAACATCCATCCAAGGCGGGCATTCAAAGATGCCGTTGCCCAACGAATAGGCTTGAGAGAGTAATTCGGTCATGCCGTATTCAGAATGGATTTCGGATACGCCAAATCCATCACAAAGCAAATCGTGCAATTCTTCGCGTATCATCTCTTTGCGTTTGCCTTTCATGCCGCCCGTTTCCATAATAACGGTATGTTGTAAGTTGAATTTTTGCATTTCAATTAAGTCCAACAAAGCGTAAGTTACTCCTATCAATAAAACGTTTTGACCGTCTTTTTCCAATTGAAGTATTTTTGCTATAAGTTCCCTGTAATTGTTGAGGTAAAAACCGCTTTCGGGCTGATTGGATTGTTCGATTAAATCCTGGACCATATAAATCAACGAAGAGCCCTCGCGCTCCAGATAGGAAGGCAATAAAGCCAGTACTACATAATCTTCTATGTTTCCATAAAAATGTGAAAAAGCCTTTCTAAAGCTGAGCTCGTAGTAAGACAAATCGGTAATGTGATGTTTGCTGGTTACTATTCCTGTGGTACCGCTACTTGTAAAGGTGGTTTGTATAGGCAAATCCGAACTCAAAACAGCTTTACTCTTAAAGAATTCTATAGGTAAAAAAGGAATGTCGTGCAGGTTTTTTACATCAGAAGGACTTCTCTTTAGCAATTCGCAAAATTGTCGGTAAACGCTATTGTGGTCGTACTGAAAACGAAAGGTTTTCAATGCCATTTTTTGGAATTCCTTTGGAGAATTGATTTGGATAATGTCTTCAGCTGTAATCACGACTCTATATTTTAGACAAAAGTACAAATAAAAAAGCATCGAAATTTGTCGATGCTTTGAATATGTTTAAAAGAAAGGAATACTATCTAATGACTAATTTTCGCGTAGCAGTAGCGTCTTTTTCTTTAATTTTAATGATGTAAACTCCTGGATTGATGTTGGGAAGGCTTAGTTCTCTTGTAGTCAATACGGAGCTAAATATTTTTTTGCCTAAAATGTCATAGAGGCCAATTTCCTTAGGTAGATTATTATTACTCGTAATATATACTTTTCCTGTTGAGGTCGGGTTGGGGTATAGTTGTAACCCTTCGATACTCTCAGCGGGTTTCGAAACATTAGTTGGATCGGTAGCTTGTCCGTAAACCATAGCATTGAAGCTAAATAGGAGCAAGAGCGATAAGATATAAAAGTATTTTTTTTCCATAAAACATGATTCTATTGTAAATGTAAGTATTTATTTCAGATATAACTCAAAAAAAAAGCCACTTACATATAGTAAATGGCTTTTTTAACGTTTTTAGGGACTAATTTCTTACAAACCTATTGTCCAGCCTTTGGCCCATGTTGGAACATCTGCTCCTTTTTCTGCTCCAGTTGCGTTGGCATTTTCAGTATATACACCGTCGACATTCACACTTTCTTTAGCCGTATTCTTTCCTTTAGACTTAGTGGCGATTTTATCAAATTTAACATTAGTTATTTTTAATGAACCGTTAGTAACATTGGCCAATGTTTCGTCGTGCTCTACATCAAAGCCAACGGTAAAGTTGCTTAAGAATAAGTTGTCGATATTGGCTTTGGTTCCTTCTCTTAATTTAAGAGCCTGTGGTTCTGCTCCTTGTTCGCCCAATCCGACTAAAGTAATGTTGTTGATTGTTGGGTTAGCGATTGGAGTTGCCGCACGGTTGGTAGCGTTATTATCGGCTTCAATACCGCGATTTCCTCTTCCAAATTCTAGTTTTCCGTACCAGTTAGAGTTGGTTCCTACCCAACCTTCTGTCCAGTCAAATTGATCATCTTCGTTTCCGTTAGAAACCAAATATTTAGTATTTACCGTTCCTCCAAAAAATTCAAATCCATCATCAGCACCCTTGTATGCTTGAACGTATTCTACTTTAGTACCGTTACCCACTCCGAAGAAAGAAATACCATTAAATTCTTTTTCTGTGTTAAAACGAGCTCCAGCGTATTCTACTCTTAAATATGTAATAGAGCCTGAACTGTCGTTAGCCAAATCACCACCGTAAGTCAATTCAGAAACCTCTGCTGTAGCTGTTTTTCCTTTGTTAATAGGCGCTTTTCCACAGATTACTAAACCACCCCACTGCGCTTGTTCTTGTATGTTTGCTGTCATTACTACCGGTTTCTCAGCAGTACCGTTTACAAATATTTTACCACCTTGGGCCACAGCTATAAACGAAGTCGTTCCGCCAGTTCCTATGATTTTTGTACCTGCTGGTATCACTAACGATGCGCCATCTTCTACTAAGATTCTACCGTTAAGGATATAAGTTTTTGAGGCGTCTAAAGTAACGGTTCCCTTAGAGATTTTTCCGCTAAAATTGTTTTCGTTAAGTACGAACCCGTCTTTGTTGTCTGGAGTCACAGGACTGTTGTCGTCACTACTACTGCAGCTTACTAAGAATAAACTGGATAAGAATAAAACTCCAAATGCGTTTCTAACTAATTTTTTCATTTTTTCTGGTTGATTGGTTATTGTTATACAAATTTGCGTGAAAGTCTCGTATTGTTGGTTAAGCGAATATTATGGAATTAACATTGAAAAGTTGTCTTTGGGTTAGCTAAACATTAAGAACGTTAAGACCTAAAACAACAAAAGAAGCTGTTACAGCTTCTTTTGTTTGATAGTATTAGAATTGGTAGTTTAAACTCAGGCTAAAGTTTTTACCCACTTTATAAGATTGAACTAAAATGTCTTTGTCGAGGTTTTCTTGTACTCGATCAATAGCTGGGTCCAATAAGTTTTTAGCACTTAATCCCAAACCTAAATGATCGCTCAATTTTGTTTTGAAAACAAAATCTAAGGTTCCAAAGCCTTTGTCAACCGAGTTCCCCAATTGCTGTGATCCCAAAGAGTAGATACGATCGGAAATATAGGCGTAGGTAACCGTAGCCATAACACTTCTTTTGTTCCATTCCTTAATATAACTGATATCGGCATTCATCACCAAGTCCGCAGCTCCAGTAAAACTCGCTGTTTCGTGTGTGAAATCGGCTCCAAAGGCATTTTCTTTACGCACCTTTTCAGAATCCAATTCCTGACGTGTCTTCATATATGCAGCATTCAGACCCGCTGTTAATTTATGGGTGTTTACATCATCAAATGAAAATAAGTTTTTTCGAATTTCCAATTCAATACCTGCCGCATAGCCCGAGTCTCCTGTATTGGCAAAAGAGATGTCGTCTGATGAAGAGGTAATCGTAATTTCATTAATTGGATTTTGGATGTATTTACCAAAAGCGGTCAACGAGATAATTTCGTCGTTCTCTGGGAAAAATTCCCATTTTAAATCTAGATTATAATCGTCTGACGGGTATAAATCTGGATTTCCTTTAATCGAACCCGTTGCTTTTTCATACATAAACAAACCTCTTTCTTTAAACTGAGGTAGGGTATAGGTTTTCGATGCGGCCAATCTTAAATTGTTGCGGTCGTTTATGGCGTATTTTAAGGATAGGTTTGGAAGAAAGGCTGTTTTTTCAAGATTATTTTCGTCTCCTTGTAAGTCCAATTGCGTTTTCCATTCCATATCTTGGCGAATTTGCTCCAAACGCAAACCAACTACAGCAGATGTTTTTTCGGATAGTCTGTATTCCAATGCTGCAAAACCACCATTGATATTTTGTTTTCCCTTATAAGTTTGTGGGGTTAATGCGATATCCAAATTGCGGTCTCCTAAAAAAGTTTCCAATTGAAAATCGCCGTTGTCAAAACCGTTTTTGTTTAAAACAGCATCGAGGTTATAGGGGTCTACAGCAACATTGCGCAGGGCATTACCTAAGCGGTAGTTAAATTGACTTGCTTTAAAGTCTAGGTTTTTAAATCGGCTGTTGTATCCAAGCGTTAATTTACCGCGGTATAATAAATCGGAGTCTTTACCGAATTTGTAGTCTAGGGATATTCTAGCGGCCATTTCATCTTCATTTAAATTCTGGTAGTAGCGGTGGTTGTCAGTTACCGAATTCGTAGTAAAGAAATAGTGACTGTCTTTGATACGGAATGTGTTTTGAATTCGATCGGGCATGTCGCTTTTAATGGTGTTATACGAACCTCCCCAGTTCAACTTGAATTGATCGTTAATTTGGTGTTCACCCAATAATTGATTGACCAATAAGGTGTTTTGAACATAATTACCACGTCTTAAAAAACCGCCTTCAGGACCATCGGCTAAATCGCGCATATATCCGCGATATTCCTCGTTACTTTCAGAAGAACCGTTGATGTATAGTAAATTATATCCGATTTTATGGTCTGGATTAAAGCTGTATTGCGCATTAAACATTCCCGTAGTATTGGTAGTGTATTCGTATTCTTTAGTTGCAAAATCTTTAGTCGCATCGCCCTGAGCTTGTACCGATTTTACAATACCTTCTTTGTATTTAAATTTATTTCCAAACGAAGCTGTTCCAAATAAGTTTAATTGCCCTTGTTGCCCAATATTAAAAGATTTCCCGGTATTAAAACCGAAGTTCATGCCGTAGGGTGCTCTGTTTTTTAGGTTGAGTCCGTTGGTGAATTGATAGTTTTTTAAAGGATCCGTTGGGGTATCGTTTTTGGAAAAACCCATATAGTTACGGTCGGATAGCAATAAAAATTGATCTTGCTTAACCGCATTGGAGTTGACTTCAGAGCCGATAGAGAAGTTGAAAAAACCGTCACCACTATGGTCCTTGGAGATGATGTCTACATTGGCACCAGCAAAGTCTCCAAAAATACGGCTAGAGTAGGTTTTGTCGATCGAGATATATTCCACAATATCGGTAGAGAATAAATCTAAACTGATGTTTTTGCGTTCCGGATCATTGGAAGGAATCGGTAGGCCGTTCATAGAAGTAGAATTATATCGGTCTCCCAATCCGCGAACAAATATAGTTCCAGAGCCTTCTTGCTTAACTACTCCGGTTGTTTTGGCTACTGCTGCAGCCACATCGCTAACGCCCTTTCTAGACAATTCTTGAGATCCGATGTTTTGTTTGATTTCCATAGAACGATGTTGGTCGAGTAATAAAGCCGTTTCTTTTACTTTTTTAGAAGTTGCTTGTACTACCACGCCTTCGAGTTCTGTACTGTTTGAGGATAAGGATTGATTCAGTGATTTGCTTTCTCCTTTTACAATGACAATGGATGCGGATTGGGTATCGTATCCTAGGTAACTGAACAAGACCAAATGCTTTCCAGCGGGTAGTGATAATTGATAGTTCCCATTAGCATCCGAGCTGGTTCCGATTGTAGTGCCTTCAACACTTACTGTAGCAAATGCTAGCGGAGCTGAGTTGGCATCTAAATCAGTAACCTTTCCTTTTAGCGTTCCATTTTGTGCATAAAGTCCGCATGTAAGTAACAATGCGAGTAATAAAACAGATAATTTCATTTTGTGTGTGTTAGGTTGTGCAAATGAATTACCTTAATGTGATTATCAGGTTACCGACCTGTTATCAATTTGTTGTACTAAAATCATTAAAACGTTAAGAGATTAAATTATGGTTAACAGACAATTTGGTTTTGTATTATCTTTACCTTTACCATTCTAAATAAGCAAGATTCACAATGAAGAAAAAGGAAATTAAGATTTTGTTAGTTGATGACGAACAAGATATTTTGGAAATCATTGGATATAACCTCGTGCAAGAGGGATACCAAGTAAGTACCGCGAGCAACGGAAGAGAAGCAGTACTTAAAGCTCAAAAAGAACATCCTCATTTAATCATTATGGACGTGATGATGCCTGAAATGGATGGTATGGAGGCCTGCGAGCACATCCGAAGAATACCGGAATTGCAAAACACCATCATCACCTTTTTAACAGCAAGAGGAGAAGATTACTCTCAAGTAGCTGGCTTTGATGCTGGAGCAGACGATTATATTACCAAGCCGGTCAAACCAAAGGTTTTGATGAGTAAGGTTAAAGCTTTGTTGAGAAGGTTTAAGGAAGAAGAAAAAAATGGAGACATCATCCATGTTGGGGAAATCGAAATCAACAGAGAAGAATATAAGATTGTAAAAGAAGGGGTTGAAATCATCTTGCCTAGAAAAGAATTTGAATTGTTTTACCTGCTGGCATCGAAACCGGGAAAAGTGTTTAAAAGAGAAGAAATCTTAGATAAAGTATGGGGTAATGAAGTTATTGTTGGCGGAAGAACAATCGATGTACACATCCGAAAATTGAGAGAAAAAATCGGAGATGAATGGTTTAAGACCATTAAAGGAGTGGGTTATAAATTAGATCTTTAACCATGAGCGTACGCTTTAAAAAATCATATAAATTTGCCCTAAAATCAGCGATGTTTATCGCGGTTTTTAGTTTTTTAATCCTGCTGATTTTGCTGGTTATCTTTTTTGAAGCCAATTTGTTGATGTGTTTTGTCTTTGGCTTGTTTATTTATGTATTTTCCTTTTTCGTTATTCAATATCGAGTAGAACATTTTGTCTATCGCAGAATAAAAAAGATCTACGACAACGTTTCCATTTTGGATTCCTCTGTATTGCGAAGTCAAGCCATTACTACAGATATGGAAACCTTAACCAAAGAGGTGCAGAAATTTGCGACACACAAAAAGATAGAAATTGAGTCTCTAAAAGTAAGAGAAGAGTACCGCAGAGAGTTTCTAGGTAATATATCCCACGAATTAAAAACCCCATTATTTACGGTTCAAAGTTACCTCTCTACCTTGTTAGATGGAGCTATCAATGATAAGGCCGTTCGGACGAAATACTTAGAACGTGCGGAAAAAGGTGTAGAACGATTGATTTATATCGTTAAGGATTTGGATATGATTACCAAATTAGAAACCGGAGATTTGCATTTAAATTACTCAGAATTTGATATAGTCCAAGCGGTGGAAACCGTTTTTGAACTGTTGGAGATGAGAGCAGAACAAAAAGAGATTTCCTTGATTTTTGATATGAAATATGGGAATCCGATTATGGTGTATGCCGATCAAGATCGAATTGTACAGCTCATTAGCAATCTGGTTGAAAACTCGATTAAATACGGTAAAGATAAAGGAACAACCGAGGTAAGCATTGAGGATTTAGTCAACAACAAAATCATTGTTCGCGTAACGGATAACGGCGACGGAATTAAAGAAAAATATGTTCCCAGATTGTTTGAGCGTTTCTTTAGAATAGACAAAAGTGGTGCGCGTTCTGTCGGCGGATCCGGATTGGGGTTATCGATAGTGAAACACATAGTCGAAGCCCATGAGGAACACATTTATTTAGAGAGTAAATACGGTTATGGTTCAGAATTTTCTTTTACTTTGGAAAGGGCTAAATAGGTCTTTCCAAAGTATCGGAGTATTTTGTTTTTTAAGGCCTTGATAACTGGCTGTACGACTTAGTTCCTCGATTTTAAAACGGTCTTGTTTGCAATGCGGAACGAATCCTTTTCGATCGAGTTCGCGGGCAAGATATTCCTGTTCATATTGACCGGGTGTAGGAATAAAAAAAGCTTTTTTGCCCAAATGAGCCAAATCCATGATTGTAGTATAACCAGATCGACAAAGGATAAGGGCACTTTGGTTAAGCGCTAATTCCAGTTCTTCGGACGTCATGAAGTTGTAAGTCGTTTTGTTAAATCGAGTTGCAATACGTTGTTCTTTTTCGATAATGCCTTGCACCATTATAATGCTGCCTTCAAAGCGCTTTAATTCGGTATTAAGCTTGGTTTCCAAAAGCGTTCGTTGAGGTTCTGGCCCCGATAAAAGGACCATTAAATCATATTTTTGCTCCACTGCTTTTTTATGGAAACGGCTGAGTACACCCAGGTATTTTAGATTTAATGCGCTGCTGTCCAAATGCCCCAGTTTACCGCTGAGGTTTTCCTTGGTTTCCGAATCGGGGACCCAACATTCTTGAAATTTCCGAATAAAGTATTGATGAATTTTAGTACTCCACCAAGATGTAGAGCCCGAAAGAATTCTTAATTGATGGGTCATGATGATACAGGGAATTACTGAGGAATACACTCCTAATCTATTGTCTGAAATAATGCCGCTCAATCCATATTGGGCGACCCATGATTTTATATGCTGTTGTTCGGCACGAATGGCACGGTAGATATGGGGCAGTTGATAAATTATCTGAAGTTTAAAAAAAGAGGCAGTAGTTGCATAGGTTATCTTATAAGACGGAAGGGTTAAGCAAAGCAAATCGGGAAATTCTTTTTCTAATAAAGACAGCGCTTGCCCGTCTGAGGCGATTATCGGTTCAAAATCAAATTTGATTAAGGCATGAATAATCGGAATGCAGCGGGTAGCATGTCCGAGGCCCCAATTTAATGGGGCAACGAGAATCCGTCTTTTGGGATTATGTGGTGCAAAAGACTCCGATTCGTGTTTTACTGTAGTAAGGGATAGTGGGTCTTTCATAACTATAAGGATTTAGAGAATGCTATATAGAAAACAACGCGTTGACTAGTGGTTTTTTAATCAGTTCTAAAGGATTATGTACGGTCTAATATAAAAAACTTTTAGATTAAGTATATTTCCTTAATTTTACCAAAAAATTAAATAATAGAGTGGGAAGTAAAAATAAATTAAAACGCTTTAGAGAAAACGAAACCTTTGGTAATGTTTTTCAACCAAGCAGAGAAGAAATGGTAGGGGATTTTCCGCTAAAAGGAAAATGGAATTCAGAATTTTTTAAAAACGAACAACCTATAGTTTTGGAACTCGGTTGTGGAAAGGGAGAATATACCGTAGAATTAGCGAAACGTTTTCCAGATCGGAATTTCATTGGAATTGATATTAAGGGAGCACGCTTTTGGAGGGGTGCTAAAACTGCTGTAGAAGATAACCTTCACAATGTGGCCTTTTTAAGAACGCAAATTGAGTTGATCGAGTCGGCTTTTGAGGTCGGTGAAATTAGTGAAATCTGGATTACCTTCCCCGATCCGCAAATCAAATACAAAAGAACCAAACACCGATTAACCAATTCGGAATTTCTTCAGCGCTATAAAAGAATTTTAAAGTCAGACGGGATTGTTAATTTAAAAACGGATAGCGAATTTATGCACGGTTATACCTTGGGGTTATTGCATGGAGAGGGACATGAAGTTTTATATGCCAATCACCATGTTTATAAAAATGAAGGAGCACCGTCTGTAGTGACTGAAATTCAGACTTTTTATGAAAAACAATATTTAGAACACGATAAAGCGATTACGTATATACAGTTTAGAATTAAGTAAATGGAATATCTTTATTTTTTGCTATTTGGTTTTATTGCCGCAGTTATTGGAGTTTCCCTACCGGGTTTACTCAACATGACAGCGGTCAAAATAGCTTTAAAAGAGGGAAAAGAAAGCGCCTATACTTATGTGGTAGGTGCTTTGGTTACCATTTTTGTACAGACCTATATTGCCGTTTTTTTTGCCAAGCTGATCGAATCCAGCGTGGTAATATCGGAAACCCTGCAAGAAATAGGAATTGTTATTTTTGGGGTTCTAACGGTTTATTTTCTCTTTTTCGCCAAGAAAAAAGAGAAAAAAGAAACTCAGGCCGAATTGGTGGATGGACCCAGTATCCCTATAAAAAACAGGTTTTTCTACGGGATGTTTTTAGCCGCACTCAATGTGTTTCCCATACCTTATTATGTTTTTCTAAGCGTTACATTGGCATCCTACGATTTTAATGTGTTCTACTTGCCACATACTTTTTTGCTTTCCTTTGGGGTGGTATTGGGTTCCGCATTGATGCTTTATCTATATATAGTGTTTTTTAGAAATTCGGATAGAGAAGAACATTTTTTACTTAAAAACATCAACTATTGCATCGGTACGGTTACCGGAGTTATTGCTTTAATTACCCTATATAAACTATTGAAATAAATGGGGTCAAACGATAATTTTTTTGAACGGGTATATCAGATTGTGGCACAAATACCCTACGGTAAAGTAACTACCTACGGTGCTATTGCAAAAGCACTAGGGGCGGCAAAATCGGCTAGGATGGTCGGTTGGGCAATGAATGCCTCTCACGGGAAAGGCGATCTTCCTGCTCATAGAGTGGTTAATAGAAACGGACTCCTCTCTGGAAAACATCACTTCGACGGCACCCACTTAATGCAGCAGCTTTTAGAAAGTGAAGGGCTGGTTATCGAAAACTACAAAATTGTGCATTTGGAAAACCACCTTTGGATTCCTACTCCAGATTCGCAAGAGGTATATGAATAGAGAAGATGGTTTTGTTGTCTTTTCGTTTATAGATAAGATAGCCTCCATGCATTTCTACCATGTTTTTGGATAAGGGCAATCCAATTCCAGCGCCGTCTTTTCGAGTAGTATAAAACGGTATAAAGACTTTTTCTTTAATTTCATCAGCTATCCCTAAACCCGAGTCCATAAATTCGATAACTAAACGCTGATTGGCGATGGATGTCTTTATCAGAATATTCTTTTCTGACTGATCGGCAAGGGCATGTATAGCATTGGTAAGTAAATTGATAAATACCTGCTCCATTTGTGTGTGATCCCAGTTTACCATAAAGTCCGCAACAAGTTGACACTCCAAGCTGATGTTGTTTTTCTTTAGCAGGGGTTGCATCACAGTTAAGCTCGAATTCAAACTTAGATGGAGTTCTGCACGGAATTTTTTTGGAGTGGGAAGCATCGTTAATTTGCGGTAGTTTTCTACAAAATATTGCAGGTGATTACTTCGATTTACTATGGTCGTTATACTGATACTAATGTCTTCTAAATCTTCTGCAGTAAGCGGCTCTTCCTTTAAAATTTCTTGAATATTATATGCTAAAGAATGAATAGGTGTCAGTGAATTCATTAATTCATGTGAGATGATTTTCATCAGGTTCAGCCAGGTATCTTTTTCCTTCTTATCCATCACGCGTTGAATGGAATCCAACATAATGATGTAATACTCCTTATGTAGGGTTTGGGTTTTGGAAGTTTGCAACATAAAGGTTTGTTTCTCTTCTCCTTCTAAGCGAATATCTATAGAAGATTTGGATTCCTTAAAAGCTATGGATTCGATATGACGACTTAGATTCGGAATCATTTTTTGTAAGTTTTGCCATGTTCGAATTTTGGGGATTGAAAAATAATTCGAAAAATAATCATTGATTAAAAAGATTTCCCAATGACTCTCCATGTTTTTTTCCAAAATCACGATACCCGATTCTAAATTGTTTAGTATATTGAGATAAACCACCTCTTTTGATTCGTGGTCTTGTTGTTTTTGTTGCAGTTTCTGATAGAGATTTTGCAGGTTTTGCATGGTCTCGTCGGTTTGCTTTTTTTCTGTTTTTAAAGAGAAATCATCGTATAGCATGGCAAGCAATACGCGATCAATAGCGTCGTAATGCTTTTTGATGTTGATGTAGAGTTCTGACAATAGAATAACGATAACAAAACTTATAAAAAACAAGGTATAGAAATTTTGTTTTTGAAATAACCAAAAACAAAAGGCTGTGCCAAGTAGAATCAATAAGATTCGAATAAATAGCGATTGATAAAATGAAGTTGTTTTCAATACAGCTTATTTAATGTTATGTTTTTCTAAGCGGCGGTATAAGGCAGCTCTTGAGAGACCGAGTTCTAAAGCGGCTTGACTGATGTTTCCGTGGTTTTTCTCCATTGCTTTTACGATGGATATACGTTCCATTTCTTGTAAAGAAGCCTCGTCTTCATAGGGTGTAATTGCTGCTTGAGAAATGCCAAAGTCCGTTAAGTTCAGTGTTTCGGAATCGGTTAAAATCATAGCCCGTTCGACGCGATTTTGCATTTCACGGATATTGCCCTTCCAATCGTATTTACAAAGTTCTTGGCGGGTGTATGCATCAATTATAGGTTTTTTTCGATCGTATTTTTCGGCATGCTGATTTATAAAGAAGTCGAGTAAGTGCGGGATGTCTTCTTTTCGTTCTCTAAGTGCCGGTAACATCAGCATAACCGTATTGATACGATAGTAAAGGTCTTCTCTGAAAAACTTCTTTTCTACTTCCACTTCTATATCGGCATTCGTGGCAGTAATAATGCGGACGTCCACCGGACGCGTTTTCGATTCTCCTAGTCGAATGACCGACTTGGACTGAATGATTTGTAATAATTTGGATTGTAAATGCAACGGAACATTGCCTATTTCATCGAGAAAAAGGGTGCCTCCATGCGCCATCTCAAATCGTCCAGCGGTATCTTGTTTGGCATCGGTAAAAGCACCTTTGGCATAGCCGAATAATTCGCTTTCAAATAGATTTTCGTTTAAGGACCCCAAATCTACATGAATAAAGGCTTGTTCTTTTCGTGTGGATTGTTCGTGTATGTATTTGGCCAATACGTATTTACCAGTTCCGTTTTCACCCAAAATTAAGGTGTTTACATCAGTTTTAGATACTCGATCGGCCATTTGATATACTTTCTGGATACTAGGAGCAATTCCTCTAAATGTGACTTCGGAAGGAGCATTAATCCCTGGAGTTTTCTTCCTTACTTGTTTTACAGCCTCCTTTATCGTTTGTAATAAGGATTCGTTATTCCATGGTTTTAAAACATAATCGATGGCACCCAGTTTTATTCCCTCAACAGCCGTTTCAATATTGGCATAAGAAGTCATCAAAATAATTTGAACCTTAGGAGCCATTTTTTGAATCTCCTTAAACCAGAAGATACCCTCTTTACCATCCTCATAGCCCAAACGATAATTCATGTCTAATAAGATAATTTCTATCGGATTTTCAGACAATAATTCGGGTATTTTTTTGGGATTGGTAGTCGTAATGACCGTTTCAAAATGACGCTTTAAAAGCATTCGAGCTGCAATTAAAATCTCTTCATTGTCATCTAAAATCAATAGGGTAGTATGCGTCTTTTTCATCGATTTAATCAATAGTTTTATTAAGGTTCTACAAGGCTGCCTCTTAAGATGTTTGTCTAAGTCAAACGCACTCGTAAGGATAATTTTTACAGAACTACAACAATTTTCCGAAAGCGAACAAAAAGGTGTTCATTAGCGAACAGTTGCTTTTGGGATGGTTTTGTATGTGTTTGAATATTAATGCCGTGTATGTTTTTTAAAGTCTGGCACGTTTTTGCTTTATATTATACTAATAAAGCAGTATTGCACAGGTCTTTAGCTCGTAAAATTAGAAAAAAACTGAAAGTAATGTGCTTTATTTTAATAATTTTAATTGTAAGAGGTTTTAGTTTATGGCTTATCTATAAAATCAAAAAAAACCAAAGGAGAAATTTGGATAGACAAACCGCTAAGATTTCAACAACTGATTAAAAAAGAATACTTTTACTTCTAGAGTTTCTAGCCGTGAAGCCAATGAAATACTCGTACTAATAAAGATTAAATATAACACTAATTAACAAGATGATTGATATTAAAAATTTAACGCGAATATTTCAAACCGAAGATGTGGAAACTACGGCATTGAATGGAATAAATTTAAAGGTCAAGTCGGGTGATTTTATATCTATTATGGGCCCATCGGGTTGCGGTAAATCAACCTTGTTAAACATCATTGGACTTTTAGATTCAGCTACCTCCGGTAGTTATGAGTTAATAGGACAGCAGATGGTGCAGGTAATGGAAGCCAAACGAGCCGTAGCGCGGAAGCAAAACATTGGTTTTGTATTTCAAAATTTTAATCTAATTGACGAATTAAATGTTTACGACAATATTGAATTGCCATTAATCTATACGAAGGTTCCGGCTGTGGAACGAAAACGACGCGTAAATGAAATGGCGGTAAAGTTAAATATTGTTCATCGTTTGAAGTATTTTCCTCAACAGCTTTCAGGTGGACAACAGCAGCGTGTAGCTGTTGGACGAGCCCTGATCAATGAACCTAAAATTATTTTGGCCGATGAGCCAACGGGAAACTTAGACAGTAAAAACGGTAATGAGGTTATGGAACTATTAACGGAATTACATATTCAAGGCGCAACTATTATTATGGTTACCCATTCTGAACACGATGCTTCGTTTTCAGAACGAACCATAATGATGAAAGACGGCAGGATACTTACGGAAAAAAGCAATATCAAAAATATAGATGTATTTAAGGAATAATAACTAAAAGCAAGCAAGATGGTACGATTGATAATTAGTTTTTTGATGCTGCTGATGACTTGGTTGCTCCAAGCGCAAGCTAGTGAGTTTAGAAAAACAGCAAATTTTAGTGGAATTGAGGTTTCTACGGGGGTACAAGTGATTTTGCAACCCAGTGAAAATGGGGGTATTAAGGTAGAGACAGACGGCACTATAGACCTTAAGAATATCTATACCGAAGTGCAGAATAACACCTTAAAAGTATATATATCAGGAACGGGTCGAAGAAGTGTTTCTCTAAACAAATGGCCGGTCGGGGTTAATGTTTATGTATCACAAAAAGACGTTTCGCGTTTTGTGGCAGAATCGGCTGGTAGAATAAAAATTAGCAAACGACTTAAGGGAAATAAAATCACGATAAATCTGGATTCAGCGGGGAGATTGGAAGGCGATTTTTCTGCCACTTCTATGGTTTTTGCTTTGGATTCGGCAGCTACTTTTAGCGGTGATGTACAAGCGAATAAAGTTCAGGTTAATATCGATAGTGCTGCAGCCATAGACATTACCGGTGAAGCGGAAGAATTATTACTGTACATTGATAGTGCGGCTAATTTTAGAGGTAAGAGTTTTAGGGTCAAAAAAGCCAAGGTAGAGGCCGATAGTTTGGGGAAAGCAGAAGTATATGTTTCCGAAACCCTCGATGCTTATGCCGATTCTATGGGAAGGGTTTTTTATTATGGCAATCCAAAAGATGTAAAAAAATATACAGATTCTATGGGGACTGTAAAAGCAAAATAAGGAGATGTTTAAAAATTGGTTTAAAATTTACCTGCACCAAACCGTTAAAAATAAATTATTTTTCTTTTTAAACATCACGGGTTTGGCTATCGGGATATCGGCCTTGATTTTAGCGGTGCTGTATTGGCAAGACGAGCATAAATACAATGCTTGGAATCCGTATAAAGATCGTGTCTATGAAGTAACTTATCAAGGTGATAAAGATACGGACGAAGCCTATGTCGCCAGTGCAGATGCGCTGGGACCTAAATTAATGGAATTTCCCGAGTTAGTGGAAGACTATTGTTATTTTTCGTTTGAATACATTACGTTTTTTGCCGAGTCGGAATCGCATAAAGGGGTAATTGATAAGATTGTCAATACGCAAGATAGTTTTTTTGAGTTTTTTCCGTTCCCTTTCGTTTACGGTAATGCCTTACTGGTTTTTAATGGAGACGACAGTATCGCTATTTCAGAGGAAATTGCTCAAAAGTATTTTGGAAATGTAAATCCCGTAGGAAAGTACTTGGCCTTGGCACATCAATCCTATCGCATTGGTGGGGTATATCGATTGAATAATATGGCTTCAGTTATGCCTAATATTGTTTTAAACAGTATAGAGCGAGAAACCATAATTGATTCGGAGTTATGGCAAAACACCAACCTCGGCTTGTTGATTAAAGCTCAAGATGACGGAAGTAAACGGGATTTAGAAAAACTAACCACCAATTTAATCTATGAAAATGTTTTAAGAGAAAATGCTCAAAACGAAGGGGTTTCTATAGAGGAATTTATGGAAAGCATCGGCGGTGAGTTTACGGCTAAGTTCAATTCGCTCAACGAAGTACGTTTGTATGCTAAAGCATCCGGTTTGCTAGAAGGAACAGGGAATTTGGAGTTTGTTTATATCGCCTTGAGTTGTGCCTTATTGATTTTGTTATTGTCGATAGTGAACTATATAAATTTGACCAATGCCTATGTGATCCGCAGGGTGAATGAATTGGGTATTCGTAAAATATTAGGAGCCAGTAACAAACAAATAATAGGGCAGTTGGTTTTTGAAACCGTGATAAATAGTATGGTAGCTATTGTAATTGCCTTGGTTTTTGTCGAGCTAATACTGCCTTATTTTAGTTTGTTTATCAATAAGAGTCTCTCTTTGAATTTATTGGATTTTTGGCAAATCCTAGTTGCCATCGTTGGTATCGTAGTGATTTTGGGTGGATTAGTACCCGCCTTATTTATCTATAGAGTTACTTTTTTAACCATTATTAAGGGGAAATATGCTCGAAGCGAACGCGGTATTAAGTTGAGAAATATCTTGTTGATTTTACAGTTTGCTGTTGCTTTTTTCTTTGTGGTGAGCAGTTTAGTAATCGCGAGACAAGTCGATTATATGACCTCTCAAGATTTAGGTTTTAAAGGAAGTCAAGTGATACAAGCAAAAATTTACAACCATCAAACCCGTCGTAAGTTTTCGGAAACCGATGATTTGGCAAAGCGTTTATGTCGGGTTCCTGGTGTAGAGCGAGTGGGGCTTGGTTCCATCCCTTTCTCCAATAAAAACATGCCTAGAGGTTCGTTGATGATGCAGGGCAGAAGGGTGGACTTTGACGTGGCTGGGGTAGATTTTAGGTATCTAGCCCTATTGGGAGTAAAAAAGAGTCAAGGAGCCGATTTGGACAAGATTGTTTTGGATGATTCGGTAGATGGCGTGGTCGTTAACCGTCGTTTTGTTGAGATTTTGGGAATTAAGGAGCCTGTTGATAAAGAATTTGTATTTAAAAAGAAGCGCTATAAAATTGTAACAGTGGTCAACGACTTCTTTAGAACGGGATTTAATGCAAAAATTGAACCGATGGCATTATTTGATTACCGGGCGATAGATAACTTGGTTTACGGGATTAATGAAGTATCTATTAAAATCGAATCCGAAAATTCGGAGCAAACCCTTAAAAACATTAAGGCATTTTGGCAAAAAGAAGTCGATGTAGAATACCCGTTTCACGCCGTTTTTTTAAACAAGCAATTCGCTGAAAATTACAAGCAATATACCAAACAACGCAATTTGTTTAGAGGCCTAAATTTAGTCGTGGTTTTTATATCGCTATTCGGTCTCTTTGCCTTAGTGTCCTTTTCTATCGAGAGTCGGTTAAAGGAAATAGTCATTCGAAAAGTTTTAGGGGCAGAAACCAGTAATTTAATTCGAAATTTAGTAACAAAATACATTTTCTTTAGTCTAATAGGCTTCGTGATTGCCGTTTTCCCAACTTATTGGTTGATGAGCCAATGGCTGAATAAGTTTGCTTATCATACCAACCTATCGTGGATTCCGTTTGCAATAGCATTTATAATCTTGGTACTGTTGATTTTAGCGGTTGTGGTTGTAAGGGCTTATTCCGCAACAAAAATAGATTTGTTGCGATTTTTAAAGTATGAATAATATAAAAAAGGAATCTTTTAAAAAGCTACATTTTTTAAAAACCCTATAGATATTTAAAAAAAAATAAATTGAATTAGTTAGTATGAATTCGGTTTATGGAGTGAAGGGGACTGATAGTCCCCGAATCTCCCATTTTTTTGATAGAAATGGAATATTGTAAATCTTAAAATAAATAAATCATGAAAAAATTATTTTTAGCCTTTTTGTTAGTTAGTGTGGGCATGACTGCCCAGGTAAAAACCACTAGAACAGTAGGGGATTTTAGTCAAGTGCAAGTGTCTCAAGGTATCGAGCTCAATTATACGGTATCTAATACTATTAAAATAACGGTGGAAGCCGATACGAAAGAATCCCTTCAATATATTAAAACAGCGGTAAAGGGCAAGTCTTTGGTGGTTTCTATCGAATCGGAAAAAGGCAAATGGGGAAAGAGTACCCATCGAAATATTAAAAATGTAAAAGTCTTTGTTGAAGGTCCCAATTTAGATGCGGTTACCGTATCTTCTTCTGCTTTGTTTATTGGAAAAGATGCGCTAAAAACCAATAATTTTGCTTTAGGGGTTTCCTCTTCTGGCTATTTTAAAGGGGATATTAAAGCAAAAAATTGTACGGTAAGTGTTTCCTCTTCAGGAGATGTAGATGCTACTATTCAAGCAAGTGGCTTGGTTGATCTTAGGGGCAGTTCGTCTGCCGATATTAATGCCGTAATCCACGCAGAAGAATTGTCGCTTTCGAGCAGCAGCTCGTCTGGAATGAAGCTCTCTGGTGATGTCAAAAGCATCAAAGCCGGATTATCCAGTTCTTCAAAAATTCAAGCAAAAGATTTAAAATCAAGAGAATTGGAAGTTTCTGCGAGCAGTTCTGCTTCGGGTTTTTTCTATGTGTCTGAGAAGATGAATGCAGCGGCGGCTTCGTCTGCATCGATTGAGTATTACGGGAGTCCACGTGAAGTTAACGTAAAAAAGACTTCTTCGGGAACGATTAAAAAAGCTTAAGCGGTTGCGTATAGGTTAGTGTGCATCGTTTTATAAAATAGTAGCGTAATTCTTTTTTTATTCGAGTTTTTGTAGAGCTTCCTCCGTTGGGAAGCTCGCAAAAACTTTTTTGCTTTTAAGTTACCCATGCAAAGCGTTGTACGGATAGTGTTTTTTGTTTTAACATTAATTAAAGTTAAATATATGAATTATGGTTTCGCGAAAACATTTTTGTATATTATATTTTATAAAATAGTAGCATTTTTTAACTTTTTATATCTGTTTTGGATATTTATTCTGGATTTTAATCAAAGGGCTTTGCAGCTCATTTATCGGTTGAGTATCGACCAATCACAGGGGGTGAAAGGTTATGTTAAATTGGTGTAGCCATGAAATAGCCGATGGAACAAAAAGTAAACATCCTTGGAAAACTGGGAAAGGGCTTGTCTCGTGATTTATTCTGGAAATCGGTAGAGATATTAATTTTATTTGAGAATGTAATTTTTGTATATACGGTGATTCCAGTGGAAAATCGGTTTGGCGGGAACGAATTAGGGGAGCGGCTAATAAATCAACCGATCTATCGCGTCAAATTACGGCGCTGATTCGTTTAAAATTTTTGTTGGTGATACCTGCGCTTAGAGCACCATTTTTTAACAACCTTATCGGGGTGTCTAACCGTTGGATGGGGCGAAAACAGTCCGTGTTGCTTGGTATATGGGTTTTGCATCATAGATTTTCTCTATCGGTACTGTTTTCTTATCTATATTTAGAATACATTAACTTTAGATTCTCAACATTTACCATTATATTTGCCTATTAACAATGGGGGTATTAATCTGTTGGAAACGAAACGTATATAATGAAATTAGATAGAAAAGAAATTCTGAAAGCATTAGAAACCATTTCTGTTGCTGGAGAGGGGAAAAATATGGTTGAGAGTGGTGTTGTTCAGAATGTTATGACCTTCGGAGACGAAGTGGTTGTAGATTTGGTATTGACTACTCCTGCCTTACATATTAAAAAAAGAGCTGAAGTTGACGTGATGAAGGCCATTCATGATCGGATAGACGAAAAGGCAAAGGTCAAGGTAAACATCAAAGTAGAAGCGGCAGATAAACCCGAAATCAAGGGGAAAGCCGTTCCTGGAATCAGTAATATCGTAGCCATTTCTTCCGGTAAAGGAGGTGTTGGAAAATCTACGGTTACAGCCAATATCGCGGTTACTTTAACCAATATGGGATTCAAAGTAGGTGTTTTGGATGCGGATATCTATGGGCCATCGATGCCTATTATGTTTGATGTTGAAAATGCCCGACCAATTTCTGTAGAAGTTAACGGCAAATCCAAGATGAAACCGATTACGAGTTATGGAGTAGAAATCTTATCCATAGGATTTTTTACCAGACCCGATCAAGCGGTAATTTGGAGAGGACCTATGGCGTCAAAAGCGTTAAACCAAATGATTTTTGATGCAGATTGGGGTGAATTGGATTTCTTGTTGCTGGATTTACCTCCGGGAACGGGTGATATTCACTTGTCTATCCTACAGTCGTTGCCTGTAACGGGTGCTGTAGTAGTAAGTACGCCTCAAGCAGTTGCTTTGGCCGATGCCAAAAAAGGGGTATCGATGTTTATGTCTGAAAGTATCAATGTGCCGGTATTGGGTATTATTGAAAACATGGCTTATTTTACACCAGAAGAATTACCGAATAACAAATATTATATCTTCGGAGAGGGAGGAGCTCGAAACTTGGCGCAAGATTTAGAAGTGCCTTTCTTAGGAGAAGTACCTCTAGTGCAGAGCATTCGAGAAGCAGGAGATTACGGTCGTCCGGCAGCCCTTCAAGAAGGAACGGTAGTAGCGAATGCGTTCGACGCGATTGTAAAAAACGTCGTGCAAGAAGTAGTAAAAAGAAACGAGAGTTTACCGGCTACCGAAGCAATTAAAATAACGACAATGGCGGGTTGTTCTGCAGTGGGAAAAAACTAATACGGAATTTTTACACGCATTAAATTTAAATTATGACAACAAACACAATTCAACAAAACGTTGAAAAAGCCTTGGAAGAAATTCGTCCGTTTTTAAAATCGGATGGTGGCGATATTACACTGATTTCAATAGACGATAACAAACACGTAAAAGTGAGGTTGGAGGGAGCTTGTACTTCTTGTAATGTCAATCAAATGACGTTGCGTGCAGGAGTAGAAACTACTATTAAGAAATACGCGCCGGAGATTGAAACCGTTGTAAACGTAGAATAAAAGGGTAAAGTGCCCGAGCTTTTTAGCATTCTTTATTTCCAAAATGATGTCGTTTCAATCGGGGTGAATTGACATTTATCATGGTGTAGGCTAAAAAGATTTATAACCTTTGTAATAAATTTTTAGAACTATGATTCAAACCGATATCTTAATCATTGGTGCTGGTCCAACGGGGCTATTCACTGTTTTTGAAGCGGGACTTTTAAAATTAAAATGCCATATTATCGATGGTCTTCCGCAACCGGGAGGACAATTGACGGAGTTATATCCGAAAAAACCAATCTTTGATATCCCCGGATATCCGTCTGTAGGAGCTGCGGAATTGGTCGATAATTTGATGGAACAGATAAAGCAATTTCAACCGGGTTTTACCCTAAATGAAGTTGCCGATACAATTGATAAATTAGACGATGGTACTTTTATAGTAACCACCAATAAAGGGACACAACACCATGCAAAGGCTGTCGCAATTGCTGGAGGTTTGGGGAGTTTTGAACCGAGAAAGCCACTGATAGATAACTTGGCTTATTACGAGGATAAAGGTGTGGAGTTTTTTGTTAAAGATCCAGAGCTTTTCCGCGATAAAAGAATTGTTATTTCGGGTGGTGGAGATTCTGCTTTGGATTGGAGTGTGTTTTTAGCCGATGTAGCCAAAGAAGTAACTTTGGTGCACAGGCGTAACGAATTCCGTGGTGCTTTGGACTCTGTAGAAAAAGTACAAATCTTAAAGGATCAAGGTAAAATCAATTTGATTACACCGGCCGAAGTAGTAGGGGTTCACGGACAAGACCGCGTAGAAGGTGTTACTTTAGAAAGCAACGGACAACGCGATTTATTGGCTTGTGATTATTTTATTCCCTTATTTGGACTAACACCTAAATTGGGACCTATAGGTACTTGGGGACTAGAGATTGAAAAAAATGCCATTAAAGTAAACAATGCACTGGATTATCAAACCAATATAGAGGGGATTTATGCCATTGGTGATATCAATACCTATCCCGGTAAATTGAAATTGATTTTATGCGGTTTTCACGAAGCTACTTTAATGTGTCAGAGTGTTTATAACCGCTTAAACCCAGGAAAGAAATACGTTTTAAAATACACCACCGTATCTGGAATTGACGGATTTGATGGCAGTAGAAAAGAAGCGGAAAAAGCAGTAGTAAAAGCTATAGATTAGAACCATGTCTGATATTAAGATTACCATTGTTGATAGAGAAGGGATACGCCATGTAGTAGATGCGCCAACAGATATGAATATGAATGTCATGGAATTGGTACGCGCCTACGAATTAGCTCCCGAAGGTACCATTGGTATCTGTGGCGGAATGGCCATGTGTGCTTCTTGTCAATGTTATATATTAAATGATGTTGAATTACCGGAAAAAAATCCGGACGAAGATGCCATGTTATGGGAAGCTTTTAACGTAAAAGAAAACAGTAGATTGGGATGTCAAATTCACCTCACTCCCGAAATCGAGGGCTTGGAATTGGAGTTGGCTCCGGAATAACTACTACTAATAAGGAATAGTATAAAATGAGGTTGTCTAAAAAGACAACCTCATTTTTAATATAAGACCATCGTTTCCATGTGAAAGCGATTTAATGGCAACCTTAATACCGGTTTTTGCAAATACTTTATGCGAAAGAACGGCTCGATAAAAGATATTTCGGTGGGTATCCAATATTTTTTTGAATTATGTTTATTAACGTTGATAAGTTGCTGTAGAATACTTACTTTTGTTTCGCTATTAAAAAGGCTTGAAAGGTATTGTAAAATCGCTGGGAATTTGCGAAAAAGGAGTAACCGTTAGTACTGACAATAGTGGTAGTATAAAATAAAATCGACATATGAACTCGCCCAAGAAGATTTGTCTGTTAATAGCAGCAATTGATAAAAGGCGATACCATAGGTCCTTAATATAAAATAAAATCGACATATGAACTCGCCCAAGAAGATTTGTCTGTTAATAGCAGCAATTGATAAAAGGCGATACCATATGACCTTAATATAAAATAAAATCGACATATGAACTCGCCCAAGAATATTTGTCTGTTAATAGCAGCAATTGATAAAAGGCGATACCATAGGTCCTTAATATAAAATAAAATCGACATATGAACTCGCCCAAGAAGATTTGTCTGTTAATAGCAGCAATTGATAAAAGGCGATACCATATGACCTTAATATAAAATAAAATCGACATATGAAACCAGATTTATTCCAAGCGCCTGATTATTACTTGTTAGATGATTTATTATCTGAAGAGCACAAATTGGTGCGTGATGCCGCTCGTGCATGGGTGAAACGTGACGTTACGCCTATCATAGAAGAGTTTGCACAAAAAGCAGAATTTCCAAAACAATTGATTAAAGGTCTAGCTGAAATCGGTGGATTTGGACCGTATATACCAGAAGAATATGGTGGAGCAGGATTAGACCAAATTTCTTATGGTTTGATCATGCAAGAAATTGAACGTGGAGATAGCGGTGTTCGCTCAACATCTTCGGTACAATCGTCTTTAGTGATGTATCCTATTTGGAAATACGGAAACGAAGAACAACGCATGAAGTACCTTCCTAAATTAGCAACGGGCGAATTTATCGGATGTTTCGGATTAACAGAACCGGATTATGGATCTAACCCAAGCGGTATGATTACCAATTTCAAAGACATGGGTGATCATTACCTATTGAATGGTGCTAAGATGTGGATTTCAAACGCACCTTTTGCGGATATTGCTGTAGTTTGGGCAAAAGACGAATCCGGTCGTATTCACGGTTTAATCGTGGAAAGAGGAATGGAAGGTTTTTCTACTCCTGAAACACATAACAAATGGTCATTAAGAGCTTCTGCTACAGGAGAATTGATCTTTGACAACGTAAAAGTTCCTAAAGAAAACCTATTGCCAAACAAATCGGGCTTAGGTGCTCCACTAGGGTGTCTGGATTCAGCGCGTTATGGAATTGCTTGGGGTGCTATTGGAGCGGCTATGGATTGTTATGATACTGCTT
Organism: Flavobacterium sp.; assembly: GCA_040393465.1. GTDB lineage: Bacteria > Bacteroidota > Bacteroidia > Flavobacteriales > Flavobacteriaceae > Flavobacterium. The sequence goes on along the minus strand of JBEBUC010000003.1, from coordinate 17,299 downwards.
TGAGATATTCAAAAGAGCGTATTCAGTTTGACAAACCTATTGGTGCTACGCAATTGCAACAAAAGAAATTGGCAGAGATGATTACAGAAATCACTAAAGCACAATTATTGACTTGGAGATTGGGTGTATTGAGAAATGAGGGTAGAGCCACTACAGCACAGATCTCAATGGCCAAGAGAAACAATGTGGATATGGCTTTGACTATTGCTCGCGATGCACGTCAAATGTTAGGCGGTATGGGAATTACAGGAGAGTATTCTATTATGCGTCACATGATGAACTTAGAATCTGTGGTTACCTACGAAGGTACACACGACATTCACTTGTTAATAACAGGGATGGACGTTACTGGATTTGCAGCCTTCAAATAAGCTTACTATAAAGGTTAAAATCATACCAAAAGCTTCTCTTAATCGGGAAGCTTTTTTAATTTTGTAAAAAAACAGTCATGACCATTTCAGAAATCAACCAACGGATAGAGCCGCAACGCAAAATGTTGTTGCAACACAGTTTATATCAGAAAATTCAAAGTATTTCGGATTTGCAAACTTTTATGCAAGGACATGTGTATGCGGTTTGGGATTTTATGTCGCTATTAAAAGCCTTGCAGCAAAAATTAACCTGTACTACCATTCCTTGGTTTGCTTCGCCCAATCCCGAAACCCGTTATCTTATCAACGAAATCGTATTGGCAGAAGAATCGGATTTAAGTATGGATGGGCGTCGCTTGAGCCATTTTGAAATGTATGTCGAAGCGATGGAGACTTCGAATGCCGATACCAAAACGATTACAGCATTTCTGAGGCTGGTGCACCAACATAATTCCATTGAGAAAGCTTTGGAACTCACGGATATTCATCCTAAGATCAAAGATTTTTTACACTTTAGCTTTGGAGTTATAGCCACTGGAAAAAGTCATGAAATCGCAGCGGCATTTACCTTTGGTAGGGAAGATTTGATTCCCGATATGTTTACAGAAATCCTAAGAAATTTTGAACAGCATTTTCCGCAGACCGATTTGTCTAAATTGATTTATTATTTTGAAAGACATATAGAATTGGATGCAGACGAACACGGGCCCATGGCGATGAAAATGATTGCAGAGTTGTGTGGAACGGATACAAACAAATGGGAAGAAGTAGCGCTGGTTTCCATCGAAGCCTTAAAAAAGAGAATGGGACTTTGGGATGCGATTGAAGAACAAATAGAAGCGCTAAAAAATAACAATTAAAAAAAGAGTTATGGAAAATTTACAAAACAGAAAAGCCATAGTTACCGGTGGTGGCCGTGGATTGGGAAAAGCGACGGCTATAGCCTTGGCAAATGAAGGGGTTGATGTAGCGATAACCGGTAGGAATGAAGCCAACCTTCAAGCTACGGTAAAGGAACTACAGGCAATTGGAGTAAAGGCTACCTATGCTGTTTTTGATGTGGTTGATCGTGTAGCGGTACAAACGGCTGTTGCGAAACTGATTCACGAATTGGGTGGTATCGATATCTTAATTAACAATGCGGGAATTGCAGAATTTGGTAGTTTTATCGATATGGATGCAGCGCGATGGGAACAAATTTTAATGACCAACGTGATGGGGGTTTACAACGTGACCAAAGTGGTATTGCCTCACTTAATAGCACAAAATTCGGGTGATATCGTTAATGTGGCTTCTACAGCAGGATTAAACGGTAATCCGACAACCTCGGCATATTCGGCATCTAAGTTTGCCCTTATAGGGATGTCGGAATCTTTGATGAAAGAAGTACGTAAAAATAATATCCGTGTTTGCACGCTGATACCAAGTACTATTGCCTCCGATATGTCTATCGATTTGGGATTGACCGACGGAAATCCAGATAGCGTTTTACAACCGGAAGATTTTGCGGAATTGGTTGTTGCAGGACTGAAATTACCGCGACGTGCGATGTTAAAATCCGCTTCCTTATGGTCAACGAATCCATAAAAAAGGGTTGCCTAATTAGGAGGGCACTGAAAAAGTGTCTTTTGCGAATAAATTGTTAATTAAAAGGAGCAGAATCTAAAAGGTTTCTACTCCTTTTTTTTGTGAATCAGGTACGGAATCCATTAGATTCCTCCATATAAGGCCACCTATTATACGGTATTCGCCTTCCAGAGGGATGGCTTTCTTGTTACTCGAATTCCTTACAAGTGTATTACTTCCTGTTAACCAACCTCAAGATATCGCCAAAAACACCGCGAGCGGTTACACTGGCACCTGCACCAGCACCTTGAATAACAATAGGGCGGTTGCCATAGGACTCGGTATATATTTCAAAAATAGAATCGGAGCCTTGCAATTGTCCCAAGGCACTGGCTTTGGGTACCGATATCAACTGAACATCGAGTTGAGCACCATTTTCCTGACTAAGGTCGCCGTGTAAATCGCCGACATAGCGCAACACTTGATGCGGTTCTTGTTTCGCTTTAATCTGGTTGTACAAAGGGTCGAGTTCTTCCAAACGCGCTAAAAACGAATCAACCGATCCCGATTGTAGGTTTTCTGGAATTAGATTTTGTATGCGAATATCGCTCATCTCATTGGGTAGGTCGAGTTCTCGGGCTAAAATTAAAAGTTTTCGAGCCACATCATTTCCGTTGAGGTCTTCTCTTGGGTCGGGTTCGGTAAATCCGTTGGAGATGGCCATTTCTAAAACGCTACTCAAGGGACGTGTTCCTTCAGAAAATTCGTTAAATAAATAACTTAGTGTGCCAGAGAATACGCCTCGAATCCGCGTGATGTTTTCACCCGACTGATGCAAGAGCTGTATGGTATCTATAAGGGGAAGACCGGCACCCACATTGGTTTCATAGAGAAATTCTTTATGGTATTTTTTAAGGTCGTGGCGCAATTTTTGGTAGAATTCAAAAGATTGGGTGTTGGCTATTTTGTTGGCGGCAACCAAGTCAAACCCGTTGCGAATCCACTGTGGATAGGTTTCTGTGAAAGCGGCACTGGCCGTTAGGTCAACGGCTATTAAATTTTCCAAATGATAGCGATCGGTTAGCTCAAAAATCGTTTCAGGAGTTGTTTGTACAGTGCTGTTTTTTAATTGGTTTTCCCAATCATTTCCAATTCCGTTGGGGTCAAAAAGCAATTGTTTGGAGTTGGAAATTCCAACAATGCGAACCGAGACCTTTTTCTTTTCTTCTAAGGTTACTCGGGTTTGTAAAAGTTGTTGTACCAGCACACTTCCCACAGTTCCCACACCGAATATAAAGAGATTGATTTTTTTATTGATTCCGAAAATTTCACCGTGTATGATGTTTAAGGCTTTTTGCAGTTGATGCTGGTGCAATACCAGACTGATTTGACGTCCAGTTACCGTGTTACTTATTAAAAGCGGCACAATTTGATTGTTAATCAAAGCATTATAAGATCGATTAAAAGTAGATAAATCTTGTCCAATAATAGATAGTACCGAAACAGGTTCTATAGGGAAAATCTCACTGATGTCTAGCGATTCGATTTCTTTTTTAAAGGCAAATCGCAAGGTTTCTATCGCTTTTTCAGTATCGGTAGCATTTACCACGAACGCGATGCCGCGTTCCGAAGCTCCCTGAGCAATCACATTAACGCTGATTTGATGATGAGCTAAGGTTTCAAAAATACGGGCATCGATACCGACTTTACCTAATAAACCTTTTCCTACAAGTTGAATCAGGCTCGTTTTTTCCAATACACTCAAGGCGCGTATACCGGTACTTTTGGAGTCAGCACTGATTAAAGTTCCTACATCTTCTGGATTAAAGGTGTTTAGAATACGCAACGGAATTTGCTTGTTTAAAAGCGGAATTATGGTTTTAGCATGGAGAATACTCGCACCTAAATGTGCCATTTCATTGGCTTCATCATAACTTAAATCCTCTATTTTTTGAGCGTCGTGTACCCAATCCGGATTAGCGGTATAAATGCCGTTGACATGTGTATAACTCTGTAACTCGGATGCATAGAGGTAAGACGCAAACAGCGAGGCGCTGTAATTACTACCGTTTCTACCCAAAGTGGTGGTTTCTCCAGTAGTGGTCGATCCAATAAAACCAGTGATAATTCCGATTTTACCGTGTAGGTTTTCTTCAAAATAAGCCAAAGTGTTTTGGCGCGATTGAGAATCAAGCGGTTGTGCTTGTCCAAAATCTTGATTGGTTTTTAGCAAGCATCGTGCATCAACGAAATGTACGGGTAATCCTTTTTGGGATAAATGGTGCGTAATGGTTTTTGCGGCCATAATTTCACCCTGAGCCAACAGTAAATCTTTGTGCTTGAGGCTGTAATCGCCCAAAAGAGAAATACCTTCAAGTAAATTGTCTATCAATTGGAACTCTGCAGTTACATCGCTAGGACTATGAGTATCATGCTGTTCCCTCAGTGTTTTGAGCGCGCTTTTATAGTCTTCGTTTCGGACCGCTTGCTCCAACAGGTTTTCTAATTGATCGGTGGTGTCTCCGAAGGCAGAAACCACCACGTGAAAAGGACTGTTGCTTTTATAATGTTTTTCTATAATCGTAAGTACCGTGTCAAAACCTTGAGGTTGAGCGAGCGATTTTCCGCCAAATTTTAATATTTTCATTCTGGTTTTCTGTTTTTAATAAGCTCCATTGGAGTCGTTAAAATTTATATCAAAAGCTTGTTTGTTCTGGCTTCTGGTCATCAATGAGGACATGGTTGCATCGTCTTTTTAATTTTTCGGCTCGGTCAGGGGACGAGAAATTTGTTTGGTGTTTTAGTCCGTGTTTTTAATGATTTAAAATTTCAAAATAGGGGTTTTAAAATGCGGCTTAATTGGTCTGTTTCGATTAAGAAAGCATCGTGTCCGTGTATAGACTCTATCTGATATAAGTGCGTCTTTAAGGAATGAGTCTGTAATAAAAGCGCGGTTTGTTCTATAGTTGCTGCGGTAAAAAATAAATCCGTATTTATACTGATTTGATGAATTTCAAGCAACTTGTTTTTACTGAGTGCCACCAAATCATCTCCTTGATAGGGAGCTCCTATGGTTTTTAATAAGTGGTTCATCAACAGATAAGACGATAGGGAGAAACGTTTACTCAGTTTTTGTCCGTGATGCAAAAGCCAGCTTTCGGTTTGGTAACTTCCGTCATCTTGTTTGTTGCCTTGAAACTTTTGGGTGATGGATTCCGGAGTTCGATATAAAAACATGGCGTGCAGGCGGGCATCATATACCGGTTGCGTGGAGTTTTGTAATATTCGTTGTTGTATCAAAACATTTCCTATAATCCAGTCGTTGGCTTTCCAATGGGTTGCAATGGGAATCAGATGTTGGAGGGCATGGGGTCTTTGAAAGGCCATTTCCCATGCTATGCCTCCTCCTAGACTGCCTCCGATGACAGCATAAATGTGGTCTATTTTTAAACAGTCAATGCCTTTCCAAAACACAGTTGCTACGTCGTACGTACTCCAGTTTTCCCAATCCAACACCGGATTCCCATAACCGTTTCCAGGGATGTTAAAGGCCAGGACGGTATAGCGGTTGGTGTCGATGGTTTTTTTAGGGCCGATCAAGGCTTTCCACCAGCCGTTTTCGCCGGTTACCTTGGCATTTCCCGTCAAAGCATGAAGTACAAAAACTACTGGGGCGGTATGTATAGGGCGTCCAAACACTTGATAATACAAAGTAACTTGATGTAGGCTACCGTTTATAAAATGTGTTGGATTAAGGGATAAACTTGGGAGTGTACTCATTATATATGAAAATTAAAGTTTTGAAAATGCCTCCTGTAAATCGTTTTTTAAATCTTCTAAAGCTTCAATACCTACAGATAAACGTATTAGGTCATGGCTTACCCCAGTAGTTTTTTGTTCGGCATCACTAAGTTGTTGGTGTGTTGTACTTGCAGGATGTATGATTAAAGATTTTGTATCCCCGATATTGGCTACCAGTGAAAATAATACAGTATGGTCTACTACCTTTTTAGCTGCTTCAAAACCACCTTTTAAACCAAACGTAACGACACCGCTTTGGCCTTTTGGAAGGTATTCATTAGCTAGTTGGTAGTAAGGACTGGATTTTAAACCTGGATAGTTTACCCAAGCCACTGCTTCTTGTTTTTCGAGCCATGTGGCTAATTCTAAGGCATTCTCACTGTGTTTGATGATTCTTAGAGGAAGTGTTTCTAATCCTTGTAAAATTTGAAAAGCGTTGAAGGGACTTAAGGCAGCCCCCAAATCGCGTAGTCCCTCAATGCGAATTTTAGCTATATATGCCGCATTTCCTAAAGCCTGATGGTAAACCAAGCCGTGGTATCCGGCAGCAGGCTCGGTAAATTCGGGAAATAGTCCGTTAGACCAATCAAAGGTTCCGGCATCGATAATGGCGCCTCCTAAAGAAGTTCCATTTCCAGAGATGTATTTGGTTAAGGAGTGGATTACAATATTGGCACCGTGGGCAATCGGATTCCATAAGTAGGGTGTTGCCACCGTATTATCGACGATTAACGGAATTTTGGCTTCTTGGGTTGTTTTGGAGATGGCTTTAAGGTCTAGAACATCGAGTTTCGGATTTCCTAAACTCTCCACAAATACAGCACGAGTGGCTGGGGTGATGGCTTTTTTAAAGTTGATAGCATCACTAGGATCGACAAAGGTCGTGTGGATACCCAGTCGGGGGAGGGTCACGCTGAGTAAATTATAAGTACCGCCGTATAAACTACTCGATGCTACGATATGATCACCGGTTTTTAGTAAGGTCAGTAGGGCAGTAGCAATAGCAGCAGCTCCAGAAGCGGTAACCACGGCACCAATACCTCCTTCTAGGGCGGCCAAACGCTGTTCGAGTATGTCGTTGGTTGGGTTGTTGAGGCGGGTGTAAATATATCCAGGAGTCGATAAATTAAACAAACTGGCGGCGTGTTCGGTATTGTTAAATACGTAGGAACTGCTTTGGTAGATGGGAATAGCTCGTGTTCCCGGTGCGGCATTGATTTGATGTCCTTGATGTAAAGCTTGGGTTGAAAAATGTGTTGTACTCATGATTTTGGTTTTTTAAATGGATAAAGGGTTATAAATAAAAAAGTCCTTTTGGCTAGGGCCAAAAGGACTTCAAGTAAAACTTTCTAATTGTTTTATTAACTTGACTTTAGGCAATAGCGGAGGTGGATGTGCATCATCATTGACATCATCATCATTGGTGTTCCGTTATGGTTTGTCGTCGTTGTCGTCATTTTAAAATTTTTTAAACAAAAAAAGCCTTTGCGTGGGCAAAGGCTTTTTAGATGTATTTTTATAGTTGGTTTATAAACACAGCAAGCCTTGCGGATTTTTCCACATCATTGGCATAAGCATGTTTGTAATATTTAAAGTCATTTTTGGTATTCTTTTGTCTGACAAATGTAGAAAAGAAAAAGAGATATAAACAAATAAAAATAAAAAATTAACGTTTTTATTTTTTCCTTTCGTTTATAATTTTAGATAAAAATCCTTTACAAGCTCAGTAAATTCGGGAGTATATTGATGTCTCTCGACTTCTAAAATAAGTTCGTCTATTATGGGATTTGAAGTCGTTTTTCGACTAAAAGCCAATAGAGAACGCTTGATTTCTGCTGTAGAATGTCCCTTAACACGAGTTGTTTTTAAGGGAAACAATCCTTTTTCGCGAGCTATTTCTATAAAATTAGATTCCTCTTTGAAAGGAATTATTACAGAAAAGATACCGGTTTCGGACAGGAAAATAGATGCTGCCTCAACAAGGTCTTCAAAAGGCATGGCCATTTCAAAACGAGCCAAATCTCTTTGTTCATCATTGCTGTGGTAGTCGTCTGTATAGAAAGGAGGGTTGGAAATGATCAAATCGTATTCGTCTTCTATTTCATCGACAAACTCATCGAGTCCTGCGTGATAACAGAATAGACGGTCGCTCCAAGGACTGTTTTCGAAATTTCCGACGGCTTGTTCGTAAGCATCATCGTCGATTTCTAAGGCATCGATTTGTTCTGCAAAACTGCGTTGTGCCAGCATAAGAGCTATAAGTCCCGTGCCGGTGCCAATATCTAAAACGCTGTATAGCGTTTCGGGTAAAGGAGTCCATGCACCCAATACAACACCGTCTGTTCCCACTTTCATGGCACAGCGATCTTGTTCTATGGTAAATTGTTTAAAGCGAAACATAATCGGAAATTATTTTTCGAGATAAATATCAATTAACCCAACAGGGGCATTTAGAATTACTTTGTTGTTTTTACGGTCGATTTCGTGAATAAATTCATCAATCATTGGAATTAGGATTTCCAATTCATCGCGTTCAATAACGAATAGTGCTTGAGAAACACTGTCGTTGATATGAACTAATTTTCCAACATAACCGAATTGAGTGTCTTCGACATCAAATCCGATAACTTCGTGAAAATAGAATTTATTGCCTTCCAGTTTTGGAAGCATTTCTAAAGGTAAGTAGATTTCTGCTCCAATAATCTTGTCTGCATCTTCTTCAGAGTGCATGTCTTCAAATTGAATGCGCAAAAAATCATTTTTGTGAATGGAAGAAAATTCTATGAAATAAGGAACCAAGTGTCCGTTGAATTCAACGAACACGGATTCCAAATTTTCGTATAACTCCGGTTCATCTGTGTCCAAATAGGCCAAGACTTCTCCTTTAAAACTAAATTTTTTGGCGATTTTGCCTAAATAAAAACAATCCTCTTTACGCATACCGCACAAATAAATTTAAGCTTGAGTTTCTTCGTTGTTTTCTTCTGCTACTTCAGCTTCTGGAGCAACAGTTTCTTCTACAACTGCAGCAGCCAAAGCTTCTTTTGCAGCAGCAACACGTTTTGCGTTTACTTCTTTCTCAGCAGCGATTGCTTTCGCTTTCACATCTGCTTTGTTAGTAGATAAACCGTCTTTTTTAGAAGTGATTTTGTTGTCTTTTTCCGCCAACCAAGCTGCGAATTTCGCGTCTGCTTGCTCTTGAGTTAAAGCTCCTTTTCTAATACCACCTTCTAAATGGTGTTTTAACAATACTCCTTTGTAAGAAAGAATTGCTTTTGCCGTGTCTGTTGGTTGTGCACCGTTGTTCAACCATTTTACAGCACTGTCAACGTTGATGTCGATAGTTGCAGGATTCGTGTTTGGATTGTAAGTACCGATTTTCTCTAAGTATTTACCATCTCTTTTTGAGCGCGCATCAGCAGCAACTACCCAGTAAAAAGGTTTTCCTTTTTTACCGTGTCTTTGTAATCTAATTTTTACAGACATAATATCTTGTGATTAGTTTGAGGTTCCCGACCTCGGTTAAATAATTCTGCAAAGATAATTTTTTTTTGTCAGTCCAAGTGTTTTAGTTGCTTTTATTTCAAATAATGTTAAAAGTTAATGTTTTATTAAAAATAAGTTATGATATTAATTTTAAAAAGTTATTTTTGTTTCCAAATCGATCAGGTTCGTAATGCGTTCTAGAAAAGGAGTCTGTCAAAGCTTTTGTTGTCAAGGAACAACAGTGGAGGTAGGGTAATAGGTAGGATTGTAAAAACGAAAAAAGATTTAGGTGTGGTCTTATCGTATAATCTAATTGTTTTGCATCAGCAAAATAGAGTGAGATTAAGTTAAAATCATACGCTTTAATGTAAAAATAATATCTATATATGAAAAAAATATTCTTTATTCTAGCGCTTTCCTTAGGATTTATGGCTTGTGAAAGCGATGTTAAGTTTAATAATCCGGCTTTTGAAGCAGAAAGGAATTATGAAACTGCGTGGAAGGCAAACGATTTTAGTGCTTCTGTTAATGAAGGCGCTCTAATGATAACCGCAACCGATGGAGTAGAGACTTTGGTTTTAAGATCGGCGGCCTATAATTTCGGTGGAAAATACGATTTGGGTGTAGTGGAAAGTTATAGAGCAAAATTGGTTCATGAACTAGAAGACGGTAAAGAGCTTGTTTTTGAAACTGGTGCTAATAAAGGTAGTGGATATATTGAATTTGCTCCTATAGAAGATCAGGTTCCAGGTACGATTACCGGTAAATTTGTCGTAGCATTAAGAGGTGCAAATGACAGTATAGTTAGTTTCCAAAAAGGTATATTCTATCGCGTTCCTATGGAAGAGGCGAAATAAAAGTAAAGTTAAATTTATTTTTCATTGAAGGCTGCTTTATTTTTTAAAGCGGCCTTTTTTTTAACCCAATTTTAGATTTTAAAACGGTAACTTTGAATTTCTCTTTTTTATTAAAGATTCAAGTCTAATCCTCAGATTATAAGTTATGTATTTAATTTTTGATACCGAAACTACCGGCCTTCCTAAGAGTTGGGCGGCTCCTATTACCGATACGGACAACTGGCCAAGGTGTATTCAAATCGCTTGGCAGTTACACGACGATATGGGGAATTTGGTGGAACATCAAGATTATTTAATCAAACCCGTAGGATTTAATATTCCCTATGATGCCGAGCGTATTCACGGTATTTCAACGGAACTGGCTATGGAGCAAGGGATTCCCTTAGCTGAAGCCTTAAGTAAGTTTAACGCGGCTTTGGATAAAGCCAAGTTTTTGGTGGGTCAAAACGTCGGTTTTGATGTCAATATTATGGGTTGTGAGTTTCACAGGCTCCAAACGCCTAGTGTGATGGCATCAATGCCGGTCCTCGATACGTGTACCGAAACAACGGCTCAATTGCTAAAACTCCCTGGTGGTCGTGGTGGTAAGTTTAAATTGCCTACGCTTACGGAATTGCATTCGTATTTGTTTGGCGAACCTTTTTCCGAAGCACATAATGCTACTGCCGATGTGGAAGCAACTACACGTTGTTTCTTGGAGTTGATAAAAAGAGATAATTATTCTTCTGAAGAATTGCAAGCCGGTCCGGATTATTTAAAGAAATATAAGGAAGTGCATCCAGAACCTTTTAAAAAGGTGGGGCTCAAACATATAAATCTGCAAAAAGCATCGGAAGATATTCGCAAGCGTTTAGAGAAAATGCAGTCGGTTTCCAGTGATGTTTTGGTTTCGGACGAAGATAAAAAGCGTTTCGGAGCTGCTAAGTTTGCTCATTTACACAACCACAGCCAATTTTCTATTTTACAATCGACTATCTCGATACCTGCCTTGGTTAAGTCGGCAGCGAAGTACAATATGCCTGCGGTTGCGATGACTGATCACGGAAACATGATGGGAGCCTTTTTGTTTGTTAAAACCGTTTCGGATCACAATAAAGGCGTAGAGTCCAAAAACAAAGAACTGATTGAAAATGGCGAAGAACCATTAGAATTAGTCAAACCTATAGTGGGTTGTGAGTTTTTTGTGTGCGAAGACCATACCGATAAAAAACGAAAAGACAACGGTTATCAAATCGTACTCTTTGCTAAAAATAAAAACGGCTATCACAATTTAGCCAAAATGTCTTCTATCGCATATACCAACGGCTTTTATTATGTGCCGCGTATCGATAAAAAAGTCATTCAACAATATAAAGAAGATATTATTGTATTGTCTGGAAATCTTTCTGGAGAGGTGCCTAATAAAATTTTAAACTTAGGTGAAAAGCAGGCGGAAGAGGCGTTGCTTTGGTGGAAAGACGAATTTAAAGACGATTTCTATATCGAGGTGATGCGTCATAATCAGGAAGATGAAAACCGGGTTAATCAGACTTTGATTGACTTGGCTCGAAAAAATGATGTCAAGTTAATCGCCACAAACAACACCTATTACATCAATAAAGAAGATGCCAATGCGCATGATATTTTGTTGTGTGTCAAGGAGGGTGAAAAGCAAGCCACTCCAATTGGAAGGGGGCGCGGTTACCGATACGGTATGCCAAATCAGGAATACTATTTTAAATCTCAAGATGAGATGAAGGAGGCGTTTTCCGATTTACCCGATGCCATTTACAACATCCAAGAAATTATTGATAAGGTGGAGCCTTTTGTGTTGCACCGCGATGTATTGCTTCCGAAATTCGATATTCCTCAAGAATTTGTTCATGCCGAAGACGAATTGGGCGATGGACAAGGCAAGCGAGGAGAGAATAGCTTTTTACGACACTTAACCTATCAAGGAGCGGAGCGACGCTATAAGGAAATTACGGAAGAAGTTCGGGAGCGTCTCGATTTTGAGTTGGCTACTATTGAGCGTACGGGATATCCGGGATATTTCTTAATTGTACAAGATTTTATTGCTGCTGCTAGAGCTATGGGGGTTTCGGTTGGTCCGGGAAGGGGTTCTGCTGCGGGTTCTGCCGTGGCCTATTGTTTGGGAATTACCAACTTAGATCCCATTGCCTATGATTTGCTTTTTGAGCGTTTCCTAAATCCGGATAGGGTTTCCATGCCCGATATCGATATTGACTTTGACGATGAAGGGCGTGGACGAGTTATGGATTATGTAATTGATAAATACGGAGCCAATCAAGTAGCGCAAATCATTACTTATGGTAAGATGGCGACCAAATCGGCCATTAGAGATACTGCTCGTGTATTGGATTTGCCGTTGTTTGAAGCCGATCGAATTGCCAAATTGATTCCGGCCATGATGCCGTCAAAATGGAATTTAGCTCGATTTTTATCAGAAGACGAGGCTACAGTAAAAAAGGCTTTACGTTCGGAAGAATTTGATAAAGTAAAAGAGCTTATTGCTATTGCTAATGAGTCGTCCTTAGCAGGAGAAACCATACAGCAGGCAAAGATATTGGAGGGTTCTATGCGAAATACGGGTATTCACGCTTGTGGTGTCATCATTACGCCCGACGATATTACCAAGTTCGTACCGGTAACCACGGCAAAAGACTCTGATTTGTATGTTACTCAATTTGACAATGCCGTGGCGGAAAGCGCTGGATTGCTAAAGATGGATTTCTTGGGTTTGAAAACCCTTACCTTGATTAAAGACACGATTAAACTCGTAAAATATAGAACGGGTATCGATATTGATGCCGATGAAATTCCGATCGACGACGTCAAGACGTATGAATTGTTTCAGCGCGGAGAAACCGTTGGAGTTTTTCAGTACGAGTCGCCCGGAATGCAAAAATACATGCGCGAATTGAAACCGACGGTTTTTGCGGATTTAATTGCGATGAACGCCTTGTATAGACCGGGGCCTTTGGAGTATATACCTTCTTTTATTCGACGTAAAAATGGAGAAGAACCCATTGTTTACGATTTGGATGCCTTGGAGGAGTATTTGAAAGAAACCTACGGAATTACGGTATATCAGGAGCAGGTAATGCTTTTGTCGCAGAAATTAGCCGGATTTACCAAAGGTGAGGCCGACGTTTTGCGTAAAGCCATGGGTAAAAAACAAATTGAGGTTTTGGATAAGATGAAACCTAAGTTTGTGGAACAGGCTGCGCTAAATGGGCACGACCCTAAAGTTTTAGAAAAAATATGGAAAGACTGGGAGGCTTTTGCGTCCTATGCTTTTAATAAATCGCACTCCACTTGTTATGCGTGGATTGCTTATCAGACGGCTTATTTAAAAGCGCATTATCCCGCAGAATATATGGCGGCGGTACTGTCTAATAATATGAACGACATCAAGCAAGTTACCTTCTTTATGGAGGAATGTCGTAGAATGGGTTTAAAGGTATTAGGGCCTGATGTAAATGAATCCTTTTATAAGTTTACCGTAAACGACGACTATGCGGTCCGATTTGGAATGGGAGCCATTAAAGGAGTAGGGGCCGGTGCGGTAAATACTATAGTCGAATGTCGTAAGGACGGTAATTACAAATCGATTTTTGATTTGGCTAAACGAATCGATTTACGCGCAGCCAACAAAAAAGCTTTTGAGAATTTGGCTTTGGCTGGAGGATTCGACTGTTTTGAAGGCACTTTACGGGCACAGTATTTTCATACCGATGGCGATGTAAATACCTTTTTGGAAAAAGCGATTCGATATGGAGCAAAGTTTCAGGAAAATGAAAATTCATCGCAGGTGAGTTTGTTTGGAGAAAACAGTGATGTTCAAATTCCGGAACCGGTCATTCCAGAGTGTCCGGATTGGAGTACGATGGAAAAATTGGCTAAGGAAAAAGAAGTAGTTGGGATTTATATATCGGGACATCCCTTGGACGATTTTAAATTCGAGATGAAATATTTTTGCAACGTTAATTTGGAGCAGCTTAAGAATTTGGCTCCTTTAGTAGGGCGTAGCGTTTCCTTTGCCGGAATGATCAGTAATGTGCAATTTAGAACCTCGATGAAAGGGAAAGATTGGGCGATGTTTACGGTAGAGGGGTATGATGAAACCTATGAATTCAGAATGTTTAATGAAGAGTTTTTAAAATTCAGGCATTTTCTTTTAAACAATCAGTTTGTGTATTTTAAAGTAACGGTAAAAGAGGGTTGGATTAAAAATGAAGCTGGTGAGCGAAGCGATCCGCGTTTGCAGTTTTCCGAATTAAAATTGCTGCATGATGTCATTCCGACTTATGCGAAAAAATTGATTATTCAGATGAATATCAACGAGCTAAAGGACAATCAAATCGAAAAAATAAGAATGCTGTTTGATACCTATCAAGGTAATAAAACCGTAACTTTTGAAGTGGTTGAATTGGAAAAAGTGCAACAGCGTATTGAAATGGAAGCGATTACTCAGTTGGTTCAAGAGGTGGATGCAGATGGAGAACCGGAACTGGATATCGATGAATCGCGTATCGTGATACCGGAAGTCAAGGAGGAATTCCGGGTTTTAAATAAATTAACCATGCCGAGTAGGAACTCTAAAATAGATATTTCTGCCGACTTATTGGAGGAATTAGAGCGGTTACAAGTGCATTTCAGGTTGAATTAGATTGGTGTTAATAATAGGGCAATAGATAAAAGTAATCAAGAAGTAAATTAATTATTCAATTATTTTATTAGATTTGTATAAGAAACAAAAAAATATAACAATGGCTTTAGAAATTACAGACGCTACTTTTGAAGAAGTAGTATTAAAATCAGACAAACCCGTAGTGGTTGATTTTTGGGCAGTATGGTGTGGACCTTGTAAAATGTTAGGTCCTGTTATTGAAGAATTAAGTTCCGATTTTGAAGGTAAGGTCGTAGTTGGTAAAGTAGATGTTGATGCAAATCAAGAATTCGCTGCTAAATACGGGGTTAGAAACATTCCTACGGTACTTATTTTCCAAAACGGAGAAGTAGTTGGTCGTCAAGTAGGTGTTGCTCCTAAGCAAACTTATATGGATGCTATCAACGGTTTGATATAATCACTGTTCAAGTTTTAAATAAATAGAGCGCTCTTTTGAGCGCTCTATTTATTTACAGTCATTTCTTATTTTTCTTACGCTGTTCAAAACATAAGTAAAGCAGGACTATTCCCATAATTAGGAACAACACAGGAATCAGCTTTATGGAACCGTTTTCAAATAGAAATACTATTGCGGTTGTAATAAAGAAAACCCCCACTATAAAGTCAATCGATCGAATCCAGCTTTTTTTAATCATGGTGATTAAAAATTAAAAGGTTCCAAAAATAAAAGCTGTATAAAGCCACGTCGAAATTACTTAATAAAGTAAAGTGCTCATTTGTGGTGATTTTGTTGTTACTGTATAGGGTGTTGGAAAATTTGATGTACTCGGAGATGTATTTTTTAAAATCTTTTTTTTCGAAATGATCGTTTTTCATTCCTGAAAAAAAGATATCCATGATTTTGTGAGTGAGATTTTGTGATTCCTCATTGGTGTGTTTTAGGATGATTTCTAAAAAGTTGATTTCTTTCGAAGCATTCTTAATGAAAATGATTTCCTCTAGGAGTTCTCTCTTGTTTTTTTGATAAAAATTAATCTCTTCATCTGTCATTCCGAAGTCATTTGTTAGAATGTTTTTTTCTTCTCTAAGTGAATATTGTGTGCTAAGATTTATGAGGCTTAAGTCTTTTTTTACGCTATTGAATAATAATTGATTATGCCGTAATCCAACCTCGGTTTTTAATTCTGAATCGCATAGTGGATTAAGTAGGTGTTTTTCATTATTATCTAAGTCACTTGTCGCTACTTGATAGGATGTGAGTTCGTACATTCCTTGAGAAGCTGCGGCGGCTACTATTACGGCACCAAATCCAGCACCAACAGCTGCTCCTTTGGGTCCAAAAAAAGCGCCTAGCCGACCTCCGACTCTTGCTCCCATCCATGCACCGCCTATGTCGGCTCCTACGACTAACCACCAACGATCTTTGTGCGCATCTGAAAATAGTGGATTTTTGTCGATTGGTAGACTGTTAAGATACTTTGAATTGATTTCAAGCAAAGTTTGTTCCAAGTTAAATTCGTTTATTTTACTTTCAGCTTTAATATTAGAGATAGATGTGTTGTCGTGCTTGTCTTCCAGTGTGCAAGATGTTATCATTATTAAAAATAGTGATATTGCTGTGTAAATGTTGGTGTCTTTCATGAGATTATATTTAATAGTGAGTAATAAAAATAAAAAAAACATATTATTTCCCAAATACCTTTTTAGGTTTTTTTATATTTAACACGTTGTGGTTAAGTGTGTTGAGGTTGAGAGTGTGTGGTTAGTGTTGGGTGCAGTCGATGAGACGGACTATGGTTCTGTAGAAAACATCTAAATCTTTGGATTTTTATTTGACAGTATGGTATGCAGTAACGAGGGGGGAATTAGTTAAAAAAGCTTTTTTATGTGTATAAACGAAATCGTGATAATCATCAACTTTTTAATTCTGTATAGTTGGAAGACGTAGAATTGGGGTAGTCGATGCGTGTTTTATTATTTTTCACATGCTATTCGTTAGGCAATTGCATTTTAGGCACGAAGCAGCATCGGTCGATTAGCGCGTTTGGTTTTAAAAACGGACTAAAGAGTGCGGCGGGCGTAAATCAAATGCCGTCAGCGTTCTTATATTGCCTAGGTTGTGATGTTAATAATGCGTATAGTAGTATAGTAGTCAATTTTAAATGCTGTTCGCTTGTGTTCTGTGAAATCCGAAGAAGCGGTGAGGTGGTAATAGAGGAAACATAAATGGCGTTTTTTTTTTAGGATATGCGCTGTTGACGTCAGTGATAACTGCTAAGATTTCAAAAAAGACACTGTTGAGAAATGTATGGAAGCGGTTTGCTGTTTTGTATAATTGAAAATAGTTGAATTTATTTTTAATTTATTTTTCGGTCATTTAAATTTTATATTGATTTTTTTAAAAAAAATATTGATTTCTATTCGGCTGATGCTCATTGGTGTTAGAAAAAAGCTTTGAAAAAGATTGATTTTTTTACTCTCAAAGTTTGCGTAGTTCCAAAATGGTTGTATATTTGCACCGCATTAGAGCAATGGTTTGGTAGTTCAGTTGGTTAGAATACATGCCTGTCACGCATGGGGTCGCG
>JBEBUC010000002.1:0-299398 GCA_040393465.1 Flavobacterium sp. | reverse complement strand
GGACCCTCTGATTAACAGTCAGATGCTCTAACCAACTGAGCTAAGGAGGAAGGTTTATAACCCTTATTGCGGTTGCAAATATAGAAATTATTTAGGGGTTTCCAAACAAAACAAATGAAATTTTTTACTTTTTTACTGTTCCCCTTTTAAGATCGGCAACTTCCATTTGTAACGGGTTGCAGCTAGGCGTATTACAAAAACAAAAACTGCGGTAGAAATTTGTGTCACCGGAGCTGAAACTCCCATATAATCGAAAGAACAATACAGCAAACCTCCCATAATACAAGCAATGGCATACAATTCCTGCGTAAAGACTGCGGGTATTTCATTGATTAGAATATCGCGAATCACCCCCCCTACTATACCGGTAATCGTTCCCATAAGCACGATCACCCAGACATCATAGTTTAGGCTTAGCGCTTTTTCGACCCCTACTACCACAAACAAACCCAAACCGATGCTGTCGAACCACAAAAAAGGCCCATTTAAATGAACCAACTTCTTCCTGAAAATTATAACAAAGACCAAAGATAAAATGGTACAACAAGCATACACACTTGAATTCATCCAAAACGGAACTACGCCCAGTAATAAATCACGTAAGGTTCCACCGCCCGTAGCCGTAACAAAACCCACTACAAAAGCGCCAAACCAATCGAGTTTCTTCGCCGACGCCAACCGAATTCCACTAACTGCAAAAGCAAATGTTCCCAAAAATTCGATGACATCGACAAAAGAAACATTTTTCCAAAAATCAATTAATTGCTCCATATACTGTATTTAATTGAAAAACCCATTTTTTACCCCCCTTGCGTTGCATACTCTCATAACAACCCGTTTTGGTTTAACGAAATTATCATTCCTCCAAACAATAAACAAGTAGCAGTACTTTTATTGTTAAAAAATCAATTCAAAATACCGTTTTACACCAACAACTTTTATTTAGCCAACTCCCACACGACAATACCACAGAAAAAAGCAGTAATTTAGTACAAACATCAAACACGGACTATTATGAAGATAAACCCCCTCACCCTAATAATAATTGGACTAGCCTTAATGGTATTAGGCTATATACTCAAATCTACAGCGGTTCTCAACAATCACTTCATAACCATAGCAGGATTGATACTCGTTGCCGGTTCTTTGGCCAGCTTAGTTTTTAATCGCTTAAGAAAATAATTTATTTGCAAATCCCAGCTTTACCAAACGGAATTAAAACACCCGTTACTATTCACAAAAAAAGCTGTCTCAGAAAGACAGCTTTTTATATATTTTATTCTTTGTTGTTTTACATACTATTTCAACTTATTTGGATAAGCTGATTGCCAAATTATCAAGCATCACTTGAGTCATGCTTTTTAAGTCGTATTGATGCTTCCAATCCCAATCGGTTTGCGCAGCAGTATCATCAATACTCGCCGGCCAGCTATCGGCAATGGCTTGACGAAAATCTGGATCATAATCGATTGTGAATTCCGGAATATGTGTTTTGATCTCCGCCGCAATTTCCGCAGGCGTAAATGAAATACCCCCCAAATTATAGGACGAACGGATTTTTACCTTTTCAGTAGCTGCTTGCATAATAGCAACGGTCGCCGCTAAAGCATCGTCCATATACATCATCGGTAAGGCTGTGTTTTCCGCAAGGAAACAAGTGTACTTTTTATCTTCTAAAGCCTTATAATAAATATCTACGGCATAATCGGTAGTTCCACCACCAGGAGGTGTTGTCCAAGAAATTAATCCCGGATAACGAATACTTCTAACATCAACCCCAAACTTAGCGTGGTAATATTCACACCAACGCTCACCGGTTTGCTTTGAAATACCATATACCGTTGACGGCTCCATTACGGTATATTGAGGCGTATTAATCCTTGGTGTCGTTGGTCCGAAAACAGCAATACTCGAAGGCCAAAAAATCTTTTTAATTTTCCCTTCCTTGGCCAAGTTAAGCACATGAAACAAGGAATTCATATTTAAATCCCAAGCAAATGCCGGGTTTTTTTCTGCTGTAGCAGACAACATCGCTGCCATTAAATAGACTTCATCAATTTGATGTTTTTCTACCGCTTGAGCCACTTGCTCAAACTCCATAGCATTGATAATTTCAAAAGGACCGCTAGCCATTAACTCGGGCTTACCTTCTCGAATATCTGAAGCAACAACTTGGTCGTTGCCATATATCTCACGGAGTTTCATCGTCAATTCTGAACCGATTTGACCACAAGCCCCAATAATTAGAATTTTTGTACTCATTATGCACTATTTTATTTGACAAATATACTTAATTCAAGGTGAACTCGAAGCATTAATAAGTTGAAGATTCAGCAGCAAGTCGATTCGCAGATTTCCAAAATGCGATTAAGACTCTCCCGCTCCAAACAGATCCAAATCCCTTAAATTTATAGTAGAACGCAAAATATAAAACCTTTCTGTTGGATTCTGATTTAATAGTTTAAAAATTCGATATAACATTCGTAAATTTGTTGCTTAAAAAAATTAACTATGAGGCATTTTTTGCTTATCGGAATTCTCTTTATCAGTGTATTCGCTTCTTGTAAAAAAGTGGACACGCGCGAACAAGAAAATCAATTACGAGCTCAAAAACATACCGATACTGTGTTTACTATACTTACCAAAAATTGGGTTTTTAAAATTCCAACACAGTCCACTGCCTTACAAGCAGAAGTTAGTGATTGGAAAGCCTGGTTAGAGTTTCGTAACGACATCAGTATTAAACCCATATCGTCTATCAGTGCCTTTCAAAAAAAATCCGAGATACTCAGCAATTCCTCATTGAATTTATTCAACGAAATTCCGACCAACCTCAATCGCCCCGATATACGCAGTCGAATTACTGTTTTAAATACGCTATTGAGCAATTTAGAGATGTATTTGACACTCGATAAAATTCAAGAAAAACAAATCATACGATTAATTCCTCAGATCAATACCGCCATTGCCTCCTTAGTGAGCCAAATGGAAGAAATAGTGGTCAAAAAATCAATTCCAAAAGAAGTTGGTGAAGCCGAAATGTTACAAGCCTTAGACACCCTAAGATTTGCCAACCCCACCTTTAATGAAAATTAATTGAGCATGGATTTGAAAACTTTATACCGCGAGTCGAGTAAAACACTTCAACTCGCTGAAGCACTAAACCAACGAGGACAAAAAATTCACGCCAAAGGTTTAATCGGATCGGCTTTGTCTTTTTTGATTCAAGGCGCCTTTAAAAAATCGGAACATCCTTTTTTATTGCTTTTTCATGATAAGGAAGAAGCCGCTTATTACCTCAACGATTTAGAAAGTTTGGTCAACAAGGAAGACGTATTATTTTATCCCGGATCATACCGACGTCCCTATCAAATTGAAGAAACAGATAACGCCAACATACTATTGCGCGCCGAGGTACTCAATCGAATCAACTCGCGTAAGAAACCCGCCATCATCGTATCCTATCCCGATGCCTTGTTTGAAAAAGTAGTTACCAAAAAGGTGTTGGATAAAAACACCTTAAAGTTGGCTATGGGCGATCAAATCTCCATTGATTTTATCAACGAGGTTTTGTTTGAATACCATTTTAAACGGGTCGATTTTGTAGCCGAGCCCGGCGAATTTTCGGTACGCGGTGGAATTATCGATGTTTTTTCCTTTTCCAACGATCATCCCTACCGCATCGAGTTTTTCGGTAACGAAGTCGATAGTATCCGCAGCTTTGATGTAGAAACACAACTTTCGATTGAAAAGCAAAAGAAGATATCGATTATACCCAATGTTGAGAACAAATTTTCTCAGGAAAACCGCGAGAGTTTTTTAGACTATATATCTGAGAAAACCGTTATTTTTTCTCAAAACACAGCGCTCGTTGTTAGCCAGTTAGACAAGTCGTTCGACAAGGCTTTGTCGGTTTTTGACACCTTATCCAAAGACATCAAACACCAGGTGCCGAGCGATTTATTTCTCGATAGCAAGTCGTTTTTACAACGTGTAGAAACCTTTACTTATGTAGAATTGGCTCAGCAGTCGTATTTTGAAACGAATACGACAATTGATTTTCACATCTTACCGCAACCGTCATTCAACAAACAATTTGAATTGTTGGCCCGAGATTTAAACGACCGTGCCGACGACGGTTATAAAAATTATTTATACTGTGCCAACGAAGGTCAAGCCAAACGTTTTCACGAAATCTTTGAAAGTTTAAAAGATCAAAACGACGAAGTGGCTGTTAAGCAATTTAAGACCGTTGTGTTTCCGCTATATCAAGGTTTTATAGACGAGGAAAATCAAATTGTTTGTTATACCGATCATCAAATTTTCGAACGATACCACAAGTTTTCGATTAAAAACGGTTACTCCAAAAAGCAAACCATCACTTTAAAGGAATTGACTACACTATCCGTTGGTGATTATGTGACACATATTGACCACGGTATTGGAAAATTTGGAGGATTGCAAAAAATCGATGTGGAAGGCAAAATGCAGGAAGCCATTAAGTTGGTTTATGCCGATAACGATATCGTTTATGTGAGCATCCATTCTTTGCACAAAATATCCAAATACAACGGTAAAGACGGTACGGCACCCAAGATATATAAATTGGGCTCCAATGCTTGGAAAACCTTAAAACAAAAAACCAAAGCCCGTGTTAAACACATAGCGTTTAACTTGATTCAGCTTTATGCCAAACGCCGTTTGGAAAAAGGATTTCAATACAAACCCGATAGTTATTTACAGGCAGAACTAGAAAGTTCGTTTATATACGAAGATACTCCCGATCAGATTACCGCTACCCAAGACGTTAAAAACGACATGGAAAGCGAGCGCCCTATGGACCGATTGGTTTGTGGTGACGTAGGATTTGGAAAAACAGAGGTCGCCATACGTGCGGCATTTAAAGCCGTGGACAATGGAAAACAGGTTGCCATTCTGGTACCAACAACGATTTTAGCCTTCCAACACTATAAGACGTTTACCGAACGTCTTAAAGACATGCCGGTAACGGTTAATTACATCAACCGTTTTCGAACGGCCAAACAAAAAAGTGAAACGCTAAAAGACTTAAGTGAAGGTCGTTTAGATATCTTGATTGGAACCCACCAATTGGTCAGTAAAAATGTTATTTTCAAGGACTTAGGGCTCCTAATTATCGATGAGGAACAAAAGTTTGGCGTTGCGGTTAAAGACAAATTAAAAACCATAGCACAAAACGTAGATACCTTAACTCTTACAGCTACACCGATTCCGAGAACCCTACAATTTTCGTTAATGGCAGCTAGGGATTTATCGGTGATTACTACACCTCCACCCAATCGTTATCCAATCGACACCCATGTGGTTGGTTTTAATGAAGAAATCATTCGCGATGCCATTGCTTATGAAGTCGAACGCGGAGGTCAGGTTTATTTTATCAACAACCGCATTGAAAACATCAAAGAGGTTGCCGGTATGATCCAACGTTTGGTTCCCAATGCTCGCGTGGGTATTGGACACGGACAGATGGATGGAAAAAAACTCGAAGAATTGATGTTGGCGTTTATGGACGGCGATTTCGATGTACTGGTCGCTACTACCATTATCGAAAGCGGCTTGGACGTACCCAATGCCAACACCATTTTAATCAATAATGCCAATAACTTTGGCCTGTCTGACTTGCATCAAATGCGCGGTCGTGTTGGTCGAAGTAATAAAAAAGCCTTCTGTTATTTTATATGCCCTCCCTATTCTGCCATGACCGAGGAAGCGCGCAAGCGCATCCAAGCCCTCGAACAGTTTAGTGAATTGGGTAGTGGTTTTAATATAGCGATGAAGGATTTGGAGATTCGCGGTGCCGGTGATATACTCGGTGGTGAGCAAAGTGGATTTATCAATGAAATCGGCTTTGAAACCTACCAGAAAATCATGAACGAAGCCATTGACGAATTAAAAGAAAACGAATTTAAGGATTTGTATGCCGACGAAAACGACATAGAAACCAAAACCTTTGTCAAAGAAACCCAAATCGATACGGATTTCGAAATACTGTTTCCCGATAATTACGTCAATAGCGTATCGGAACGTTTGAATTTGTATAACGAGTTAAGTAACGTTAAGGACGAAACCGAGCTGTTGGCCTATGAACAAAAACTGATTGACCGTTTTGGCGCCTTACCCAAAGAAGCCGTAGCGCTGTTAAACAGTTTGCGCATTAAGTGGTTTGCCGCTAATGCCGGTATCGAAAAGTTAGTGCTAAAACACGGAAAAATGGTCGGTTACTTTTTGGGTAATCAGCAGTCGGACTATTACCAATCGCCGCGTTTTAGAAAGGTTTTACTGTTTGTTCAACAACACGGAAACATTTGTAAGATGAAGGAAAAAGAAACCAAAAACGGCTTGCGATTATTACTGACTTTTGAAAATGTAAAAAGCGTTAATAAAGCGCTGGAGTTGATTCAATTGATTTGATTTTTGTAGCAAATGCACAGCTGCGTTTATACGTTAATTCACCAGGGTCATTAAGCAATTTCGTTTTGACACATTGAAACCTAAACATTTTCTTTATATCTTTACTTATAAACAGTAATAGGCCGGTTTACGAATAGGCCGATAAGCAAATAAATAAAAAATGACTATAGATATTTGGAGTGATATCCGTTGTCCGTTTTGCTATATAGGCAAAACACGACTAGAACAGGCCATAGCCGAATTCGAACACGGTAGTGAAGTAACGATAAACTGGAAAGCTTTTGAATTGGATCCGACTATAAAAACGGATTTATCCGTTAGTACCAAGGAATATTTGGCGCAACAAAAGGGCATGCCTCTGGAACAAGTTGATCAGATGTTTGCTCAAGTTACTCAAATGGCTCAAGCAGAAGGTTTGGTTATGGACTTGGAGCAATCGATTACCGCCAACAGTTTTAAGGCACATCAATTGTCTTATTACGCCCAATCCAAAGGTTTGCAAAACGAGGTGGAAGAAGCTTTGTTTCAAGCGCATTTTTCCAATGCTGTCAATATAGACGATGTCGAAGAGTTGGTTAAAATAGGTATTCAAGTAGGCTTGGATGCCGACAAGGTTCGCGATGTACTCGCCAACGACACTTATACTCGTGCCGTAGAAGAGGACGAAGCTATGGCTAGAAGCATCGGAGTGAATTCCGTGCCCTTCTTTATAGTTAACCAAAAATACGCGCTTAAAGGCGCTCAATCCAAGGATTACTTTTTGGAAACACTTAGAGAGATTTATAAGGAGAACTAGGTTTTCATTCGTAAACTTAAAATATAAAACGACAAAAAAAGGCTAACCAATATATAAAATGGCTAGCCTTTTTCTCTAAAATAAAAATTTCATTCTACACCTTATTCAAAGTGTCTGTTTCTAATAGTGCTGCTATAAACAACAAGCCTATTCGCGAATCATTAATACAACCCCCGCTGCCGCACGAAATGAAATTCGACGGGGTCAATGCTTTCGTGTGGCAAGATTCAACATACTAATATATCTCTTTTAAAACGCAAACAATATACAAGAAACGTCATTCTATTTTACCAAGGTCAGAAGACCAACTTTTATTGATAAAGTGTCTTTGTAAACTACAAAACTCCCAATAGGATTGAGATTTTTGTAGTTTATTATATACCTACCACGTGAGCGAACTTACTCGGTAGCTTAACCCGGTAGTTAAATTCTTCGTAAGCCAGTGGGGTAAACATCAAAATTTACTTCAAAAACAGAGATCAACCAAAAATTTTTGGAACGGCATCTTTCGTATTTATGAGATTAAGACCATTCCATTTTTAATGGCGATTTTTTCTATTTTATAATTGTATTTAAGCCAACCATACTTATGTTTTATATCAAAATTCCTAAACGCTTTATCTCGCCAAATCAGCTTCGAAAATTTAATCTCATCCTTGGAGTTTAAATAATATTTCACAACATAATTTCCATTAAACAATTCTTCTATCAATTCCTTAGTTTGATCGTTATCTTCCAAAACAAAATACTGTTCTATACTATTGATCTGTAGGCTTAAATAAACACCTGTTAATTCTATTTTGAAGAACTCATCTAAAAACTCCAATTCAATTAAAAAGCGAGTATCTTTTATGGAGAAAGAAATTATAGTTATCTCTTTTAGTAAGGATAATTTTTTACAAATAACTCGAAGTACATCAATAAAACGATTCTTACGGTCATAATTTAATATATAAAATTGTAGCTTTTCTAAATCTAAATTATCCATTTCTATTTTACTTTACATTAACCTTATTTCTGTTGTCATCATAACCGTTATCATCAAGCGTAGATGATTCCATACGCATCAAGTGATTTAAACCAACCACCACGGTCGATGTAGCCGCGACTAGCCAAAAAACACACACTTCTAAGTTTAGCTAGAACCTCAACTGCCGTACAAATTCTTTCGAGTGGCAAATTCAATATACTAATATATCTCTTTTAAAAACGCAATTACTATACAAAAAAGAGCCGTCCTTTTTGAGGACAGCTCTTTTCTATAGTTAGGTTCAGCGATTCTTAGTACCCGAACAATTCTTCTAAAGTCAATTCTTTGATGGTTCCGAATTTTTGTACGGCTTCCCAATCCAAATTGTCTTTTTTACCGATTAATCCAACATTGAATTTTTTACCCTTAACGTGTTTGTCAAAGAAACTCGCCAAATCTTTCATTTCGATTTTCTGAGTTTGTGGGAATAAATCTTTGTTGATGTCGTAATTAAATCCTTTCTCTTGTAAAGACAACCAGTAAAAGAAGATGTCTGACTTGCTATAGCGTTTGGTAGACAATCTTTTTAAAGCAGAAGCTTTGGCATTTTGAAATTGATTTTCTGCCTGTGGCATATCATTCATCAATCCCATCATGGCATCAACCGCCTGCGGTAATTTATTGGCTTGAGTACCTACATAAGCAATGACATAGTTGTATTTGTCTTTTTTAGCGGCATCGGCATAATAAGAGTAAGCCGAATAGGCTAATGATTTTGACTCTCTGATTTCTTGGAATACGATAGACGATAATCCCGATCCGAAATACTCGTTAAACACACCCGAAGAAACCAAGTTTTCCTTGTTGAATTTTTCTTCTCTAGCGCGGAAAGAGATTTCGGCTTGTACCATATCATAAGGCGCAAAATATACCGTTCCGTTTGTAGCGGGCTCCGCATATTTCTTAGGTGTAGGAATCGCTTTGCTTTTTCCAAAATTATGATTGGCTGTCAACGCTTTTTTAGTGTTGTCTAAGTCGTTTCCATAATAGAAAATCTGTTGGTCAAAATTAAAGAAGTCGTGAATGATTTTTACCAATTCCTGTGGTTTGATTGCTTTTAGTGTGGATTCGCTTAAGATGTCTCTAAATTTACTTTCGGCACCATACATCACATAGCTGTTTAGCGCGCGTTGAATACCGGCTTTACTCGCCTTGGCATCACTGCGTTCTTTTAATATTTGATCGACATAGTTATCATAAGCCTGTTGATCGGCCTTGGCATCGGTAAGCAAGTGTTCGAACAATTTGATTCCAGCAGGAATGTTTTCTTGTAATCCGCTTACATACACATAGGTTCTGTCTTCTCCAGCACTAACACCGTAGTCCACTCCGAGTTTATAGAATTCTTTTTTAATATCTTCTGGCGAGTATTTAGACGTTCCTAAGAAATCCAAATAGTTGATTGCCAAAGCCAATTTATTGTCGTGATTAGACCCTACTTCTGTAATATACATTACCGTTGAGAGGTCGTTAGTCGTGTTTTTAATAAAGGCCAAAGGTGTTTTTTTACCGATGGTTTCTCTCTGAATTGCCTTGTCAAAATCAACAAACACTGGAGCGATATCCTTTACTTTAATGTTTTTGAAATCTTTGTAAAATTGAGATTCGTTTTCGCGATTTAAATCAATAGGTGTTATTCCCGGATTCTCCACACGAACCAATTCTTTGTTTTCACCTTGCTTTTTATACACTACTACATAGTTGTCTTTGTAGTTTTTATTGGCAAAGTCAACGATTTCCGCTTTGGTAATTTTAGATAATTCGTCCACTTCTGAAACGACTTTATCCCATGATTTTCCTTGGATAAAAGCGCCATACATTTCTGTAGCTAAGGCGTCGTTACTCTCTAAGGACTTCATGGCTTGTTTTTTAAGATCGTTAACTACGGCTCCCAACATCCAATCGTCGAACTGTCCTTTTTTGATTTTGTCCAATTCACCCATCAACAAGGTCTTTAGTTCGTCTAAGGATTGTCCCTCATTCGGATAAGCGCCCAATTGGTGTACCGAAAAATCTTTCATGATCATCGGCGAACTCTGAGCACCTAATGCTTTTTGTTTTTGATTGATATTTAAATCAATCAATCCCGCAGCACTGTTGCTTAACAACATATCCACCAAGGTCAAATATTGTGCATCTTTAGAGTTGGCTCCTCCCAGTCTGTAACCGATTTCGATACGCTCCGATGACGGACTAAAGATTTCTTTGGTTTGTATTTTGGTTAAGGCCGGTTCTTTGGCAACATATTGCTCCGGTTGAACTCCTTTTTTCATTTTACCTAAATAACGGTCTACCAATTGAATGGTTGGTTCAAATTCCAAATCTCCTACCAATACTACAGCCATATTATTAGGAACATAGTACTTTTGAAAATAATCGTGAATCGCTACCATCGAAGGATTTTTTAAATGCTCCGAAGTTCCGATTGTCGTTTGAGTTCCGTAGTGTGATTTTGGGAATAACAACTTCATCATGGCTTCGTGTGTTGCCCAATAATCGTTGTCTTGTCCGCGATTAAATTCTTCGTAAACCGCTTCCAATTCCGTGTGAAACAAACGCAATACCAATTCGGAGAAACGCTCGTTTTCAACGACCAACCACTTTTCCAATTCGTTGGAAGGAATGTTGTTTTTATAAACGGTTTCATCAAACCAAGTGTGCGCATTGGTACCATTAGCACCGATAGAAGCTACTAATTTGTCGTACTCATTTGCAACAGCATATTTGGAAGCTTCTTTAGAAACTTGATCAATCTTTTTGTAAAGTGCTATTTTTTTTGCTGGATCGGTTTCCTTTTTATGTGCTTCGTACAAATCGGAAATTTGTTTTAGTAGCACTTTCTCCACCTCCCAATTGCTTGATGCCATTTTGGATGTTCCCTTAAACAACATGTGTTCGAGGTAATGTGCCAATCCCGTATTGTCTTCAGGATCGTTGTTTGACCCTGTTCGAACAGGGACATAGGTCTGAATACGCGGTTCGTCTTTGTTTTGTGCTAAATACACTTTTAACCCATTACTCAGCGTATAGATTCGAGTGTGTGAAGGGTCATTCTCAACGGATTCATAAGTATATCCATTAGAATCTTTAGTGGTTATTGTTTTAAATTGTGCTTGTATTGTAAAGGCAGAAAACAACAATCCCACTATTAGTAATTTCTTTATCATAAGAAGATCAGATAGATTAATAATAAGCTGTCCAAAAATAACTATTTAAAAGGAGAATATTATAAATACCAATTAGTATTCACTAAAAAAGGCTTGTCTCCGCTATGGAGACAAGCCTTTTTATTTAGGATTATGAAATCAATACTGGCCGTATAGCCTATCAACAGCACTTCATTAATTTTTAATCACTTTGATTATTTGAGTTCCGGTTTTTGTATACACCCGAATTAGATAACTGGCTTTGGGAAGCCCATCCATCCTAATACTGACCTCATTCTTTGCATAATTTTCACCATATAAAAAATGTCCGTTGATGGAATAAACCTCGATTCTAGTAATCAGATCACTATAGGTCACGTTCAAAACATCGGTAACCGGATTGGGGTAGTATTGCAACTGTTTGCCATCAAAATCATGGACTCCCAGAGTAATTTTCACTGTTACAGCAAAAGCTTCACTCCAACAGCCTTCCTCTGAAATGTGTATTCCATAATAGGTTGTGTTATCAAGTAAGTGTACTTCCGGACTCAAACTATTTCTATTTTCAATTGCTGCTGCTAAAGAATCGAACCAGACGACTCCTTCTTGATCCGTAACGATATCATTAATCACGGCACTTCCTTCAAATTGCTGCAAAGCATCTCCCGTTGGTTTTTGCGGAATTTCATTGACGCTCACTTCAACTCTTCGTCTAGGCGATTCGCAATTGTGGATCGATTGGCTTACGAAGTACCAGCCATTTTCTAACCCATCATCAGCGCTCAGGACTTCTCCTCCTATTTCTTGGCTATACCATTTCGCTATCATGCCACTCGGTAGGTTTACTTGAAGCTGAGATACCGTAGGGTTTCCACAAAAAATTTGACTATCCGCTTCAGGTGCAACCGCATTATCCACCACATTAACGCCAAATCGAACCCGTTCCGACTCGCATTCGTCTATTGTTTGCGACACATAATACAAGCCGGTAGTCAATACTTGGTTTGGAGTCAAAGCAGCACCTCCTTGTTGGGCATTATACCAAGTAACAGTAGCTGCTTCTAGTACGGTTACTTCGAGATCCGAAACCCGAACGGTAGTAGAACAGAAATTTTGATTCCGTACTTGTGGAGCGGGCACTGCAGCAAATACAGTTATCGGCACTGCCACTCTTTCCGATTCACAACCGCCGATTACTTGACTTAAATAATAGGTCTGCGTACTCAAAAGACTACTAGGTGTCAACTCATTTGTATCCGCTTCAGTTAAGTAACATTTGATAATCGCTCCGGGCAACGCAAACACACTTAAGTCTGACGCCTGAGCTCGTCCACACAAAACCAAGGGCGTTGCAGATGGAGCCGAGGGTATGGAATTGATCGTTATGTTTACCAACAGGCGTTCCGACTCGCAAACGGAATTGCTTTGCGCGAGATAATAAACCCCTGTACGAAGTAGGCTGTTATTAGTAATCAGACTACCGTCTGCGTTATACCATCTCAATTCATTCGTTGTATCGTATTCGACAACTAAATCGTTTAAATAGGTAGCACTGCAATAAACTCTAGGTGTGTATCGCGGTTGTTCGGGCTGAACTAAAAACGCTACTGTAGCTTTTTTAGGTATTGACTCGCATCCGTCCAGGGTTTGAGTTACATAATATTCCCCAATTTCTAAAAGCGTACCTCCTGGAAGCGGATTCCCATCGTAAGCTTGTCTATACCATTTGATGTCTTGTCCCTGTACCTCCAAATCGGTTACCCGTTTTATTCCACAAAAAATCTGGGTCTCTTCTAGAGTGGGTTGTGGCGTTACAAAAGCATTGATTTTAAAAGCTTTACTTACCCTACAACCGCCAATTGTACTGTATGCCATAATCTTATTTAAGCCGACTTCTTGTGGTTTATAATACACTTTTTCCATATGGCTATTAGGTACATACGGTATGGTAGCAGCGGCATCAACAAACAAACTATTTCCAATAGCTAGCCATTCTAAATGTACTGGATCAACTTGTTTAAGTTTTATGTTAAATCGGTCTTTGGATAACCTTATTCCTCCATTATTAGAAAAGTAGATCAGTTGATTTTCCGTTGTTGGAGTATAGTACGTATTCGCACTTGAGGTACCGTTACTTCCTTGGTATGTAAGCTCTATAATTAAGTTCTGCATACCGTCCCATAGAAAAGCATCGTCAAAATCAATTTCCTGCCAACCGGAGGCGGTATGAATATGCACATCCTTAAAATAGACCGTTGTAAAGTTATCCTCGATAAAATTGCGATTTTCAAATTTTGTCCGATTTGTAGGTGCTATTTTCACCGTATAATCCGTATTGCTATTACTAGACCCCAAACTATTTACATAAAAAGCAAGGGCATTAATCGGGCCGCTTCTCAATCCCAAATCCCGCAATTCTTTAGCTGTAAATAACAATTGTATTTGTAGCTGTGTTGAAGCATTAAAATTATTAAAAGCTGATAAATTATCTCTAAAAACAGTCGGCTCATGATTACCAACTTGAATACTGTTTTCTACATTAGAAGCAATTACTTCTAGAGGAATAATTGTATTGAAGCAAGCGGCATCGATATCCGCTTCTGGACTATAAGCTACGGTCGGTTCCGAACTAGGCTGAACCAATACTTTATGAATCACCGTACATTTTTGCCCTGTTGTTTGCTTAGCCGTCAAGGTATAGATCTGGGTAGATGTGGTCGTAAAAGTCCAACCGTTTTGGGCATCCCCAGAAACACCAGTTGTAGGAAACCACTCATAAGAATCGAAATCATCCCGACCTTCCACAAGAGTTAAAGTGTCACTTTCAGCTTCGCCACAGCTAAATAGGGCTTTTTTGTTTAAAGTCAACTGTGGCGCTGGATTCACGGTAACAACAACCTCTTGCCGAGGAGAAACACACCCCTTTATATATTTGACATTGTAAAAGTAAAGATATAACCAACTGTTTGTATTGCCCCAATACCAAGACGAAGTCACGGTTAACATGCCTTGCTCATCCAAAACGGGAAACGGTACGGAATACTGCCGTAACAGCTCCAAATTTGATTGATCTTTTATCAGCATACGATAGCCCGTTCCCGCTTGAATATCAAAATTCAACGGCACCACATTGGGGCGAAGTGAATCGTAGCTTATAATTTGAACATCTCCAGTCGAAAAGATTTCTGTCCCCGTATTATCTACAATCATCACATTTAGGGTTCCTTCGGTATTCGAGTATACATCAACGCTTTCTAACAACACCGGTTCTGCGATATCAAAACTCACCCCCATACCCACCTCGGTATAGGGTGCAGCACTTGGCGCTGGTTCGGAAACTGCTGCACGACCCATAAAGGAGCCTTCTAATACGGAGGAACACCAGTAGGATCGGCTTTCTTCCAAAACAGGTGTATTGAAATTGTCACCCGTATGAATGACTTCACCTCCATTGGCGTTATCATACCAAACTATAGCGCCCGATGTGGTTGTAGCGGTTAGGGTCGCAGCACCCAAGCCACAGAGGCTTGCGTTGTTGGATGTTATGGGAAGAAATTGGCAAAGCGTTTGGAATTTCTTTGCGGTTGTCCAATCGCTAAAAAGTGATTCTTTACATTTTGACCGCATATAGATTGCATATTGTGTTGATGCCGATAAATCAGTAAAATCTTTAGATGTTGTATCGGCAGCTAAACTACCGGAATCGACTAACCCTTGCGCACCACTACCGGGCAGACCCGCTGTTCTGATTTCATATTCAAAACCAAATTCCGGTACATGAAACGGCGACCTCCAACTTAACTTTGCACGGTTTAATGCAATTTCATCGACCACTAAAAAAGTCGGCATGATGCAGTCTAAAGTTTTTAGAACGCTAACGGCAAAAACATTTAAAACCGCTGTATCCTCCGTAACTTTTGATAGTTCGATTTGGTCGATTTCTTTATACCAATGTTCTTCCGGCACCTCCATTTCCACGGTAAACAATTTAGGATTTCGAAATGCGGCATCTATTTCATCAGAAATGGAATTCACCCTTCCGATACCCGATATGGCCGTATTTCTTATAAGGCCACCAAACCAATCTGCCACAGTCAAGGTTGAATTCACGAAAAATGAGCCGTCGGCAAACAATACCTTGGCACTTATACCAACTGGTGTGAGACCGGCGTCACCAGCGGTGGCTAATAGATATACTTTTGACGCTTTTTCTCTATTGCTTATAACCAAAGAAGCTGCAGTATTGGACTGTACTAATCTCAAGGTGTTTTTTTGATCATACGATTGCAATTGAAAAGAGAGTCCGGGTATATTTGTTGCATTTATAAGTCCGTCTATCGGCAATCCCACGGTTGGCAATGGGGCGTTTTCTGTCGCTTTAAAATCCAAACTATGCAAATTATAGAGGTTGGAATCGACTCGTTCTGTCGTTGATTGTAAAACAGGTCCTACGCCATTGGCAATTACATCGGCATTAAAACCAGTACGCACATTCAAGGGTATATACTCCTGAGCCACAACGGTATCGCAGAACCATACTCCCAGAAATATATAAAAAAACAATTTTGTAATTTTTTTCATATTGTATTTGTATTTATTAAGATTAAATAAAAATACATTTATAGTAACAAAATAAAAAAAACAATCCATGTTTTAACCACAACGTAATAATGCACTGAAAATTAACACTATATGATAAAATAGCGAATTATATTAACGCAACATACCCACTGTACACCTTACTTTTAATTTGCAAGAATATTCGCAGTATAATACCCAACAACAAGTATTATATGACCCTTACCCCACTAAAATACTTTAAAACCATGCGCTTTTGCAACTAGTCGAAACCGCAGTTCGCAAAGGTTGAAATGACAATTTTTTTACCATAACGTTAATTTAGAAAAATCAAAATCAAACCGTTTCTTTTTAGAATAGCGCATTCCAGACAAAAAACGACTCATCACCCTACTCAACCCGTTTTTTAAGTGATTTCCTGATGCTTTAAGCTGCCCTAGAATAAGTAGCATAACGCACTGAAAATAGTGGGTTTACTATACCTTTAATACATCAGACCGGGTCGAAACATAGTAGCACGGGGATGCAAAGGCAATAAAAAAAGGGCTATTCCAAATAAATGGAATAGCCCCTGGCAACTATATTGTTTTTATACTAGAATTCGAAACGCATCGTAAAGTTCCAAGTTCTACCAACTCCGAAGTACACTTCGTTAGTCTTATCTACACCATTATAGAATCCGTCTGCTAAATAAGCGTTGTAGTCTTCATTAAAGGTTTTGTTTTGTCCTGACGGTTTCCCTGCTTTATCTTTAAGCGCAGCAAACTCTTCTCCAGTAAGCGTAACATTATTTGTTCTAGATTCCGAGATATACACTTTATCCAAAACGTTGTTTACGTTAAAACGGAAACTCAAGGCATTTTGTTTTGCATTACCTACTTCCATTTTATATGATACCCCTGCATCCAATAATCCGAATGCCGGTAATCTCAAAGAGCCTTTATGGTCTTCTTTCGAAAAGTTTTCCGGATTGATGTTGGCGTAGAAACGGTCGTTGTATCTAAAATTACCATCCACACTGAAACCCTTAACTACTTTGATTACAGCTCCGATATTCATCGATGTTTGTGGCGCTTCTCCTACTTTAACACCATCTAAATATAAGGTGTTTTTGAAAGGATTACCATCATTATCTAAAATCGCTTTGTTGTCTTGTTCATCCAAATAAGTAGCCGTTACATTCCCTTTATATTTCCAGTCTCCATAAGAGAAGGAACCGGTAATCGTAGCCCAATCTGTAGCATAGTAAACAAAATCAAATTCCGCACCCATATGCACTTGTTCTACACCGTACATATTAGCAAATCCGAAAACATCTTTCTCATTAGCATCTGTAAACGTAGCTTTAGTTCTTAAAATTCTATCTTTCCAAGTTGTTCTGTATAAGTTCACATTGGCATTGAATTTATTTGTTCTCAATCCGTAACCCGCTTCAAAACCAATGATTTTCTCATTTTTCAAATCTGGATTCACATCATTTTTGTTGTTTAAATAAACACCACCGTTCATATAAGGTTGTCTCGAGTAATAACCTGCATTAGCGAATACATTGTGGTATTGGTTGATGTTATAGTTAACTCCCCCTTTAACATTTCCACCAACGATATCTTTCCAATCGGTGATGTAATTTGGATCTTTTGGATTTGGATTTGCTTGATTATAGCTAAAATAATCCAATCGTCTAAAGGATTGATTAGAAACCGCTCCTTGAATAAAAGCCGTCAAATTGTCTTTAGAATATTCTAATTGGGTAAATCCACCAATCCAGTTTACTTCACCGTCGTTGTCGTAACCAATTTTTTCTCTACCACTCATACTTTCGAATGGGTTGAAACTAGGCTTCGCATTGTATGTTTGGTACACGTAAGTACTTCCTTGATAATTCTTATTGCTTTTATCTTCAAATCCATCAGCACCCAATAGATCAGTTAAGATTTGATTGTGGTATCCTTTGTAGGTTCTGGCATCAACTCCTATATCCCATGTCAAGGTATTGGAAATTTTGGTGTTTAAATTAATCACCGCACCATACCAATCGTGTGAATTAATATTGGATCTTCTTGAAAGCCCGTTTGAAGAAGAGTTAAAGTTTTTACCGTTGGTCATCACTTTGTCAGCGCCGAAATCAGCCACATGACCACCTTGATTCCAAGCTACGATATCGTCAAAACGAACATTTCCGTTGGCATCTCTAAAAGTAGCCGAGCGTTCTCCACTAACTTTATTGATTTGTCCGATGGCACCAGTACCACCTCCACGACCCCAAGATCCGTAAAATACCGAACTCAATTTCATGATGTCGTTAATCTTAAAGTCCCAGTTAAAAGAAGCCACCGGTTTGTGGTAGTAGTTTCTCTTCCAAGAAAATTCTTTTCCATTTAAATAACCCGAATCCGCGTTGTATTTGCGGTTTGGTTCTCCGTCTGATCCGTATTGTAAATAGTCGTTAATACTACTATTTGTACTTCTTTGATCGTGCCATTGTGTAGCCCCTGTAAAAGTAAACTGGAAGTTGTGTCTATCATCTTTAGTTCTGTATCCCAAACCAAAATAATAGTTGGTTCCTTCAAACTTGGTTCCATCAACATAACCGTCACCCATGGTTTGCGACAATAATACGGAAGCCGAAAGACCGTTTTCTAATAATCCTGTAGAATAAGAAGCCAAAGCTTTAAAATAATCGTTGTTACCTACACCCGCAGAAAGAATTGCCCCTTCCTTAGCATCGGCCGTTCTCGTTAAAATATTGATCGTTCCTCCAACAGAAGAAATAGCCAATTTAGATGACCCCAAACCTCTTTGAACTTGCATGGCTGAAGTAACATCAGCTAATCCAGACCAGTTAGACCAATATACACTACCGCCTTCCATATCGTTGATAGGCATACCGTTCACCATTACGGCGATGTTCTTTTGATCAAATCCACGGATATTAATCTTGGAATCACCATATCCTCCACCACCTTTAGTAGCAAAGACAGATGGTGTCGTGTTTAATATTTCCGGAAATTCTTGTGAACCCAGCTTTTGTTGAATCTCAGCAGCTTTGATGGTCGAAACCGCTACTGGTGTTTTACGGTCTTTCGCCACATCGGCTACTCCCATAATAACAATATCTCCCAATAAGTTACCGTCTTCTTCTGACAAAACCACTTTACCTAGGTCTAGTGTTTTTCCAGCAGTGATTGTAAAGGAAATCGTTTTTGTAGTGTATCCGATAAACGAAATCTCCAATTGCCCCGAGTTAGCCGCGGTGCTGATGTTGAATTTTCCATTTAAATCGGACGAAGTGCCATTAGTGGTACCTTTAACCACAATACTCGCTCCGGGTAATGCGCTGTTAAGGCCTCCATCAAATACACTACCGGTAATTTGATTTTGTGAAAGTGCGGATACGGACGTAAAAATTAATGCGACCATTAGAATCCAGTTCTTCAAGTTTTTCATTTTGATAAGTGATAAGTTTATTTTTCACTGCAAAATTACAAAAACCGAGGCATTCAATGTTAAGCGAGCTTTAAGTTTTGCGATTAATCGAACTTTTATCTTATATTACTTATCGTTTTGATAAATAATATTCTAATAAAAACTGAGTTGAACTATCATGCTTGTTGATTTGTTGCATTTTTAATTCTGATTGTATGCTAGAAGCCAGCTTTTTTCCATATTCTACACCAAATTGATCAAAGCTAAAGATATTCCAAATAAAACCTTGGATAAATACCTTGTGTTCATACAAGGCAATTAAGCTTCCCAGGCTCTCTGGTGTTAATTGATCGATTAAAAGGGTATTGGTTGGTTTGTTGCCCGCAAATTCTTTATAGGGTTTTAGAAAATCGGGAGCCGCATCGCTCTGATAGTTTACACCCACTTTTCCATTGAGTAAAGCTTCCGTTTGTCCAAAAAAGTTTGACATAAGTATGTCGTGATTGCCTTTTCCTTTTGAAAAAGGTTTTACGAATCCTATAAAATCAACGGGTATGATTTTGGTCCCTTGGTGAAAAAGTTGGAAAAATGCATGTTGCGCATTGACTCCTACCTCTCCCCAAATAATGGTACCCGTTTGGTAGTTTACCGGGTATCCTTCTCTATTTCTGTTTTTTCCGTTGCTCTCCATAATCATCTGTTGCAAATGCGCAGGAAATTTTTCCAGAAATTGACAGTAAGGCACTAACGCTTCGGTTTCATAACCGTAAAAATTGTTATACCAAATGCTTAACATCGCCATTAAAACCGGGATATTTTTTTCCAAAGGTGCGGTTTTCAAATGTTGATCCATTTGATTGGCCCCTTTTAATAGTTTTTCAAAATTGTCGTAACCCACCGCCAAACTGATTGACAAGCCTACACTACTCCAAAGTGAAAAACGTCCGCCAACATAATCCCACATCGGAAAAACATTGGTTTCGGAAATACCAAATTTCACGGCTTCGTCTACATTAGAACTCACCGCTACAAAATGATTTTCGCAGCTAGAATCTGCTATACCCTCTAACAACCATTGCTTTACCTTTTGGGCATTCTGAATGGTTTCTTGGGTAGTAAACGTTTTGGAAACTACAATTACTAAGGTGGTTTCGGGATTTAATTTGCGCAATAATGCTTCGGTATGGTCGTCGTCAACATTGGATATAAAGTGCACTTGTATGGCGTTGCGATAACATTCTAAAGCATTTACCACCATACGTGGTCCTAAATCGGACCCTCCGATACCGATATTAATCACGTCGGTAAACGGTTTTGCAGTACTGCTTTTAAATTTTCCGGAAGCAAAATCGTCGCTGAAATTTTTTATGCGATTTCGCGCATCTTTTATCTCGTCTAATACATTTATTCCATCCACAATAATCGGCTGATCCGAAAAATCTCTTAAGGCCGTATGCAAAACACTTCTGTTTTCGGTTAAGTTGATTTTATCGCCTTGAAACAAACTTTCAATAGCCGAAGACAAGCCCATTTCACGTGCCAAATCCAATAGCAGCTCTATGGTTTTATCGGTAATTTTATTTTTTGAATAATCGAATAAAAAATCGTTCCAAGAGACATGCATTTTAGCTACCCGATCGGTTTGGTTTTCAAACAAATCTTGCATTTTTACATATTCCATCTCTTCGAAATGATTTCTAAGATTGTGCCACGCCAAAGTCCCAGAAGGATTCGTATTTCTAAACATTATTCAGCAAATTTTTCTAAAAACTTCTCGTCTAATTCTTTTTTCAACGGTTTGATATGCTCTAAGTAAGCGGGTAAATCTCTTTTTTCCATAGGTACCGAATTCGGTAGCATTTGGTTTAGCGG
Organism: Flavobacterium sp.; assembly: GCA_040393465.1. Lineage (GTDB taxonomy): Bacteria > Bacteroidota > Bacteroidia > Flavobacteriales > Flavobacteriaceae > Flavobacterium. Next base: position 278,100 of record JBEBUC010000002.1, on the reverse strand, counting down.
GTCGACCTGTACTCCATTTTTCCAGAAGCGATAACACACATGGGGTCCGGTAGCCAAGCCGGTGCTTCCGACCTTCCCGATAACATCGCCTTGTTGTACAGACTGTCCGTTTCTAACTAAAATTTTGGACATGTGCAGGTATTGGGTCGAATAGGTACCGTTGTGTCTGACCTTGACAAAATTACCGTTACCAGCAGTATAACCAGTACGTTCCACAACACCGGAGGCCGTAGTCATAATTGGTGTACCAGTCGGAGCGGCATAATCCGTACCATTATGCGATTTCCACCTCTTTTGAACGGGATGAAAACGGTTGTTGGTAAAACGCGAGGTGATGTGAAAAAATTTTAAAGGTGCTTTTAAAAACATACTTCGCATCGGTTTCCCGGCTTCATCAAAATATTCCACTCCTTTAGCTCCTGGTTTTTTATAAGGAAAGGCATATAACTTACGGCCCCTATATTCAAAATAGGCCGCCTCTATCTTTTCGATACCAACATAAGTCGTATCATTTATGAATTTTTCTTCTATAGTTACAGCAAACTTATCGTCTTTCTGCAATTTAAAAAAGTCAATCGACCAAGCAAAAATTTGCGACATCTTGGTAGCTAGCGATTGATCGACGCCTTGTTTCTGTAAACTCACCGATAAAGAACCGTCTATGATTGAAGCTACAGTACGTCTTTTAATGGTTACGGGATATATTTTTTTGTAAGCTTGGACACTATCTCTTAAATCAATCACATAGTATCCCATAATATTCGGATGATAAACCAACGCTTCCAGCTTTTGCGGTTGCGATTTGCTTTTTAGTAAGGTATACGGCTGACCAATACGAATATTTTTTACGTTGATAGAATCCTTTACCGTTTCTATAATTCGATGTATTTCTGTCGCCGAAAGGTTGTTCTGAGACAAAATTTTGCCCAAGTTATCACCACTCCTTATGGTATCTTCAACGACTTCTATGTCTTTTAAATTAAATCCATAGGCTTCTGCTACAACCTCCTCTACATCTCCTTTTGTTTGTTCTACGACCGATGTTTCCTCTGCCTTTTTACAAGAAAAAGCAACTAACAAGGTCAATAAATAGGCTAAATACTTCAATATATGTGTGTTATTCTATTTCTAAATGGCTTCTAATCCCCAATTTTTCAATTCATCTTCGCTCCATAATTCCGGGAAGAAAATTCTACGTTGGTATTGCGGAAGCATGTATTTTTTCCAATCGCTACCTCCCGTGGCTTCTTGTTTGCCCGGAACGCTTTCGATGTATTTTTTGGCCGTATAAAAATGCCCCATCACCCAAGTGATGTTGACCGTTTTATCATAATGACGCATAGCGGCAATCAATTCCGGATTCTGACGATCTGCTTCGGGCAGTTGAGCAAATTTCTGCCATAAATTGGATTGGTTATACCCTTCCATGGAACGTATAAATTCGCCCTTATACTTCTTTTCAAACTCTTGAATAAGATAAGATTTTTTTCCTGTCTTGTAATCTTTTCCTGCAGCCTGCCAATACAAATGCTCAAAGGCATGTTCATAAGGGGTATTTCTGTCGATCGTTGCACGGAAGCGAATGTCGATTAAATTGATTAAATCGGTTGATGCAAACTCGATTAAACGGTATTGCGCACTTTGAAATCCACTTGCCGGTGTTAGTGTATTTCTGAACTTCATGTATTGTTCAACATCCATACCATCTTTCATGATTGTAAAAGAAGTTGTCAACATATCGAAATAACGGCTGATACGCATTAGTTTATCACTAAAGAAATCAGCGGTTATTACTGCTGCCTCGGTGATTTGATCCATTTCCCACAGGATCATCTTAAACAACAATTCATTGACTTGGTGGTACATGATAAAAACCATCTCGTCTGGCAAAGTACTGCGTTGCGTTTGTAAACTAAGTAAAGCATCGGTCTGGATATAATCCCAATAGGTTATGGGTTTGGCCCAGCGAAGACCTTCTAAATGCGTTTGTGTTTTTTGTCCAATTTGAGCAAATTTCTCTTCTAATGCTGCAATTTGAGGTTGAAGATTCGGATCGATTTCCATTCTTACTTTATTTTTTTATTTTAAGTTCATTTTTCAAACCGCGATATTCCTCTAAGTCTGCGCTTAGAGAACCCACTGCCAAACTTGCCTTGATGCGCAAGGGCACTTTATTTTCGTCGGCCGAAACCCAAACCGTTAAACTTTCTTTTGCTTTAAAGACCCTGCCTGCCTGAACATACGGGATAAATTTCATGGCCTCAATAGTACCAAATTTTGAGCGTATATTCTCTTTCCCTTGGTACTTTAACTTAAATTTAAAGACCTCTCCATCGAAGAACATATCTATTTCTAAAAACTCTCCTGCTTTCAAGGAATTGATCTTCGGATGGTTTCTTAAATAATAAAACGAAGATACAATGTCTTGTACATTATCGGTTACGGAATAGGTATTTTCTTCTTTGTTTTTGTAATCTTTAACCAAAACCGTACCGCGTTCGTGGTTAAAAAACCCTTCTTGATTTTTAGTATAACCCCCTTCGTTTATTTTTCGGATAAAACGATAAGGTTCGTTAGTATTTTTATTAAAATAGCTCTGATAATCGTCTTCGACTTTAAAAAAGAATTTCGTCACACCGGTAGTATATCCATGTCCAATAGCATGCAACACTTTTTTACCATCATATTGAACTTCTTTGAGTTCCATAGTGGCTACACCAGCATTGACGATACCGTACGATATTTTGAATTTGAAAAACTCCCCTGCAGCAAAAGCTTTGTTCTGCTGAGCGAATACACTGCTAGAACATAGCAGCAAGAGAAAAAGCAATGGTGTGATTTTTTTCATAATTAGATGGATTTTAATTTTTAATAGCAAACTGCGATTATTCAAACTTAGCAAATGTTTAAATTAATAAACAAATTGTATGGAACAATTTTACAGCGGTATTTTTTTATCAAAAATAAGAAACAAAAAAACCCAGCCAAATAAATGACTGAGTTTTTATGCTATTAACCAACCAAAAAACTATAAATTATGAAAAATTTATTACACTCAAACAAGGCTTATGACGACCTTATTTTTGCGAGTGCAAATGTATAATTTTTTTCTATTTATAAAAGACCATTGATGTCAATTAACTTTTATTTAACCTTAAAGGCGTTTTTGTTGGTTTTTTTTGTGATTAATTAACTGAATACTAAAGCGTTCCTCGTTTCTCTTGCTCTCTTTCAATAGATTCAAACAAGGCTTTAAAGTTACCTGCACCAAATCCTCTTGCCCCCATTCTTTGAATAATCTCGAAGAAAAGTGTTGGACGATCTTCTACTGGCTTGGTAAAGATTTGCAATAAATATCCTTCTTCATCGGCATCGATCATGATGGCCAATTTTTCCAGTTCGTTCATATCTTCGTGCATCATATCCATATGCTCACCTAAGCGAGCCGGAATAGCTTCATAATACGAATGCGGTGGCGCAGATAAAAATTCAACACCTCTAGCTCTCAATTGTGTTACTGTTGTAATGATATCATCCGTAGCTACAGCAATATGTTGGATACCAGGACCACCGTAGAAATCCAAATATTCCTCAATTTGCGAACGTTTAGCTCCTTCAGCCGGCTCGTTGATTGGAAATTTGATTCTTCCGTTTCCGTTTGACATTACTTTACTCATCAAGGCAGAATATTCTGTGTGAATTTGCTTGTCGTCAAAAGACAGGAAGTTTACGAAGCCCATAACGTCTTCATACCATTTTACCCAAGTATCCATTTCATTCCATCCCACATTGCCCACCATGTGGTCAATGTATTTCAGACCTGTTGGTTCCGGGTTGTAATCTGATTTCCATTCTACGTAACCCGGTAAGAAAGCTCCGGTATAATTTTTACGTTCTACAAACATGTGAACGGTTTCTCCGTAAGTATAGATTCCCGCACGTACTACTTCACCAAATTCATCTGTTTCCACAGTAGGCTCCATATACGATTTAGCTCCACGACTTATTGTTTCTTCATAAGCCTTTCTAGCATCTTCTACCCAAAGTGCTACGATTTTAATACCGTCACCATGTTTAACGATATGATCGTTTAGTGGAGAATCTGCGGTTAAAGGCGTTGTTAATACGATTCTAATTTTATCTTGAACCAAGACATAAGAAGCGCGATCTCTAACTCCGGTTTCTAATCCCGAATAAGCCAACGATTGAAAACCGAAAGCCGTTTTATAAAAGTGAGCCGCTTGTTTGGCGTTTCCTACATAAAACTCCACATAATCCGTTCCAAATAGAGGAAGAAAATCCTGCGCACCTTCAAATATTTTTTCTAAGCCGAATTCTACTGACTTTACTTCTTTTTTCATTTTTAATTCTTGTTTTTGAGTGTTAGTTGTTTTTCTATTTGTGACCATCAAGCCACGACTGATAATAGGCTTCATCCGCAATTTGCATTGCTTCTTCCGTAAGCATTAACGGTTTAAAGGTATCGACCATTACCGCCAATTCTTCCGTGCTTGTTTTCCCAATACTGCGTTCTACTGCTCCCGGGTGCGGTCCGTGAGGAATACCCGCCGGGTGTAAGGAGATGTGTCCGGCTTCGATATCGTTTCTACTCATAAAATCGCCATCTACATAATAAAGTACCTCATCACTGTCTATATTACTGTGATTGTAAGGTGCTGGAATAGAGTCTGGATGATAATCGTACAAACGCGGAACAAAGGAACAAATCACAAAAGCATCGGTTTCAAAAGTTTGATGTACCGGTGGCGGTTGATGAATACGTCCTGTAATCGGCTCGAAGTCGTGAATGGAAAAAGCATACGGATAATTGTAACCATCATAACCAACAACATCAAAAGGATGTGTAGCATACACCATATCGAAGATTTCATCTTGTTTTCTAACTTTAATTAGAAAATCGCCTTTTTCATCATGGGTTTCCAAATGATCAGGACGGCGGATGTCTCTCTCGCAAAATGGGGAATGCTCTAGTAATTGTCCAAACCAGTTACGGTATCTCTTAGGGGTATATATTGGCCTACGCGACTCTACTATAAAAAGGCGGTTGTCTTCGGTATCGAAGTCTATTTTATAAATTACTCCTCTTGGAATCAAGAGGTAATCACCATATTTAAAGGTTAAATTCCCCAACATGGTTCTTAAAGTCCCCGTTCCTCTGTGCACAAAAATAAGCTCATCAGAATCGGTGTTTTTATAAAAATATTCGGTCGTTGACGCTTTAGGCGCGGCCAAAACAATCGTACAATCGCTATTGGTCAAAACCGCTTTACGACTTTCTAAAAAATCGTTTTCCGGTTTTACCTGAAAGCCTCTTAATCGATAGGATTGGATGTTGTTTGCACGAGCAATTTTTGGAGCAACACTATACTGTCCTTTGATCTCTTTTACTTGAGTAGGGCGGTGTTCGTGATACATATTGGTTGACATACCGTCAAAACCAATAGTTCCAAAGAGCTGTTCGTAATACAAATCGCCATTTGGCTTTCTAAAAATAGTATGTCTCTTCGGTGGAATATTTCCTAATTGATGGTATAAGGGCATAATTACTTTGTTTGATTAATGCTAGTTATTCTTATCTACAAAGTTGCAATCTCATTCAGGATTTCTCTTGATCAGATATTTAATTAATGCCAATAAACCGTTCCAAGTTGTTTTCATTACTTTACAAATATCGAGAAAAAAATAACATCTGCAATTTTATACCTTAAAAATACTGCATTTATTTGAAAACGAACCTCAAAATTTCGGTTTTAACAATTCCACACCTTTTTTATTTCGGTTTTTAAGATAATGGAAACCCGACCGTAAACCGCTAGGAATGGAACCGTCTACAAAGAACAACTACATGACCCACATACCCTTACAGCATCATCACCCCTCAGAAGCACCCCGACATTTATATCCTAAAACCAAAACCCAACGCTAAACCAAGTATAATGGGTGCGTGTTTCCGGAGACCAGGAATGTTTAATTTCTATAGGTCCTAGAAGGGTTTCCATCCCATAACCTAAGGCATACCCGGTGTAATCGGGTTTTGAAATCCAATCGGTGGTTTCAAATAAGGAGTTGCCAATATTGGCGAAGTTTGCTGTTAAGTTGACGTGATTGCGTTTAAAAATCTCATAATCCAACGTAATAGTTCCTTTGATATAAGAATTGTCATATAAATCGAGAAAATCGTAACCGAAAAACGGCACCACATTACTGGTTTCTGCGAACCCATATCCACCTAAGAAGTAATTAAAAAAGGACGCTTTGGGCTGCGTACCCAACGTCATACCAATTTCCGAATGCAGGTTTAACACCAAACGCTTGTATATTTTTTTGACAAATCCCACTTCGGCATTGATCTGAGAAAAGGGTTCGAAATCGTCGTTATAATCACTGGAGAACACATATTGAGTATATTCCCCTTTCATCATAAAACCCTTAGTCGGGAAGTACTTATTGTCGTAGCTATCAAAAGTGAGATAGGCGTGCCCGGCCACATAGTGGCTCTTATCGAAAATAGCCCGACCCAAGCTGATCGTTTTGGACTGTACATTGAGGTATTTGTGCTCTGCACCGATTCCAATCAAAAATTTTTGTGCAAAGATGGTTTGAAAATACAAACGGTTAGACAATTCTTCATAATCCAAGCTCAAATTACCCGGCATACCTTCCTGCCGTTCCCAAACAGGATAAGGTACCGTACGCGAAAAACGCTTTAGTTTAGAAGATAGACCAACACTCCAATAGAAACCGTTATCGATATAGTAGTTTAAATTGTAACGGGTATTATCGCCCAGTATCACATCCAGCGAAGCCACATCGTTCTTAAATAGTAGTTTTTTTTGCGTTAGGTTTACCAAGGCAGCACTTTTATACAAACCGTCGTAGTGCAAGCCCAATTTCAGAAAACGCCGAACCGGATTTTCATCCAGTCTGACTTCTAGAATGTCTTGATCGCCATCTTTTTCAAACTGATAGGCAATACCACTAAAGTTTTGAGTCCCATTTAGGTTGTCAATTCCCTTACCCAAGGTTTCATAAGTGATTTTTGAATGCGAACGAAAACCCAACTTCCCTTGCACATAGGCCGAAGTATAGGTGTCTAATTTGTTGTTGTCAATAGCCGAGATTCGAAGGGTGTCGTTAAATTTTGGTACAAAATGCTCTTTAACGGCATTAAAATTACCCCCAACTTTTAAGAGTTCTTCTTTAGATTTTTCGGCGGCTTCTTCCCCTTTCTTAATGATGTCTTTCCCCAAGTCAAAAGAGACTACATTATAACCTGAAATGTCTGGTTTTATATAGATATCGGTTTTTTTCTTTTTTCGTTGCATCTGCCGAATGGTCGAGAAGTTGGAAATCTGCAACAGCAAATCGGTGGCACCGGCTATGGTGTTTCGGTCTTTTAGTCCGTCTTGTACATCCACTCCAATAATAAAATCGGCGCCCATATCGCGTAATTCCTGTAAGGGGTAATTGTTCACCACGCCACCATCAATCAACATGACGCCATCAATTTCAACGGGAGAATACAAAGATGGAAAAGCACCACTAGCCAAAATCGCCTGAGGTAAATTGCCCGATCTTAAAATTACCGCCTCACCTGTTTCCGCATCGGTAGCCACACATAGAAACGGAATTTTGAGTTCGTCAAAATCGCGAACATGCCGTACATGTGCCAATAAGCGACTCAGTAAATTATAGTTATACATGCCCTTAGACAAAGCTTTGGGAACTCCTATTTTAAATTTTTCAAAAGGCAAACTGACCGTGTAAATTTCGTCGTTTTTCTTTTCGTAAAACGATTTGGAAATTCGCGGAACATAATCTTGAATAAGTGCGTCGGAATCGACTTTTTGGAAGATGGAATCCAATTCCGAAGCGGTATAACCCGCCGCATATAAGCCACCGATTATAGCTCCCATACTGGTACCGGCAATATAATCGACCTTTATACCGGCTTCCTCGATTACCTTAAGTACCCCGATATGCGCCAATCCCTTGGCACCACCGCCACTTAAAACTACACCGATTTTAGGCCGATCCTCTTCTTGAGCTACAACACTCCAAGTGATTAAAAATAAACTTAAAACAACAAGAAGGTTTTTCATATACGCGATATTTATTGTATTTCGACTGTTGTTGTCCCCCACTCCCTACTTCCTTGGCTATACACCTGCTGTAACTGGGACCAACAATCGTTTACTCTTTATTATAAAACTGCAGGATTTTTCGAGCTTTTGAAACGCCCACAACCGCTTCCAACTCTTTTTCCGTCGCTTCTTTGATTCGTTTTACCGACTTAAAATGCGCTATCAATACCTCGGTGGTTTTCTGTCCAATCCCGGGAATATCATCCAAGGAAGTCTGAATAGCGCCCTTGCTTCTCTTGTCGCGATGGAAGGTAATTCCGAATCGGTGAGCCTCGTTTCGAAGATACTGAATTACTTTTAAGGTTTCGGATTTTTTATCCAAATAAAGCGGTATCGTATCGCCGGGATAAAACAGCTCTTCCAATCGTTTGGCAATTCCTATTATCGCTATTTTTCCACGCAAACCCAAATCGTCCAAACTCTTTAACGCAGACGACAACTGCCCTTTTCCACCATCTATAATGATCAATTGCGGCAACGGCTGCCCTTCGTCTAAAAGGCGCTTATAACGCCTGTAAACCACTTCTTCCATCGAAGCGAAGTCGTTGGGACCCTCAACGGTTTTTATATTAAAATGTCGGTAATCCTTTTTACTGGGCTTTCCGTCTTTAAACACCACACAAGCCGCCACAGGATTGGTACCTTGTATGTTGGAGTTGTCAAAACACTCTATGTGTCGAGGCTCTACCGACAAGCGCAAATCTTTTTTCATCTGCTGCATGATTCGATTGGCATGGCGTTCCGGGTCGACAATTTTTACTTGTTTCATCTGATCCAAGCGGTAGTAACGCGCATTGCGCTCCGAGAGATCAAGGATTTTCTTTTTATCGCCCAGTTTGGGCACGGTAACCTGTAAATCTTTACCCAAATTTACTTCAAAGGGCACGATGATTTCCTTAGACAGTAATTGGAACCGCTCGCGCAATTCTACAATAGCCAATTCGAGTAATTCCAAATCGGTTTCGTCTAATTTTTTCTTCAATTCCAAGGTATGCGAACGAATAATAGCCCCGTGAGAAACTTGTAAGAAGTTGACATAGGCCATGGCCTCATCCGATATGATGGAAAAGACGTCGATATTCGATATTTTAGGACTTACTATGGTTGATCGAGATTGGTAATTTTCGAGGGTTTCCATTTTTTCTTTGATTTTTTGTGCCTCTTCAAATTTCATTTCCGAAGCCAATTGCATCATGTGGGTCCGGAAATCTTTTAAACTCTCCTTAAAATTACCCTTTAGTATCTCGCGAATAGCCTCGATTTTTTTTGCGTATTGCGATTCCGTTTCATAAGCCTCGCAAGGTCCTTGACAATTGCCAATATGGTATTCCAAACACACTTTGTATTTTCCTGCATGGACGTTGGTTACCGACAAATCGTAGGCACAACTCCGCAAGGGATATAACTCTTTGATTAAATCCAATAGGGTATATACGGTTTTACCACTGGTATAGGGACCAAAATATTCCGAACCGTCCTTTATCATGACACGGGTAGAGAACACCCTTGGAAATGGCTCTCGTTTAATACAAATCCACGGATAGGTTTTATCGTCTTTCAACAATACGTTGTAGCGCGGCTGCAAGCGCTTGATCAAGTTGTTTTCCAACAACAGCGCATCGGTTTCTGTAGGCACAACGATGTGCTTTATCGATACAATTTTCTTGACCAAGACATTGGTTTTTGCGTTGTCGTGGATTTTGTTAAAGTAGGACCCTACCCGCTTTCGCAAATTCTTAGCCTTACCGACGTACAAAATTTTATCTTCTTTGTCAAAATACTGATACACCCCAGGTTCATCGGGTAGTGTTTTAATCTGCAGTTCTAAAGAGGAGGTATTCTTCATCGGTTTTTGGATATAGGCTTTATGCTCTAACAAAAGTAACCCCTTATAGCGGATAATTCAAATCTACTGTTTAAATATACCAATTGGCAATGGCTTTTTTTAGTACATTTATCTTTTAAAATCACGAAATGAGAAATTCTAGAATAATTGAAATTTTAGATGAGAAGGTGGCTCCTGGAGAAACCAAGACCATCAATCTGGAAATAGCCAAATTTCATACCGCTACCCGCTTAAAAGTACCGATTATTGTATCTCGATCCAAAACCGAAGGACCCACTGTACTTCTTTCTGCTGGTATTCACGGCGACGAGCTAAACGGTATTGATATTGTACGCCAACTGATTCATCAAAAAATAAATATACCCAAAACGGGAACCATCATCTGTATTCCGGTTATCAATATTTTTGGTTTTATAAACAAAACCAGAGAGTTTCCCGACGGCCGCGACTTAAACCGTATGTTTCCAGGTAGCAAAGCGGGCTCTTTGGCCAGTCAATTTGCTCATTATTTGGTAAAACATATTTTACCGCTAGTCGATTATGCCATCGATTTTCATGCTGGAGGGGCTAGCCGCTTTAACGCACCTCAAATTCGAATTGCCCCGGGTAGTCCAGAACTCGATGAATTGGCTGGTGTTTTCCAAGCACCCTTTGTACTGTACTCTAATTATATCGCCGGTTCGTTTCGAAATGCCTGCGCCAAACGCCAGGTTAAGATGTTGCTGTTTGAAGGCGGTAAATCTATGGATATCAACCGTTCGGTATCGGATATGGGCGTAGCCGGCACCAAGCGCTTTCTCGACCATTTGGGAATGTTGCGTCCTGCGTTTACCGTACCGATTTCCGATCAAAAGATTTGCTATATCGCCAAATCTTATTGGATTAGAGCCAAAAATTCCGGGCTTTTTCTCAACCGTACCGAAATAGGAAGCTATGTAACCAAAGGCAGTGTTCTAGCCGTTATCTCCGATCCCTATGGCAAGGGAGAACAGCCGGTAAAAGCCCCTTATTCCGGTTATATCATCAATACCAACGACGCTTCCATTGTTTATCAAGGCGATGCCATCTTTCATATATCCACCGCACTACTACAACATGACTAAAAAGGAATTGCGCCTAAAATACCAAGCGTTGCGCGACGCACTTACCACCGAACAAATAGATGAGTTAAGTTTGGAACTGGCCAATCAATCGTTGCAGTTGCCGATATGGTCGCACACCAATTACCATATTTTTCTATCTATTATCGAAAAAAAAGAAATCAATACCGAATACCTTTTACACATTTTATCGGGTAAGGACAAAAATATTTTGCTTTCGAAATCCAATTTTTCCGATGGATCGCTAACGCATTATTTATTGACAGACAACACCCGAATCGAAAAAAACGCCTACAACATACCCGAACCCACAGGAGGCATTGCCGTTCCGGACCAACAAGTCGATGTGGTCTTTATTCCGTTGCTGGCCTTTGATAAAACGGGACAACGCGTGGGATACGGGAAGGGATTCTACGATCGCTTTTTGGAGTTATGCCGCCCCGATGTAGTTAAGGTTGGACTGAGTCTGTTTGATCCCGAAGACACTGTATCCGATGTACTTAAGACCGATATTCCCTTGGATTTTTGTATTACACCACACAAAATTTATAGTTTTTAAAAATATTGGCATAGCTATTGAATAGGGTATGAAAAGAAAAGCTATGAAAAATTTTATTTTAAAACATTCCCGATTGTTGCTGGTATTGATTATCGCGAGTTTGGGACTCAGCAGTTGTGTAGTACACGAAACAACGCATCACAGAAGAAGGCCTGTTGTTATAGTTCAAGAATCACATCCGAAACATTATAAGCAAAACAATAAATATAAAAAGAAACACCACAAACCAAAAAAACACGACAACCACAGAAGGCATGATAGAAGGGATTAATAGATTCCTCTAGCGGCCTTACCTATAAATTAGTTTACCCGAAAGTGGTTGGATTGTCGTCCAACCACTTTTTTTTGACGGTCTTTCTAATTCAAAAATGCCCAGATTCTACTTGAAGGCGTACGTCTGTATTTACAACAAAAAAACCACGGAGTAGCTGGTGCTAAACAGTGGTTTTGTATGATGGTAAAAACGCGTATTACTTGGCGAAGGCGCGTTTATTAAAGGCAATTAGAATCCCCACTCCAACTGAGATGGCTGCATCGGCCACGTTAAATATGGCGTTGAAGAAGGTAAAATATTTTCCGCCCCATATCGGTAACCAGTTTGGCAAATAGCCCTTCCATATAGGAAAGTAAAACATATCGACTACTTTTCCGTGAAACCAGGTTCCGTAAGGTTGATCCGAAAACAAAGTAGCTACTTCGTGATGACTCTCGTTAAAGATTACGCCGTAAAAAACGGAATCGATAATATTACCTACTGCACCAGCAAGTATTAACGATACGGCAACGACCATAAAGGAAGAGGCCTGTTTTTTTACTGCGTCGTATAACCAATAGGCAATACCACCAACCGCCACAATTCGGAACAAGGTTAGGAATAGCTTTCCATAAGCTCCAGGAAGTTCGACTCCCCAGGCCATACCTTCATTCTCTATAAAGTGAATGCGAAACCAATCCCAAACAAAAACCTCTTCGTCGAGAAGAAAATTCGTTTTAATATATATTTTAGACCATTGATCTATCAAAAGAACAGCGATCACGAGCAGCGAGGCTTTTTTAAGTGTCATTTTTTGTGATTTGGCAACAAATGTAAATTATTATTTTGAGAGATAAAAAAAACGCTCTTCATATAGAGCGTTTTTTTATTTTAGAAGACTATCGTTGTAGGTTTTTCGCCTCAATACTCATGGTAGCGTGCGGAACCAATTTTAATCGTTCTTTGTTAATCAATTTCCCAGTAACTTTACAGATACCGTAGGTTTTGTTTTCAATGCGAATCAACGCATTTTTTAAATCTCTAATGAACTTTTCCTGACGAATAGCCAATTGAGAGTTTGCTTCTTTTGACATGGTTTCACTTCCTTCTTCAAAAGCTTTAAACGTTGGAGACGTATCGTCCGTTCCGTTGTTTAAGTCGTTCATGTAGGCACTTTTGATCAGTTCTAAATCGGCTTGCGCCTTTTCGATCTTTTTCAAAATTAATTCTTTGAATTCTGTCAAATCAGCATCAGAGTAACGGATATTTTCTCCTATCATAACATGCTTATTTTAAAATTAATACTCTTGTTTTAAGTTCGTCAAACTCTATTTCGACCCCGTCAACCACAGCTGATACGAATTCTAATGTGTGTGTTAAGGTTTCTGACTTAATGTAGTCTTCATTGGCCAATACAGCTTCTTTAATCACTGCTTGATCTTGTAAAACCACCTTAATTTTATCGGTTACTTCCAAACCGCTATCTTTTCGCAAGTTTTGAATACGATTAATCAATTCTCTTGCGATTCCCTCTTTGCGAAGCTCCTCGGTTATGGTAATATCTAGGGCAACAGTAATTCCATCGGAATTAGCAACTAACCAGCCTTCGATATCCTGAGAAGTGATTTCTACCTCCGAGAGTGTTAATATAACACTATTTTCTGCTAAATCTACACAAATTTCTCCGTTTTTTTCAATTTCAGCAATCTGATTCGGCATAAAAGCCTGTATCTTACTGGCAATCAAACCCATGTCTTTACCGAAGCGCGGACCCAAGGTTTTAAAATTTGGCTTGATTTGTTTGACCAATACTCCAGAAGCATCGTCTATCAATTCGATTTGTTTTACGTTTACCTCGGCCATAATCAGATCAGAGACAGCCATTAACTCTTCCCTTTGCAATTCATCCAACACGGGAATAATCACTTTTTGAAGCGGTTGACGTACCTTAATCATCTCCTTTTTACGCAGGGAAAGCACCAAGGACGAAACGGTCTGTGCCTTTTCCATTCTGCTCTCCAATTTCTTGTCGATAAACGTCTCATCGCATTTTGGAAACTCAGCCAAATGTACCGATTCGAAAGATTCCTTAGCGGTTGTTTGTGTTAAGTCTTTGTAAAGCTTGTCCATAAAAAATGGGGCTATCGGTGCCGATAATTTGGCTACGGTAGTCAAGCATGTATACAAGGTTTGATATGCCGCAATTTTATCAGTTGCATATTCGCCTTTCCAAAATCGTCTTCTACACAAACGCACATACCAATTGCTCAAATTCTCTTGTACGAAATCGGATATAGCACGAGCCGCTCTGGTCGGTTCATAATCTGCATAAAATGCATCTACATTTTTTATTAAGGTATGCAGTTCCGATAGAATCCAACGATCGATTTCCGGACGTTGTTCTAAAGGCACTTCTTCTTCACTATAATTGAATCCGTCTATGTTGGCATATAGCGAAAAGAACGAGTAGGTGTTGTACAAGGTTCCGAAGAATTTTCTTCTGACCTCCGCAATACCATCTACATCAAATTTTAAGTTGTCCCACGGGTTCGCATTGGATATCATATACCAACGCGTAGCATCCGGACCGTAGGTTTCTAAGGTTTCAAAAGGATCCACGGCATTGCCCCAACGCTTGGACATTTTTTGACCGTTTTTGTCTAACACCAAACCGTTTGACATCACGTTTTTATAAGCATTGGTATCAAAAACCAAAGTCGAAATGGCGTGTAAGGTATAAAACCAACCTCTGGTTTGATCCACCCCTTCGGCTATAAAGTCTGCTGGAAAAGCGGCATGCCCATCGACCATTTCTTTGTTTTCAAACGGGTAATGCCATTGCGCATACGGCATGGATCCCGAATCAAACCACACATCGATCAAGTCGCTTTCGCGTTGCATCGGTTTACCCGAAGCGGATACCAATACAATTTTATCCACTACATTTTTGTGCAAGTCTACCAGTTCGTAATTCTCTTCGGCCATATTGCCTACTTCAAATCCTTCGAATGGGTTGCCTTGTTGTACACCTGCCGCTATAGATTTTTGGATTTCCTCCATCAATTCTGCGATAGAACCGATGATGATTTCTTCCGAGTTGTCTTCGGTTCTCCAAATTGGTAACGGGATTCCCCAATAACGCGATCGGGATAGATTCCAGTCGTTGGCGTTTTTTAGCCAGTTTCCAAAACGGCCTTCGCCAGTTGATTTTGGTTTCCAATTGATGGTTTCGTTTAAGTCAAACATACGGTCTTTGACCTCCGTTACTTTGATAAACCACGAATCCAACGGATAATATAAAATCGGTTTGTCTGTTCTCCAACAATGTGGGTAACTGTGTACGTATTTTTCTACTTTAAACGCTTTGTTTTCTTCTTTTAAACGGATGGCAATTTCCACGTCAACCGAACGCTCCGGTGCTTGTCCGTCGTCGTAGTATTCGTTTTTAACATATTTGCCTGCCATATCGCCCATCGCACTTACAAATCTTCCTTGCAAATCGACCAAAGGCACGGCGTTTTCTGCTTCGTCTAAAATTAACATCGGCGGTATTTCTGGAATGGCTTCTTTGGCCACACGCGCATCATCTGCACCAAAAGTTGGCGCCGTATGTACGATACCGGTTCCGTCTTCTGTGGTTACAAAATCACCCGCAATAATTCTAAAGGCGTTTTCCGCATTTTGATACGGTAGCGTATAAGGCAACAACTGCTCATAGGTAGCTCCGACCAAATCGGCTCCTTTAAATTCCTTAACCGTGAAATACGGTATTTTTTTGTCGTTGGCAACATAGTTTTCCAGTTCGGCTTCCGTTTCAACAACGGTGAATTTTCCCGCAAACTGCTTAGCTACCAAAGCCTTGGCTAAAACCACCTGAATCGGTTCAAACGTATATTGATTAAAAGTTTTAACCAATACATAATCTATCTTAGCACCTACGGTTAGGGCGGTGTTCGACGGCAAGGTCCACGGCGTGGTGGTCCAAGCCATAAAGTGAACCGCTCCATATCCTTTTAAAAATTCGGGTAAGGTAGCCTCTATAGCCAAAAACTGTGCTACTATGGTGGTATCGGTTACTTCTCTATAACTTCCAGGTTGGTTGAGTTCGTGTGTAGACAAACCGGTACCCGCCTTTGGCGAATACGGCTGTATGGTATAGCCTTTATACAACAGGTTTTTGTCGTAAATTTGCTTTAGCAACCACCAAACGGTTTCCATATATTTGGATTTATAGGTTACATACGGATCGTCCATATCTACCCAATATCCCATTTTTTCGGTTAATTCGTTCCATAAATCGGTATAGCGCATTACGGTTCTTTTACAAGCTTCGTTATACTCTTCTACCGAAATTTTAGTTCCGATGTCTTCTTTGGTGATTCCCAATTCTTTTTCAGTTCCCAATTCTACCGGTAAACCGTGGGTATCCCATCCGGCTTTACGCTTTACTTGAAATCCTTTTTGGGTTTTATAACGGCAAAAAATATCTTTAATCGCACGAGCCATTACGTGGTGAATACCCGGTTTTCCGTTTGCCGAAGGTGGTCCTTCAAAAAACACAAACGGTTGATTACCCTCTCTGCTGGTAATGCTCTTCTCGAATATAGATTGTTCATTCCAAAACTGCAACATTTCTGCAGCTACATTTGTCAAGTCTAGTCCTTTATATTCTGTAAATTTCGTGCTCATTATATCTTTTTTCAAAATCAGTAGTGCGAAATTAAACAATTTCAACTAATTATCCCCTTACTGTAATAGTAAAAGACAAGCAAAACACCATTATCACCAATTTCTACTGTAATCACCCCTTTTAAACTCCTATTATCCCTCGGTTTATGTTGGTTTTTACGCGTTTATAAAACCATAGTCAAGACCATGCAGCCCCGTGATAATCAAAAAAACATCCGTCTAATTTGTCCGATAAAACAACAAGGTTCCCATAAGTGGGAACCTTGTTTAATTTTAGCCTTTATCCCGAATTAACGGAAGCATCCCATTTATTTTTAGTCGCTGTTCCGATTTATTTTTTATCAAAATCCCAAATATATAACAACCAATTAACCGCCGATACTCCCTTTAAATACCGTGTAATTTTATGCCTAAAAGACAAAACCCGCTACGCCCTGAAGGCCAACGGGTAAGTTTTTCGCGTTTTGTATTTTTTACTGTATCCGCTGATACACCTCGGTATAACAATCGTAACATTGTGTTCTTAAAATCAGGTTACCGTCTTTAAACTTGATCGACTGAGGCAGGGACTCTTCTCCTTTTAGAATGTCTTGAAGCACCGCACTTTCAAGTACTTTTCCCTTTTCTATAACAAAGGCTTGCTCGGATTTTTTGATGTCTTTTTCCCAAACAATCAGCTTATTTTTTTCTATCAGCAGCACTTTTTCCTTAGCAGCAGGTTCAAATGTGTGGGTCGCTCCTGTAATCCCCCCAGAACGCTGAACCAGTACCCAAGTTCCCCAAGGCACTTGTTGTTGTTCGGTGTTTTCTGGCGATTTAGTTGGCTGTTCTGCGGTTTTGATTGTTCCGCAATTGAAAGCCAAAACAATTAAGCTCATTCCCAGTGTTTTTTTTATCATTGGTGTTTTATTTTTTAGCGTCTTCAAGGTTATGACTTTTTTAGATAAGCTCAGCGGGTATCACTACATATTATTTTGTTTTTTTAAATAAACCTGCTATTAATGCCTCCCTCTGCTTCTTTATGCACGAAGAAAGTTTTGACAAAGTCAATCCTTTTGCGCGCTAATTAAAAAACACAGCTATCGCGAATCAAGCAAAATTCTGCGTTTAAAGTTTGATTGTGCTAACAAGCTCTTCTCTTTGTCTTGAGCCCGAGGCGGGCAGCCATCTGACGAAGCAAAAAATCAAGACGCTATAAAAAATTCCTAAACTCACTTGACTACGTCGAAAAGATTGTGCGAAATTCAAAAGTAGTGTACGAAGTGAAAATGATCGTTGTCGAGGGAGTTTGATGTAGTTAAAAGATTGGTCGATGAATTAGGTACTACCGTAGGATATCTACTTGGAGAAATCGCTTAAATTAACATCCTCAAAAATCCCGAGATGCTCCATCGACTCAATGAAATTGACGATTTACCAAAAGAAGATAAAGCACACATACTCTACGCTATAGACGGATTAGTCAGAGATGTTAAAACACAAAAAGCATATTCTAAATAGGTATAAATACAAAAATACCAACTTTTTACGGTTGGGATTTTTGTTATTGTTAACAGTAAGATACTGACTACACTAAATACTAAACTTTAGAGCACCAGCAAGATGCTGACGCAAGCGGGGACTCCGTCGAATATTCGATTTCATGCGGTAGCGAGGCCAATATTATTCTCTAGTAAACTTTAGTATTAAATAAATAATCCCCGCAATGACTAACAAGTAAGAACCAAAATAATAATTTGTTTCTATTGCGAAACCAGGATCATCTTCGTATTTAGGCCTTTTATTTTTCAATATCGCGATTATACCTATTATTATAGATAAAACACTAATTATTATATAAATCATCCTGTTTTTTATTTAACGTTCTTTCTGTCTCTACTCCAATTGTTTTTTCCATCGTTATATTAATGCCATTAATTAACGTTTTGGTTCCAGTATCTAAACCTTTTCCAATTGCTCTTTCTGTAGCCTTCACTCCCAACTTACCAGTCCTTGTAAACATCAAAGACATTCCTAACTTTGTCCATCCTTCTTTGTCCCTACTTTGTGAAATCAAATATCCATCACCAGTTCTCATTGGAGTAAAACCTACATCAGTAATAGCTCCACTAAGATTATCAGATACTAAACCATCCTCATTTAGATTATAAGATTCAAATCCACTAGTTCCATTATAAGATAAAGACTCTGATACAGTATCTACATTTCTATATCCTTTATCAATAGCTTGTTGTTTAGTATGTATTTCAGCATCATAGGTAAGCAGTTTGTCACCTTTATTTGTAGCATATTCTATCCACCCATCACTTTCCTCCGCATTCATCCCCGTTGGATCCGTAAAGTTAATCGGCTTGTTTCCGACGTAGGAATACGGGTCCATCGTTTGCTCCGCTAACGGGTCCACATTGAACCACTTCTACTCCATTTTTGCCTCGCGCGTCACTTCATATCTGCAAAGAACCTATTTCCTTGGCTATAAAAATAAACTTTTTTTCCAATTGAATAGGACTAATCCAAACACTATAGAATGATTCTAATATCTACTATTGATGTCGTTCGTGAAATTGCAGATGCTTTTGGTCTAACTTTGGATTATCTTGTTGGAGAAGGCGTAAACAGCAATTTCGATATGAAAACCGTAAGCCGTTTACTCGATATAGAAAAACTAGACTTCCAAAGATAAAGAACACGTTTTCGCTATGCTAGATGCGTTTCTAGCCAAAAATAAATTGCACTCTATTCTAAAATAAAAAAAATCCCAACTTTTTACGGTTGGGATTTTTGTTGTTGTCAACACTACGATACTGATTACACTAAACTTTGTGAGCACCAGCAAGATGCTCGTGCAAGCGGGGATTGAAATTAGTCAATTACAACCACTTTCTTTTTAATTTCTTGAATTTTCCTATCGTAATGTATAGAATCTCGTTTCCCCGAATCATTATAGAAATTATACATAATACGATCATCAATTGATGCCAAAAATACAAAACTTCCTTTTTCAGTAAATCTAACATTTTCTAAAACAAATAGTTTATTAGGAATCAAAATTGAGTCTTTTAAAACTATATCGTGATTTTCAATCTTATCTCCAATCTTAATTGGGAGGTAATAATTAAATGTAATGGTCCTAAAAACAACTGTATCTACCATTGGCTCAACAATAGTATCAAAATCACTTGAAAATCTAAAAATCGCCTCATAAGGTTGATTCACTTTTACTGTATCAGGAAACGCTAAAGCATATTTAATACTGTTCTCTGATAATTTAGTACGTTTTTCTGTAAGCTTGATACCTTTATACTTTTCAAAAAAAATCTTTTCATGTCTATCCTTTTTACACGAAATTAAAAGCATTAAAAACAATAATAATAGAAAATATTTGACTTTTTTCATTCTAACTTATATTTTTTGTTCAATATTCTTGATTTGTTTGACATTTTTAAGGAATCATCAGTACGTACTGTATTCCAGTCAGTACTATTAATACTACTTTTAAGTAAAAAAGTATCTTTCTGTACAGGCACAACACTGAAAGGCAAATCTGTATAAGGTATTATTCTAGTATCATAACTATTATAACTATGTTTAACCGATTCATTTGGTGCATCAGTATTATCATTCCCATACAGACTAAATGCACTAGAAAAATACTGAATTAATCCAAGAACACTTCCTTTTTGAGTAGCCAATCCTCCAACTCCTATATTCCCCATGACAGAGGCATTGATACTTTTATGACTTCCACTTTTATCACTTGTCCCATAATTTTCTGAACCCATCCCCCAAATTACATAACCATCAACCTTAGGATTTTTAGAATTTTTAAACGAATCAATAAGTTTACTAAACCAATTTTGTTTATTAGCATTAATAGTAATCTCACTTAACTCTGTTGCATATGTAATAACTTTTGCCTTATCAGCATCACTCACTGTTGTTTCTGTAGGATTTCTCAAAACCGGGGGATCTTGATCATAACTCTCCGCACTCATCCCCGTTGGATCCGTAAAGTTAATCGGGTTGTTTCCGCCATAGGAATACGGCTCCATCGTTTGCTCCACCAACGGTCCACATTGAACCACTTCTACTCCATTTTTACCTCGCGCGTCACTTCCTATCTGCAAAGAACCTATTTCCTTCTCGATAAAAATAAACTTTTTTTCAATTGAAAAAAGAAAACCATTCATTGATGTAGTAAAAAGATTGGTCGAAGAATTAGGTACTACCGTAGGATAGCTACTTGGAGAAATCGCTTAAATTAACATCCTCAAAAATCCCGAGCTGCTACATCGACTCAATGAAATTGACGATTTACCCGAAGAAGATAAAGCACCTATACTCTATGCTATTGACGGATTAGTCAGAGATGTTAAAACACAAAAAGCATATTCTAAATAGATATAAATACAAAAATCCCAACTTTAAGGTTGGGATTTTTGTATTTATTCGTATCACACCAAGGGATTGACTTCGTCGAATTTCATTTCGTGCGGTAGCGGGGAATTTTGTTTTATTAATAGTCTTCAGTAAAATGCTGGTGACAGCAGGAAGGATCTATTTCTTTATATGATATTTCATTACTTTATCTTTAGGAATTGAATCTGGTCGAGGTATTATAAAGAACGTTTTTTCAAAACACCTTTCCGCTTCTTGAATACTCAATGTAGTATCACTCGTTTTTTTCATATCGATTTCATATACAAAACCACGAATAGTTTGCTTACCTAAAACCTTAAAATCTACTCCAAAAAAACCATCATTATTCGCGGAATAAAAAGTATCTACCTTAGACTCCGCAATATTACTGTAGTCTGGCTTCAAATTATATCCCATACAAATATTTGTATCTGTTCCCTCCTTAAGTATCTTATTAAAAATCAATGTCCCAGTACTTTTACCTAAATACAATGTATCTGAAACTAAAAACTTTACATAATTACTCTCCAATTCATTTATCTTTCCATCAGCACTATATCTAATATGTTGTGAATACTCATTCTTTCCAGTCTTTGACACAAAATATCTTTCTTCTGTTTTTATTCCTAACTCATTATAGTAACACCACCAACCTACCCGAGAACCATTAAAAAGATTTCCTCTTTCAATAATATTTCCTTTTTCATCTACTTTCTCATACAAAGAATGACTAATCGAATTTTGCGTTAAATAACTTCGAATTCTTTTATCCGATGAATATCCAAAAATCGTATCGACAATTTTTTCTTTATTAAAATACATTACCCTTTGTACTAAACCATCTTTATTAAATACAATTGTTTTTTGCTTTTCATCTTTTAAATAATAATTCTCTATTTTAACTGTTCCGTTTTCGAAATATTCTATTTCAATTCTTTTTTTATCACAAGAAACTACCAAAATCGACACAAATACACTAAGACAAAATTTAATTAGGTTTCTCATATAGTTCTTTTACACTTGCTCTTTGTTTATTTTTCTCTTGTAATGAATCTTGACTTTTTTTGTTTTGTTCTGCTGTACCTGTAAACTGAACACTTGTACTATTTTGTTCGACTGATGTTGTTTTACCATCTGAAACAGAAATATCATAATTAACAATTACCCCAATCTCTTTTAAAATTTTCGCATTCGCCTCACCATGCTTTTCAATCGAATTCATAACATTTTCAGCTTGTTTACCTTTTTCTACTCCTTCAGCAAAATTTTCAAACATATCTTGAATTTTTGTACCTTCAGGTTTTCTACTCACTTTCGGGCCTCCAGGTCCAAATATAGAAGCAGCGTCAATAAATCCCGAAACATCCCAAAAATCTGGGCTATAATTTTTCTTTGCTTTCCTAATTAAGGATGGATCACCGCTTGCTCCTCTCGATCCATTATACAATACTGCTCCCCCAGCACCATATAAATCATACTTAACAATTGCACTTAAAACTGCTTTTACAACTTTGTTCGTCACAGCAACAACAATCTTAGGAGGACCACTAACAGATTCCGCACTCATCCCCGTAGGGTCGGTAAAGTTAATCGGGTTGTTTCCAACGTACGAATACGGCTCCATCGTTTGCTCCGCCAACGGGTCTACGTTGAACTACAAACTAAATTAGACAATCATACTATTACTTAATAACATCTTTATCTATCACAACAACTTTTTTAGTTGCTCGTACATTCAATTCTAGCCATCTTAATAGATTATCTCCTTTTTCATCTTTTCTCTGTAAATCAATATATACGCCATCATTTATTATACCATCTATATAAAAAACTCCTTGCTTAGGAAAAGATATATCACGTAATGGAATGACCCTGTTATCTACTGCTCCAAAAGTATCTTTAACTTTGTTCAACAGATGTGACAAATCATAATCAATAGAATTAGTTATTAGCATTGACAAAAGAACATATCGGTCTTTCTCTTTATTTTCAAATACCGTTGTAATTGAGTCATAAACACTCTCATAATATAGCCTCCCATTATATTTCTCATTAACATATACAGTATCTGGGAAATCAAATTTATAATGTATGGGCACACTATCTATTTGAGCTATAGTATCCATTGTCTTATTTTTAATAAAAGTATTTTCTCTTTTACAACTAATAAAACATAAAAAAAACATAGGTAGTATTATAAATATTTTCATTTCTATTTGTTCTTCTTATTTACTTGAATTAAAGAATCCCTTTTCATTTGGTCCTTTATTACTTTTTTATCTTTATCACTTACAACAGTATCTCTAACATTGTAGCGTTCCACTCCTCCTTTGTGCGCAGACCCCCTTTCACCTAATGGTTTAACGGTTCTAAACTCACCAATAGAAATCGAACTCATCTCTTCCATCACAGCTTCCCCTGCTCCTGCTCCTGCTTGATAACCTCCAATTAGGTCGCCTACAATCTCAACAATACCTTTGCCTTTAGTAGAGGGCTTAAAACTTGGAGAAGCGTCAGTAACTTTATCCACATTAGTTTCTCCTCCCGACGTTCCAGTAGTTCTATCATTTTGCCCCCCTCCATTCTTCATAACCATTGTTGTTTCTACATCTTTTGTAAATCTTAGTAACTTTTGAGGTTCTGCAGGAGTAAAAAGATCACTAACCCAATCCACGGCCCTTTTAAATCCTGTATGATTATAAACCATTTCGGCAGTAGATTGTTTTTTCTTTCCCGGACCAGAAGACTCCGCACTCATCCCAGTAGGATCAGTCATATTTATTGGATTGTTGTGAACATAATGGTATGGAGTCCATCCGGGGAACTGCTCCGCTAACGGATCCACACTCAAAAATATACTGATACTCGAATCGTAATACTTTAAATCGTATTAATAAATAACACAAGGATTATCTCTTCCTTTCAATGCAACCTCTAATGAATCTCTACGAATAACACTCTTCTGATTTATATTCCAGTCCGCATTAACTCTATATAGTGTCATTACTTCATTGATACCAGGGTTTTCTGTTTTTCGAAGTACTATTGAATCTCGCCCGTATGAAACTATTTTGTACTTATCATAGCACAACATCTCAATGATACTATCACTTTCCATTTTCCAGATCGGTCTATCTGAGTATTGGGCAATTCTTTCTCCATTTCTTACACTTATCGAATAAGTTTCACATCTCCCATTTTTGTAAAATAAAAAAGAAACTGCATTCTTTTGTTCAATTAAACTATCTACATAAAAATAATCCCACATTTCTGCATTATTATTCGTCAAATCATTAATAAACAAGTCTAATTCCCTTTTTTCCTTACAAGAAACGAAGAAAAAGAGAAATAACAAGAAACTAAATCTGCTATTGACTCGGGTTTTCAAGTTTTTTGTATTGAAAACCATTTCTTTTATCCATTCCATCTATTGAAGTTTTAAAATTTGCCCCGTTTAATGTCCCCATATAATTCAAACCACGAATTTTTACACCTCCATTATTTTTATCATTATAATTTTCAATCGCTTTTGACATTCCATCACTATCAATTTTACTACTATCAAAAGCATTCAAAACTCTATTGACAAATTGATTTGCATTATTGACTTTGTAATCATCACTAGTTCCTTCTAAATCTTGTCGTAAGTAAACTCCAGCATGCTCTAAAAATGATGACACTGGGTCCTTGCTTTTAGAATGACCTACTTCATGTCCTACAGTAGATTTAATATCGTAGATGTTCTGACTATTCAAATAAGTTATATCTGTCATAGTAATTGATTTACTTGCAGAAGAATAAAAACCTCCGCGCTTACCACCTTCTGGCTCAATATTATAGTTAACATCGCCCTTAAAACCTTGCTCTCTTGCATAATATTCACTTACCTGCCGAAAGTATGTTCCATTTCCAATTGAAGAGGGATTTAAAGATTGATTCCTTCCGTTAATATTAAACACTAAAGCATTACCAATTTTAGTATCTACCATACTTATTAACTTTCCGCCAGAAAATGTAAAAATATGGTCTTCCTTACTCATCCCCGTCGGATCCGTAAAGTTAATCGGGTTGTTTCCCACATAGGAATACGGTTCCATCGTTTGCTCCGCCAGCGGGTCTACATTGAACCACTTCTACTCCTTTTTTACCTCGCGCGTCACTTCTTATCTGCAAAGAACCTATTTCCTTGGCTATAAAAATAAACTTTTTTTTCAATTGAATAGGACTAATCCAAACACTATAGAATGATTTTAATATCTACTATTGATGTCGTTCGTGAAATTGCAGATGCTTTTGGTCTAACTTTGGATTATCTTGTTGGAGAAGGCGTAAACAGCAATTTCGATATGAAAACCGTAAGCCGTTTACTCGATATAGAAAAACTAGACTTCCAAAGATAAAGAACACATTTTCGCTATGCTAGATGCGTTTCTTGCCAAAAATAAATTACAAGCTATTCTTAAATAACAAAATCCCAACTTACGGTTGGGATTTTTGTTATTTATATACCACACGAAGGGATTGACTCCGTCGAATTTCATTTCGTGCGATAGCGGAGATTGTTACCAGCAAGATGCTAGTGGCAGGAAAAAGTTTAAAGATTACTATCGTACAAAGACAAATTTCTTATCTCCCAATATTCTTTCTATTCGTAATATCTTATAATTTCCATCATACGTAATGGTTTGCTCAAATCTAGATAGCCCAGAAATTTTAATATGTGTTGAAAATTTATTTTTAGCTATTCTGTTTATCTCATAGACATGTTTATTAGCTAAAACATCAAATTCATATACCGTATCTTTCTTTGTCGATAAAAACAATAAATAATTCGGCATATTTTCAGCTCTTAACTCTTCTATCAAATCATTTTTCAAATAGTATTCCAAATCCCTTTTTATCAACAACAAGCTATCAATTTCTACAGTTTTACCATACTTTGACGTCTCATAAAACACTATCTTATCTTCTTCATATTTTAACTTATAAAAAATTGAGTAATCTTCTGTATTTCCCTCGAGTGTTTGAAAATCTTCTTCGTTTAAAGAATTACATCCAACGAGTAAAAAAATACAGCATACAATTAAGAAAATTACTCTAATATTGTTTTTGATATCTATCTTCTGCACGTTTAAATTCTGCTTTATAATTATTATCTTTTTTAATTAAATCATCTTTTACAGAATTATAAGCTTCTACACCTGAATGATTTATATCATTGTTTTTTATTGCAGAGTGGTCTCCTTTACCCCCTAAATCATTATTTCTAAATGCATTCACAGCTTCCATACCTCCTTTATTATAAACACTAATTATGTTATCTACATCATCTCCATGTAAAGCCATCTCCATGTAAAGCCATCTCATGCGCAATAATTTCACCTAGGGCATTCTTGCCCATTCCATTATCATTTACATAAACAGTAAAATCAAGAGAGCCTTTTTTATTCTCTGTTACTGTGAAGCTCCCTTCAGCTGTCATAAAAGCACCTCTTTCAGATGGTTCTTTTAGATTAACATTTAAAGTGTGGTTCGAATATTTACCATCCGAAGTTGCTGTATACCCAAATACCTTTTGCCCTTTGTTTGCAAACTGCGATATAAAATTGTTACCAAAACTTGTACCAATAAAGTCTCGCATTGCTCCATCAAAATTTTTAGTTCCTAAACCTCGCTGATAAACTGCCTTACCTGACCTGTCCAATGATGCCACATAATAAGGGACCACCTCTCTACCATCTGGGGCAATAAAATTTATTGGGTTATTCAATGTATAAACATAACCACCATAGTTCGGATACTTCTCCGCCAACGGGTCTACGTTGAACCACCTCTACTCCATTTTTGCCTCGCACGTCACTTCCTATCTGCAAAGAACCTATTTCCTTGGCTATAAAAATAAACTTTTTTTCAATTGAAAAAAGAAAACCATTCATTGATGTAGTAAAAAGAGTGGTCGATGAATTAGGTAGTACCGCAGGATACCTACTTGGAGAAATCGCTTAAATTAACATCCTCAAAAATCCCGAGATGCTACATCTACTCAATGAAATTGACGACTTACCAGAAGAAGATAAAGCACATATACTCTACGCTATAGACGGATTAGTCAGAGATGCTAAAACCCGAAAAGCATATTCTAAATAGGTGTAAATACAAAAACCCCAATTTTTACAGTTGGGATTTTTGTTATTGTTAACAGTAAGATACTGACTACACTAAATTTTATGAGCACCGATAAGATGCTAGCGCTAGCGGGAGTTAACCTAGATAAAATATTTATCTCTTTTAATTTAAAAAGTTATCTATATAATCTAAATCCGAGTACAAAATTTTATTATTTTTAAAAGAACAACTATTCCTCCTCCAACAATAAACCACAATCCGTATCTTTCAAATACACCGAAAACTTCCTTATTTTTGGAAAATCTAATGACAGCTCCAATTAAAATTAGAGCTACACCTAATAAAACTTCTTTAACCTCTTCAAATTCCATATTTACATTTAAAATAATTGCATAAACAAAATTAATGCTAAAACAACTACTCGCCCGCATTAAGATCCAACCTAAAGAAGAAAGCCTTGGCTGCATAATTATCTTGCTCTTTCGTATTTTCTTTTTGTTTGTACAATAATAAATAATAACCATGCAATGAATTCTCACCTACATCAGTGGGTGTTATGCTAAAATTGTATGCATCCTCACCATACGAAGGAAAACTATCTTTCTCCATTTTTAAAAAATTACAATAATCGTAAATTCGTGACTTACTCCTAAAGAAATATAGCTGCAGGTTTTCTTCATACAATTTTTTATCATAACATATATTCATCACAACATCAAGAGGTTGGCCTTTCTTGATGTTATCAGAATCATATTCAAATTTATAATAACTACCTTTATTAACTTGTATTTCATTATTTACATAATATTCACTCGTATTTGTAATCTGTTTCCCACATTGATTTATATAATTAATTACACTATCTGTTTCGCCTTTTTTTATGTTTTCATAATGCCAATCACCTAAACGCTTGTCTCCAAAAACCCATCCTCTCGATATTCTCTCTTTGGTTTCATTTATAACCATATAACAATACCCTTGTTTAGCATTTGAATAATAAACCTTGAATTTTTTAGCTAAAGGATCACTGTTACCCGTAAATATTTTATCAAATTTATAGTTGTCATCAATTTCCTGAAATCCAGTTTGAATTTTATCTTTTTGACAGGAAGAAATTAAGATAAATAAAACTAGAAATTTAACTTTTAACTTAGTCATAAATTTTAGCCGCATTAAAATTAAAATGTCTTTTTCGTAATGAATCTCGAAATTTCACACCAGTCTCACTTTTATAATCTCGCATATCGTCCAATTGCTTTTTGTTCATATGTACAGGTACAGAATCAGATGCGCCATTATACAATGTCACTTTTACAAAATCCTTAACATTTCGATCTTCACCTAAAGCCACAGCACCAGAAGATGCACCTGCCCACTGTTGCAGAATTTTCCCGGATTGAGAGAACGTATTTAGCCCCTTTAAAGCCCCGCCTCCACCTCCCATTATTGGAATATCATCAGCACTGTAATTTAATGCATTAACATTCTCAAATCTCATGGACTTTTGACTATCACCACCAGTTCTATTATTTCCCCAAATCGTATAACGTTCGTATGGAGAATTATTAGCGGTACCATTTCCAACAGTCGTAGTATGGTGGCAATTCACACAATCTATCCTATTCCCACTATACGACTCAGAATTATTGCCCCTTGCATCAATGAAAAGTTCTCCGCCAAAATTATTCCCTCCGCCACTATTATCTCCCCAAATACCATCATTGTACGTCCAACTTCCACTATCGTCTGTATGAACTGTTCCATTTGCAAAATTCCCTTCTGTTGGCGGGTCATAGTTCTCCGCACTCATCCCCGTTGGGTCAATGAGATTGATTGGATTGTTGTGCACATAATGATACGGCGTCCAACCTGGGAACTGCTCCGCTAACGGGTCTACGCTCAAAAAGATACTCGTACTCGGGTCGTAATAACGCGCACCATAATAATACATACCGGTAGCGGCATCCAATTCCTTCGCATTAAACTTATAACCGTTGTTGTAGTACGTACTTTGGTTTTGCTCTACCATAAGCTCTCCAAAAGGCAGGTATTCGTAATAATGTGTCGGTTTTCCGAAATTGTCCGTAATATACGAAGAACTGCCCAAATGATCACCATGATACCACCAAATTGGTTTACGTTGCCTTTCGTCAAATATGTCAGAAGGTACTCCCTCATCTGGAGCATCGTCTTCCCATTCGTCGTCTATAGGATCTTCATCTACCAAAGGCGGTTCTGGCAACGGTGGTAATACCGGTGGCTCCACTAGCACTGGTGGAATTTCCAAGATATCATAAATTTCACAATTCGTTAAACTGGAAGTATATTCCTTATAGCGTATAACCATCTCCATATATTTTGGATCATTAATAACCAGTAAGTAATCCAAATACTGCATAATCAAAGTATAACAATCCGTTTCTTGTCTTATAGTCGGTTGGGGAGTAGCATTCGGATCAACCAATAAACCGGTATTCGGATCCATATACCAACCCGTCGCCGGATCGAGTAAATATCCCGTGTCTGGATCGATTAAATATCCCGTATCCGAATCGATATACCAACCGGTGTTGGGGTCGATTTCGACACAAGGTAATCGATTGATTTCGCGCAAAACTTTACAATAATCAACATAATTTACACTCTGTCCGTTCGGACCTTCGAAAAGCATAGTATGCGCTTGAATAATCTCCAAAATCTTATTTCTACAATGCTGCCTCGATGGGGTGTTGTAAAAAGTATTTAACAATTGATTGACCTGTGCCTCGCAACTCGATTGATAATTGTTATCGTCTATATTGTCAAAGAAACGCGCTGCTGGTGCTGTGCCCCTTGCATTTCCGGTAGCTCTCGGCGTTATCCGTTCAGCATACCATCCCGTGTTATTTTTAAAATAGTCTTGATCCGCATTTTGCCCGATACGACTGGCTATACGCTTGTTGTTGGCATAATAGTGTTTGGTATATTCCGAATTGCCCATTACTAAATAACCACTTGGATATATGGTTTCTCCTTGCGATTCCGGTTGGTCAAAAATCGGATTACCATTAACTCCTCCCGTCGAATTGGCTTTTACTGTTTTTAAAACACGCTCTCCAACAGCATCGTATTGATAACGACTGATAACCGCATTATTATCATTGACTTCCAACAAACGATTTTGCTCGTCCCATTTCATCGTTCTGTCTGTAAATAAATCGGTATCTATATCAGATAGAATTTGCGTTGTATTTCCATTTTTGTCATAAAACAACTTCTTAGTTCCCAAGTATTGATTGCGCTCATAATCATATTTCCCTATAGAATTGACTGCATGAGCATGATTGGAATCTTCATATTCGTAATCCTGCCATCCTGAATTTGCGGTCTCTGAATCTTCATTAGTAACATAATTCTGCACGGTATGGGTTTGTCTTTTCGATTTAATACCGTGGGTTTTAGTATAGGTCATTTCTAAATAATACTTATGATCTAGCTCCTGTCCTTTCCAATTGCCCTTTGAGCTCATCAATCTATTGAACTCATCGTATTGGTAGTCTTTATTAACCATTCCTCCAACTGCTCGTGGCCCCGTTTGGGCATAACCGTTGTTAACTCTTAGTACCTGGTTGTTTTTGTTAAAACTATATACATTACGTTGCACCACACTGTCGTCTGGACGGGTCAATTGCATGGCTCTCATACGCTGTGCCACATCATATTCTTGAGTGGTTACGACACCATTGCCATAGACAATTTTCTCGGGTTCACCGAAAAAGGTATAACGAACGTCTCTTAAATAACTTTGACCACCAACGCTGCTAATACTTTTTAATTGCCCCACACTGTTGTACTGATAGATTACCTTTTCCTGATCCGGATAGGTCATATTCAATAGTTTACCCCAAGAATCATAGGTAAACAAGGTTTTAAAATACCGCTCTGTTCCACCAAAGTCATTAATTAAACGTTTGTTTTCAATCACTTCACCCAATTTTCCATATTGGAATTCCTGATAGCCGGTTTGATCATAGACCATAGTTATCCGTCCTCTTCCTCCATTATCGTTACTAACATCCCCATATTTATAGTTCACTTCATGGGACGGATAATGAATGCTCATTAATCGATTTTTGTCGTATGCATATTCTATTCGATCTCCATTGGCCGTATTCACAGCAGCCAGTTGTCCCGTTAGATAGTATTCCGATTTGGTAATTCCGCTATCGGGATGCTCGACTTTAGTCTTTTGCCCAAAGGTATCGTACTCATAAGTGGTGGTATGGTTTTCTGCATCGGTTAGGTGTAACAACTGCCCCAAAGGATCGTACTTCATGGTTGTCCACAAATCATCTTGATGACCAACTTGTTTACTGGCAACAGTATACCCACTTTCATCGATATAGGACAACGTTTTATTTCCTTCAGGTAAGGTTACTTCTTCAGTAAACAGCGGACGTTCTTGCGAATCCCTTTCATACCCATACTTCATCGAAGTAGTAGCGTTAGTCGCATGGATGTGCTGTCTAATCATACGATCTTGAACATCGTAATACATGGATGTTTTTTCGCTATCGGGCTGATCCAAATTGCTGTATTCCAACAAGGACACCACTGGAAAACCTCCACATTGTTTTTGTTCTACGGGTAAATATTGTGCAATGGTCCTTCCAAATTCGTCGTAAACGGTTTTTCCAGAAACCCACAATCTAGTGCCCGGATTGGGACAATCATCGGTACGCAAATCCCCTTCTAACTGTTTTTTAGATTGTACTACGCGTCCCAAACCGTCGATAAAGGAAGTGGATTGCAATACCCCATTGCTTATACCATTTTCATTTTCTAGATTTTGTTGGGTTAAGGTATAAGCTTGCCCTGTCGTAGTACGTAAAAATGTATTTTTAATCGTCCACTCTGGGCTATAAGGCCCTTTAAACAAAATCAATCGATTAAGTACATCATATTTGTAAAGAAACTCGTTACCGTTAGTATCGACGGTTTTCATAGGTATACCGAACGTATTGTAAGCCGTTTTACTAACCAATCCAAAAGCATCGGTAATTACCTGCGGATAACTATAAGTGTGCTCTATCTCCACACCATTTTGGATATAGGCATAATAATCATATTTATAATACATACGCGAAGACTCACTATCGTTCTCATTAGCCTTAGGTAAGGTTACTTTACGCAATTCGCCATATACCGGTCCGTATTCCATATCGTATTGAGCATAACGACCATAGCGAGAATTATCTATATATTTTCTAATTTGCGTGATGTGTTTCCCATCGGCTATTGACGTTTCAAAGCGTCTGGAAACGCCACCTCCATAAATATCTTGTCGTTTGGGTACCGTCTTTAAATAAAGTCCACCAACAATATGATAACTGATATCCGTAGTCAATCCCTTGGTATTGTCGATATACTGCGTTACATTTCCATAACCGTCGTACTTAGGAAAGGTTACGTAAGAATTTAGTGAATACGAATTACCCTCCACAAAATTAATTTTCATTGTAGTAATCGCTCTCAATAATGGTACGATTCTACTAGTATCCGTATAATTAAAGCTTGCTGAAACTTGGGTACTATAGGAAGCACTCTCCTCCGGATGTGCTTGAAAGTACATATACGTATACTGAACCTCTTTAAAAACACGCCCTTGAGCATCTAGTGACGTTTCTCTACTGACCAATCCCTTTTTATAAAAATACTGACGCAAATCGGAACTGATTCCCGATTGATACAAATGATTGTCGGACAAAGAATTATTTACATATTCCGTGACTTGCGTTCGGTATAAGTCTCCGTTGGATTTTAACTGATGGCTCTTGACCAATCCAAATCCAAGGAACTTGCGCTCTCTACGATCTTTATAGCCGTTGTGGTATTCAAATGCCATCTTGATTACATCTTCACCATCACCCCTAAAACCATCATCAACCGTTACACTGGTTAAGGCCCATTTTTTAAACGGCATTTTATAAGTACCGCCAATTGGGGTATTCGATATCGGATTTTTAGTTGCGTAATTCATGGTAACGGTCGAGCCTAAAGGTCTTTTTACCGATTTAAGCAGGTTGGTTCTCTTAATTCGCGAATACCGCACCTTCAATTGATGGTCGTCGGTAGAAGTTAATAAATCCGGATAACCGTCTCCATCAAAATCCATATAACGGACACTTTCTTGGGTCATCGTTTTTCCTATACCTCCCATGACCGAAATACAGAATTTAGGCCCAATCCCAAAAAGAAATGGAAAAGATATACAAACGGTAACCGAAGCATTAAGCCCTCCCACTGATGACGTCTGAGTAAGACTTTCTGGAAGCGTAAAAGCTTGTCCAAAACTCGTTCCCGTATTGAGATAAGCGGTAGTTCCATTAACTATTCGATCGGGAAGTCCGTCGCCATTGATATCTATATAAGTATCCAGTTCTTTGCTGGTGCTTGAAGAAATACTCAGTCCTAATGACAAATCCAAATTCGACATCGATTTACCGCCTGTTGCTTCTGCTGATGCTCCACCTCCGCCGCCTAATCCTGCCTGTTTGGTTTCAGTCGTCGATTTATTGGTAGATGGAATACTCCATCCTACTTGACGCACAAACTGGTTCCCTATATTTAATAACAAACTACCATCATTCAAAATCACATCAGTCAAACCGTCGCCGTTAACATCGACTAGTATTTTATCTACGTCGTTTTTGGTTGTGAATACACTACTGTTAGTCGAACCTGATGCCGCTGCTCCAATGGTTAACGATGAACTTTGTACCCCTCCAAAAGCATTAAAACTGGTACTTACACTAGGACTTCCTCCTCCAGCCAACACTCCAGTCCCGCTTTGGATACTGTTCGGCAAGATGTTGGCATTTAAAATATTGGTACTCGATAACCCTCCTTTGGGGCTAGTCATTTGAATCTTTGCTCCGATGATGTCCGGATAGCCATCTCCGTTAATATCTCTAAAGTCATTTAATACTTTTGATTCTGCGTTATTTGATGCTTGTCCTACCGTAAACATTAAGAATCCAATAGACTTATTGACGCTCTTGGTACGACTATGTGTCTGTTTTATAATACCATATGCTCCATAATCCAAAACTGGTGAAGTGGGTACCCGAGGGACGGGAATATCATCGTCTAAAAATCGTTTGTTTGGACTGATTCGCGTTTCTGACACATACAATTTATCGTGGGTCTGCCAGGCTTTATGCTCTTTATTAGGCATTAAAATCGAAAATTCACTCGATATGTTACCTCCCATTTCCTCAATAAAATCGATATTGGATTCCACTTGGTTATAATTGGGTGTGGTATCGGTCAATATATCCTCTACATTGGTATTGGTTTGCGGATTGTTTTGCTGCAAAGTTCTTTTAACATTGACCGCATTGAGGTCAATCTTTTCAAAATTCTGATTCGGCTCGGGCCCTTTATAAGCGAACTGTCCCCAATGACGGTACATCGGACCAAAACCCGATGCTTGGTCTTGAGAATAGACATTGGCCTTATATTTTAAGGCTCCAAAACCTGTTCCGGTATCTCCTGTTCCCGCACTAAGCGTTACCAATTGCAGGTTGCGCTGCGATTTTTCAAACAGGTCTCCTATACCGCTGTCGGAAGCAAAATACTCCACATGTAATTTTTTCCACAATGCAGTGTTCACTAAGAAACTCGTATAGTCGCCTGAAACTTCGTCGTAGTTTCCCGTAACGACATTATAACGTCTTCGTTCTTCTGTCGTTCCGTTTCCATTCATGGTGTAACGGAACTTCATCGGTTTGCCTTCTACAAACAAAAGGTGGTCATTTTCCTTTACAGTTAGATAGACATAGCGCTTAAGACAAACATTATCAGAACAATTTGGAATGACAAAATAGTGTTTTAGGTAAACGCGATGTACATCGTTGGTATAGGTTAGGTGTTCGTAGTTGCTGTGAACATAACCGTAATTGGTATAATAAGGGATCAAATGATTGATTTTTCCGTCAGATATTAAGCGGGGCTTAAATCGCGTGTCGATATACTTCCAATTGACTTCCGAATCGGCCAATACTTCTACTTTGATGTATTGAAAACTAAAAGGTGAACTTTCGTTTACACCTGTTACGTTTAAAGTCAGATTGGGAGAGCTGATCGACGTATTGACATTATTCTTTGCTGTTACTTTGTAAATTTCTACATTGTTATTTCGCAAGGGCAACAGGGCTCCCGAGTTTTGATCGCGTTTGTAATAGGTCACTCTAAAAGTAACATCGTCGGACAAGGTTGCATTGGTGCCACCTACATTATTGATTGCAAAAGAATCCCACTCCAGCTTATACGATCCGTTTTTCATCACGGTAAATTCTTGTGAGGCTCCGACTATAAAAGCATCGTTGTAGGTGCTCGAGTACAGCGGGTATTTGTTTGCAGAAATTTTGTCGTTAGCCACATAGGTTATGGCCGGGCTCCAGCTTACCTGTACTTCTTCTTCTGGAATTTGGCTCGAACTCACTCGGAAAAAAATCAAATCGCCTCGATTTACTGCTATATTATTGAAATTAGTAGGCTCGCTACCCTGAACCATCAACTGGGGCTGGCGCAAATAAGCCGTTTCTCCACTAAAATCTCCAGCGCCTTTTTCTACGGAATAACGAATTCCATTGTCTATGGCTACGTGCACTTTAGTTATTTGCCCTCTAATGTTGATGACCCCATCGCGAGGTGCTCGCCAGACTTTAACGATATCCATCAGACCGTCGGCAATATCCAATACCGGCATGGCATTGAGTACCGGCGCCACATCGCCTTCTTTTAAAACGATATTGGGTGTTTGAGAACTGTCTAGCGTAAATACCGGCAATTTGGTATTGGGGTCCAAATGGTTAAAATACACTCGGGTATTATCGACTACATCGGGCAATCCGTCGGCATTGACATCTTCTATATACGTATAAACCGAGGAATTACTCTTGGAAGTTGTTTTAGCATAATTTCCAATGAAAGGATTTATGGAAAAACCCAAATCTGAGCCGTCCGTTTTCGAAAAACTGATGTTTGAAATCCCTTTAATCAGTCCTAGTTCCGGAGCGAAACTACCCCCTAAATTTTTCCGGTAATACATTTTACCCCCCATTTTAACCACCTTATCGGGCAATCCATCGCCGTCGATATCCAATAGGGAAACCATGGTTTCCGAACGCGACCAGCTTCCGGATAAATTACCGCCTAAGGCTGCCGAATTACTCCACGGTATATAAGAAGTCGGGATAACAGGAAGTACAACACCAATAGAAGCTCCGCCACCAAAGGTTTTGTTATTACCCTCGGTTCCTCCCAAGGCAGATAGTTTTACACCAAAATTTTCGTAAAAACCATTGTAATCGCGATGAGAATTTATCGAGACCGCACTGCCCTCAAACAATCCGCCACTGCCTATATCGTTATAATAGTCAAACTGATGCTCATGTACTAATGGAATTGCATCCCCAGATCCATTATTATTAGAATTATTTGTAGTAGTAATGGACTGCAACAACGTTTTATTAAAACCGCCAACTTTGTATTTAAAGTCATAGATTACTTCTGCAAATGTTGGCGTTTTTCCCACTACTCGAATCCTAGATAACAAATCGCCCGTTACTTCTTTAAAACCAAATCGCGTACTAAACGTTTTGTCTTTTCGCTCGGTTGCTGGTGTATCTACAGTTGTTTTTCTCGTAAAACCAATCCAATAATCGGCTCTGAGATGTCCATAATCAATTTCAGTAAGGTACAATTGTTTTCCTCCTGCCAAAACACCGTCAGTAAAAACCTTTAAAGCATATCGATATTTTATTACATTTTTATCGTAATCTTCGGCCCTTTCCAGCATCCAACGGACAATTTGCCCAGAATCACTAGCCAATCGATTCGTTGAATCGGATCCATAAGTATACATTTTTCCGTCTTTGCTTTTTATAATCCAACTGTAGTTTGAAGGTCGATCGCCCAGTCGGGTGATTTGTTGAAAAGCCCCTTCTACTCGAGGGCGAAAAACGGCATTGGTCACCCTACCTATATGAGGATTTTTATGCGGCATATAATAGTTACCCGGACTGGTTTCTAACAGCAACTCTTCGCCGTTAAGCATATAGGATTCCGTTTCTTTATTGGAATCAAATGTAGGTACTCCCCAACGGGTATCTATTTCAATAGAAGGAACCGTTATATCCCAACCTAATCCCATCCATCCACTGCCTCCCCCACTGTTATAGCGGATATTTAAATCGGGTTGCATGCCGTTTCTCGCAGCCGGTATGGTTAGTGGATAACTCAAACTCGCATCCCCCTGATCATTGGCCGAAGGCGCTTCTATTTGAACAATGTTGGTAGCTGCATTGGGCGGTTGCATACTGCTTATGGAAGTGGGACTAAATGAAGTGGTTTCCGGACTTTCTGGTGCCTGAATAATTCCCGCTATATAATCGGTAAAATGAGTCGTTTGCACCGCAATGCGTTGCTGGGCGATATCCAAACTATCGACCGTTACTTTCTGCCAATTTTTAAGTGTGGTGTCAAAGAAAAAAACCTGTACATCTCGATCGGTGTAGCCGCTTGGTATAGCCGTCTTATCATAGGGTATTTCCACGCGAACCGGTTTTTCAAACTGGGTACCGTCTGGCAACATACGAAATCCCTTATGGTTTCTGGTCACATTGATTAATGCCACACCACTTGGCGCTACATCGATATCACGCAAAGGTTGTATAATGATTTGGGTAGCTGTTTTCATCGCCAAAGCCGGCAGGGATACCGATGCCTCGTCTACACTTAAAAAAGCGGTTTCCGTACTACTCGTCATCACACTATTCGCAGCAGCTGTCTTACCCAGATTAGTTTTTTGGTCGGCCGAAATAAGTTCTCTAATCGCAACGGTTTTACGTTCCTTTAAAATCCCGTTTTCAAAAGCTTCCAAAACGATGTGTTCTTGAAGCATGGTTTTTAAAGTCACCAAACCTTCAAATTCACCTGCGCGCACAGCGAGTTCCTGTCCCTCAGCCTGAAACGTCCAATCTTTTGATTGATTTGAAACGAATCCTTTGATATAAATCTGATTATCCGTTGACAGCGAACTGCCCTCATTTTCAACAATGATATGAGCATTTTTTACCCTTTTCTTGGCTTCAATTCGTACGTTTTTTACACGATATTGCAAAAGCGCCGTACTCGGAACCGTAAATAAAACCGTATTGATTCCCGAATGCAACCAACCGCTATTTAAAGACTCACGCTGTGTGCTCCAAGAATTGTTTTTCTTAATCAAAATTCCACCCGATGCTACCCGCGCGTTAATACTTCGCGAAACCGAAGCACTGCTTTCCAAACCGTAGAGGTCGTATACCAATTCGTAATCCAGATTGGAATTCCAACTTTTTCCTAAGTCAATTCGAAACAAGTTGTCTGAAGGATCATCTATTCTGTTTTGGGTATCATATCCAATAACACCCATATCCAAATCCGAACCATAACTGCTGATAGAACCCGGCTCTTTGCCTGTAAGCTCTTTTATGGTCGATACTACGGCAGTACTGGCGTTTGGAGAAGCCGTTGCGTTCACTGTATCTGGATTTACTTCTTGCTGTTCTAAAGTAGCACTCTTAAAATCCCATGCCAACTGATGAATCAAAGCAACGTGATTGCGATAGGGAAAATAAGGCTGATTACCCATGGCAAAAAGCGGTTGTAAAAATATGCTATGAAACATAGCTACTAACAAAACCCAAGTAGCTGTGGTGTTCTTTTTTAATTTTTTATTGGAATGCATTGTCATCGATTCTATGGCTTATAACTTTTATTGTACTACTATCTTTTTTAATTCTGTTTTCCCTTGTATAATGGCTACCAACATATATACGCCGGGTTGGTAAATGACATGAGAAACCGTGGTTTGTTGTATTTTCCCCAACTCGCGTTTGTTGATGTATTTTCCATCCACCGTATAAGTGTATAAAACCACGTCCGACAAGCCCGCCAAATCAAATTGAACAGCAAAGGACTCACCAACTTTTGTCGGATTCGGATAAACCGTCCATCTTTCAGAAATCACAGCCGTTTTGCTTTCTTTTACCACTTCGGTATCGAACTGTTTTTCACAACCTTGATTGTCGGTAACGCTTAATCGGTATTTGCCGACTGTATGCGCAACTAACTGTTGGGTTTTAGACAGGATTTTCCCATCCTTTTCCCATGCATAACTCAATTTAACCCCGCTAGTATTGATAACTTTGGGTTTGATAACCACTTTGTTTTCTTTAGTATTTAAAAGCCATTCGCTGTCTAGACTTATTTGAGCTAAAGGGTCTCTGTCGATTTTTATTTGATTTAGCGCTAATTCACCATGGGCATCTTGAATTTCAAT
Source organism: Flavobacterium sp. (assembly GCA_040393465.1). Taxonomy (GTDB): domain Bacteria; phylum Bacteroidota; class Bacteroidia; order Flavobacteriales; family Flavobacteriaceae; genus Flavobacterium. Next base: position 238,573 of record JBEBUC010000002.1, on the reverse strand, counting down.
TTGATAAGCACCACTCTTAACATCGGTTAAAACGCCTATTTCCGCATCAAAAATGCTAACCACTTCCGGCTGATTAGGGCTTTTTAAACTAACCTTGTATGGTGCAGAACCGCCCTTAATTACAATTTCTATGGAATTGAAGTCAAAACATTGGGCTAGTTTTTGAGTTTCAAATTGGAATTTGGCTTTTCGTCCAAGGGTAAAATAATCGTAACCACTGTGATCGGTGTCCCAAATGATATTCGAGAAAACCAATCGACTACTATCTTGAACCACGCCCAAATATTTTTCTACAACCGCAGCATTAAATTCAGGCTGAGTTCGATTGATATATAACCAATGTTTTTGGTCGATGTCTTTTAAATCGGGTAAATCCAACGTAACTGTAGTAGGAACAGCTAATTGTTTTGGCTGTACCATCCACTCTCGCTGCAATAATTCTACACCATCCACAGCTTCACTAAAACTCATGGCTTTGCCGTTATTCCCAATCAATATATAACTCTCGTCTTTTAGGATACGCTTTTCTTTACTCTTTATTCGCTCCAAAGAATCTGCTTGAATTGAAAATTTTATATTGGGGTGTTCCGAATGAGTAGTTGTCAATTGATACCAGTCAAATGCATCACTTCGTCCGACACCAATAAGCTGCTGCCTAAAATTTGTACCCGCGCCCTCTGCCCATAGCGGTTGCTTGTCTAAACCAATATATCTGTTGGAGTCAAATAGGCTAATTCCATATTTTAGAGCCAAATAGGTGTCGGTTCTTTTCAGAGCAAAATCAGATAAAGGCCGATTATATATTATAACCTCATAAATAGCTGTTTTATCGAAATCATACTTGTTATTCAGTAATAAATAGTCGTTTGAAAGCCCCTTCTCCGGATCGGAAAAGGAAAAGTTTAAAACCAAGCCTGTTGAAAGATTTCCCTTGGTGATTTTCTTTTCAGCTGGTGTTATAATTTGATTCGTAAAAATTTGCCAACGTTTAGGAATACTCAATAAAGTTACTAGCGAAATCGAATCTTTCTCCTGACTTTTATAGACCAGATACACCGTATTGTGTTTTCCCAATACATTCTTTTTGGTCACTATTTCAATTTCCTTTTGAAAAGAAATTTTGGAATATCCATTGAGTTTATCCGTATCATGCAAGCCGTGTATATCACGCAACCACAGTGTAGGAACCCGTTTTCCCGAGGGCTGTGCATGCAAAAAAATTGTAAAAAAAACACTCAAACACAAAGTAAATATCCTAATCATAAAAATCATCTTTAGACACTCTAACAAACACAGAGTTCTCATATAATTTGCAATAATACAAAAAATACGGAATAAAAAAGAAATCAAATTAACTTTTTTAACAAAATGTACTGTTTTTAGATACTTAATGTTAAGTAAAAATTTTCATATTTTAATCAAAATTTCACAAATAGTAAAATAAGCTAGATTTTATAATCACAATAAGTCCATTTTGGCACATCTAGAAATCAAAAAAACCGCTAATAGCGGTTTTTATATCAACTCAATAAGAATGAGGTTGTTATTTAAGGTTGGAGAATATTTCTTGCAATACCGTTAGGGATTTGGGATTTCGGAATCCGGAAATATGCAGGTTGTAATAACGCAATAAAAGTGCCAACAAGGCATTGCGTTCCTTCGCACTAAAAATTTTCTGATTGGACTGAAAACCGTGTTCCAACAGTCTTTTAAACAACTGAGTTTCTTCGGCTTCAAAACAATCTTTCTCGAAATTTGCGGTGAAGTTTCCCGCCAAGGCATCAAAATAAGCCGTCTCGGATCCAGAAAAATCGGGATAAAAACCTAAATATTTGGTAATTCCCAACAGTACCATGAGATGGAAATTAGCCGACTCTTCCTGATGGTCAAACCACAATAAGGCCGATTCTAAATATTCGAAAAGGGGTTCGTTGGGCTCTTCTTCTTTAATGAGATTATGCAACATCTCGGCTATAAAAATACCCATGCTGTTTTTGTAAAAATCACTATAAATCGTTTGGTAAGGATGTGCTAATTTCAGTTCTTTTAGGTATTCTAAACCGCCTTTGTTTTTGTGTTGCGCCTCTATTTCCAACAGGGTTAACGGTCGGAAATAGGCATTGTTTTGTGCGCCCTTACCCTTGGAAAAAGCATTGCGTATATAGTAGGACTTTACGCCATTAAATTGGGTAAAGCATTTGACAATTAAACTCTTTTCTTGATATTTAACCGCGCTCAATACCACGGCCTTGGTTTTGATCAGCATTAACGAATTACCATGATTTTTTTAACGGTTTTATCCGAGCCATCCTTGGACGAAACCAATATTAAATAAACACCCGAAGATACTTTTTTTCTACCAAATGCATAGGTATCCCAAAGAACTGTTCCTCCTTCAGAAGTTGCTTCAAAAACCAAATTACCCTCGATATCGGTGATTTTTACATTGGATTTATCCATGAGTCCGGAAATCTTAACATCGCCTGCAAACTCCGGACGCACCGGGTTGGGATAAGCAAAAACATTGCTAAACGACGCTCGGGCTGCCGTAGCGCTTCCCTTAAAAGAAACCATACCGTTGTCGGTTGCAAAATACACCTCTCCAGTAGCCCCGTCGATTTCGATGTCACTGATATTATTACTCGGTAAGGGCGAATTGTCTTTAGTAAAGCGATGTAGTGTTTTTTGACCGTTAGGAGAAATCAAGTATACTCCGGCATCGGCTATGGCAACCCATTTATTATTTGCACCATCAACCTTAATCTTGGTGATGTTTTGTCCATAAAACAACTCTTGAGCAATACCGTCTTCCTTAATGATGATGGAATTGGCAGTCAATTGCGACTCGTTGATAAAACGATCAACATTTGGAATAATACGCAATCCCTTATAGGTTCCTAACCAAAGTTGGTTGTTGTTGTCCAAGGCGATACTGCGCACATATACGTCGGGCAAATTACCGTTGCTGTCATTGATTACCATTTTTTTATTGCCGCGTTTTTCGTTAAATCCAATTAATCCTCGATTGGAACTCCCCATCCATTTGGTACCGTTTTTATCAATCAGCGGTACCCCAAAACTCGTTTCCTCTACCTCAGCTACCGTGCCTTGTAAACTGTAAGAAGTCCAATCGCCATTAACCAACATTTCTTTAATCGACGAATCGACCAAACTGTTTGTCATCCACGCATTGCCTTCATTGTCAAAAGCCGTTCCGTTGATACGTACAGAAACATATCCTTCAGGCAACGCAACATTAACTTTTTGCAAGCCGTTTGGACCGGTATTGAGGTGGTTGTATAGTTTAACTTCACTGGTTTTTAAATCCTGCGGTTTTAAGGTAATATCCAAGAAACCCGAATGAAATGAACTCACATATAGGTGCCCGGGTTTACGCGGGTTTACAGCGGCATACGACAATACTTCCGCACCTTGTAATTGCTTATATGGAATCATATCCCAGCCCTTAGTTGGACTATAGAAACTGAGCCCATAGCGCGCCAAATCTGGATTGTGTGGGTTGTAGTCTTTACTATACCCCCCAAATATCATCCAAAGGCCATTATCCGTATTCAAGAGTGAGAATACCCTGTTGTTAATTGGACCGTCAGGCGACAGCGAATTGGGTTGCTGTATTGACGAACGATCGTATTGTAAAAGTCCCGCCGTATTGGTTCCGACATAAAAACCATCGCCTAAAATAGCAGCCGAGCTAAATCCACCCGTTGATTCGTAGTTCGCATCAATCTGTGACGATACCACTCCCTGGGTATTAAACCAATAATTCTCCGCCTCTGTGGTAGCCATCAATTGATTTTCAGCACTGATTTGTACATCCAAAACCGCACGTCCAAAATCGTATAATGTGGTTGGGACACCCGAATCAAATCGGTAGAGAATATGATCATCCTTAACACCAGCCAATTGACCAGACCAAGCAAATATCTTATCCCAATTCCCGTTGTCAAAAACCTCCCATTGCGAAAAATCTACCAAATTGGGATTACTAATCAATCCTCTTTTTAAACCTTGATTTGCAGTAGCTGCATAAACCCAATTGCCCAAAACAGCCACTTGCTTCACCGCTACATTTTCTCCGCTATCGCCTATAAAGTAAGTGTCACCAAAAGCATTGTTGTTCAGGTTTAGCACACTGATTCCATAATCGGTTGCAATGAATAACTCCCCACCGATTTCGAGGAAGCTATTGATTCGCTTTGCTGTAGGAGGTATCGCTGTCTTATTGACGATATCGTTGATTATGCTGATTTTACCACTGGGACGATGCCATATTTGAATCGACCCGTCTTCGTTTCCTACTACCAGTTTTTTAAACTTTTCACTGTAAAAAATCGTACTGATTTTCTGCGTTTTTAAACCCTCAATAGAACTTATGGTTTCCACTTGCTTGGACGCTACATCAAACACCAATACAGAGCTACTCGTAGCGGCATAAACCTGCGTGGGAGAAGTCGCGATAGCACTGGTCTGTGCATATGAAAAATATCCTTTCCAAGATCGGGTTTGAGCTTGCCCAGAAAGACCGATAAACAACAGTAACAAGTAGGTAATACACTTCATGGAAACAGATTTAAAACACAAATATATTATAACACCTTCATATTTACGGGTATTTCATCAAAAAATAACAAAGGCCGTCTTTTTGAGACAGCCTTTGTGGTTTTACGAGTGATTCGTAAATGGTACTTCGTTCTTATTTAAAAGCTTGTTCCAAATCTTGAATCAAGTCGTCAATATCTTCCACTCCTACACTCAATCGTACCAAGTCATCGGTAACACCGATTTCCTTGCGTTTGTCTTCGGGTATAGAAGCATGTGTCATCAAAGCCGGATGATTCGCCAAGGATTCTACCCCTCCTAACGATTCTGCCAAGGTAAACACCTCAACTCTTTCTAAAAAGTCAATGGCGTCTGCCTTTGCTCCAGATTTAAAGGTAAAGGAAACCATACCCCCAAAACCATTTTTCATTTGTTTTTGAGCAATATCAAACTGCGGATGATCTTCCAGTCCCGGATAAAAAACCTGATTTACTTTGGGATGATTTTTTAAATAATGAGCCACTTTCATGCCGTTTTCCGAATGCCGTTGTACGCGCAAATGCAATGTCTTAATACCTCTGAGTACCAAAAAACTCTCTTGAGGCCCCAAGGTAGCTCCGGTAGCGAATTGGTAGAAATGCAATTTCTCTCCCAATTCGGCTTCTTTGGTAATCAAAGCCCCAGCAATCACGTCTGAATGTCCACCCAAATATTTAGTAGCGGAATGCATCACTACATCGGCTCCCAAATCCAATGGATTTTGTAAATAAGGCGTTGCAAAGGTATTGTCTACTACAAATAGGATGTTTTTCTCTTTAGTAATTGCTGCTATACGAGCAATATCTGCCAGTTTCATCAACGGATTGGTTGGTGTTTCTACCCATACCAATTTGGTTTTGTCGTTGATAGCGGCTTTAAAAGCGTCCAGATTATTCATATCAACAAAATGGAATACAATTCCCATGTCTTGATAAATTCGGGTAAACATTCTATAAGTTCCGCCATAAAGGTCGTCCATAGCAATGACCTCATCACCTGGTTTTAACATACGCAACACACAATCCGTAGCCGCCAATCCAGAAGAAAAAGCCAAACCTCTAGCGCCGTTCTCGATACTGGCCAACGCGTTTTCCAAAGCCGTTCTCGTCGGATTGGCTGCGCGACTGTATTCGTAACCCGAGTGAACACCCGGACTGCTTTGTGCGAAGGTTGAGGTATGATAAACCGGAGGCATTACAGCTCCTGTACTGGGATCAACTTGCTGACCGCCATGAATGGTTTTGGTATTGAATTTCATATCGTATTTTATTGTTTTTAAAGCTTGGTAATCGCTGCAAGCCCTCCGTATTATCCATTGGTAATCAACAGCGCTTCGGAAGATTTTCCCAAACTATGATTCGTTTTACATTCTAATTATAAGCTTGTTACCATCTCAAAATGCGCGATTTAATCGCACGCTGAACAGTCTAGTTACTGGATTATCCTTCCCTTGTTCTGTAGCTTTTGATTTAAACACAAATATACTTTTAATTACAAAGTAAATTGTATAAATTTGTTATTAATTAACACTTTTCCCGACGCCCTATGAAGACCTTTTCCTTATTGTTTGTGAGTTTATTATTGGTCGTTAGTTGTCAAGAAGACAAGGGATTGGTCTTTGAAACTCAAAAGTTTGAACAGCTTTCTACACCTCCTTGTGTTGAGGACGACTGTACCAAAGCCACAATTGAAATTCCCGTTGCAATCAACAAAAACTCCATAGCTGCCGACAGCATCAACAAAACCACCCTTTTGACCATCAGTCAGATTGTTTCGTTTGCCGAAGAACCGCGTAAGGCTGCCACCTACGAAGAAATTGTATCTTCTTTTGTAGAGTCGTACAACCAACTCAAGAAAGCCTATCCAAAGGAAAGTACGCCTTGGCAAGCTCAGGTTACTGGGACTATTGCTTATCAAAGTCCACAAATCATATCCATCCACCTTAAACACTATACCTTTTCTGGAGGGGCGCACGGCTATGAAGGCATACGCGCCTTAAATTACAATCCCGAAAACGGTCATTTATACACCAACGACGAGCTATTTACAGATAAGAAGGGTTTTTCCGATTTGGTTGAAAAAAAATTGCGCAGTCAGCTGCATATCCCAGCCGATAAAAATCTCAACAGCATTGGATTGATGTTTGAAGACGATCACTTTAAGCTACCTGAAACCCTATTGTTTTACAAAGATCAGTTTGTCGCATACTACAACACCTACGAAATAGCGTCTTATGCAGATGGTCCGACTAAATTGGTGTTTACCTATGCCGAAGTAGCGCCATTTTTACGAATAAAATAAATCTATAATGCTCCTGATTTTGCGCATTTATTGATTATTTTTGGCCACTGACAGAAACCGCTGATTTTGAGCATCTATAAAAAAATTTTTAAGCAAACTGCTATTTATGGCCTAGCCACTGTATTTCCGAAATTACTCGGATTTTTCTTGGTGTCTTTCCATACTTCATTCATGGCAAACAATGTCTATGGGGAATACAATATTGTGTTTTCCATCATGATGTTTTTTAATGTGGTCCTTGCCTTTGGTATGGAAACCGCTTTTTTTAGGTTTTATAACCTCAGAGAAGACAAACAAGAGGTCATTAACAACTCCTTGTTATACCTTTCCATCACCTCTATATTGTTTTTGGTCTTCGGGCTTTTGACTCAAAATTACTGGAGCAGTTACCTCCAAGTCGATGCTACAATAATCCAATACCTGATTTGGATATTGGTTTTGGACGCCTTGGTTATTATTCCCTTTTCCAAGTTACGCGCCAATCAACGCCCCTCTTTTTACAGTGCCGTAAAAATAGGAAACGTGATTGTAAATGTATCCTTGAACATCTTTTTCCTTTATTTATTACCCAAACTCGCCCTGGCCTATCCCGCTTCCTTTTTTGATTCGATTTATACAGAAGGACAACAGGTGCAATACGTTTTTTTAGCCAACCTGATTGCGAGCGGTTTAACCCTTTTGGTCTTTACCTCTGACTACCTGAAAATCAGGTTTCACTTCAACAGAGATCTTGGTAAACAGATGATTAAATACGGATTTCCCGTAATGATAGGCGGACTGGCTTTTGCTATAAACGAGAGTTTTGACAAAATTTTATTGGGTCGTTTACTACCGCCTGAAATTGCACTCACCGAAGTGGGTAAATACGCCGCTTGTTATAAACTGGGTTTATTTATGGTCTTGTTTAGACAAGCTTATACTTTGGGTATAGAGCCTTTCTTTTTTAATTATGCCAAAAACGAGGATGCCCCTACCAAATACGCAACCATTACCAAATACTTTGCTATCATTGGAAGTTTAATTATGTTGACCGTCATTGTTTTTGTCGATTTATTAAAACCGATCATGATTCCCAATCCCACTTATTGGGAAGCGATGAAAGTGGTTCCCTTAATTATTTTGGCCAACTTTTGTTTGGGTATCTACGCCAACTTATCGGTGTGGTACAAACTAAGAGATAAAACCATGATTGGAGCCTATATTTCCATTTTTGGAGCGGTACTTACCATCGTTTTAAACTACGCTTTAATCCCTATTTGGAGTTATGTAGGTTCCGCTATCGCCACTTTATTGGCCTATGGCAGTATGATGTTGATATCTTATGTTTTGGGTAATCGCTATTATCCCATACCGTATGACAAGAAAGCCATCGTTGGATATACCGTGATGTCGGTTGGCTTTTCCGCCCTATACTTTTATGTTTTTAGAGAAAATTACTGGATTGGAATGGCCTTTATAGCGATTTTTATCGGTATCCTAATTAAAAACGAAGGCAAATTGATAAAAACACTGATGAAATAACCGAAACAGCTTTTATTAAATATACAGAAAACCTTATATTTGTTTCCGTTGCGTCGAATGTATTAGTAGCCTAACAGTAGCCTGTTAAGTGATATATCTTTTAAGCAACCTGCCTATTTTAGACCTGTTGAATAAAACAAAACCGTATGAAAACCATAAAAATAATTAATCACTCGCAACATCCGTTACCGAATTACGAAACCACTTCTTCTGCCGGTATGGATTTACGAGCGAATATCAGTACGCCAATTACTTTACAATCCTTGGAAAGAGCTATAGTACCAACGGGATTGTTTATTGAATTACCCGATGGTTATGAAGCGCAAATTCGCCCGAGAAGCGGCTTGGCTGCTAAAAAGGGAATTACCCTTCTCAATTCACCGGGAACCATAGATGCAGATTATCGCGGAGAGATTGGCATCATTTTGGTTAATCTTTCTACCATACCCTTTGTGGTCGAAAACGGGGAACGCATTGCTCAAATGGTGATTTCTAAATTCGAACAAATCCAATGGGAAGAAGTTAGTATACTTTCGGAAACCGAACGCGGCGCTGGTGGATTTGGCAGTACCGGAACCAAATAAAAAAATTTGCAAAAGAAATGAAAATAATAGTACCTATGGCTGGACGAGGTTCTCGTCTTCGCCCGCATACACTTACGGTTCCCAAACCGTTAATTCCCATAGCAGGAAAACCTATAGTACACCGCTTGGTCGAAGATATCGCTAAAGTATTGGACGGTACTATAGAAGAAATCGCCTTTATCATACACGAAAGTTTTGGTAAAAAAGTAGAAGACGATTTGATTGCCATTGCAAAAAAACTCGGTGCAAAAGGCACTATATACTATCAAAATGAAGCCTTGGGTACAGCCCATGCCATTTTATGTGCCAAAGAAAGTATGGAAGGACCGGTGGTGGTGGCTTATGCCGACACCCTATTCCGCGCCGATTTTACTTTGGACAAAACAGCCGACAGCGTGATTTGGGTTAAGCAAGTTGCCGATCCAAGTGCTTTTGGAGTAGTACAACTCAATGCTCAAAATGAGATTGTCGATTTCGTTGAAAAACCAAAAGAATTTATTTCGGACTTGGCCATTATCGGAATTTATTATTTTAAAAGCGGCGAAACACTACGCAAAGAACTGGAATACCTTTTGGACAACAACATAACCAAAGGCGGCGAATACCAATTGACTGATGCTTTGGAAAACATGAAGCAAAAAGGCATGCGTTTTGTACCGGGTCAAGTGGATGAATGGATGGATTGCGGAAATAAAGATGTTACCGTTGACACCAACAACCGCATGCTAAGATTTTTACATCTCGACCAGGTCAATCTCGTATCCAACTCGGTACAAATGGAAAACAGTACCATTATACCGCCTTGTTATATAGGAGAAAACGTAATTTTAAAAAACAGTACGGTAGGCCCTCATGTTTCCATAGGAACAGGCAGCCTTATCGAAGACACCAACATCAGCAACAGTTTGGTACAGACCTTTGCTCAAATTCGTCATGCGAATTTAGACAATGCCATGGTTGGTAATCATGCTGTTTACAGCGGAAAACATACCCAAATTAGTATTGGAGACTATTCCGTTTTAGAATAAAGAAAAACCAAAGTCCGTTTTGTTAGATACAAAACGGACTTGATATATAAAAAGGGAATGTTATTTGCTATGGCTATACCAATTCATCTTTTTCTCTCCGATTAAGCAGTAGTTCCGCACAAATCGTCGAGAAAAATCCAGCAAAAGCTATAGAACCGTTAAAAAACAACAACTGCCTTATATGAAAAAAATCTTCGCCCTTTGCCTTATACTACTCAGTTTTGGCGCCTGTAAATCGGCCAAAATACCCGGTACAGGTGTATCGGAATCCACTGCATCTCAATCAAAATCCGTACTAAACATCGTAAACGGACATTATAAAAACGCTCCTGATTTTAAAACAGCCTTTATAAAAGGCAACACAAACTATCAGGGCAAAGGCCAAAACCTCAATGCAACAACCGAAATTCGCATTGAAAAAGACAAACAGATACTACTTACTGTGAAATTCCTGGGCTTCACTGTTGCTAAAGCGTTAATTACTAAAGACAAAGTACAGTACTACGAAAAAATGAACAGTGCCTACTTCGAAGGAGACTACCGTATGTTGAGCCAATGGCTAGGTACCGACTTGGACTTTCAAAAAGTACAAAATCTGCTTTTGGGACATGCAATCAACGATTTAAATAAAGAAAAACTCGTAGCGAGTTTGGAAGAAGGCTTACACAAACTGGAATCAACCAATACGAAAGGACTGGAATCCACCTACTATTTTGAGGACGAGGATTTACTGCTTAAGAAAGAAGCACTGACTCAGAAAAAACAAAACCGAAGCATCACCATTTCCTATCCCAATTATCAAAAAGTACAGAACATCACCCTGCCTACCGAAATAAATATTGATGCAGAACAAGAAAAAACCATACATTTGAACATTGTTTATAACCAAGTCACTTTTAACGAGGAATTATCGTTCCCTTACAGTGTTCCAAGCAATTATAAACGAATCAATATTAATTAAATTGGCTAAAAATATTCAATGCAAAGACTGATTTACATCCTATTATTCTCGCTATTGTGTCAGGCCTCATGGTCTCAAACCACGGATAAACAGCGCAATTTGGAGCTTCGTAAAGAACAAATTTTGAAAGAAATAAAAAATGTTCAAAAAATGTTGTTGACCGAAAAGTCAAAGGAGCGCAACATTTTGGCGGAAATTGCTGAGCAAAATAAGAAGATCCGACTCAGTCAAGAATTGATTCAAAACACCCAACAACAAGTCCGTTTGCTAACAGATAACATCTATAAGAATCAGTTACAAATCAATAAACTTCAAAAAGAACTCGGTGTTCTCAAAGCCGATTACGCCAAAATGATTGCCAAATCATACAAAAGCCGTTCGGAGCAAAGCCGTATCATGTTTATTTTATCGTCTGAAAACTTTTTACAGGCCTATAAGCGCATTCAATACATGAAGCAATACGCTAGTTTCAGAAAGAACCAAGGCGAAGAAGTCAAAGTAAAATCTACAGAAGTCCAAGCGATTGTAGCTACCTTAGAGACCCAAAAATCCAAACAACGGGTCTTGTTAAACGATGCCGAGAAGGAGAAAAAGGAATTAGAGAACGATCGTATTAAACAAGAAGAGCTCGTTGCTTTAATCAAAAAAGACCAAAAGAAATACAACGATCAAATCAAGAAAAAACAAGAGGAAACTCGCGCTATCGACCGTCAAATTCAGAAATTGATTCGCGAAGCCATTGCAGAAGCCAATAGAAAAGCACGCGAAGCAGCGGCAAAGGCTGCAGCAAAAGCGGGGAAAAAAGCACCAACTGCTCCAGCTAAGGCCAATACCACTACTTTTGATTTGACCCCTGAGGGCAAAATTATAGCGAATAACTTTAAAGCCAATCAAGGTAGCTTACCTTGGCCGGTGGCGAAGGGCTATATTTCGCTACCATACGGAGACCAACCCCACCCGGTACAAAGTCAATTAACTATTCACAACAGTGGATTGGAAATCAGCACCGAGCCCGGTTCGGCTGCACGCGCCGTTTTTGGAGGAGAAGTACTTCAAGTACAAGTTCTTTCGGGAGGAAACAAAGCCGTTTTAATCCAGCATGGAGACTATATAACCGTTTACCAAAACCTAAGTGCTGTAAGTGTCAAAAAAGGTGATAAAGTAAGTATTAAAGAAAACATAGGAACCATCAGTACCAATGCAACGGGACGTGCGGTTTTAAAATTTCTATTATCCCATAATACCACCATTCACAATCCGCAAAGCTGGTTGAGCAGAAGTAACTAACGCACTAAAAAAACACTTTTTATGAGCAGTAGAAAACCTTTTAATTTACAACAATGGATCGAAGAAAACCGCGATCTATTAAAACCCCCTGTGGGCAATAAAAACATTTATATAGAATCAAAGGATTTTATAGTGATGATTGTAGGAGGACCTAATGCTCGTAAGGACTTTCACTACAATGAATCGGAAGAATTTTTCTACCAATTAGAGGGGAGTATTCAGGTCGATATTCAAGAAGACGGCATTCGAAAATCCTTAATTTTGAATCCGGGCGACATCTACTTATTACCGGCCAAAACACCTCATAGTCCTATTCGTACTGCGGGTTCGGTAGGTTTGGTTGTCGAAAAAGTCAGAGCGGGCAAAGGCCATCGCGACGGATTGCTATGGTATTGCGAAAATTGCAACCACTTACTACACGAAGTGTATTTTGACTTGACGAATATAGAAACGGATTTCTTACCCCATTTTAAAGATTTCTACAGTTCAGAAACCTTGAGATGCTGTAACAATTGCCAAACGGTAATGGAAGCCGATTCGCGATTTATTAAGTAATCGTTAGCACAGTCGAAATCGTCCCGCAGCTTCCATATATTTTTTGTAAATTCGCAGCACAATAATAGATCAATCAATTAACAATATAACATGGCAACAGTAACAGACCAATTTGGTATTCAAGAGGCATTAAAGCAATTAGGCCTAGCGGAAATAAATAATGGAACTTCTACTGGTTCTAATACTTTTTCTAACGGGGAGATTCTTGAATCTTATTCTCCAGCAACTGGAGAATTAATCGGAAAGGTAAAAACATCTACAAAAGAAGATTACGCAACAGCGATGACAGCAGCCGAAGAGGCTTTTAAATCATGGAGAATGGTGCCTGCACCAAAACGTGGTGATATCGTTCGTCAAATCGGAATCGAATTGAGAAAATATAAAGAGCCTTTGGGTAAACTCGTTTCTTATGAAATGGGAAAAAGTTTACAAGAAGGTTTGGGTGAAGTACAAGAAATGATCGATATCTGTGATTTCGCAGTAGGTCTTTCCCGTCAATTGTATGGACTAACCATGCATTCAGAACGCCCGCAACACAGAATGTACGAGCAATGGCATCCTTATGGAGTGGTGGGGATCATCTCAGCGTTCAACTTCCCAGTAGCTGTTTGGAGCTGGAATACGATGTTGGCTTGGGTTTGTGGAGACGTTTGTATCTGGAAACCGAGTTCTAAAACCCCTTTATGTGGTGTAGCTTGTCAAAACATTGTTTCTAAAGTGTTTAAAGCAAACGATATTCCTGAAGGAGTAAGCAACTTAGTTATCGGTAACCAATGTGGTGATTTGATCAACAACGACCCTAGAATTCCTTTGGTATCTTTCACAGGATCAACACGTATCGGTCGTCACGTATCTAAAACAGTAGCCGAACGTTTCGGAAATACCATTTTGGAATTGGGTGGAAACAATGCGATCATCGTTTCAGAACATTCAGACATCAGTATGGTGTTGGTTGGAGCGGTATTCGGTGCAGTTGGAACTGCCGGACAACGTTGTACTTCAACAAGAAGGTTGATCATACACGAAAGTGTTTATGATAAAACGGTACAGGTATTGCAAAGTGCTTATGCTCAATTAAAAATTGGAAATCCATTGGATTCTAACAATCACGTGGGGCCACTAATCGATAAAGGTGCGGTAAACGACTACCTTAACGCGATTGAAAAAGCCAAACAAGAAGGCGGAAAAATATTGGTAGAAGGCGGTGTTTTAGAAGGTACCGGTTACGAAAGTGGCTGTTATGTAAAACCTTGTATCATCGAAGCTAAAAACGAATTTGAAATCGTACAGGCAGAGACTTTCGCACCTATTTTATACGTGATGAAATACAGTACTATTGAAGAAGCAATTGCTATTCAAAACGGAGTTCCTCAAGGACTTTCTTCTTCTATCTTTACTAACAACGTTAGAGAAATGGAGTTATTCTTATCTCAAGCGGGTTCTGACTGTGGTATTGCCAACGTAAACATCGGTACATCTGGTGCAGAAATCGGTGGTGCTTTTGGTGGAGAGAAAGAAACAGGTGGTGGACGTGAGTCCGGATCGGATGCTTGGAAAGCCTATATGAGAAGACAAACCAATACCATCAACTACGGTACGGCGCTTCCATTAGCTCAAGGAATAAAATTTGATTTTTAATATAGTGGACTAAAAGCTTTTATTTATAAACGAAAGCTTTTAAAACTACCCTTTTTTTAAAGAGAGGCTCCCATGGAGCCTCTCTTTTTTTGTACCCGTATTTTTTTTACAAAAATAATTCACTCCATATCAAACACTTAACAACCATCGAAAATTTGATTTGAAAAAGACTTTAGCAGTAACACCGCATTTATAAATGACAGTTTGTGCCTTCCATTCGATTTTTTACATTTGATTTCGTTGTAACAACCAACAGTTAATTATTGTCAATTAATTATACCTATCGTAAAATGAAAAAAAATCTAATCACAACCCTAGTTTTTTCCGCATTATGCTGTTCGTCCCTACAGGCGAGAAATTTTATCACTGAAATATCCTTAACCTCTATCGCTTCGGCAACACCTTGCACCGATCAATGGCTCCGTGATGTCGAAGTGATGCAAGAAGTAAACGGATTGTCTTTCGAAGTGGCATCCGGAATAGCGGACACTTTCTTTTTTGAATGTTTGGACCTTTATTACCCCTATTAATTTTGAGCAACACGCTAAGCTAAAACCGACTATGTGAAAAAATATCTGATCAACATATTATGTATATGCTCCTTTCATGGTATGGCTCAGACCAACCATATTGCTTATTATAAAGTCCAATACCACTTTGAGAATACAAATAATAAAGCTTCGACCCGTTTTAAATCGGTTTTTGAAGACGCCAAACGACATGAAGATGAGGTAAATTTGCGACTGATATTCAACAAGGAAAACGCCGTTTTTGAAATGCTTACGGCGAATCGAAACTCTCAAAACGAATTTTCACATAGCTTATGCAGCTGTGAAAAAACAGTATTTATGTCGGTTCCAGAAAACAAGATGAGGCACAACAATAAGGCGCAGCCCGTTTTGGGAATAAGGGAAAATCAGTACTTACTAACTGAAGATTTATATAGCGATTGGAAACTTCATGATGAAGTCAAAAAAATCAACGACTATAACTGCTATAAAGCCACTAGAACAATTACAGATTCCAATGGCAAAATTTTCTTAATCACTGCTTGGTATGCCCCGGAATTTCCATTTCCATTCGGACCCGCCACTTATGGCGGATTACCCGGACTTATCATACAAATTCAAAAGGGCAGTACGCTGTTTGCATTATCCAAAATAGAATTTGATCGGAAGATATCCCAGCCTATACCAGATACAAAAGGAGAAACCATGAATACGGAAACCTATTCCCAGCTCCTTTATGAGTTACTGAAAAACAAAGTCAAACCCTAACCTCACTACAACTTGGTGAAGCATACCCGCTCAGGACGCCTTAGCTATGAATTGGCGATCAGCAACTAAAACCGTTTTCTTCACGAAATATTCTAAAAAAGACCGTCATTTCAGTCTTTAGTTACACTAGAAATCCCAAATCAAATGTCATGTGAAATCAACCTTCTTTTTCCTATTACTACTGTTTGTATCTGACTGTCTTTCCCAAACCTTAACGGGTAGTATCAAATCATCCTCAGGTGAACTATTACAAAACACCAATGTAATCGCCCGAGATAAAAAGGGAAGAAAGGAGATGAAATTTGCCATAGCAGATTATCTGGGGTACTACAAACTAAACCTAGAAGAAAAAAGCAATTATACCATTACCGTAAACCATATTGGATTTGAAGGGCAGACGTTGGACTATAATTACGAAAATCCCGTTACCACTCATGATTTCATTCTCTCCCCAAAAAACGACAGCATCAAGGAAATTATTATCGCCTATCAGTACCAACCGATTGTCGTAAAAAAAGATACTCTCAATTACGATGTGGCTGCTTTTATGAACGGTACGGAGCGTAAATTAAAAGACCAATTGTCAAAATTACCCGGCATAGAGGTTACTGACGATGGACAAGTTACTGTAAATGGTAAAAAGGTTACTCATTTTTTAGTGGAAGGCAATCGTTTTTTTGGTGGAGGAACCAAATTAGGCGTTGAAAACATCCCCGCCGATGCCGTTAGTCAAGTAGAAGTGATCGATCATTTCACAGAAGTAGCTCACATGAAGGAAGTAGCGGGTTCAGATGAACTCGCTATGAATATCAAATTAAAAGAAGATAAGAAAAAACTGGGTTTTGGAGACTTACGAATGGGTTTTGGCAATCATCGCTTTTTTGAATCCCATACCTCCTTGTTTTATTTTACCCCAAAACTTAATTGGAGCACCATAGCAAACATGAATAACTCCGGCTTAGAAGTACTGCAGCAAGAGGATATACTGCGTTTTAATGGAAACCAAAGCCTCTATCTACGAAATGACAAACCGCATCAACGAATTAATTTCAATCCAGTGAATTTACAGAATCAAGATGCCTTGAAAAATAAAAGTCAATTTATCTCGACGGATTTTCGTTATTCCATTACTCCTAAATGGGAGTTGCAAGCCTTATTCTTTTTTAACAAAAACGGGGTATCAACAAAATCGGATTACGACATACAATATCTAAAATCAGAAGACATCGCTTTTGAAAACCGTAGCACGGATTCGCACAATCGGCATCAGCTAAGCTCTGGTAAACTGACTGCATCTTATCAACAAGATCTGCAAACAACGTTTCATTACAACTTTCATTATGCCATTAACTCCAATCTAAAGGACGATTCTATACTAACCTCAACGAAGGTATTAGAAAGAAATTTAAACTCCACAACGACAACCGATTCGTTCGTCCTATCGCAATTGTTCGAATTTCATAAAACGTTTGATAAAAAACACAAAACCAGCCTCGCTATTTCACATACGTACAACGCAGAAACACCAAATCAGCAGTGGCTGTCAAACCAATCCTTTTTAAATTCTCATATTCCCTGGACTTCCGGCTCCTCCTACGGTTTAAGCGAACTTAAAAAGGTCGATCAAAACAAACTGCATTTCAACGCCAAACACTATTGGATTGTAGGTATAAAACACCATGTTTATACCACCTTAGGTTATCGTGCAAACCATACCCTTCTCGATATTTCTAACGAATATCTTACTAAGGAATCTTGGGTCGATTTAGCTGGTTTTGGGAATCGCCTTGACTACTCGCTTAACAATCCCTATCTTGGACTAGAATATACGTTTTTATATAGAAAACTCACCGCTACTTTAGGCCTTTTTGCACACCACTATCAACTGAAGAACCACTACCCCACATCCTTATTCGTTTTTTCTAAAAACAACCTCGAACCCGAAGTCAAGTTCGAATATCAATTTACGAAATCCGAAAGTCTTTTTTTAAATTATCGTCTGATAAACGATTATTTAGATGCTGAAAACTACACGAGTTTCTGGCGTATAAGTTCCTTTAATGCTTTGTTCAAAGGCAACGCAGAACTTCAACAGTTACAATACCAGCAAGCGAATTTGCGTTATAGAAAACGCAGTACCTATTCCGGATTGAGCATGTATTTACTCGCGAGTTTAGTCCGATCTAATAAAAACATACGGAATGAGTTAACACTGATCGATACCGATCAATTTTATGAAGCCGTACTAAGTGACCGGCCCGATACCCGCTGGCATTTTTCCACATTTGCAAGCAGGCCTTTTAATAAAATTGAAATTCGGCTAAACGCTTCGCTAAATTTTAGTAGGTATACCCAAATAACCAATACGGTAGAAATTGCCTCAAAGCGAAATGCGCAACAAATTGGTATTGGTTTTAAAACCTTGACAAAGGAAATTCCGACTATAGAAGTTGCCTACAACAAATCTTTTCAGCAACTGTTAAGTAATTTTGAAAACAAATCAAACAGGGACCACTTCGTCGCAAAAATAAGAACGAAGTTTTTTAAAAATGGCCTATTTACAGCCGATTACAATTGGCGAAAAAACGCCATCGGAACCGATAAAAACCATGCCACTACGGTAGATGCCTCTGCAGCGTTTCACAAGAAAAACAGTCCTTGGACTCTTATGATTAAAGGACATAACCTCCTGAACGCTAGAACCATAACCAAAATTCGTTTTAGCGATTTTATGGTTGAGAATCAAAACACTTATGTGCTTCCTCGGATCGTGCTGTTTTCTGTTCAATATAACTTATAGCAACGCTCCATAGTACTTAGATAATAAATCCACTAAACCAATCTGATCGAGATGCCTCTATTTGCACGATTCGTATTTTTACTCAAAATACGGGAGTCCCACCAAGGACGCGTTTTTACAAAACGGAAAAACCTCCCCGACCTGCGGACAACCCTCTAAAGTAGGGAAATGTTATAAAACAAAGAGGCCGCCCTAAGGCCGCCTCTTTGTTTTGTCTAAAACTATTAGTTACTAGAAACGGTAACCGATAGTAACCCCCGCATTCATCTCGATCGCCATAAAACGGTCGTTAACATCCTCACTAAAATTTCTTCCGATGTTTGCAAAAGGTTGAATGGTAAACGAATCGTTCTTCACCCATTTATAACCAATTCCAATTCCCACAATAACGCTGTTCATATCTGTAGTTTCAGTAACTAATACGTCTTCTCTCCATTTGTCTTCTTCAAAATCGCCAAAACGGTATTTCAAGAACGGAGATACCGAATAGCCCGAACCATTTTCTCCGTTTTTTCCTCCAAAATAGAAGTTATACGATGCCGCTACACTAGTGGTATTAAATTTTTTGCCCTTACTCTTGCTTTCCGGATAATACGAAAAACGGTCGTTTAGATACAAATCCACTCCAACAGACTGATCTCTATCGATAAAGTGTTCGTATCCCAATTCTACCGATTTCATGATAATCGTATTCAAGATATTGTATTTTACCTCGTGAATAGCTTGTGCTTGAGCAGTGATGCTTCCGCCTATTAGAAGCATGACAAGTATTAATCTTTTCATAGTAGTTTGTTTTTATGCAAATATAGAGAAACGTTCTATTAAATCCCGCGAATCGTCCTCGGCAATTTCAACTACTAAAACCCTCAAAGACAAAGTTATAACCAAGCAAAGTAGCGTTTCTATAGCAAATCGCTTCAGAATTTAAGAAGAAATGGATGTTAAAACCGCATTTCTACCGATTTCATCGGGATAGAGGTCGGGTAAAAAATCACTCTGCCAAAATTCTTTGGATTCAATATCCATTACACTTATACACCCTTTAAAAGCCGCTCCAGTATCTACATTCCACACTCCTGCACTATACATGGGAACCGTGGACCCGAAGTGAGTTACGGGCGTGTGTCCGATAAAAATTTCCGAATAAATCTTTAAGCGCTTTGGATAAGCCAAATGCTCCCGTTCTAATTCCGGATTGATGCTCAAAGCAGTTTCCCACAAGGTCCGATCCCAACGAAAGTATTCCTTAAAAAATTCGTAGTCTACTCCCTTTTGATTGGTAAAGCCCGCATGTATAAACAACCGTTGTTGGTCATCAATATAATAGTCGTGCAATTGTTCGAAAAACACGGTATGCGCTTGTCTTTTAGCTTCAGACACCGCCATATAAGCTTCAACGGAGGCTTTTCCACCATTATTCAGCCACGGACCACGTACTTCGCCTGTTTTTAACCAATGAAGCAACAGGGACTCGTGATTGCCTCCTATAAAAACACAAGATTGCCGTTTGGCTAAATCCATGAGATAGTCAACCACTTTGGGTGACTCGCTCCAACCGTCTACATAATCTCCTAAAAAAATAAGCCGGTCGCTAGCTGTTAGTTGAGCTCGTTCTAAAACTTGAATCAACGCACGAAACCCACCGTGAATATCTCCAATAACCAAAATTCTATTCTTCATTAACTTCGTATTTCACTTTACGCAAGATACGCATTACTTCTTTAAAGGAATTGTAAACCGCTTGGTTTTTGAACTCTTTTAACAGGTCTTTAGCACGGATTAATTCTTGCTTAGCCGATTCAAAATTATTTAAATAACAAATCATCATCGTTTGCGGCAACTGCAACAAGTCCCGATTTTCCGAGCTACTCAGCAGGGTCTTCTGACGCAATTTTTCAATCAATTGTAAATTGGTCTGATAGATGTGTCGGAGCAGTCGCGGATTGTATTTCGGAGGTATAAACAACAAGGTGTTTTTCATGGTATAGGAGCCATTTTCATAAAAGTGCAATACCATTCGTTCGAAGGGGTAATAGGTTGTGGCATCTTTCAGTCCCAAACGCAAATATTCGGTGATGACAAATTCGTCTTTAGTATATTCTATAGTAACGGCATCGAAGGCAGAATAAAACAGTTTAATCTGTTCGTTAATCAATTCGATATCCACTCGCGAATAAAAAATCTTGTCGCGAATTTTAAGGGGTTTGCCCGCCCAACACACCACAAAAAATTCTTTAAACACATGATAATCGGATTTCATGTCTTTATGCGTACGTGATACAAAACTCACCACACTATCCAAAATGTGATTGAGGTTGTTTCTCGATATTTTCTCTATGCTTTCAACGATGTCCTGGTTGTTGTTTATTTTCGGCAACACATCGGGAACCGAATTACTACCCATTCGACTAAAGAATGTAGCTGGAGAAATAGTATAAATCGATTTTTTAAAATATGCAATTCCCTTTTTAGGGCGTATGGTCACTAAACCCACAACGCGATCTTGAGGCAAATCGGGAAAGGGAACATTTTCGTATTGGATGGTTGGTGGGTTATCTAAAAAAGCATTGACTAGGTTTTGAATTTTACTGTCGTCATAAAAATCGGTTCCGACAATAAGGTTGTCTTCATCTTCGATTCCAACCACTAAAAAGGAGTTGTTTTTCGGATTGGAATTCGATAGGGCACAGACGTGTTTTAGAAACTTTGCTTTGCCTTCTTTGGTATGCAAATTGAGCTGCCTCTTTTTGTCGTAAAAGCTATTCTCATCGTGATGAGACAATAAATTTCTAATAAGCAATCTCTTGTTAATCACAACATATATTTTTTAAACCTTAAAAATATAAAAAGAATTTCATAAATGAGACCTAATGATCTACTATAGGCGAAATATTTAACCTATTATTAACAAGGAAAAAGTAAATATTTTTTGAATTTGCGGCAACTAAAACAACTAAGCATTTATTGTACAAAGATAATAGATATGGAAGCTACTGAAAACACGCACGATATTCGCGCATTAAATGAGAAAATCGAAAGAGAAAGCGCTTTTATAGATTTGCTATCCCTCGAGATGAACAAGGCTATTGTGGGTCAAAAACACATGATAGACCGATTGCTAATCGGCTTATTAGGTCAAGGACATATTTTACTGGAAGGAGTACCCGGACTAGCCAAGACACTAGCCATCAACACGCTGGCAAAAGCAGTTCACGGTTCTTTTAGCAGAATTCAGTTTACACCGGATTTACTTCCTGCGGATGTAGTGGGAACGATGATTTACAACATTAAGGAAAATGACTTCTCGATTCGTAAAGGTCCCATTTTCGCCAATTTCATCTTAGCAGATGAGATTAACCGTGCTCCAGCCAAGGTCCAATCGGCACTTTTGGAAGCGATGCAAGAGAAACAAGTAACCATTAGCGACGAAACTTTTCCGCTTGATCGACCTTTTTTAGTTATGGCTACGCAAAATCCAGTTGAACAAGAGGGAACTTATCCGTTACCCGAAGCTCAAATGGACCGTTTTATGCTTAAAACCGTGATTGATTATCCTAAATTGGAAGAAGAACGTCAAATTATTAGACAGAATCTTTCGGGCGCCAAGATTACAATCAATCCCGTGGTATCCTTAGATCAAATTGCTCGTGCTCAAGCAGCGGTTCGCGAAGTGTATATGGACGAGAAAATTGAAAAATATATTTTAGATATTGTTTTTGCCACGCGTTATCCAGAACAATTTAGATTGGAAAAATTAAAACCATTAATCAGTTTTGGAGCTTCACCTAGGGGAAGTATCAACTTGGCCATGGCTGCAAAATGTTATGCCTTTATTAGAAAAAGAGGCTATGTAATTCCAGAAGATGTTCGTGCCGTAGTTATTGATGTACTTCGCCATAGAGTAGGGGTTACCTACGAAGCAGAAGCAGAAAATATTACTTCGGTTGATATTATCAATCAAATTGTCAACGAGGTAGAAGTGCCTTAGTCAATTGCTTTAACCAACACTTATTCTTTCCCTATTTGCCTTCTAATTTTAATCCGGGAGATAGATAGGGTTATGGAGGTTTGAATAATTTTCATCAGATTCGCAAATGGAGACAAAAGATATACTGAAAAAGGTCAAAAAAATAGAAATCAAAACCCGTCGTTTAAGCGATCATATTTTCTCCGGAGAATACCACACTTCGTTTAAGGGGCGCGGAATGACTTTTGCCGAGGTACGCCAATATCAATTTGGAGACGATATTCGTTCGATTGATTGGAATGTTACTGCGCGGTACAACGAGCCTTATATCAAAGTTTTTGAAGAAGAACGAGAACTTACCATGATGTTATTGGTGGATGTAAGCGGTTCACAACAGTTCGGATCTACCGATCAATTTAAAAATGAAATCGTTACGGAAATCGCGGCAACACTCGCGTTTTCTGCCACTCAAAACAACGATAAAATTGGTCTGCTCCTTTTTTCAGACCAGATTGAACTGTATATTCCTCCTAAAAAAGGAAAGAGTCATGTATTGAGAATTATAAGAGAATTGGTAGATTTTAAGCCGAAGAGCAAAAAAACCAACCTATCACAAGCTTTGGAGTATCTTTCCAAAGTATTAAAGAAAAAGGCCATCGTTTTTGTACTCTCCGATTTCATCACACCTGATTATGAGCAAACCCTCAAAATATCGGCTAAGAAACACGATATCACTGGAGTCCGAGTTTACGATCAACGTGAAAAATCATTGCCAAAACTGGGTTTAGTTGCTTTTATTGATGCCGAAACCGACGAGAAAACGTGGGTCAACACCAACGATGCGGCTCTTCGACTGGAATTTGAAAAAAGCTATTTAGACAACGAGACTTATTTTCAAAAAACCTTTTACAAATGTGGGGCCGGAGTGATTCAAATGCATGTAGAAGAAAGTTATGTCAAAAAATTACTGGGTTATTTTAAATCGAGATAATCATTAACAATAAGATGAAAAAATATAAAATAATATACCTGCTTTTTATTTGTTTGTTCGGCTGGGGGCTTCAGGCTCAAAATCCGGTCAAATCAAGTATTGACACCACTCAAATAAAAATAGGCGATCAATTTGAATTGACCGTACGCGCCCTCTTAGATAAGGGTACTCGCGTTCATTTTCCCGAAAGCGATCGACTGGGTCCATTTGAGGTGCTAACCTCACATCCAATCGATACGTTAATCAAGGATCATCAATACGAATTAATCAAAAAATACAGCCTTACCCAATTCGATTCCGGTGCTTACCAATTACCGGCATTACCCGTATTGATTGACAACAAACAATACCTTACCGACCCCTATTCCGTATTGGTCCAAAACGTACAGGTTGACACGCTTAAGCAACCGATGTATGAGATTAAGTCTATATCGTCTAGTGGGGCAGGCATTTCATCAAATTGGTATTATCTGGTAGCCATTGCCATTTGTCTTATACTTGGCATTGCGCTGTACTATTGGATTAAGAAACGCCAGGAACGCAATTTATCCGAAGATGATTTGTTTAAAACGCCTTTCGAAAAAGCATCGAAAAAGCTCGATAAACTAGCTGCCAAAAAAATGTGGGTGCGTGGAGAAACCAAATCGTATTATTCCGATATGACAGATATTGCAAGAGTTTTCATCGAAGAAACTTTTAATATCCCAGCCAAAGAATTAACGACTTTCGAACTATTAACCATTTTTAATCAAACCCTAAACTCCAAAAAAGTTAAGATCGACAAACGCGTCGTTCAAGAATTTAAAAATGTTTTCCAAACAGCCGATTTGGTAAAATTCGCCAAATCACTACCACAAGAATTTGAAATCATCAACGATACCGACAAAATTCAAAAGGTTATCAATGAAATAAATACCGCATACCCTATATCGATGGAAACGCAATCGGAACAAATTCGATTACGCGAAAGACGTAAGAAAAAACGCAAAAAATTCAGAACCTTAGTTCCTTTATGTATCAGTGCTGCTTTATTGGTATTAACGGGTATCATTTATTTGATAAACAATACAGAAAGTGGGTCCTTTTTAAAGAACCTTTCCTTTAGTAGTTCCAAACGCCTGCTCCATGGAGAATGGATTACGAGTACTTATGGAAATCCGGGTATCACTATAGAAACACCTAAGGTATTGACGCGTGTTATTGACCCCCGCATTCAGCAAACACTACCACCGGGAGTACAATCGGCAGTACAGTTTAGCTCTGGACAAATTACCGATCCAGTACAAATACTCCTCAATGTGGTTCAATTTGCACCTGAAAGTAAGTATAGCAAAGAGGAAATTTTAGAGCATTCCCTCAAAATAATTGCTCAAAATTTGCAAGCAGCTAATCTAGAGTCTAAAACCGAAAGCTTCGAAAATGCTAAAGGAATTCAGGGAATTAAAACGGTAGGTACCTTTGTAATCAATAACCCTCTAAGTAAGAAAGCCGAAGTAATTCGCTTTGAGCTGGTGTTGATTCAGCAAGGCCAAGCGGCACAAGAAATCGGCGTTTTCTATGCAGAAAAAGATGTTGTGGGGCCTCAAATTGCCCAAAAAATAATGGAATCGATACAATACAAAACCGAAGAGAAAGAATGAGACAGATCACTTTTTTACATCCCGAATTGTTTTGGTTATTCTGTTTATTACCGATTGCTTTCTATATATGGTACCGCAGTAGAAACAATCAAAAGCCGACCTTAACTATAAGTACCGTAACGGGTTTTCCAAAGAAAAAATCGCTATTAGTACGCCTCAAACCCTTGAGTATTGTTTTACGGTTATTGGCTATGGCTTTGATGATTGTAGCACTTGCTCGACCGCAAACCGTCGATGTAAGTAATAAAGTTCATTCCACACACGGTATCGACATCGTTATGGCAATGGATATCTCGGGCAGTATGTTGGCAAAAGATTTAAAACCCAACCGAATTGATGCACTAAAAAATGTAGCCGCAGAATTTATAAAAGATAGACTCAACGACCGTATAGGTCTCGTGATTTATGCTGCCGAAGGCTATACCAAAACACCCGTTACCAGCGACAAACCCTTGTTGTTAAACGCGCTGAGAGATGTGGTGTACAACGACGACCTGAAAGACGGAACTGCTATTGGTGTTGGTCTGGCAACTGCGGTAAACCGCCTTAAAGACAGTCCTGCCAAAAGCAAGGTCATCATATTATTGACCGATGGGGTTAACAACGCCGGATTTGTAGATCCAAGAATGGCTGCCGATATTGCGAAAGAATATAAAATAAAAGTATATACCATCGGTATCGGTACCAACGGTATGGCGGAATCGCCTTATGCCTATTCCCCATCTGGAGAATTACTCTTTAGAATGATGCCTGTAGAGATTGACGAAGCTCTTTTAAAAGAAATCGCACAAAAGACCGACGGTAAATATTTTAGAGCTACGGACACTAAAAGCTTGAAAAAAATCTATGATGAAATAAACGCTATGGAAAAAACCAAAGTAGATGAACAAAAATTCGTGAGCAGAAATGAGAAATTTCACCTGTTTGCCCTTTTGGCTTTTATCTTGCTTTGCGTAGAATTTATTTTACAGAAAACATTATTTAAAGGTTTCATATAACAACCAACTTCATGTGGGAATTTGACAACATAAAATATTTCTTATTATTAGCGGTGCTGCCGCTACTCCTGATTGTGTTTATTACAAATGCAATCTGGAAGCGCAAAAGACAAAAGGAATTTGGAAGTGCGAAAGCGCTCCAAATTTTAGCGCCTGATCAATCCAAAAACAAAGCCAATATCAAAGCGGTATTGTACTTCTCTGTGTTGGTATTGCTTGTATTGGCCTTAGTCAATCCAAAAATTGGAACACGCATCGAGACCGTAAAAAGACAGGGAATCGACATTGTTTTTACTCTAGATGTATCTAAGAGTATGTTGGCTGAAGACATGGCTCCAAACCGCTTGGACAAAACCAAACAATTGGTATCCCAAATCATTAACAATTTGGGTTCTGACCGAATTGGTATCGTCGGCTATGCCGCCAGTGCCTTTCCAATGTTGCCGATTACTACCGACTATAATGTAGCCAAAATGTACCTACAGAATATGAATACCGATATGGTATCTTCTCAAGGAACTGCCTTCGAAGATGCCATTCGAGTAGCTAGTAATTATTTCGACGACCCAAAAACCAGTAAACTCATTGTGCTTATATCCGATGGAGAAGATCATGGGGATGGTTTAGAAAGTGCCTTACAACTGGCCAAACAGAAAAATATTCGCATCATTACCATTGGTGTAGGAACAGAAAAAGGAGGTCCGATTCCGCAAAGACAAGGCGGAACCGTAAGTTTTAAAAAGGATTCGAACAATGAAATGGTTATCACCCAATTGAATCCCGAAACGCTCAAAACCATCGCCCAAAAAACCGGTGGTCGCTATTATTATGGCTCCAATACTCAAGAAATAGTAGAACTGATTAAACAGGATTTAAACAAAATAGAAAAATCCGACTTTGAAGCCCAAGAAATTGCCGAATACCAGTCGCAATACCAATGGTTTCTAGCTTTGGCTCTACTTTTATTGCTTATTGATTTATTCATCTTGGAACGCAAAACCAAATGGATGAAAGAATTGAATTTATTTAATGAAAAATAATCTGGAAATCACAACGATACCGCTTTGAATTATGAGACATTTCCTAGTTTACCTTACCCTACTAACAGCCTATTGCGCACAAGCGCAATCGGTAAAATCATCGCTTGCCAACGGCAACAAGCTATACGATGAAAAAAAATATACTCAGGCCGAAGCCAATTACCGTATTGCTCAATCCAAAGATCCGAAAAACAATACGTCGACCTACAATATGGGAAACAGTATGTATAAACAAAAACAGCTCGGCGACGCCGAAGCAGTTTTCCTAGAAGCAGCTAAAAAAGCTACAAATAAAGACGATAAGCATCGGGCTTTTCATAATCTAGGCAATACGTATATGCAAAACAAAAACTACAGTGCCGCAGTAGAAGCCTATAAAAATGCGTTAAGAAATAATCCTAAAGACGAAGAAACCCGCTATAATTTTGCACTAGCCAAAAAAATGCAAAAGGAAAATCCGGACAAGGACAAGGACAAGGACAAGGACAAGGACAAGGATAAGGACAAGGACAAGGATAAGGACAAGGACAAGGATAAGGATAAGGACAAGGATAACAAGGACAATAAAGACAATAAAGACAATAAAGACGATAAGGACAATAAGGACAAGGATAACAAAGACGATAAGGGCGATAAAGATAAAAAAGACGACCCGAAAGACAATAAAGACCCTGAAGATCCAAAACAGGCTCCGAGCAATCCAAATCAGCAACAAATGCAACGCATTTTGGACGCCATGAATAACGAAGAGAAAAAAGTTCAGAAACGCCTACAAGACAAAAAGGGAAAACCTGGAGTACAAGGTAAAAACACAAAAGACTGGTAAGATGAAAGTATTCGATAAATATCTGATTCTCTTCTTACTTGCTTTTTCGCAAGTACTGTTTGCCCAAGTTAAATTTGAAGCTGTGGTCAATAAAACCGCTGTGGCTCAAAACGAAATGCTTCGTGTTGATTTTTCTATGAATGGTGATGGTGACAATTTTCAACCGCCTCGATTTGAAGGATTTCAAATTGCCGGCGGTCCAAATCAGTCGGTCAACTATTCGTGGATCAACGGTGAAAAGTCCTTTAGCAAAAGCTATTCTTATATTTTGGTACCGACTCGTAAGGGTAAATTGACCATTGGGTCGGCATCTATTGAGATCGACAACAAACTTTATAAGACCGAACCCATTTCGATAACGGTAACCGACGCGGTAAAGAGGGAAGAGCCTCAAATGAGTGATGCACAACAACAAATGTTGAAAGGCATACACGTGGTAACCGAAGTTTCAAAGAGCAATCCTTTTATCAACGAACCCATTACCGTTACCCATAAATTATATGTCGGATTCAATTCTAGTGTTCGCGGATTTACGGAAAGCAGTAGTCCCAAATACAACAAATTCTGGAACAATCCAGTCGAATTAAAACAACAAAAAATAGAGCAAGGCACATATCAAGGCCAACAATACCGCTATATCGTATTGCGAAAGGTGATTTTGATGCCTCAAGAATCGGGCAATTTAGAAATTGAACCGATGGTGTTGGATATAGAAACCGAATTGCCAACGGGGCGCCGTGATTTCTTTGGATATCCTGAAATGGGCATCGTGCGTAAGGTATTCTCGTCTGGTAAAAAGAAAATACAAGTAAAACCCTTACCTGAAAAAGGAAAACCGGAAGACTTTGGTGGTGCAGTAGGACAGTTTAGCTTTAAAGTTACACCATCAACCAAAGCGCTAAAGGCTGGAGAACCGCTTACCTTAACCGTAACGGTAGAAGGAAACGGAAATCTAAATTTATTCTCGCTTCCGCAGCCCGTAGCACCGCCTGCATTAGAAATTTATGACCCGGTTAATTCAGAGAACATCGGTCCTGGGGCTAACGGCTTACAGGGTTCCAAAACCGACAAATACACCATTATTCCTCAATATAAAGGAGACTATTTAATTAAACCTTTACGTTTTAGTTATTTTGATTTAGCAACGAATACATACAAAACCATTACTTCTGAAGCCATTCCTATAGAAGTGATCGAGGGTCCCGTTTTACCAACCAATGCAGAAGTCAACAAAACGGAAAAGGTTGCCGATAACGAAAAATTTAACGACATCAAAACCACCACTACCTATAGCAGTACTCAGCCTACGGACTTTATGGGATCGGTTTTGTTTTACATCTTGATGACATTACCGCTAATAGCCATACCACTATTTAGATTTCTCCTTGTACAAAAACGCAAAAAGGACGGGGATTGGCAAAAGAACAAACGAAGACAGTCCAATCGTTTGGCGCGTAAATATCTGGGAGCAGCCAAGAAAAATCTTCAAAACAAAGAAGCTTTTTACGAAGCACTGGAACGTTGTTTGCACAATTTCTTAAAAGCAAAATTGCATATAGAAACCAACGAAATGAGCAACGACAATATAGAAGAACTATTGGTGGATAAATCAATACAACCGCAAACCATTACCAATTTTATGGACTTAAAATTTGCCTGTGAATTTGCGCGTTATGCTCCGACCGAACAGGTTGAAATGCAAGTGCATTACCAACAAGCCATCGAGGTCATCTCTGAACTAGAAAAACAATTCAAATAGAATAATCATGAAAAAATTAATTTATATTCTATTGTTTTTAAGCTCGTTTACTTGGGCTCAAACCGAAACCATAGACCCGGATTTTAAAAATGCGAATTCTCTATATCAACAGGGAAATTACGAAGATGCCATTGTGCATTATAAAAAATTAATTCAGAGCGGTAAAGAGTCGGCTGAGGTACATTTTAATTTGGCCAATGCCTATTATAAGACTCATCAAACAGCCCCTTCTCTATTCCACTATGAAAAAGCTTTGTTGTTAAATCCCGATGACGCTGCTGCAAAAACCAATCTAAAATTTGCACAAAAAACGCTGCTTGATGAAATTCCTACGGTTCGCAATTTGGGGTCTAAAGAAATTATACACAATTTCTTTAAAGGATTGTCTTATGACTGCTGGGCTTGGTTAAGCGTTGGAGGGGTTTTCCTTATTCTAGTTTTTTATATAGGCTATTTTCTAACCCAAAACAGCAGTTTAAAACGCTTGTTTTTTGGTTTGATGCTGCTAGTTGCTTTGGGTAGTGTATTTACCCTTACAGCCGCCTATTTAGAGCAGAACTACGCCAAGAGTTACCGAACCGGAATTCTATTTGCAGAAAAAACGGAATTAAAAGCAGATGCTAAAAACACCTCCAAAACACTTGCTACGCTTCATGAAGGTACTAAAGTACTGATATTAGAAGAGAAATCCTTATGGGTAAAAGTCAAACTAAACAATCAGCATACAGGATGGATTCCAAAGGAAGATTTTAAGGAAATCAAATAGTCACTTATTGCAACGGATTATTAAAGCACACGAAATGACTTTATTAAACCATTCGCTCTTATGCTAACTCCTAAAAAAAAGCTTAGTTGTGTAATACAACTAAGCCTTTTTTCAGGAGTTAGTTCCATTTTATTTCTTAACAAGCGCGTCCGTATACAAGATATCTAAACGCCCTTCGGTTGCGAAAACAGCTTCCGATTCGACTTCGGTTGCGTTCTTTTTAACTTCCTCTCCTGTAAAATTAAATGTTGCTGAAATGATTTTTCGCTGACTATCCAATTTCAGTATATTCAGTTCACCCGATATGGCTTTATATTCTATATAATGATCTCCAACAGTCTTCCAAAAACTAACATTTGCCATTCCATCCGCTTCGTTTGAACCGATTACTATACGGTCACCCGCTTTTATTGCTAGCTCAGAACGATACTTTATGGTTAGTTCATCTCGTTTATTTTTATCGTCTTTTTGATCTTGTCCCCATATTACTAAAACATATTCTTGGGCTTCCGCTTGTAGAGCATAAGTCGCCGTTAACTCTAGAGGCTGTGCCTCTTTGTGGACAATCTCCCCGTTATTATGGTGTGCCTCAACAGCGTTATGTGAAATAAATGCTGTTTTATTTGTCTTAAAAGCCAAAATGTTTTTTCCGTCTTGAGTAACTTCTGGAAAAGCGATTTGCGTTTTTACTAAAACACCAAAATCATAAGGGGACTCGGTCTTCGTGCACGATGCCAAACTCAATCCCGCAACTAACACGCTAAAGATAATTTTTCTCACTATATATCAATTTGATTGGTGCTGCGAAAATAACTAATAAACAAACAAATCATCTTTATACACTATAAAATTTATAAAAAATCAGCAAGTATACACCGATCACAATGCCCTATTTTCTAAAAACCTCATGACTTTCATTTAACTCAGCATCCCTTCCCTTTTTTGGTCAAAACAATATTATCCCCAAGTCATAACATCAAAATGCTCTTTAAAAGTAAAATTCCGATGTCGTCATGTCTTAGTACCTACCTTTCTTATTTTGTTAGAAATATAGGGGCTTATAATAAATCACAAAAAAAACTTGTCCAACATTTCTTTAGCACCATGATTGGATTGGATAGAGACCAAACTTAAACATTAGTTGTTATACCTCAACGCGTTCTATACACTAGGTCAAAACGCCCCTCGGTTGCTAAAATCAGCTTTAAAGATTCACCCCTTTGTTCTGCTTCAAACTCGAAGGTTCCTGAAATGATTTTCTTTTCGCTATCCATTTTAAGGATTTTAAACATCCCTGCTTTAGCGGCATAGACTTCTAACTTTTTCTCAAAATAGCGCTTATACTCAAGAGTAGCCTTTCCTACAGCAGTTTCACTAGCAATCTCTAATTGATCACCCACTTGTAGTG
Source organism: Flavobacterium sp. (assembly GCA_040393465.1). Classification (GTDB taxonomy): domain Bacteria; phylum Bacteroidota; class Bacteroidia; order Flavobacteriales; family Flavobacteriaceae; genus Flavobacterium. The sequence goes on along the minus strand of JBEBUC010000002.1, from coordinate 206,627 downwards.
GCCTGTCCGATCGGTAATAAATTCTTACTTCTTCTTCCCCATTATTCTGCTCCCTAGCCCAAATATACATCTCATATTCTTGAGTATCTTTATCTAGATAATAAGCACCAGATAACTCTGGAGGAACCGGTGAAGTAAATTCAATTAATCCCTTAGATCCCAACTTTTCATTAGCTGTATGCGCAATAAACTCCGATTCACCTACCCTAAAAGCAAAAGTATTTTCTCCCGTTGTAGTAACATTGGGATACGTAATATAAACACGTTCGCCGGTAATTGGTTTCTTTTCCTGTTGGTTGTCGTCGCTTGAGCAAGCAGCAAGAGAAAATCCAATTCCGAGCAATACCAAAAAACTTTTTTTCATAATAAATGCGTTAGTAATAAATTTAAAAGTAAAGATAAAAAGCAACATAAACAACACACAAATCATATAAATACTATAATATATACCAAAAGATAAAGAATGTTTAAAAAATTTATTCAAAATTGAGAAAAACAATCAAGTGTTCAATCCAAGAATCTGATGTCTAAATTGTCTATACCGGATTAGAAGTTACGGTTTTTACGCTATAAAAAGCCGCCTCCTTTTTCAGCGGCCTTTCTACCCTTGATTTACCATAAACGAATTATAAAAAAAATCCCCATAGCCAATGGAACGGCTATGGGGATTTTAAAAATATTTAAAAATCTAAAAACTAGATTTGAATTGTTCTAAGAAGCGTACATCATTTTCGTAAAACATACGGATATCACTGATTTGGTATAACAACATCGCCATACGCTCAATACCCATTCCAAATGCAAAACCGTTGTATTCGTTTGGATCGATATTACAGTTCTTTAAAACGTTTGGATCGACCATTCCACAGCCCATAATCTCTAACCATCCCGTTCCTTTAGTGATGCGGTAATCGGTTTCGGTTTTTAGTCCCCAATAAATATCTACCTCAGCACTTGGTTCGGTAAATGGGAAATAGGAAGGTCTTAAACGGATTTTAGACTTGCCAAACATCTCTTTCGTAAAATATAAAAGCGTTTGTTTTAAATCAGCAAACGACACATTCTTGTCGATATACAATCCCTCTACCTGATGAAAAATACAGTGTGAACGCGAAGAGATGGCTTCATTTCTAAAAACACGTCCCGGAGAAATCGTTCTCAAAGGCGGTTTAAATTCATCCATATACCGTACTTGTACAGAAGAAGTATGCGTTCTCAATTGCATTTCCGGATTGGTCTGTACAAAGAAAGTATCCTGCATATCTCTAGCTGGATGGTATTCTGGAAAGTTCAACGCGGTAAAATTATGCCAATCGTCTTCGATTTCTGGTCCTTCTGATACATTAAAACCAATATTGGAAAAGATGTCGATAACCTGATTCTTAACCAACGATATCGGGTGTCTAGACCCCAATACAATAGGATTTCCAGGACGCGTTAAATCGCCATAGATTCCTTGAGAATCTTCTTTGGTTTCCAATGCATCTTGAATAGATTTTACTTTATCCTCAATGGTAGTTTTTAATAAATTTATCGCTTGTCCAAATTCTTTCTTTTGATCATTAGGCACCGTTTTAAACTCGTTGAACAAGTCATTGAGGATTCCCTTTTTAGAAATGAATTTAATTCGAAAAGATTCAAGCGTTTCTTTGTTATCGGCAGTAAAGCTCTGGGCCTCTCCAATAAACTCTTTTATTTTATCAATCATTTTAAGTCAAGTAAAACGCAAATTTACGTCTTTTAAATTATACTGAAAATTATAAGCTTTAAAAAAAAATTATAAATTTATTATCCTATTCGATAATACCTCTTTCTATGAAATAAGACACTATGGCCTCTTTCATCAACACCGATTGTTCGCCTGCTTTCAATGCGGGTAGCTGCTCCTTTACGGTATAATGCGGCCAACCGTCTTCATCAAAACGCTCAAACTCATAATAGCCATAAGGTTCTAACAAACGACAAATGGCGATATGCATTAAGTTTAATTTTTCGTCCTTTTTATATGTTTTATTCGGTTTCCCGAGTTCCTGTACTCCGATTAAATAAATAATCGCATCTAAATCTAATATATCGCCTTCTGCGAAACGGGTGGATAAAAAATTAACCACCAACTCCCATCGGACTTTTAACTGTTCGTCTCTAGCCATAATTCTGTTGAATATTTTACAAAGATACTACTTCCTTGTAAAACGAATTTATAATATCTTCGCATCAAATTGAGAAAAGCATGTTACTAATAGATTTATTGTGTTTACTGGGGTTGGTTTATGGATTTTACAAGGGTTTTTCCAACGGTCTTTGGGTGTCTATCGCTTCATTTATTTCCTTAATCGTAGGTTTAATAGGTGCTATTAAATTTTCTACAATCCTCAAAGATTTTTTGGGATGGGAAACCAAAATGTTACCGCTAATTGCCTTTGTACTTACTTTTCTCTTGGTAATTGTATTGGTTCATCTACTAGCAAAAACCCTAACTCAATTGTCCAAAGCCGTTTTCTTAGGCGGTTTAAATCGCGTTTTTGGAGGTGTCTTTGAATTCTTTAAAGCCTTACTGATAGCCTGTATTGTAATGACACTTTTCCTAAAAGTCAATTTTAACCATTTTATGGCTTCTCAAGAAACCTTAGACAAATCGTATTTATACAGTGTAAACAAAAGCGTTTCGGTACACATACTCCCAAGTGTATTTAAATTGTTTGACGAATTGTTCTCGCAGAGTATGGAGCAAATCAATCCATAAGACATCTCAAACGCAACTGCGGTCTACCTACCAAACAACGTCAATCCGAGCATAATTCCCTCTGTGGATAATCCGTTGTGCAAACTGCGAACATAATCTACACGCAAACCTCTAAATTTACCAATACCGATATTGTCAAATCCAGCAGAAAATTCCTGATAGGGTTTTCGGTCGGTTGTAATAGCATTGTGATAGCCCAATACCAGATTCCATTGCAATGCGTTTAACAACGGTATTTTGTTCATAATAAACCCCTTAAAGTTGTGTTCTAAGTGAATTTCAGCAAAGGCTTTATTGGTACTCCAATCGTAATATGGCAATAAATTAAAGGCATTATTGTATTTGCCTTCGATGTTAACGTGGGTCTGATTCCCATTAAAATGGTAGTAGTCCATAAAGGCAATATCATCGGCTCCAAAAAATTTACCTCCTTTTAAATGGTAACTAAAATCTCCTTTATTACTCCATGTTATTACTTGAGCTACATCTGCAGTTAAAAGATCGTATTGGTATGACTTGTCCGAAGCCCCAAACGCTTTCTCATAATTTAAAGATAAAACGGGATATTTAGAAGAAGGGATGCTAATCTTTTGGTTGGGTTGGGAAATGTATTTCTGATTAAACTTAAATACACCACCAATCTTGGCTTTAAAAAGTTGGTGTTTTTCAAAACCGGCTTCAGAATAATTGGAAGGATCCAAAGGATTATTTGATGTATAGGCCGCTTGGCGATTAAAGATCACATAATCGGTATTGTTGAACAACGGTTTTCGCTGGTTGTATTCCAAGGCTCCCGCAATAGCAATTCCGTTTGCAACCTCCTGACTGTAGGCCGCTTTTACAAATTCGCGGTTGTACAACTTCATATAATTGTCTTTAAACAATAAGCTACTGGCTGTATTTACCCAATTAGAAATGGGTTGTTGATCGTTGAATTGTTCAACCGTTGTTCCCCCACTAATGCTGATTTTTTTACGGTCTATACTGTTAAATTGATGATGCGCAATTCCCACAACTCTCAAGCGATTTTCGGCAAAACCATAATTAAACAACGCAGTAATTCCGGTTGTTGATCCCTTTTCCTGGTTTGTTTTTTGATATCCTAATTTTGTTCCTATATGCCATCCTTGAATCGTATTAAAACCGGCATCTTCGAATTCGAGTAGTCCCGCATAATTAATACTGTATGCCTTTGGCGTGCTTCTATAGCTATAGCCCGTCAGCATACTATCCCATCTAAAACGGTTGTTTTTGCGATCCAAACTATCGATATAAGCCGGGGAGCTTTTGAGTATTTTAATACTGTCTTTAACGCTATAGTCTTTGATTTCCTCCAAAGTCAAAGGAATTTGCCGGTGTTGCTGCCAATACGCATCACCGAGTTTATTTGCCCCAGCATCAAACGAAATCATTTCTTCTGAAAAAGTCTTGGCATCAAACTGTTCCACAAAAACATAGTTGCTAAATACATAGGAAAACTTCGCACGCATTTTAACGCCAAACATACCACCTATAAAATCGATGGATTGTACGTTTTTAATCCAGTTTTGTAAGGACGTCTGATAACTGTAGTGCTGTACCAATTCCAGTTTGTCTATAATTGGCTCTTGCATTCGGTAACCCAAAACATCAAAATCAACCCCATAGATAGCCCAACTGTCTTCGACTATATAAATGTATCCTTCAAAAACGGGTTCTTTATCGCGCTTGGGTATGACCTTAATTCTATTGACCAAATGATCCCCTTCTTGAAAAGTCCCGTCGAGTTTGTATTTGTAATAACCAAAAGCATTAGACGCCAAAGGCGAAATCATTTTAACATCAACACGCTGATTTAAGCGGATTGTTTCTTCGTAAAAATCAAAAAAGGATTCTTTGGCGGTATTAAAACTATAGCCGTTATCATTACCACTGATTTTGGAAGCGATGATATGTTCCCGTAATTTATCGGGTTTTTGATACGAAATTTTCGATACAGTTTCCGAGAGGTAAATAACACTCGGGTTTAGAGAATCTACCTTATTAACTGCCTCTTGTCCGCTCATAGCCACACTGACCCGCTTGGGTAATTTTAAAAGACTAAGGTTTCCTTTAGAATAGAAGTCAACGGTAAATTTAGAAGTATTTTTAGTGTTTACTCCCTTGTTTTTAATCGCATTCCGAATGATTTCATCAGCACGGTTTCCACCGACCTGAATTACGATATCGCTCATCATAAAATCTTCCTCAATCAGTTTTATGTCTAAAACAATTGCTCCAGTCTTAACTATTACAGGAATCCGCTGTGTTTTATAACCCAAATACTGAAAGTTTATATAGACCGTTCCGTCCGCTTGTTGGTGGTACAGTTCGTATTCACCCTTTTCATTAGAGGCCGTACCTCGAGAAGTATTTTCTACGGTAATACTCGCATAGGCCACAGGTTGCCCCTTTTCGTCGGTAATTTTTCCTTTGATTTGGGCAAATGACAACGCGCTAAACAACAACAGTAAACAAGTAAACTTAAAGCTCATAGGTAGTTTGTGTATTTATGGTAAAACATAGAATCTCGCCTTATCGCAATAAAGTTTGTCATAAACAAACCCAATTAGTGCAAGGATTCTGTAATTCTACAGACAGATTAAGTGTTAAATATAAACGAATATACTTCCCTTTAATACGGTGTTAACTTAAATTTATAAGATAAACTTTCAATTTAGATTTTTATACTTCTAGAGTTGTTCTCTTGTTTTAATATTATTGAACGTAGTTTCCAAATAGCTAACCACATTACAGATCAGTAAAATTGCTTTACTTGAATTTTTAAGACTCGAAGGCAGAGCAGTATATGTTATGCTATGAAAAGGTTTATTACTGTATCTTAAGTGTGTTTTCTTCGATAATTAAGCTTTTTTTCATCAACCTATATCCCAACAACAGACGCACAAAAATAGCTAATCCTAAAAAAATAGGAACGTAAACGCCCCAATCTATGCCTTCTGTCTTGGGTTCAGGACGATTTGACACAAAAACCATAATCAATAAATAAATATTAAAAGTCAACAAACCTAAAATTCCCTTTTTCACATATTCATTTATTACGGTTTTTTGACTGGAGTCAAATACCACGGAAATGGTCTTTACAGAAACCAATACATTTAAAACCAAAAGACAGAAAACCCCACCTTCAACCTTACTTTCCTCAACCTCAAACCCGTACATCACAGCAAACACCAATGTGCTTATCGCCATAAGTATTAACAGATATTGCAAATCCAATCGCCTCCACAAGGTCACGACCATTCGAGGTGAATCCTTATATGTCCCCATTTTTTTGGTTTGCAGCTCTTTATGCCATAATTTAAAGACAGTTTTTAAGGCCAAATCAAACGGCAAAGCCTCTTTGTTGATAAGCGCTTCCGTTTCCGAAGCGATATGATCCAAGATTTCGATTCTTAAATGATCGTATTTAAGATTATATGTTTCCAGCAGTATCTCTTCAATGATACTGATTTGATCCGTGTTTAAACTTTTCATTTTAAGTCAGTTTTAAATTTACTATCGACTGCATATTTTTAATAAAATTGTCGAGTTCCTCAATTAAATGATTGGTCTCTTTTACACCAGACTCTGTCAATTTATAATATTTTCGCACCCGACCATCGACGCGCTCCAATTCCACATCTAAAAAACCTTCAGACTCCAATTTATGTAAAGCAGGATATAAAGCTCCTTCTGTTAAATTCATTTCTCCAACAGTTATTTCCTTGACTTTTTGAGTGATTTCATAACCATACATTCTACCATTTTGCTCTAATAATCGCATGATAATAGCGTTTAAACTTCCCTTATATAATTGTTGTTGTTTTTTCATCTGCAGTGATTTACAAATACAAATATATACAAAAAAACAATACCTATAATTCAGATGTATTGTTTTTTACACAGAAACTAACAATTATCATGAATTAAACTCGTTTTGGTTTCGTATTTTTGCGTGCAGTAAACTCATAAACCATGTCAAGATTTCATTTATTAACTATTAAGGAAGTTCGCAGAGAAACCCCCAATTCGGTATCCGTACTGTTTGACGTTCCCGATAGTTTAAAAGCTGATTATACCTTTATAGCCGGACAATACTTAAATATAAAATACAAATTTGAAGGTAAAGAGATTCGAAGAGCCTATTCCATTTGTACGACACCAAAAAGTGGCGAATTGCGTGTAGCCATTAAAAAAGTCGATAGCGGCGTTTTTTCAACTTTTGCGAATACTGAATTGCAAGTAGGCAATACTTTGGAAGTCGGTACCCCTGAAGGTCGTTTTATACTTGAACCCAATCCGAGTGCACAAAACAACTATGCTGCTTTTGTTGCGGGAAGTGGAATTACGCCCGTAATGTCTATTATACAAACCGTTTTAGAAGACGAACCAAACAGCAGTTTTGTGTTGATTTATGGTAATAAAAAGGTTGAGGAGACTATTTTTCACAATGCCTTGCATCAATTGCAACAAAAATACATCAACCGTTTTTTTGTTCATTTCGTATATTCCAAAGAACGTGAAGCGGAATCTTTATTTGGACGAATTGAGAAATCTGTCGTTAATTTTGTAATTAACAACAAACACAAAGAAAAGACGTTTGAAAAATTCTTTTTATGCGGTCCTGAAGAGATGATTGATACGGTCAGTGCGGTTTTAAAAGAACGCAACATCTCGGAAAAGAAAATACTATTTGAAATTTTCACCCCCAACAACGACGGTGCTAAACCAGTCGATGCCGAAGGAACTGCACGCGTTACCGTATTGGTTGACGATGAGGAAACCACTTTTGAAATATCGCGTAAAAATATTTTACTTGACGCCTTGCTTAAAGAAGGTATAGATGCTCCTTATTCCTGTCAAGGCGGTATTTGCAGTTCGTGTATGTGTCGCATCCAAAAGGGAACGGCAATCATGCAAAAAAACTCCATACTTACCGACAGCGAAATCGAAGAAGGACTTATTTTGTCTTGTCAAGCTATAGTAACCTCCGATGAAATCTATATTGATTTTGACGATGTATAAAAAACGGGCTTGTCAAAAAAAGACGAGCCCATTTTTTATGATTACTAGAGATTAGTCCGCTATCAATTTAACGAAACAGTCCTTTATATATTTAAAATTAAACGCAATATAAACCGCATCAAATTTTTCAGCAATCGAAGCAGTCATCAAATTGCCAATACTGCCTTGGTGGGTGTGGTTGACCCCCTTAGAAGGTTGATAGGTACCTTCCTCAATGGCCAATCCTACATTTTTATAAGCTTCTCTAAAGGGAACTCCTTCTACAACTTGCTTGTTGACTACCTCAACGCTAAACAAATAATCGTATTTTGCATCATCTAAAATACCGGGGTTAATTTGAATGTTTTCCAACATCAAATCCAACATATCCAAACATTCCTTTAAGGAGCTAAAGGCCGGAAATAGGTTTTCTTTTAACAATTGCAAATCCCTGTGGTAACCCGAAGGAAGATTGGTTGTCATCAAAGCTATTTCATTGGGTAATGCTTGAATTTTATTACATCTCGAACGAATCAGTTCCAACACATCGGGATTTTTTTTATGCGGCATAATACTCGACCCTGTAGTTAACTTATCAGGAAAGCTAATAAAGTTCATGTTCTGACTCATATACCAACAGCCGTCCATGGCAAATTTAGATAGAGTAGCAGCTATAGCACTTAAACCCTGTGCCAAGATACGTTCGGTTTTTCCACGCCCCATTTGCGCATAGACCACATTATAGTTCATGCTTTCAAAACCCAACAAATCTGTGGTCATTTGCCTGTCTAAAGGAAAGGATGATCCATAACCCGCAGCCGAGCCCAAAGGGTTTTTATTGGTCACTTTCCATGCGGCTAACAACACTTCCAAATCGTCGATCAAACTCTCCGCATAAGCTCCGAACCACAAGCCAAAAGAAGACGGCATCGCCATCTGGAAATGGGTATATCCCGGCATTAAAACCGCCTGATGCTGTTCGCTTAACTGCTGTAATCTATCGAATAGCACTTTGGTTTTTTCTACAATTTGCTGAATTTCAAAACGAAAGTACAGTTTTAAATCGACCAAAACCTGGTCGTTTCTCGAACGCCCGCTGTGTATCTTTTTTCCTGCCACACCGATTCGTTCAGTCAACAATAATTCTATCTGTGAATGAATATCCTCTACCTCATCGTCTATAACAAAGTTTCCTTGCTGAATTTCTTTGTAGATGTCTTTTAGAGCGGTTTGAATTTCGTTGAGTTCTGCTTTGGTCAACAAACCGATTTGTTCCAACATACGGGTATGCGCCAAAGACCCCAATACATCAAATGGAGCCAAATTCATATCCAACTCACGGTCTTTTCCTACGGTAAAAGCATTGACTAGGTTATCTACTGCGGTATTTTTCTGCCAAAGTTTCATAAGCTTATTTTTTAAACGATTTGCTGTAAAATTTTAATATAGTCGGCAATGCCGTTTTCGATTTCGGTTATAAATACAAATTCATCTGCGGTATGCGAACGGGCCGAATCGCCCGGACCGAGTTTTAAAGAAGGTATATCCAATAAAGCCTGATCACTAGTCGTAGGTGAGCCGTAAGTGGTTTTGCCCAACAGCACTCCCGCTTTAACAATCGGATGGTCCAGAGCGATAGACGACGGCTTGAGTCTAATGGAACGTACCTTGACTTCCGATTGTACAAAGTGTTGGATCAATTCCAACAATTCCTCGTTGGTATAGACCTCTGTGACGCGCACATCAACCACAAAATCACAAACCGACGGTACTACGTTGTGCTGAGTCCCAGCCTCTATCATGGTTACGCTCATCTTAACCGCTCCAAATAAGTCGGATATACGCGCAAATTGGTAGGAATTAAACCAAGTTATGTCTGTCATGGCTTTGTAAATCGCATTATCTCCTTCTTCGCGAGCGGCATGTCCTGATTTTCCGTATGCACGACAATCCAACACCATTAATCCTCGCTCGGCTACGGCCAATTGCATCTGAGTGGGTTCGCCAACAATGGCAAAATCCAAAACACCCAACTGGGGCAAAATGTGCTCTAAACCGCCATCACCTGATATTTCCTCTTCAGCCGTTGCCGCTAAACAAAAATTGTATTTCAAATCTGTCTGATCGTAAAAAAAACAAAAAGTAGCTATTAAGGAAACCAAACAACCTCCTGCATCGTTGCTCCCCAAACCGTATAATTTCCCATCTTTTACTTCCGAGTTAAACGGATCTTTGGTATAATCTCCATTGGGGTGCACTGTATCGTGATGGGAGTTTAATAAAATCGTCGGTTTACTCGCATCAAAATATTTATTAAAAGCCCATATATTATTAAGCTCTCTCCATGTTTTTATTCCTTTTTTATTGAGATAGTTTTCGATGATAGTTGCGGTTTGATCTTCTTCTTTACTAAAGGAAGGGGTCGCAATCAACTGACCTAATAATTCGAGGCTTTCGCCGGTTAAAGAGTTTATCATGTTATAATTGTATGGATGTTCCTGTATTAAAATTTAATAGATCGCTACTTTTCTTTATCGTTACTGACTGCACTCCTTGCTGCAAGGCACTCCAGGCATTGTCCATTTTGGGAATCATCCCTTGGACTATCACTCCTGCTGCTATGAGTTGTTCCTTTTCGGAGTGTTTCACCACTGCAATAAGTGATTTTTCGTCACTTACATCTTGTAAAACCCCTTTTTTATCAAAACAATAAATTAGGTTTACATCATAAAGCGAAGACAAGCTAATTGCCAGAGCTGCAGCAATACTGTCGGCATTGGTATTCAACAACTGTCCTTGACCCTCATGGGTAATTGCAGAGAAAACCGGGCAAAGTCCCCATTCTAAAAACTGCTGAATCCGCGTTGCATTAATAGATGTAGCCGTTAAATCACCGACATAACCAAAATCAATTGGGGTGGTTGGTCTTTTTTGCGTTTGTATGAGACTCGCATCTGCTCCGCTCAATCCCAATGCATCACATTGTTGCGACTGCAACTGTGCAACCAAATTTTTATTGAGATAACCGGCATAAACCATCGTAGCCAATTTTAAGGAGGCCGCATCGGTAATACGCCTACCATCAACCAACTGCGTTGAAAGCCCCAATTGCTTCGCCATATCCGTTACTAATTTCCCGCCTCCATGAACCAATATTTTCTCTCCTTTAAGCTGAGAAAACAACGAGACAAATTCCGAAAACAAATCCGCATCATCCAATATCTGTCCACCTATCTTAACTATCGTCAAATTTTTCATAGAGCCGTATTTTGTGCTTCCAGTATTCTCTTTAAAACCACTTGTGCCGACCATACTCTATTTCCCGCTTGCGCTATCACCAAGGAATCTTTACCGTCTAAAATCTCCGAAGCCAATTCCAAATCACGACGCACTGGTAAACAATGCATCACCTTGGCTTGGTTTGTTATCTGCATTTTCTGCTGATCGAGCATCCAATTCCCATCGACGGGGAGTATTTGACCGTAGTCTTCATAACTCGACCAGTTTTTGACATATACAAAATCTGCGTTTTGTAAAGCCTCTTCTTGATCAGTAGTGATAACAGCACCATCGGTGAAATCTTTATTTAACTGATAACCCGAAGGATGCGTAATTACAAATTCAATCAATCCCTCTTGCTGTGCTTTACACATCCATTCTGAAAATGAATTGGCTACAGCCTGAGGCAAGGGTTTGATATGTGGCGCCCAAGTTAATACCACTTTGGGTTTAGCACCCGGCTTTAGGTGTTCTACAACGGTAATCAAATCGGCCAAACTCTGTAGGGGATGCAAAGTGGCACTCTCTAAACTCACCACAGGCTTTTTGCTGTATTCCTGAAATTTTTTGAATAAAATCTCACCGTAATCCTCTTCTTGATTTTGCAAATTTGGAAAAGAACGAAGTCCCAATACATCACAATAAACGCCCATAACAGCCGCTGCCTCACGAATATGTTCTACCGCAGTACCCTTCATTACCACGCCGTCTTGGGTTTCCAACGCCCAACCGTCCTGATTCAGATTCATCACCATCACCTGCATGCCCAATTGTAAGGCCGCTTTTTGGGTACTCATACGCGTACGTAAACTCGGGTTTAGAAATACCAATCCCATAGTTTTATGTTTACCCAATTCCTCGTGAGCATAAGGATTGTTTTTTAAACTTATTGCCTCATCGACTATGGAACTAATTGAATCTATATCTTTTACTGAAAAAAATTGTTTCATGACTTGCTACTTTTAATAATTGGTCTTACTAGAGTGATACACTCCTTTTATGTTCATTAATATTTAAGAAGCCGCTTATTTAAACATTCCAGAAAACAATCGGCATCGCTGTGGGTTAAATTCAAGGCTGGCAGTAATCTTATTATATTAGGACCTGCATTCCCTGTGAAAATGCGATCTTCTATCAATAAATCCTTTTGTAGGGTATTTAACGCTGCCGGCACTTCAATTCCAATCATCAATCCCTTCCCTCTCACTTCTACTATATGCGGCATTTTTTTTAATTCTGCCATTAAATAGTTGCCCATTATCTGAGCGTTTGCCATCAATTGATCTTGCTCCATCACTTCCAAAACGGCTATGGCCGCTGCACAAGCCAAGTGGTTCCCACCAAATGTAGTTCCTAACTGTCCGTGCCAAGGCTTGATTTTATCAGAAATCGATAAGGCTCCAATTGGAAACCCATTTCCCATTCCCTTGGCCATGGTATAAATATCAGCCTCTATTCCAGCCTGATCTACAGCATAAAAAGAACCTGAACGTCCGTAACCCGCCTGCACCTCATCGGCGATAAACAAGGCATCGTATTGCTTTGTTAAGCTTCTAATTTTTTGAAGAAAATCAGCTGTGGCTACTCGTATACCTCCAACACCTTGAATTCCTTCTATGATAACTGCAGCAACACTAGACCCGATTTCTCTAAAGGTTTTTTCCAAAACCACTACATCGTTAAAAGGCAAAAACACCACCTCAGCTGTCGCATTAATCGGAGCAACAATCTTGGGATTATCCGTAGCGGCAACTGTTAACGAAGTACGACCGTGAAAAGCCGCTTTAAAGGCTATAATCTTTTTTCTACCGTTGTAAAAAGAAGCTAGTTTCAATGCGTTCTCATTCGCCTCAGCACCAGAATTACATAGAAAAAGCTGGTTGTGTTGCTTGCCCGAAAGGTTTCCTAACTTCTCTGCCAATTGTGCTTGAAGTGGAATCTCTACGGAGTTGGAATAAAACCCGATTTTCTGCAATTGTTCGGTAAGACTTTTTACATAGTGAGGATGCGTATGTCCAATGGAAATAACGGCATGACCGCCATACATATCTAAATAAGTGTTTCCGTTTTTATCAAAAACGCGAGAACCTTCACCTCTAGTGATTTCAATCGGATTCAGGGGATATACGTCGTATAGTTTCATTTTTATAATAATTAAAAAGCTAAAGGTTTTAATTTTAATCCCGTGGTTTCATCGAGTCCAAACATCAAATTCATGTTTTGTACGGCTTGTCCACTCGCTCCTTTAAGCAGGTTGTCAATAGCGGAAACGATTAATAAATCCTCCCCATTTTTTTCTAGATATATCAGCGCTTTGTTGGTATTCACCACTTGTTTTAAATCAATTTCTTTGGTGGAAACATGCGTAAAAGGATGCGTTGAATAAAAATCAGTATACAGTTCAAAAACTTCCTTTTCTGAGAGTGATGTCTTCAAAGTAATTACCGATAAGATTCCTCTGGTAAAGGCTCCTCTTTGCGGAATAAACGTGAGTTGTTGTTCAAAATCCGTTTGTAGTCCTCCTAAACTTTGTTTAATCTCTCCTAAATGCTGGTGTTCAAATGCTTTATAAACGGATAAATTATTAGCTCTCCAACTGTATTGTGTTGTTGCAGATAAACTTTGTCCTGCTCCCGTAGAACCCGTTGTTGCCGAAATATGTATTGGGCTGTTCAATGAGTGTGTCGCTCCCAAGGGTAATAATGCCAATTGAATTGCCGTAGCAAAACAACCCGGATTAGCGGTATATTGTGCTTGCTGAATTTTCGCTCTGTTCAATTCTGGCAGGCCATAGACAAAATCCCCAGCTGCTTTATGCAAACGGAAATCCTGACTCAAATCGATAATTTTAATCTTAGAATCGACGCTGTTTTCTTCTAAAAACAATTTCGAATCTCCATGCCCTAAGCACATGAACAATACCTCAATTTCATTAGACAGTTCTCCAGAAAATTTTAAATCAGTATCTCCAAATAAATCGGTATGTACCTCAGAAATACATCTGGATGTTTGACTCTTACTGTGTACAAAAACGATATCTACCCATGTGTGAAAAATCAATATTCTCAATAATTCCCCACCAGTATATCCTGCGCCACCAACAATTCCAACTTTTATCTTATTCATCTTTGGGTTCTTTACTGTTTAGCAATTGCCAGATTTTCATCTGATTTCCTACTATCTTAGAAAATCCCTTCACGTCTTCTCCTGTCCATCCCTCATTCATTTCGCCATAACTAGCTAACTGACTTGACATCATATCGAAAGGGGATTCTATTCCCAATACTACAAAACGATGTGGATGTAATTCTATCATTACCTTACCCGTCACCGAATTTTGGGTACTGCTTAAGAAAGCTTCTAGGTCGCGCATAATAGGATCGTGAAATTGTCCTTCATGCAGGTTGTTTCCGTAGAAAATCGCCAATTGTTCTTTCCAACTCAATTGCCATTTGGTCAAGGTGTGTTTTTCTAAAGCATGATGTGCTTTAATAATAAGAATTGGAGCTGCAGCTTCAAAGCCAACTCTTCCCTTGATTCCAATTATCGTATCACCGACATGTATATCTCTCCCAATTCCAAAGGGTTGAGCCAGTTCTTGTAGTTGTTGAATCACTGCAACGGAACTCATTTTTACCTCATTCAATGCAACGGGTTCTCCCTTTAAAAAAGTAATAGTAATCTTCTCTGGAGTCGTTTTTGTAATGGGTGTTGGCCAAGCTGCTTCTGGTAAATACATGTTGGACGTTAGGGTTTCCTTCCCTCCGACCGAAGTTCCCCAGATTCCTTTATTAATAGAATAAACCGCTTTTTCTGCGTTGATGATAACTCCGTGTTTTGCCAAATAATCGATTTCTGCTTGTCTGCTTAATTTCAAGTCTCTGATTGGAGTAATAATGGTAACCTCTGGAATAAGAATATTAAAAATCAAGTCGAAACGCACTTGATCGTTACCTGCCCCTGTACTACCATGCGCTACGGCTTTTGCACCAATTTTCTTGACATAATTGGCTATCGCTGTAGCTTGACAAACACGTTCTGCACTGACCGACAATGGATAGGTATTGTTTTTTAGTACATTCCCAAAAATTAAATATTTTATCGTGTCTTGATAGTAAGAAGCTGTTTCATTTAAAGCCGTATGAGAAGTGACTCCTAAGGCATAGGCTTTCTGTTCTATTTCGTTTAGCTCTTCTTCTGAAAAACCACCAGTATTGACTACTACGGAATGTACTTCTAAGCCCAACTCTTTGGATAAATATATGGTGCAGAAACTGGTATCTAAACCACCACTAAATGCTAAAACTACTTTCTGATTCATTGTTTTAAATTGTTTAATTGAATTACACTTGATCATGTTTTTCAAATTTTCTTGGATATATTTTTTTATTTTACTTTCAGAAATTGGAATTTTGCACGCAAACGATTCAATCGAGTTGGAGCATTTAAGAGCTGATCCTCCTGCTTTTCCTTTTCAAGTGTTTTCTCTTCTGGATTCCATAACAAAGCGGTACACAAACAATTTTTCTTGTCTTTACTACTAAGAATGGAGAAATTGATACAGCTTTCACAGCCCTTCCAAAAGGCCTCATCTTGAGTTAATTCGGAGTATGGAACGGGTCTATACCCCAATTCCGAATTGATTTTCATAACGGCGAAACCGGTTGTTAAACCGAAGATTTTAGCTGTGGGATATTGCGTCCTAGAAAGTTCGAAGATTTTGTTTTTGATTTCTTTAGCCAAACCTTCGTTTCTAAAAACGGGATTGACGATTAATCCAGAATTAGCAACATAATTGCCGTGGCTCCAGGTTTCTATATAACAAAATCCCGCCCAAGTTCCATCTTCGTGAAAGGCTATAACTGCCTTTCCCTCAATCATTTTCTGGGCTATGTATTCTGGATTTCTACGGGCTATACCGGTTCCTCTGGCTTGGGCAGAAGCTGCCATTTCTTCACATATTTGCAAAGCATGTTCTACATGTGAAGGCTGTGCTTGCGCAACAGTAAAAAGAGCTGTATTCATCGAATAAAAAGAATAAGTCACTAGAAAACAAGAACATAAAACCCTAAAGAATCGGTTCCGTTTCTAAAAAATAAACAATATGTTGGATAGGTAATTTTGAAAAATCAATCCACGAAATGGAGTTTTTCAGAAAAATGCCGAGAAATCGAATGGATTATGCCCGGTGCCGCAGTGTCCGCGAAAAAGAAGAAACCGTTTGTCCCATAGTTGATGTAGCAACAAAAGAGTTGTTGCTCAACATTGGATTACGATATAGATTTAGTTTCTTCATTAGGTTGTACTCCTTTTAACTGGAGAGCACAAAGTTTTGTAATAAAATTTGGATAAAACTAATTTTTCAACTGTTAAATATTTCTTTACAATATCAAAAAATAAAACAACTACCTAATAAACAAAGAATTACACTTAAAATGTATTTAAAAAATAATTGCTTAAACCCTGCTTATTTGGATAATTCATCGATTATAAACAGCTGTAAAATAAAAAAACAGGACATTTATTGCCCTGTTTTAATCGGTTATCTCTAGTTTTCTTAACTAAACAGCTCTCGTATTTCATTGACATCGAACGATTTTTTCTCGTCGTCAATGGAGATGATACTTGAAGCCACTTTGGTTTTTTTGTTTTGTAACATCACAATTTTCTCCTCGATGGTATCCTTACAAATCATCCGATAAGCCATAACATTTTTGGTTTGTCCGATGCGGTAACAACGGTCAATGGCCTGGTTTTCGACTGCTGGATTCCACCACGGATCGACTATGAAAACATAGTCGGCTTCGGTTAAATTCAAACCCGTTCCACCTGCTTTAAGACTGATCAAGAAAACGCGAACATCTTCATTGTTTTGAAAATTCTCCACATTCTCTTGACGATTCCTAGTTTGTCCATCCAGATATTCATAAGTGATTTGTTCTTCTTCTAATCTGGTTTTTACAATTTGCAGCATTTTGACAAACTGAGAAAACACCAATATTTTGTGTTTACCCGTTTTCTCCTTGATGTTTTCAATCAACAATTCGAGTTTAGCCGAATAATTTCCGTAATCCTCTTCGTTGTTAATCAAAGCCGTAGAATTACAAATCTGTCGTAGTTTGGTTAATCCCTCTAAAACATACATCTGCGATTTTTCAACCCCATTTTCATCAATCTTATTCAATAGATAATCACGGTATTTATTTTTAAACGAATCGTAAACTTGACGTTGTTCTTTACCCATTTCACAAAAGATAACGCTTTCTGTTTTATCTGGTAATTCCTTAGCCACTTGTTCTTTGGTTCTTCTTAAAATAAAAGGCGAAATAATTTTGTTTAAGAGTTGTGCCGTTTCTACGTTTTTCTCCTTGTCTATATGATCGGAGAACTGATTTCTAAAATGACTCATGTTTCCCAATAAACCTGGATTTAAGAAGTTTAACTGGGCATACAAATCAAAAGTATTGTTTTCAATTGGTGTACCGGTCAATACCAAACGGTTATTGGAATGTAGCAAACGAACCGCTTTATAACGTTTGGAATTGGGGTTTTTAATGGCCTGACTTTCGTCTAAGATTACATAGTTAAATTTGAAATCTTTCAATGATTCCACGTCGTTTAACAGCGAACCATAGGTGGAAATAACCAAGTCGTATTGATTAAAATCGTCCCGATGTTCCATACGACTGGATCCGGTGAAATTTAATGCTTTTAGAGAAGGACAAAATTTAGCAATCTCGTTGTTCCAGTTAAATACCAATGAGGTTGGTGCAATAATCAACGACGGCAAGGTGTTTTTGTCCTTTCTTTTTAAATATTCTAGAAATGCTATGGTTTGGAGGGTTTTACCCAATCCCATATCATCTGCCAAACAACCACCAATCTGATTTTTATCCAAAAAAGCCAACCAATTAAGTCCGTGTTGCTGGTAATCTCTTAACGAGGCTTTGATTGTTTTGGGGACCGGTATCGTTTCTATAGACTCGATGTGCTGTAAGCGTTGCTTTTTGCGATACAGTTCTTCTAAAAACTCGGGTTTTGCATGCATTTCCTCATACAATTCATCAATAATTCCAAATTGGAAATTAGACATTTGTATGCTGTTTTTCTTTACGTCACCCGCTTTAAAATAGATGGCGAATTTTTTCATCCACTCTTCGGGTAGTACGCCTAAAGTTCCATCGCCTAACAACACATAATTGGTGTTTTTAACAAAGGCTTTTTGCAGTTCTTTTAAATCGACTTTTTGATCGCCGAAGGAAATCTTAATTTCCATATCAAACCAATCGATATCCGATTTTAAACTGATGGATATGGCCGGTTTGTGAATATTAAACTTGAAAGACGACAACTGATTGGCTCCAAAAACCTCCGCTCCGTGCTGTTTCATTCGGTCGATAGCATGCAGCATCCAGTAATTTTCAAACAACTGCTCAGGTTGCAAATAATAGGGTCCCTCTTGCGTAGCAAAAGCCGGATGCAACTGGACAAAATCTTCACGAAAATTGTCTTCAAAAGCCTGATTTCTATCCTTATAAGAACGATTTTCTAGATCATCCTTACTCCACAGCAATTCCGGGCTATAAATGGGTATTAGTTGTTCTCCATATTTTACTACCGGTTTAAACACAATGTGTTGCCCGCCCAAATCGGTAATATAAACTTGTCTTTCCAAAGTCTGCTCTTCAAGAGCAGCCTTATCGCGTTTAAAAATCGTGGTTTGGATTTCGTATTTTTTAGATAAAGGCTGAATGATGTTTTTAGAGACCTGATTCCAATCCTTTTTAAAATAATTGGCTTCAGCATTTTGAGAATAATGTTGTAATGCCAAGGATAAATCTGCTTGTTCAATCGGATAAAGTTTATCGGCTATTTTGACAAAAGTCGGTGATAAAATTACCTTAGAAGCATTGATATTATATTTCTTATCCTCTACCTCAATCATGGCTTTAAGGTTGTAAAACCACTCACTTTCAGTTAATTTAAAAAAGAGTTTTATCGGTTTTTCTACTATACTTAAAGGTTCTAAGTTCTTACGAACCAAAGTACGTCTGCTATCCGAAAAATACAGAAAAGCGTCTTTTAAATGAGGAATAATCGATTTTTGAAGTTCCAATGCCCGGCCTAAATTAGGTCTGTTCGATTCTATGAAATGCTCTTGAATGAGAAGATCTATTTGAAGGGTCTTGACCACTATATTCTGGATTTTTTCTTCCGAAAAATTCAACCAAATCTTGTCCATATCCATGGTATCAATCCCCTCAAAAGAAGATGATAAATCGGTACGGGCTTTATTCATTTTTGCCCTAACGGGTATAAAACTTTCGAAATCATTTTTCCTTGCTATAAAGCAAAAACCCAATCCCTGTTCGGTAGTTGCTGTGTTTCTGTAGGGAATTTGCGCTTGAAATTCGGCAACCTCATCGTCATATAGGGTTTCACCAATAGTTTCGGCAGATTTTATATTTTTATATTTAGAAATGATTTTAATTCCTTCAACGGTTATTTCGTATTGGAAAATAGACTCGTAATCGTCTTTTAAAGTCAAGTTAAACTGTGCTAAATGTTCACTTATTTTACTTTCTAAGAAATTTTTAGCAAAATAATTGGGTCCAAAAACACGTATAATTTTTTTAAGGGCATTGATACGGTGTTCGCACATTTTATTGGCCATACTACAACTGCATTCCGTAGTTAGTACCTCCGTTTTTACATCGTAAGTAAATTGTTGTCTGTGCGATTGCCAAATCGAGACTTGAGTACTAATTTCCGTTTCGGAAATAGCCAATATCTTAACCGTGTAAAAAGAATCTCCCTCTGGTCCCGATTTTTTTATCGCCTCCCAATTCATAACTCCTTTGGGCAAACTAAAAATATTTCTGTTGTTAGCGACAATTTCAACGCCAACTTTTCCTCCATCGATACGGAGTATTTCTTTATTGTCTAAACCGATTTTTAAATCGCGAATGACGGCGATGATGTGTTTACAAAGCCCGTTGTACTCGAACGGACAATTACACGAAACATTCGCAATCTTTTCTCTTACCAATTCGATGCTTACGATATAGCGGTTCTCATACGAACCCTTACATCCAAATTCAAAGTAATCTTTGGTATTGCTAATCAATTCCGTTTCTAAAAAACGGGCACGATCTCTTGAGGTAACTGTACTGTTGTTCTTAACATACGAATCAAAACTTTCTAAATTCATTCTTTATATAAATATCTAACAGCTGTAATTTTATAACCGTTAATATAGTTAAACCACCTTAATCATGGTTGTAAAACAGATAAAATAATTTGTTGTAATAAGGCAACTACGGAAATTTCTATAGGCAAACCGTTGATTGCGCTAAAAAACATATTTATTCTATATGGGTACTCTCAAGCCATACGTTTTGATTTAATCAATCAAATAACGCTTTCTTATATACAAACCCTTCCCTTTCTTTATGCGCAGAGAAAATCTTAGTAACTCAAAAGGCTTTTAATTTCGTATCCTTTTAATTTATCCCTTCCATTTAGAAACGTCAGTTCCATCAAAAAATTGACTTGAACAATAACGCCTCCTAAGCTTTCTACCATTTTGCAAACCGCTTCAGCTGTTCCGCCAGTTGCTAATACGTCGTCGTGTATCAATACTTTGTCGCCTTGCTTAATGGCATCGGCATGCATTTCTAAAATATCTGAACCGTACTCCAAAGCATATTCTTGAGCGATTTTATCGAACGGTAATTTCCCGGGTTTACGAACAGGTACAAAGCCCGCATTTAATTCGCGTGCAATAATTGTTCCAAAGAAAAAGCCGCGGCTTTCCATACCCACTACTTTGTCAATTTTTTGACTACCAATCAATTCCAACAGCTTTTGCGTGGCATATCGCGCAGCGACGGCATCGTTTAACAAAGGTGTGATGTCTTTAAAAACAACGCCTTCTCTTGGAAAGTCTGCTATATCTCTAATATATTTTTCTAAATTCATAGCTCAATTATAGTATTTATTTACTCCCTGCATTATTCGGAATTTACCCGAATACGCGGTCTTATAAAAATTCTTCTTTTCAACCACCGCTATTACACATTAGCCACTGCCAAAACACTATTAACTTTGTCGATAACCGTTTCGGGTGCTATGGTTCTCATAACGTCTTCATAACCGGGAATTACTTTATTTCCATATACTGAAAGCGGTAGCAGCGGATATTGTTTTCGATCGGCGGTAATAGCATAATCTGCAGGTTGATTAAATGGGGCAAAACCGGCATACGGATGTGTAGCCCCCCATAATGTTATAACCTTTTTACCCAACATGGCTGCCAAATGTGCATTTCCAGAATCCATAGAAAGCATGACGTCTAAATGTTGAATCAGAATCAATTCATCTTGAAGCTTAACCTTACCTACCATAACAATAACCTGAGGGTTATCTCTTTTTAGTTGATTTAGCAAGGCTTGCTCTTGATCACCCCCTCCAAACAAAAATATTTTATTGTCTTCCTTTTCCGCCAGGCTGTCGATTACCTGCTGCATCAAGTCCAGTGGGTAAACTTTAGTCGCGTATTGAGCAAATGGAGCAATACCGATCCAATGTTCTTGTTTGGGACCTGTAATTGCCTTTAAAACAGGGCTCATGTTTTCTATCGTCGGAAATTTAGGTTGGCTCAAGTCAACGCTAAATCCGAGTTTCTTCAAGGTTTCTAAATGATTCTCAAACATGGTGGGAACTGGTGAGAAAACTTTATTCTCTAAACTAGTTAATGCTTTTTTTGCAGCTCTTCCCTTATCTAACGCAGCTCTCTTAACACCACTAAATGCAAAGAGATTACGCACGATTTGAGACCGCAAGACATTGTGAAAATCGGCAAAATAATCGGATTCTAATTCTTTCAAATCGGTGTATAAACGCAACAAGCCCAAAAAGCCTTTATGCCTTTTTTTAACATCGACAGCAAAAAAATCAACCCGTGCAATCCCTTTAAAAAAAGGTTTGAAGAAAGGTCGTGAAACAACGGTCACCCGTACCTCTGGATATTGAGCAACTAAAGCGCGAATAACCGGAACGGTCATGGCAACATCGCCCATGGCAGACAACCTAAAAATAAGTAAATGAGATTTTTTCTTTAAAGTCATGATTTTGATCTTTATTTCAAAAAAGAAAAGCGTGAAGTTAAATCACGCTTTGATGGTTTGATTACTATAGTAACGCTATTTTTTATTTTGATACAACACCGGATTCAATTCCTCGTCGTTATACATTTTCATTTGTTTATACACTTTCATATATTTTACACCGCTTTCGATATCGTTTAATAGATCGTCGATTGCAGAAGTCAAGTCTTGTTTTTGCTCCAAAAGCGTATTCAATTTCTCTTGACATTTTGCTCTATGCTCTTCAGTAGCTTCTACTCTAGTAGCTTCCTCATTCATATGATATATTTTCAAAGCTAAAATAGAAAGTCTGTCCAATGCCCAAGCTGGGCTTTCAGAGTTAACTTTAGCACTTTCTTGAACTTTTACGTCTTTGAACTTCTGCAAGAAATAACTGTCGATATATTCGACCATATCCGTTCTTTCCTGATTGGATGCATCAATTCTTCTTTTTAAAGCCAAAGCCGCAACAGGATCGATATTGGGATCTCTAATAATGTCTTCAAAATGCCATTGAACGGTATCAATCCAGTTTTTTAAATACAAAAGATGTTCAATTTTATCTTTGGGATAAGGATTGCTAATCGGTTGATCTACATTGTCGAACTGGTGATAATCACGGATACTTTCTTCGAAAATTGGAAACGCTAATTCTGAAAACATACTAATTATTTTATTTACAAATATAGTTTTTATACTTTTATCGAACTAATACATTTTTAAAGTTATGAAAATTCACTACATCTCAGAAGAAAACAGTCTTTTAAATCATTTTTTAGGTCAATTAAGAGATGTCGAAACACAAAAAGACAGTATGCGTTTTCGTAAAAACATTGAACGTATTGGTGAAATTACAGCCTATGAATTGAGTAAGACCTTGCCTTATAAAAATATTGCGATTCAAACCCCGTTGGGAATTAAGCACACTACTTGTATTGAAGACAACGTGGTTTTGTGCTCTATACTCAGAGCAGGACTCGCTTTACATACTGGTTTTATGAACTTTTTTGACGATGCCGAAAACGGTTTTGTTTCTGCCTATCGCAAACATGGAAATGCAGGGGAGTCTAGTGAAATTCTGGTCGAATATCAAGCTGCTCCTTCTTTTCAAGATAAGATTTTAATTCTCATTGATCCGATGTTAGCAACGGGACAATCGTTAGTAGCCGTGTACAATAAACTTCTTACAGAACAAACTCCGAAAGAAATTCATATTGCAGTAGTCATAGCGGCTCCTGAAGGAATTGCCTTTTTAGAGGAAAATCTACCCGATCATTGTCACTTATGGGTGGCTACTTTAGACGATACCCTAGACCAAAACAACTATATCGTTCCCGGTTTGGGTGATGCAGGGGATCTGGCTTACGGGCAAAAATTATAATTGGGTGAAATAGAAGAAGAATGCGATAGCAACGATACTCAATAAGACCACTTCCTTAAACCAGCGGTTTGGAATACTTTCGATATAATTTGCTCCCATCATCGATAATGGAAAAAAGGTAAATAACAAGACTCCATTATTCTTATCAGCAGACAAAACATAAATAGCTACCCCTATCAAAAAGGAAACTAATATTTTTTTGTATGAAGCCTGCATATTAAAAGGTTTATTTGACAAGTCCAAAGCCTGGGAAACAAAGAATAAAAGCGCTATAGAACTAAATACAGCCAGAGCTATATTTTGATAGACGTTTTCAAAAACGGTAAAGTCGAAATTGATTTCTGTGCTTTGGTCGATAAATCTCAAAATATCGGTATCGGTAGCCAATATATAAATACTAAAGAAAATGGCTACTGTTATAAACGCAATAATCGGAATAATCCAATTTCTATAATCGTTTGAAACAAAGAAAAGTATAGCAAAGGCTAATAAAATGACATATAAAATGCTCCAAAAGTGAAATATAGAAGCTATAAATATCCAAAGTGAAGCATCAAAAATCTTGATTTTTGGGTCTTTTAAAGAATGTAAAGAAAAGAGACGTCTTAAGGCTAAGATGACGCAATAGTTGGCGATAATCAATTTGGTGTTAACCAAAACCGAGGGAAAAAGCACCAAAAACAAAACAAATAGCAGCGGTGCATAATTATTATCCTTAGTAAGCCTGTTCTTTTGTGTCACAAAATGAATCCAAAAAGTCGAGAGTAATAACAATCCGAGTAATACTATCTTTTCAACATACTCATATCCAGTCCAAACCACATCTACCGTTGTTTTTTGAAACAAAATATAGAAGAGAATCAGTAATACAGCAATTATAAAATAATTAATTGGTTTTGTTTTGCTAAAAAGGCTTGCTAACATGTGGATATTTTATATTTTTGTACTTTACATTTTGTAATTGAAGTCTGTTTCAAAACAAAATTACAATTTTTAGAAACTCGAAGAACCTATATTTAATTTAAACGAAATAAAAATGACCTCATTTTTCAACGGAATCGCTTATTTATTCGAAAAAATTCTTTTTATCCCTATGGATTTTTTTAGAGAATTAGAGTTAACCAATTGGTGGACTGCAAATATCATAACTTGGATGTTTATCCTAATTTGTACAGGAGCTTTTATTTTCTGGATTAAGCAATTAAACTTGTTCCAAAAAACAAAAGAAGATGTACAAGATACTACAGCCCACTCTTTCTTAAAATAAACTAGAGATCGAATCCGATATCTTTTCTATAATACATTTTATCAAAATGTAGCTTGTCTATGTTTTGGTAAGATGTTTTTAGTGCTTGGCTAAAGTCTACTCCAAACGAAGTTACAGCCAATACTCTTCCTCCATTACTCACCACTTCAGTGCCTTTTACTGTTGTACCCGCATGAAAAACCAACGAGTCTTTTACTTGGTCTAAGCCCGTTATGGTCATTCCCTTTTGGTATTCTTCTGGATAGCCTCCCGAAACAATCATTACAGTTGTTGCCGAACGAGGATCGATTTCCAAAGTTGCCTGATCTAAGGTTTGGTTGGCCACTGCTTGAAACAATTGGACCAAATCCGATTCGATACGCGGTAAAACCACTTCCGTTTCTGGATCTCCCATTCTGACATTATATTCTATTACAAAAGGTTCGTTGTCCACATTAATTAAACCTATAAATACAAAACCTTTATAATCTATAGCGTCTTTAGCAAAACCCGCAATCGTCGGTTTTACGATGCGTTCTTCGATTTTCTGCATCAATACCTCATCAGCAAAGGGAACAGGCGAAATAGCCCCCATACCGCCGGTATTTAGACCTGCGTCACCTTCACCTATGCGCTTATAATCTTTTGCTGTTGGTAAAATCTTATATGACTTACCGTCGGTCAATACAAAACAACTCAATTCGATACCGTCCAAAAACTCTTCGATAACGACTTTAGTGCTTGCCGAGCCAAATTTGCCACCAACCAACATATTTTTCAGCTCTAATTTAGCTTCTGCCAAATCGTTTAAGATCAATACTCCTTTACCTGCAGCTAGTCCATCTGCTTTTAAAACATAAGGAGCTTTTAAAGTTTCCAAGAAAGCATAACCCGACTCAACATTTTCTTTGGTGAAGCTCTGATACGCAGCCGTTGGAATTTGATGTCTGATCAAAAATTCTTTAGCAAACTCTTTACTCCCCTCCAATTGAGCGCCCTTTTGAGATGGTCCAATTACTGGAATATCTTTTAAGAGTGAGTCGTTTTTAAAAAAATCGTAAATACCATTTACCAAGGGATCTTCTGGACCTACGACTACCATATTGATTGCCTTTTCCAATACCGATTTTTTTAGAGCAGAAAAATCATTTGGGTTTAAATCAAGATTGTTGGCAATAGCCGCAGTACCTGCATTACCTGGTGCTACGAATAAGTTTGTACAATCTTTGCTCTGAAGCATTTTCCATGCTAACGCATGTTCGCGACCTCCTGATCCTAATAGTAAAATATTCATTGTAGTGTTGTTTGTAATTAGCGTTCAAAAATAAGTATAAATTAGGGAAATCAACTAGTATTCCCACTTAGTATGTGTATTAATATGCTTTTTTATCGCCAGAAAAAGCATTCAATATGGTAATAAAGATAATTTTAGCATCCAATAGTAACGACCAGTTTTCTATATAGAAAATATCGTATTTCACCCGATTCACTATATCGCGTTTATGCTCTACTTCACCTCTATAGCCATGTGTTTGAGCCATACCAGTAATACCGGGCTTAATCAAATGACGCATCATAAAATTATCCACGCTTTTTGTATATTCAATATTGTGTACTAAAGGATGGGGGCGCGGTCCTACTACAGACATATCGCCAATTAGAACATTGAAAAATTGAGGCAGCTCATCCAAACTGGTACGTCTTAGAAAAGCCCCAACTACCGTAGCTCGTCTATCCCTTTTAGTAATGGGTTTGTATTCCTCTTTAGCGTTTTCCATATATAGCGAGCGAAATTTATAGCAATTAAACTCCCTATAGTTCAATCCGTTTCTCTTTTGTTTAAAAAAGATGGGGCCTTTTGAATCAATTCGGATACACAATCCTATAATCGGCACCAACCAACTCAAAATAAAAACAATAATCACTGTGGAAAAAATCAGATCAAAGAAACGCTTAACGAACGCATTAGACAAAACGCTTAGTGGGGTTTGATTAATCATTAATAAAGGATGAATACCATAGTATTGCAACTCCATTTTGCGCATTAATAATTCGTGATTATCCGGTATAAATTTAATGGTTTTGAAGTTGTTTTTAGCCAGATTAAACAAAGTGGATACTTGGTCAGAATCTATACTTTTTAGCGAACAATAAATTTCGTCAATACCGTGTTGCTTAATATAGCTGCTTACTTCTTCAATATCGATTCGATTAGTGAGGGGGTCTGGCTCAATAATTTCTTGCAGGTAATACCCATACTCGGGATTGAAATTAAAGAAGTTGACCAATTCTTGGGTTGTTTTAGAATTCCCCAACACCATGACATACCGCTTATTTCCACCGTAACTAAGGCGGTATTGTTTTAGAACATTAAAAATAAATACCTTAATACCAAATATGGTAATACTTAACAATACAAAATAGGAAACAATATCCCACCGATTTAAGTGCATTTCTAAAAGACCTAATGAAGCAAAGAAACACAGAAAATAGATCAGCATTTGTTTGAGAAACTTCTGTACAATGGTAATAATACTGGTAAAGCGATAGACCTTATAGAATTCGTTATAAAAAGCAATAAGAAACCAACTTCCAGCAAGCCATAAGGACAAATAACTCGTAACACCCAATCTTAATATCCATGTAGAGAACAAAAGCATTGTTAATAAGTCAATTCCAATAACAATGTATTTTATCAGATGTGAGTATCTACCTATTTTTTTATTCATCTGGTGTTTTACGCTTAATATGCCTTGTCTTCTCCTTTAAAAACGTTGTATATCGTAAGATAAATAATTTTTAAATCTAAGAAAACCGACCAATTTTCAATATAAAAGATGTCGTATTTCACACGATTAATAATGTCTCGATCACTTTCAACCTCACCTCTATAGCCATGGGTTTGGGCCATACCGGTAATTCCGGGTTTAATCAAGTGCCTTACCATAAATTTATTAATCTTTTTGGCGTACATTTTGGTATGAACAACCATGTGCGGACGAGGTCCAACTACTGACATATTCCCCAAAAATACATTAAAAAACTGAGGTAATTCGTCAATACTGGTTTTTCTAATGAATTTTCCTAAGCGGGTTATTCTCGCATCACCCTTTGAGGCTTGTTGTCCATCACAAGTTTCTGCTATATACATAGAACGAAATTTATAACACACGAATTCTGCATTATTAATTCCATTTCGCAATTGTTTAAAAAATATAGGCCCCTTTGATTCTAACTTTATTAAAATCGAAATCAGAGGAATTAACCAGGATAATAAAAATACAATAACAAAAGTTGAAAACACCAAATCAAAAGTGCGTTTTATCAAACGATTATATTGATTGTCAAGAGGAATTTTTCGTCTTGGTATAATCGGTATTAAGTCATAATATTCTGTATTGTAATTATCACCAATCAACTCATCGTCTTTGGGAATATATTTTAAAACCTTGAGATTATTGTCTGCAAAATCAACTATTTTAGCAAAAGACTTAGTCCTAACCAAATACAAACTAATATAGATTTCATCGATTTTCTCTTGTTCTATATAGTCAAGTACATCTTGAATATCGACCGATTCATCTTTAAAAGTTTCTACAAGATTATATCCATACTCTGTTTTTTCATTAAAAAAATCTTGCAGTTGTTTGACTTCTTTACCCTTCCCTATAATAACTACTTTTCTATAATTACCGCCGTACTGACTACGAAAAACCTTAAGAGAGTAAAAAATCCCTATCTTAATGATGGAAATAACCATCATGGTTATTACGCCATACAAAATCAGTTGTTTGGGTTCTGAAAAACGGGAGGAGAATCCGTTATAAGCGAAATATAATACGAACTGTAAAATAAACTGTTTAAATATTTTTTCAAATATTTTTACAATTCTAGTAAAACGAAACACATCGTAATACATGGTTACCCAAGAACTCAACAACCAACTGGTCGATATAAATAGATAAAACCATCCTTTGCCAATAAATTCAGGCAAAAGAAAAAAGGCTAATAGATTTAAAACGGTTAAGTCTATTATAAGTGTTATGGGTCTAATAAATTTGGAATACCTTCCTCTTCTTTTTTTCACTTAACTAATATATTTTGAAAAATCTTTATGTTCCTCTTTGAGCAATTCTTCCGGTGTAAAGGATTTAAAATACGCAAAGGTACGTTTCATTCCTTCTTCTCGTCCTATAACTGGAGACCATCCCAATATATTCTTTGCTTTTGTAATATCGGGTTGTCTTTGTAAAGGATCATTCAGCGGCAGCTCTTTATACATCAATTTTTGATCCGTTCCAGTAAGTTCTAAAATTTCTCGAGCAAAATCCAAAATGGTAATCTCATCTGGATTTCCAATATTTATCGGAAATGCATAGTCGGCATGTAATAGTCTGAAAATTCCCTCTACTTGATCGTCTATATAACAAAAAGATCGGGTTTGCATACCGTCTCCAAAAATGGTCAAATTTTCGCCTCTAAGTGCTTGTCCTATAAAAGCGGGAATTACTCGACCGTCGTTAAGTCGCATACGAGGACCGTAAGTATTGAAAATACGAACTATTCTCGTCTCTACACCATGAAAAGTGTGGTATGCCATAGTCATCGACTCTTGAAAACGTTTGGCTTCATCATAAACCCCTCTGGGTCCAATCGTGTTTACATTCCCATAATACTCTTCAGTCTGTGGATGCACCAATGGATCACCGTAAACCTCAGACGTTGATGCGATGAGAATTCGCGCTTTCTTTACACGCGCTAAACCCAATAGATTGTGAGTTCCTAAAGACCCTACTTTTAAAGTCTGAATCGGAATTCTAAGATAATCAATCGGACTAGCAGGCGACGCGAAATGCAGTATATAGTCCAATTCTCCAGGTATAAAAACAAACTTGGTTACATCGTGATGATAAAACTCAAAATGCTCGAGCTTAAAAAGGTGTTCTATGTTTTTTAAATCGCCCGTAATTAAATTGTCCATACCAATCACGTGGTATCCTTCCAAGATAAACCGGTCGCATAAATGAGAACCTAAAAAACCAGCAGCTCCCGTAATTAATATTCTCTTCATACCTTTCTAGTTTGAGAATCTTTCTTTAAAAACCATGATGACAAATTTCCCGTTTTCAATAAAACTCCTTTTCCACATTCGTTTGGGCTCCTGAATAAATCTATAAAACCATTCCAACCCCAAATTTTGCATCCAAGACGGAGCGCGCTTGACCTTTCCTGAAACCACATCAAAGCTCCCGCCTACACCCATAATAAAACCGACGCTTGAAAGCATTTCTCTGTAGCCATGTAAGAACAATTCCTTTTTAGGAGAACTCATCGCTACAAATAAGTAACTCGCTTTGCTGTCTACGATTTGTTGTACTATACTAAGTTCCTCTTCTTTACTAAAATATCCATGCTGATAGCCTGCCACTGTTGTTGCTCCATAAGTACTTTGAAACTTATTCGCCACAGCAGTAACCACCTCTTCTTTAGCTCCTAATAGATAAACTGACCGGCCTTTCTGTGCCGCTCTTTCTACTAAGTTAGTAAAAAGATCGATACCAGATACCCTTTCTTTCAAGGGTTTTTTTAGAAATTTAGAAGCCCAAACTACCGCCATCCCATCGGCATTAATTAAATCAGCTTCGTTTACACTTTGCCTAAGTTCCAGATTCGTTTTCATTGCAACAATCTTTGCTGCATTGACAACCGTATGTAAGATGGGGGTTTTATTGTCTATCGAATGGTCAATAACAGCCATGGTTTCATCCATACTTAAATTATCGATATTCGAGCCGAGTATTTGAATTCGCGAAGAATATTTATTCATTAATGATTGAAATTAGAGGTTCTCTTCCTTCTCATTTAGAATAAAAAAGAAGCCTAATAAAACGATAGTAATCGCGGATATATTTATAAAAAATTGCCCTGCAAAAATAGAAACAAAAAAGACAGTAGCTAGCGAAATTTTAAAAAAACAATTTTTTTTCTCTATTTTGGCATTTAAAATGAGTTTATATGCTGTATATAGGTAGTATATCCCTCCGAAAATTCCAAAAAACACCATAATATCTAATACACTAAGCTCAAAAAAAGCTTGATTGACTATTCTACCACCAAATAGGTAATTCAAAAACGTCCAATGCTCCGAATAAAACAAGCTGTTTTCTACAAATCGCTGATCTCTAATCGATGTGATTGCACTCAAAAACCCTGCATCAATATAAACGTTATAGAGAACATCAAATACATACTTAAACTTATTTAGTAGATACTGATGGAAAAAAGACATAAACAGTAAGAAGCCAGATAGTACGATATAAAACATTTTTTGTTTATAATACTTTCGTCTAATAATATGATAAATCGCCAATAAAAACACGAATAAATAAACGGCCTTTGTTCCCACGAAGAGACTCGCTATCACTGTTAACGCCAGTCCTATTTTATATTTTGTTCCCTTGGACTGTTCTTGATAAAAGTAAGAAAGAGCCGTTATATAAAAATAACTTGCTGTAATTGATTTATGCAGCAATCCCATAGTACCGAAACGTATCGTCTCGCCATAAGTTCTGAGAAATGGAGTCGGAAAAACAATTCCAAAAAGACTTGTAATTACAATAAATATAATGAAAAGTTCAAAAACCAATTTCAACTGTTTATAAGCCTTATCGTCTTTGGGTAATTGCAAGAGATAATTCCAAAAAACAAATGGAAAAAGCAATAAGACCAGTTCTTTAGAAGCTAATAATATGTGGTAGAAATCGGCGGTCTTATGATAGAAAAGCACCAGCTGTCCTACTAAAAAAGAGCCTGTTAAAAATACATATAGCCGTAACTCAATTATTTTGTTTTCCTTCCAAAGGATACCGAAAAACAATACTAAAAAAACCAATTTAATGGCTTTTATTCCAACTACTAAAAACGCGTATTGATGACCGTAAATCTTCGTTAGTAAATCCAAAACAAACTGAATGATTACGAATAGTATTACCAATTTGTATTTTAGAACTACCGTCATTCTCTTGTATTTAGGAACATATAAATGTTAGAGAAAAAAGCGATAAAGATCGTACCCTCATTAAACTTAAAGATATTTTCAAATCCACTGCAAATTAAAATCATCGCAAAAAAACTAACTGAAATCCAATTTCTACGTTTTACTGCGGTGACTATATTTCCCACTATATAAAACAGAAAAAGAAACAATCCTACTAAGCCATATTCTAATGCATTATGTAAATATTGATTATGCGTATCATAATTACTATGGGCAGAATTTGTAAGCCCTTCTTTCATATACAACTCTTTCAATATGGTTTCACTAGACCCCGTTCCATGTCCAAAGATTGGTTTCTCTTGAATTAAATCAAGTGTAACAATCCATCTAGACAAACGAGAGTCGGCCTTATGTTTATTGTTGTATGCCGTATTGACATTTTTGGTAAGTTCCCAACTCAATTCCGTTGTTACTCTAGAATACAAATAAGTGTCCTTAAGTAGTTGTAAAGTTCCGATACCGAGAACAGAAATGAAAACAATTAACCCGTAAAAGTAGCGCTTATTTTGAACGTAGAATTTCCTTAAAGTTTGTATAAGAATTAGGAAAAACAAACACAGTGTAAACAATAGAACCGTACGTGAATTAAGAAAAACAATGGTAATTAAAAACAATCCACCTATAGCGATCTGTAAGTTTTTATTAATCGGGATTTTAGCAAATAACAAGGCCGAAAGCGCTGTTAAAAAATACATACCTAAATAGGTCGGATGCATTTTTAAAATAGCAGCAAATTCTAAATAAGTATAGTAATAATTAAACAAATCACCATCAATAACGAATGCCTTTTTAGCGGTAAAGTATTTAATGAAATTATTAGACAAAAGGATTGTGGCCGCTACAGTAGTTCCATAAATAATCCCTTTTAAAGCTGCATCCTTTAGTAAGTTTAGCAAATCCCTCGATACAAAAAACAATACGAACGGTACCACTACATAAGAAATACTTCTTCCAATCATTGTGGTTCCCCTAGAGAAATCGATAGTGAATAGAAGTCCGTAAAGAATAATGAAGAATATAACAAAAGTCGATAGTAAAAGCTGCTTTTTATAAGATTTCCTTTCAAAAAAAGCTCGTTCTTTGACAATCCAAATAAGAATCAACACCATCAATGCACCTAAACTAACGTTACCTAATTTTGTAGATAATGGTAGTGCTGCACCAAAGATAAACGCGACTAATCCAATTGTTTTTCTGTACATGTGATTTTACTGTTTTTAAAAAACATTAACGAAAATAAAAAACCAATAAAAAGTCCCGCTATACCTGAGTTAAATATATGTCCTGATAAACAAGAAATCAAAACTAAAACAATAATCATAAAGTAACTCAGACGAGCATAAGGATATTCTTTTTTATTAATCAATCCTTTGGCAAATATCAAAAGAATTCCTATTAAAACTACAAAAATTATGGTGCCAACAAATCCATAAGCAAAAAATATATCCAAAATATCTATTTCGATGATTTGTCCAAGTAAGTCCTCATAATAGTTTTGTCCGCCTCCAATTAGTTTTTCAATCCAGGAATATTGATCTTGATAGATTGGAATCATCTTTTGGAAATAAAGATTCCTACTAGACATCATAAAAGTAAAGAAATCCATTCTTGCCCAAAAATGAGTGAAACGCGTAAGTATTGCCGAATTGACAATAAAAGTATAAGTT
This sequence comes from Flavobacterium sp., assembly GCA_040393465.1. Taxonomy (GTDB): domain Bacteria; phylum Bacteroidota; class Bacteroidia; order Flavobacteriales; family Flavobacteriaceae; genus Flavobacterium. Next base: position 173,082 of record JBEBUC010000002.1, on the reverse strand, counting down.
CCCCATATAAAAACAGGCAATAGACTTACCGCTATTAACAGTGATTTTCTGAAATTCTTATGTGCGAAATTTATTTTCCTCGGATCAAAAGCAATTAAGGCAAACACCAAGAGGATTCCGACCATTCCCGTTTTGGAACTTATTAAGAAACCTAGAATAAGACTCATAACTAGACACCAGATGAAGTTTCTTTTACTATTCTTTATTTCCCAATAGTAATATCCCAATATCACCGACAATATTAATAGCAAAGCCGATATTTCATTTCCAGCATAAAAATACCCCCTAGTCCCGATATCTCCTACTGTGTACATAGGATACCCCAATCCAACGAATTTAAGTAAAAGATTACCCGCTAAAATAGCGTAGGAGAATTTAATCCATTTAAAGTATTTATTTAATAAATTATCATCGTTTAAGTACATTATTTCCCTAAAATAAACAAAGGCAATTAAGGGGGTTAAATACTTAAAAATTTTTATAGAATCGTCAAAGAGTGTAAGTAACGGTTCTTCAAAAAAAGAAAATCTATAAAGACTACCCAATAATAGAATAAAAAAGAGCCCTCCAATTAATCTCAAAATACTGAAATCAAGTAAAAATCGGAAAAGCATCAAACCAATAATAACTAATTTATACAGCTGACTTACAGAAACAGGCAAAATTATTTGCTTCTCCAAGAGAAAACCATTGAGCATATCAACAATTAAAACTGGAATAAGCAACATTAAAATAATATTGTTTAGGACTTTTACTTTTATTACCATTTCATTTTTCAACTAATTCCCTTAAAAGTTTTAATTCTTTAGCACCAGTAGTTCTCCAATAAATTTGCTCCATGGAAACTCTGGCATTTTGGGTTATTTCTTCGTATCGTTCTTGGTCCTTAGTGACTGCAATTATCTTTTCTGCAATTTCTACATAATCGTTGCCTAGCAGTCCTGTTTTACCATCTTGTATAAACTCAGGAATGGCCGCTATAGGATTGCTAATCGTTAATAACCGACTAGCCATGGCTTCACACATGATTACTCCTTGAGAATCAAAAGAAGTAAAAGCAAAGAAGATTCCATATCTTGAAAACAAGTCACTAATCGAGCTTCTTTCAATAAAAGTTTCTATAATTTGAACACGATCTTGCAAATTATAATCGTCTATCATTTTTTGGTACTTTTTCCTAAGAAAGCCTTTCCCATAGATGTCTAAAGTAAACTCTTTGGGCAATTGCCTCATCACTTCAATAGCAGTATCTACGCCATATTTAGGATCTGACAAGGGTCTAATTGTAATTACTTTAAATCGGTTTTCAAAATTTGATGGCAGGTCAAACAAGTCGGTATCTATGCCATTGGGAAGATTGTAAAAAGACGCGAATTTTCTTTTAAAAATTGATTCCGTGTGCTCTTTCATCCACTTAGAGGGCGTTAAAATCAAATATTTGTTGCCCCTATCAATTTTATTTAAAAAAAACTTCATCCAATAATGATTCCAATAATTGAAATAAAGATATTTAGTTATACCCAAAGGAGTAAAACTAAAATCGTACAAATAATCCGGATATTTGAGTACATCTGCGCCATGTATAAAAAGCGCTACATTAAATTTACTCTTTATAATTTCTTTATAAATAACAAAACCACCATCTGTTTTTGGATAAAAATTGAGTAAATGCAAATACAGTAAATCGTATTGATGCAAAACTTTACAAATATTCTTCGAACTATCACAAACTACGTCAACACCTTGATAATTATACTGTTCTACATCCTTCGAAGGTACAAAGACGGTTAACTTAACTCCTTGTTCTATAAAATACATCGCCCGTACATGGACAAACATATGTCTGTATGGGTCATTTTCTTTTGGATAACGTGAAGTAATTATTGCAATGTTCATTGGTGAATTTTAGAAGTTTTTGAACCAGTAATAAAGTGACAAAAGGGTAAATATCTGCTTTTCTTTATTAAATCCCAATTTATGTTGCTTAAAAATGTTTAAGACTTCTATTTTATTAAAGACATCAAAGAACGCTGTTTGGTCATTTTGTAATAAATCATAATAGTAGTTTCCTAGGTCTTCTCTAAACCATTTTTCAGTAGGTGACATAAAACCTTTCTTAGGTCTATATATAATTTCTTGCGGTAAAATCGTCTTCGCAAATTCTTTGTGAATAAATTTGCCTTCACCATTTTTGATTTTATAATCAAAAGGTAAGGATTCTACAAAATTCATCAATTCTATATCCAATATTGGAACGCGGGTCTCTATGGAAAAATTCATCGATACCTTATCGGTGTACATCAACAAATCATCGGCTAAATTCATCCTCATATCCAGACTCATCATCACCTCTACATCTCTTTTGTTTATTCCGTTAATCAAATCATAGAAGTAGGTAATGTTCTGCGCACTTTTGTAATCCTTGACACGAATTAACTGTGCTATTTCCTTATCCGAAAAAAGGGCATAAATCTTTTCGAATCGCTTTTTGGTGTCCCTTTCCGATAGTGAAAAAGCAGCACGTATCCATTGTTCCTTTTTTAAAATCCTAGCGACCGGTTTCGCCATATCAAATACAACTGACGGTATACGTTCGCGTAATAATTCCCCTCTATACTTGGCGTATCCCCCTAGCGGTTCATCAGCCCCTTGTCCTGTTAATACAACCTTTAAGTGCTTACTAACCTCTTTATTTAGGTAATACATCGGTAGTATAGACGTGGTTCCTAAAGGTTCTTCAACTATTCTACAAGTTTCCTCGAATACTTCTTTAAAATTACTCGCATTAATAATAATATTTTGATGCTCCGTATTTAAAAAGTTGGCTGTATAAGTTGCTTCTTCAATTTCATTACTATAACTCTGTTCTTCAAAGCCAACCGTAAAAGTTTTTATTTTTTTTTCACTGTGTTTCTGTGCAAAATAAGTCACCAAGGCAGAATCAATACCCCCGCTTAACAAGGATCCCACTTCTACATCCGCCATCAATTGGCGTTGTACTGCTTTTTCAAACAATATCCCATATTGATCCAAAGCCTTATTAAAACCATAATTGCGCTGAATTTGTATGGTTTTTATAAAAGTGTAAATCTTATGGGAATGAGAATTTAGATCGTATTCCAATATATGACCCGGCCTTACTTTTTTAATGTTGTCGAATAAAGTATCTGGAGCAGGACTGTATCTCAATTTTAGCAACTCCGCCAAATTATCTTTGTCCAACTCACTTTTTAGTAACTTTTTAAAAGGTCGTAACTCCGATGAGAAAATTAATTTATTATCATCTAAATGATAATAAAGCGGCTTAACACCATATAAATCACGAACTATATACATTTTTTTTAATTGTCGATCCACCAACGAAAAACTAAAGATCCCGTTGAAATCACAAACCGATTCAATGCCGAAGACAGCCATATAATGAAGGATTGTCTCCGTATCTGAAGTTCCCTTAAAAACAATTCCAGGTAATTTATCTCGCAAATCGAGATGGTTGTAAATCTCTCCATTAAAAATTATTGTAAAACGCTCGTCAACAGTACTCATCGGTTGATGTCCTGTAATCGATAAATCAACTATGGCCAATCGTCTATGCCCTAATAAAACGGTATCCTTGTCAAATTCAATCTTTTTAATTTCCCCACTATCTGGACCGCGGTGTTTAATCGTATCTAAAACAATATTATCAAATGGCACATTAATGCTGCCTAGAATTCCGCACATATTTTATTTTGTATTATTTTTTGATAAATAAATTTCAGACACTAAACATATAATTATAAAAACAACGAAGGCAGAAACTGTTGTTGTAAAGACAGCTCCTGTAAGTCCATATTTAGGCAATAATAAGAAAATAGCTACTAGATTGGTGATCGCCCCCAAAATCATAATGGAGAAGCGAACTTTTTGTTTATCTAGTGCAACCAGAACCATCTCGTAACCCGAATATAAGAAACTACTCAATATTAAAACACAAATCAGTATAAAACTCATATTGTTCTCAGATGTCATTTCTTGTTTAACCAAGTACAACAGGATGTATTCTCTTAAAAAATACATCAATCCTAAAATAATCAATAATAAACTTACAAAAATCAATTGTAACTGATGAAATGTTTTCCCAATAAATTCGGTCGTTTTCCCTTTAATTTGATTCAATAAAACTTGAGAAAAAGCCAAATTCAGCAAGGAGAATGGGGTCGCAATTAACAAAAAAGCTCTATATCCTCCATACATAACATCTGTTATTAAAAGCGGCAATAACAACATCCCTCCTTGAGAAAAAGAGGCTGTAACGACATCTTGAAATCCAAAAAACTTTCTTTCTTTAAAGCCCTGTACTACTTTTGAAACATCAAAATCAAAAACCGCTTTCAGCTCTTTAAAGGTGATGACCTTAGAGAAACAAACCGATACCATACTGGTTAATAAATTAATCAATATAAGTATTACAAATAAGTAATCAATGTCGATCTGTGGGTAATAATAAACTACTCCAATCAATACTACCAAAAGTGCCGTTAAAAAGATATTGATCTTTAACTCAAACAAAAAATTCCCAAAACCTTTTAAGTAATAGAAAAACAAAGTATTAAAGCTGAAAATATACCCCAATAAAAGAGCTACATATATCCGATAAGCAGGACTATAATCTATAAACACAAGTAGCAAACTTGCAAACAAAACCAATACGATGAAAAACACGAATTGAATTTGTAATGAAGTTATAAAAGGTGCTATTCCACCTTCTGCACTATAGGTTTCCTTCATCAAGAATACATAACTACCAAATGGCAAAATGGGCACTAAAATATTTGATATAGAGTATAGAAATGAAAATTCCCCAAACAATTGCCCTCCCAAAATAGATAACAATACGATGTTTAAAAACCATCTCGACCCGAATTGTAACCCTTGCGATAAATTATTTACGATTAAATCCTTTATAACTGTTTTTTGAAGCATACTACCTTTATTGCTTTACGCACTATACAAAATCTTCTACCTTGATTCCTGTCTTGATAATTCTTGCTGGAATTCCTACAACAATACAATTAGAAGGGACATCTTCTAGCACGACTGAATTAGGACCAATTATAACATTATCTCCAATAGTAATAGGCCCAAGCACTCTACATCCCGCTCCCATATAGACATTGTTTCCTATAATAGGAACAGCGATGTGTTTGCTCCTACCGCCAATGGTCATTCCTTGACCGATCATACAATCGTCACCAATAACTGCTTCTTTATGAATAACTAGGCCAATGCCTCTGTAGGCAAACTTAGTTCGTTTTCCAATTTGGACCGAAGCCGGTACTGCCGAATTAGATACCAAATATTGTAAAACATAAATGGCTCTAGGTAAAAAGGGAATTTTTTTTCTGTATAAAAAATTTGCCGTTCTGTGCAATCTCATCAACATAACTAAATGTATTTAATTTATCGTGTACTTATCTAAAGCAGTGCTCATAATCTCTAACTCTCCCCATCTATTGAAAAGTATATTAAACGCTCTCCATGCGATGAATTTGTTTTTTCGTAGATTATAAACACCCCCTTTTTAAAGCTGTTCCTGTTTGTTTCTTATTTAAGTAATATACTTTTACATTGGTTTTGTCACCCTTGTCTGCTAAAATAGTATTGCTGAAGGTTTTTCTAATCTGCAAATACGAAGCCATTTTAGCCTTTGCTTTTGATATTCAAAATTGTCGGGCATAAAATCTTCACCAGCGGCATAAAAAACTACTGCTTCGATATTTTGTCGTTCTTTTCCAAATTCAACAACAATTTCTGTACCTGCTTTATCGCTTCTCTAATAACTAACGCAACTTTATAGTTCATTATCTAGATGCTCGATGCCATGATCTCCTCTTTTGTATTAACTCTTAGTTTATTATAATTCGTTGTAAAAAAATATTTCTACTTCAATATTTTCCATTACTTTATAGCTGTGATATAAACCTGTTTAAAACAGCTGATTTCGAATCGGTACATTCTTCAGAATAAGGAACTTTATCCCAAACGATTGCATCCCCGTTCTTCAATAGTGCTGTTCTAAGCACGAACCTCCTTTTGGAAAGCAATTAAATGTTTTTTGTCTTTGTTATATTATATTCCTACAACATTAGGCTTATTCCAAATCCGTTTACCAAGTTTTATTAAAGATGGTAAAATCCTTGATCTCCGTTAGATTGTCATAACAAAAATTAGTTATATTCATAAACTTCGCCTTACTATATTCACTCTTAGTTCCTTAATAACTAGCATAATAAATGGGGTGACTTGTATATAGCTTCCCGGAAAACAATCCTATTTATCTTCCTATTCAAATAGGGAAATCCCATTTTCATCCAAAAACGAAATGATCATATTTCTCTACATTCCCGTTAGCCTATGGAAATGCGGCTACATCATCTTTAGAATCTGTAAGTGGAATGTCGAAAGACGTCACTATTTCAGGAGAAATAACCTCTTTGGCAATCCATTTTTTATTACAACTTACACAAATGATAATAAATAGGAATACAAGCAGTGGGCTCTATTTATTTATCATAATTACAAAAATTTAATATGATTTGATTTAATTTCAGTCCTTTGAATTCCTTATGGGCTACTAAGAAAACAGCCAAATCAGCCTTCTCTATAACGCTAGCTATGTCTGTTAATTCAAACTCATGACTCTGCTGCACATTTGGTTCTACAATTAATAACTGTAAATTTTCGGCTTTTAGTGCCTCGACAACATGTACTGCCGGGCTTTCTCTTAAATCATCTATATCTGGTTTAAAAGCCAATCCCATACAGGCAATGATTGGTTTTCTATGATTTTCTAATTCAAATCTTAAAGCTGCATTCTTAACTTTTTCAATGACCCATTCCGTTTTAAAGTTATTGATTTCGCGAGCCGATCTAATAATTTTAGACTCTTCAGGGAATGCTGAAACGATAAACCACGGATCTACTGCTATACAATGCCCGCCTACTCCTGTTCCTGGTTGTAATATATTCACACGAGGATGTTTATTGGCCAAGGCAATTAATTCCCACACATTGATTGCTGCCCGGTCACAAATCATCGACAATTCATTGGCAAAAGCTATTTGTACATCCCGAGACGAGTTTTCAACGAGTTTACACATCTCCGCAGTTCTAGCGTTTGTAGGATGTAAAGTTCCCTTAACAAATTGACTATAAAACGCCATCCCCTTATCGGTAGAATCTTGATCAACACCCCCTATCACGCGATCATTGTGTTCCAACTCGTAAATCACATTACCAGGCAAAACCCGTTCGGGGCAATAGGCCATAAAAAATTGACCTACTAATTCCGGTCGCTCTTGGTTGATCAAGGCTTGCATTTTTTCAGTAGTCCCTACTGGACTAGTCGATTCGATAATAACTAAATCCTGTGCTTTTAAAACGGGAATAATCATTCGCGTAGCCATCTCAACATATTTTAAATCGGGCTCAAATGCGTCTTTAAATGGTGTTGGAACTGCAATTAAATAGACCTCTGAATGGGTCACTACAGTTGATGCTACTAATTTTTTATCTTGAACAACTTTAAAAATAATGTCGTCTAGCAAAGGTTCAACGATATGAATTTTACCTTGATTAATGGTATCTACTACTTTGGTATTTACATCAACGCCTTTGACCAAAAGTCCTTTACTCGCCATCAATCCAGCGGTTGGTAAACCGATATACCCTAAACCAATCATGGAAACAGTGGGTTGATTCATCTTATGTTGTTTTTATAAATTCTACAATTCTCTCACAAGCTTTTCCATCTCCATACGGATTGTGGAGCTGACTCATTCGTTCCATCTTGGAAGGATTATCAATAAGATCTTGTGTTTCCTTAACTATTTTTTCTTTGTCTGTCCCTACTAATATAACAGTCCCGGCGAGTACCGCTTCGGGTCTCTCTGTGGTTTCTCTCATAACCAATACCGGTTTTCCTAAACTCGGTGCTTCTTCCTGAACGCCTCCACTATCCGTTATGATGATTTTTGATCGATCCATCAACCAAATAAACGCAGGATAGGACAACGGATGTATCAATTTTATATTGGAAATATTTCCCAATATTCTATTGACCGGTTCTTGAACATTTGGATTAAGGTGAACCGGATAAACCAATAACATCTCCGGATTCTGGAGTGCAATTTCTTTTAAAGCTTCACAAATACTAATAAAACCCGCACCGTGATTTTCTCTACGATGTCCGGTAATTAAGATGACTTGTTGCTTTGGGTTTATCAATTCTTTTAATCGTTCAATTTCCGGATGTTTTATTTGCTGTACTTTGGCAACGCTTTCAAGTAAAGCATCTATTACAGTATTTCCGGTAATCAATATGGTGTCTTCTGCTATACGTTCTTGAATCAAATTGTCTTTAGACGTCTGCGTAGGTGCAAAATGATAATCGGCAACCACACTCGTTATCCGTCTGTTGGTTTCTTCTGGAAAGGGCAAATGCTTATTAAACGTACGCAATCCCGCTTCTATATGTCCGACTTTTGCTCCGGAATAAAAAGCTGCAATACTAGCCGCCATGGTTGTAGTAGTATCCCCATGTACAAAAACTAAATCGGGTTTAAAAACATCTAAAACCGATTTCATTTCCACTAAAATTTTTGCAGTTATACTATTTAAGGTCTGGTTTGGCTCCATAATGTCCAAATCAAAATCGGGTATAATCCCAAAAAAATCCAAGACTTGGTCTAACATTTCTCTGTGCTGTGCTGTAACACAAACTTTGGTTTCAAACTCAGACACTGCTTGAAATGCTTTTACCAGAGGTGCCATTTTAATAGCCTCTGGTCGTGTTCCGAAAACAAATAGTACTTTTTTATTCATAATTATAGTAATCTTGTAAAGGCTCTAAAAAAACCCTTACAACTTAGGTATTGAAGCTTGCCATACAGGTGGCAATACTCCGAATTTATTGTTTATTTTTTGTTTGTCTAACACACTGTATTTAGGCCTTATAGCCGATGTTGGATAGGATGAACTGCTGATTGGATGAACGATTGTTTTGATGTTTTGAACCTTAAAAATTTCCAAAGCAAATTCATACCAACTGCAGGCCCCGGTACTGCTATAGTTATAGGTCCCATAACCTCCATCATCTTTACTAATCATTTCAAAAATCGCACCAGCTAAATCAACAGCGTGTGTAGGTGTTCCTATTTGATCATTTACTATGTTTATTTCCTGCTGATTCTTAGCCAATTTCTGCATCGTTTTCATAAAATTATGCCCAAAATCGGAATATACCCAAGACGTACGAACAATATAATATTTTTCCATACGCTTGCGGATTGCGCTTTCACCTTCCCACTTCGTCTTTCCATAAACGGTTTGAGGATTGGGTAAATCATCCTCAGTATAGGGCCAATCTTGACATCCATCAAAAACAAAATCCGTTGAAAGATGCATCAAAACCGTTCCCATTTCTAAACAGCTGCTTATCAAATTTTCAACACCGTTTACATTGACTTCAAAAGCCCGTTCCGCTTCAACTTCTGCACGATCAACAGCCGTATATGCGGCCGTGTTAATACAGTATTGGGGACGGTATTGTTCAAATATACTTTGGCATTTCTCTTTATCCGTAATATCCAAGAACGAAGAATCACAAAAAACAAAATCAATTTCTGTGTGTTTTACTGAAATTGATTGTATCGCTTGTCCTACTTGTCCTCCAGCACCGGTTACCAAAACTACCATACCGCTCTTGCTTTACTAAATTCAGGGAGTTTTAAATCTTTGTCAGAGATCATGCAATCGCTGATTAAAAACTGCCAATCTATATTTAAAAAGGAGTCGCTAAAAAGGATTCCTCCCTCTGACGCTGCATTATAATATTGATCACATTTATAAGAAAACAAGGCCGTATCGCTCAATACCAAAAACCCATGAGCAAATCCCTTGGGTATAAATACTTGCTTCTGATTTTCAGCTGTTAATATTTCGGAATGATACTGTCCAAACGTTTTAGAACCCGGTCGTATATCTACAGCTATATCTAATACACTTCCCTGAAGTACACGAACCAATTTGGATTGAGAAAACTCACCGGTTTGATAATGCAGTCCTCTTAATACCCCTTTGGAGGACAACGACTGATTATCTTGCACAAATCGAATCGATTGCTGCGTGATTTCATCAAAAGTTTTCTGATTAAAACTCTCCATAAAATACCCCCTCGAATCCAAAAAAACTTTGGGTTCAAGAACAATGCATCCCTCCAAATTTGTTGAATTCCAATTCATCTTAGCTCCATTTGTTTTCGCTTATTGTTTTATATTTTTTAATAAAGTTTCTACCCCCAACTGCCGTTAGGAACAACAATATCAATAGCAATGGAAACAACACTTTTCTATTTTCAAGAATCCCACCAGCCTTACTACCCATCATAGAGTCAACAACATAAACCACTTTAGATTGTTCCTCTATATCGGATTCTATCTTAGATATATTATCGAGTATACGCTCTTTTCTAGTGAAAAGATCATCGATATCCATATAGTTGTTTATTGCCAATCCCTGTGGATTAATAGTACGATCCATATTACCCATACTGTTAATGACATCGTTAATTTGCTTTAACGAATTTAGAATTTCTTGTTTTTTAATTTGATTGTTTACCAAGGCCGTATGCTGCTTTTGCAAATAGTATTTCTGAGCATTTAGTTGTTTAAATAAATTATTCGTTATCTCAACAGGATTAATCTTGCCCTTGGTATATACACTGATTAAGTGGAACTTATAATTCTTTGCAACAATCGGATTAACCAAAAGTTTATTGAGATCCCCTCCGCGTTCACTAATAATTTTGAAAGGCTCGAGATTTTCACTTTTATCCGTTAAAAATTGGTAAATATCCGTGATAGGTTCAATCTTAATATCTTTGATTTCTTCAAAGCCATTCATCTCATGCTGGCTTATTTTCTCTTCAACAAAAGACCTTTTAGGTAGTGATTGATATAAGAAATCTACACTTCCAAAATTGGGAACAACGATAAAATCATGTCTCAATAATTTTGGCTGCATCGCATCCATAAAATATCCCAATCCAGTCCCTACAAGAATTAAGGCCAGTAATACTAAATAATGCTTTTTAATAAACATCAAAAATCGATAAAATCTTAAACCGATATTTGTTGAGAAATTTCCTAAGCTACTATAAACATATTTTAAATCAATTTCTTGACTGGCTTGCTCTGAATGTTTCTCCATATTAAATGATATTGAATATTTGTTCTAAAATCTTTATTGTAATTAAATAGGTCGGTTTTACACCTGTAGACCCCAATCCTCCAGATGCTAAAGTACTTCCGGTTTCCAAAGGATTATCAGAAGCATAGTAAGCATAACGGACTTTTACATTTGGCGGAATGCTCTTTCTAATTTTCGAAGCCGATTGTATCGCCTTTTGGTAATGTGCTCCTTCCATCTCTAAACCAATAACTCCCCAGGTAGAATCGTGGAAAAATTTCAACAAGTCTTTATTTTGTAATGAAGTTCCCAAAACCGTAACCATCGTTCCACCTACTACAGCGATGTCATGTCCTTCAAACATAGCAGTAGTCAACTCATTTTCTAAGGGGTAATTATCGCCCGTACCTTCATTAATATGTGCAAAGGGAATCATAATATCGCCTTTTCCACCTACCAATATACCTGCTTTCCCCATAATAGAAACGGAAACTACATTTAGAAAAGTATGTTTGTGAAACGGTTTTAACAATTCGTCTATCGTTTCATAGGCCTGTTCTCCGAATGCATAGTCCATCACTATAATAACCGGTTTTTCTTCGGTTATTTTTTGCGCAGCAAAAGCGGTGTTTGGAAAATCAATTAAGGCTGTATCAAAGATTTGAACGTCGATATTCGTTCCTGATGTATCTGGTAAAAAACTCATTCCTTCGTGAATAGCTCGGTCATAAACCAGCTCTCTCAATTCGCCATTTTCCGATTTACTCAACTCTTCATAAACTTCTAATTCCGATTGCCCCTTCAAATGTTTTTTCAGAACCGTTGGTGCAAAAATAGAATTCATGACGCTATGCATATTGGCACTGATAATATGTATAGGTCTCTCTAATAAACCCTGTTTTTTAAGGTGATTTTTGATGTTATCAGACCACATTTCGCCATAGATATGATGCCCCAATCGTTCGCGTAAAATTGGACTAAAAGTAATGGTTCGTTTATTGTTATCCACCTCTTCTTCAATGGCTAATTTTCCCAACCAATAAATCACATCTAAAAAACGATCTGGGTTTTCTGGAATAGCAAATCCATCATAAACGGTCAAAACCTCCGAAAAGGAACGTCCTAAAACATTTGACAAATGCGAAATTGCAATTTCTTTTTCTATTAATGACAAGGGTTCTTCTGTGTTAACCGCATGTTCTATTTTAAGCCAATCACGGGTTACTTTTCCATCTTCACCAATTAATACCCTGTTTTTTATCTTATGAGATTCTACAAAAATAAAAGTCAAATGCGTTAAAACATCATAGATATCTGATCGACCTCTAGTAATTTCAATATTCATTTGTTCTTCGTCGATACGATAACAGTTTCTCCTCCTTTTAGGAGGAACTATGGCCTGAAAATGAGAAAAGGAATATCCTTCATCAGATGTCAAATTAATATATCTACATTCCTCTATCCCTATAGGTAAACGTTCAATTACGTATAACAAACCGTTTAATTCAACTTTTTCCTCAGCTATAGAACCGTATATTTCTGGGCGTAATTCCAACAAGGCTTCTCTTAAGGTGTCGCCAGAAATTCCCATTGGTTTATAAAAACCTCTATTAAACAAATGACGCATGGTAATATACATACGTTCAACAGCCGCAGATGATATCTGTGCTCTTGTTCTGGATATGTTTTTTATCTCTTTCATAAATGGCTTTTTTTCAACTCTGCTCCTGATATGAAGACCATTTACAATAAACAATCCGCTCATTCAGGTTTAATACTTCTTATTTAACCTGCAAATATAGGTTATTTCTTTATAATTAATTTGTCTACTATCACCCGGTCGTTACTCAATCGGGGCAATTTATTTTGCCCTCCCAACTTGCCTATGGATTTCATATAATTATGAAAACCCTCCGGAACAACCTTAGTAATTTTCAAGGTTTGCAATACCTTCCCTGCAATTAAGTCATCATAATATACATTTTGTTCTCTCATGGCTTGATCAATCTTTAAGGCAAACATCTCCAAATCTTCCGGTTCCTCGCCAAATTCGATAAACCATTCGTGAAAAGGTAAGCCCGATTCCGGTGCAATCTGAGGTGCCACTGTAAATTCATTGACTTGAATCTTGGTTCCGCGCATGGCAATTTGTATAGCCAATTCTACTTCCTTTCCAATTACATGCTCTCCAAAAGCCGAAATAAAATGCTTAATACGTCCTGACACAACGACTCTATACGGTTTTAGTGAGGTAAATTGAACGGTATCGCCCATATTATATCCCCACAATCCGGCATTAGTAGAGACAACCAATACATAATTAACGCCTAATGCTACCTCGCCAATAGTTAATCGGATGGGTTGAGCATCAAAAAAGCTTGTTGTCGGAATAAATTCATAAAAAATGCCACCATCTAATAATAATAATAATCCCTTCTCATCTTGACTATCCTGATATGCGAAAAAACCTTCCGAAGCCGGAAACAACTCTATAGAAGGTACACTTCTACCTATTAACTGTTCAAATTTAGCGCGATAAGGTTCATAATTAACACCTCCATAAATAAACAAATGAAAATTCTTAAAAATATCACCAACGGGTTTGCTTTCTCTCTTTTGTAGTTTTTCGAAATACATCTGAACCCAACTCGGTATTCCTGAAATCACGGTCAAGTCTTGATCAACGGTCTCTTCTACTATCAAATCTACTTTTGTTTCCCAATCTTCTATACAATTGGTTTTCCAACTGGGCAATCGATTTTTTTGCAAATATTGTGGCACATAATGCGCTACGATACCGGAGAGTCTTCCGAAATTAATACGGTTTTTTTGTTCCAGTATTGGACTCCCTTGTAAAAAAATCATTTTACCATCAACGAAATCCGCTTTCCCCGTTTCATAAATATATTCCAAGATGGCATTTCTGGCAGCTTTAATGTGGTAAGGCAACGAATCTTTGGTCAAGGGAATGTATTTAGCACCCGATGTAGTACCCGATGTTTTGGCAAAATACAGGGGTTTTCCCGGCCATAAAACATCCAATTCTCCTTCAATGATACGGTCAACATAACTTTTTAAACCTTCGTAATCCCGAACGGGAACCCGAGCTATAAAATCGGTGTGATTTTGTATATCCTTAAAATGATGGTCTTTTCCAAAAGCCGTATTTTGAGCTTTTAAGAGCAATTCTTTAAACACCCGTTGTTGGGTCTCGACAGGGTTCAATGCCCATTTCTGAGTTTTGTGATGAACGATATTAGCAAAAATCTTTGCTGCTAAGGATTTTATGGACATAATTTTCTAATCAAAATCTATAAACATGGTTGGATCAATCGGATAACTGTCTTTCCACAATTCAAATTGTAAATAATTGGAAGCACTACTATTTATTCCCTCTCCGGCAAGACCTACAGCTTCACCCGTTTTTACTTGATCTCCTTGAGTCTTGGTTAAGGATGCTGCCTGTTTGTAAACGGAAATAATACCTTCCGCATGACGAATAATCAGGACATACCCACTTTGAGGAGTCCATTCTGCTAAAACTACGATACCAGCCGCAATAGCCTTGATTGGCGTATTCTTCGGAACCGCCACAACTACGGAATAATGCTTTTGTTTTGGATTGTACTTTTCTACTAAAGTACCCTTGACCGGCGGAAATAAAACCATACTCACCTTGGGTTTTGCCTCTTGAAAAAGATTGTATTTATCTTCTGTTGAAACCAGTTCCCGCAATTTCTTATCGTTTTCACTTACTTTTAAATCTTTACTTTCCAAAAGCGGTATTTCGTTTTTAACCACCGAATCCAAATTTACTTTGGAAACTTCGATTTCTCCTTTTAAAACCTTTTTAACCGACTCTATATAAGCTTCATTGCTGATCGCTAATTGCTCTAAAGAATCTGTTTTTAAGGTTAATTCAATAGCTTGTCGCTTTAACTCTGCTGAAGAATATCCAGGAATTAGTTCTTTTATAGGGGTAAAAACAATCAACAATACAGTAGAAATAATTAAAAATAAAAACAACGAAAGACTGGCTCCTATTACATTAATCAGGTTTAATTTTATCGAAAAGATTTCTTCAAAGGTGTGTTCGTTAAACAACACGATTCTATTTTTGTTTAGAAATCTTTTTTTCAAATGCTCGCGTTTCAGCCTTTTCTTAGACATAATTTGAAAATTTTTCTCGTACAAATATAGCAATTAAACCAAAGTCAGTAATTCAATTGCGCTTTTATTAACTTGTGTTTATCCTTTAATGTTAATGTTTCTATTATCTACATAAATAATCCTTTCCATATGTTCTGTTATCGTTTATTTTATTATATCTTTGTTTTATATATTGAAAATAAATTTATATTATGTATTCATTATCAGTGTTTCTAGGATTAGTTGGGCCGTGGCAGATAGTATTAATTGTAGCCATTGTTCTATTGATGTTCGGCGGTAAAAAAATTCCCGAATTAATGAAGGGTTTAGGTACTGGAATAAAGGAATTTAAAGATGCTACTAAAGAAAATGAAGACAAGTCAACATCTAAGAAAAACAATACTACAGATAACGATTCTAAAACCGAATAACTTTTTGTACGTTTAACATACTTATGCACTAACCAAAAATTAGTGCATTTTTTTTTGCAAAAAAAATACCTGTTTGATATCAAACAGGTATTTTCACTTATAAAACATAATAAAAAACACTACTTTTTCTTTAATTAAGGGGAATTATTTCTTTTTAGTCTCTTCTTTTTTAGTTCCTTCAGCTGGGATTTCTTTTTTGGTATGATCGCCTTTGGAAACCTTTGCTTTCTGCGCCGGTTCTACATCCATTTGCTGAGGCGTGATTTTAACGGGCTCCTCAGTTTGCTTGGTCGTATCCGGAGCTTCCTTTTTTGTTTTTTGCGGTTCTTGTGCAAAACTTACCATAGCTGTAAGTAAAAATGCACCTAACAATACTTTTTTCATAATTTTTTTGGTTTTTGGTTTCTAAGAATTTCCTAGAATAGTTTTTCAACTACATTATAGACATATTCAAAATCAACGCCAAACTACTAACCCGATAAAACTAAATTTACAATAAAACCATAATATACTCATTATCAATTCTTTAATTTTTATAAAAAAGACAATGTATTGCTATCAATATTTATTTTATTTGGGGAATTACCTAAAATTCCCCAACAAAACTGTAGAATTCCACAATAAAACACACTTATCCTTCCAGTATCATTGATAATTGGATTCTCTTTTTTGCAATATCGATTTCAACTACGCGCACTTCCACATGTTGATGAAGTTTAACTACTTCATTAACATCGGAAACAAATCCAGCCTTGAGCTGGGATATATGAACAAGCCCGCTTTCTTTTATTCCCAAATCGACAAAACAACCAAAATTGGTGATATTATTCACAATTCCAGTAAGTATTTTACCCACACTTAAATCATTAATGGAAAAAACAGTGGGGTCAAATTCAAAGACCTTTGCCGACTTTCTTGGGTCTAAACCTGGTTTTTCCAATTCTTTTAATATGTCTTGAAGACTAAATATACCGATCTCGTCTGTGATATAATTATCCAGATTAATCTTTTGAATCGTTGCCTTATTAGAAATTAAATCTGCTACAGAAACGCCTAAATCCTTAGCCATACGTTCTACCAATTTATAAGCCTCCGGATGAACCGCCGAATTGTCCAAAGGATTAGCTGCTTGTTGAATACGGACAAATGCAACCGACTGTTGATAGGCCTTCTCTCCAAAACGAGGAACCTTTTTTAATTGTTTTCTATCGGTAAAAGTTCCGTTTTCCGCACGATAATTCACGATATTCTCCGCAAGCTTTTCACCAATACCAGAAACATAACTCAATAAGGATTTACTGGCTGTATTCAAGTTAATTCCAACAGAGTTTACGCAACGCATGACTACATTGTCCAATTCCGTTTTTAATAAAGCCTGATCCACATCGTGTTGATATTGACCAACGCCAATCGATTTAGGATCAATTTTTACTAATTCGGCTAAAGGATCAGACAGCCTCCTTCCAATAGAAACTGCTCCACGTACGGTTACATCGTAATTCGAAAACTCTTCCCGGGCTATTTTTGATGCAGAATATACTGACGCACCCGCTTCACTAACAACAAAAACCTGTATGGGTTTATCAAAGGCAATTTTTTTAATAAAAAATTCCGTTTCCCTTGATGCTGTCCCGTTTCCAATAGAAATGGCATCTATCCTATACGAATTAACCATCGAACGAATCTTTTTCATGGCCATGGCAGCGTCTTTTTGTGGTGGATGCGGATAAATGGTTTCATTATATAAAAGATTGCCATTCTCATCTAAACAGACCACCTTACAGCCCGATTTATATCCCGGATCTATCGCCAAAATTCGCTTTTCACCTAAGGGAGCTGCCAATAATAACTGCGATAAGTTATCGGCAAAAACACCAATAGAATTGACATCTGCTTTGAGTTTAGCTTCTTGCAATACCTCATTGGATAAGGCCGGTTCTAATAATCTTTTATAACTGTCGGCAATCGCCTTTTTTAAATGCTCAGAACTGGATCCCGAATTTTTTATTAGATTGTGTTCCATCATGCCCAAGATTTCATTCTTATCCACAACAACACTTAATTTTATAAATCCTTCATTTACAGCTCTAATAATTGCCAATAACCGGTGAGAAGGTATTTTATATAAGGGTTCTGACCAATCAAAATACTGTTCAAACTTTTGAGCTTTCTCTTCTTCTTTCTGACTTTTCACCACCTTAGTTTCTAAGGTCGATTTGCTTTGAAATTGCCTCCTCAGGCTTTTTCTAATATACATATTCTCATTAATCCACTCGGCTATAATATCTCTAGCACCCTGAAAAGCCTCTTCAGAAGTCTTTACTTTATCATGAAGAAAACGACTAGCCACGACCTCTAAATCGGTGGTATGCTGTGCCATAATTTGTTTAGCTAAAGGTTCCAAACCATTTTCCCTAGCGGTATCTGCTCTGGTTTTTCGCTTTTTCTTATACGGCAAGTACAAATCTTCTAACTCTATTAAATCAAAACTAGAAATGATCTTCGTTTTCAAATCCGCCGTTAAGGCATCTTGAGACTCAATGGTGGCTAGAATCGATTCTTTACGCTTGACAATTTGAAGGTATAAATCGTGGTATTTGGCTATTTTTTCTATAAAAACTTCGTCCAAATTACCCGTCTGATCCTTTCGGTATCGTGCAATAAACGGTATCGTACAATCCTCTGACAAGAGTAAAAGAGTGTTTTCAATATTTTTTGACGAAGTTGCAACGGCCTGTTGTATAAATTCAAGAGCAGTCATAAGTTTTAGGCTAAATTTGAAAGGCTAAAATACTACCTTTACCGCAATATTAAAACCGTTAAACCGGTCGATTTATGAGTTCGTATAAATTAAATATACCAGACAATGGTTTAAACACGCTCTTTAAAAAGTTTTATCAAAATTCCGATTAAACCGTAATAGCTTATTTTTTGTTTTTAGCTTTGTGACAAAATTCAACGATTCCATACTTATGAAGTACCTACTTTTCTATTTGCTTGTAATCAACTATCTTGCCTTCGCACTATTTGCCTACGACAAGGAAAAAGCACAAAAAAAGGCTAGGAGGGTTCCTGAAAAAAACTTGTTGATGTTATGTTTTATAGGGGGTAGCTTTGGGGGGTGGATAGCAATGAATAAATTGAGACACAAAACGGCTAAATCGTCTTTTAAGATGCAATTCTACGCCATCGTTGTTGTTCAATTATTGATATTGGTCTTTGTTTTTAGAAGATAAAAAAGGCCGCCACTGGCAGCCTAAAATTATGAACAACTGATCTTATCTACTCGTGTAGCATGTCTGCCACCTTCAAACTCGGTTTCCAAAAAGGTTTTCACCATTTCAACAGCCTGTTCTATAGAAGTAAATCTAGCTGGAATACTAATAATATTGGCATTATTATGTTGACGCGATAAAGATGCTATCTCCTTAGTCCAGCACAAAGCACACCGAATTCCTTGATGTTTATTGGCTGTCATTGCAATTCCGTTACCGCTACCACAAATCAATACACCAAAATCGGCCGTACCCTGTTCGACATCAAGGGCAACACGGTGTCCGAAATCGGGATAATCAACAGAATTAAAATCATCTGTTCCATAATTTGTTACCACATGTCCTTGAGTTGTCAAGAATTGTACAATAGCTTGTTTATATGCAGGCCCTGCATGATCATTGCCAATAGAGATTTTCATAAATAAAATAGTTGTTTTTAGTTGGTCATTAGAACATTGTTTCATTAAAATCGGTCTTTATATAAAATACAAACCCCGCCAATTACTTGTGTTGGTTATAACGATACAAAGGTATAATAAAGTATTAAAAATAAAAAAATGTGCTTTATAAGTATTACTGACTGAGTATGATACCTTTAGTTTGACCTGCCACTTCTTCCACTAGGTTTTTTAATCCCAAAAGCAGTATTAAAATAAAGACTGAAAAACAATCTTAGAACAGCGTATTGTAAGACAAAAAAACGGTTTTTTAAATTTTTACAAGAAAAGTAGTATATTTGTCTAATAATTTACTTCATTAACATTTGTAATAGTTTCTAATTACATAGACTTATAATCTTAACCTTCTGATTAAAAAAGTCTTAATTAATCCTTCTCCAACTACGAAATAATTATAAACGTTATATTTTATTTAATTTTTTAAAATTCAAAATCTCTTCTCTTAGTATTTTGTACATTTAAACCAATTAAGTAAGATATCGTTAAAAAAATAGCTTAGAATTTAATCTAAAAACAAGATTATAATGCGTAAAAGAATAAACTCAAAAAAAAATAAACTTCAAGATTTTTCAGCAAAAATCTTAAAACTGCTTTCAAAAAATCCATCCAAGACATATAATTATAAACAAATTGCGGCTTCGATGGAGATTATTGATACCCAAGGAAGAAATGATATTATTAAGGAATTAAAATTCCTATTGTCCAAGGATAAGATCAAAGAATTGGAAGCCGGTAAATTTCAAATCATACCTACTATGGATTACTTTGAAGGTACTATAGACATGACCAGTCGTAAGACGGCCTATTTCGTATGTGCCGAATTGGAAGAAGATGTCTTCATTCCAACCAACAATCTAAATAAAGCTTTAGATAAAGATGTAGTCAAAGTATATATTTACAACAAGCGAAAAGGTAAGAAACCCGAGGGTGAAGTCGTTGAAATCATCAAAAGACATAAAACAGAGTTTGTGGGAGTCATTGAAATTCAAAAGAATTTTGCATTTGTGACTAGTGCCAACGCCAAGATGTACACGGACATCTTTATTTCGAAAGACAAAATTGGAAAAGCAAAAGACGGCGATGTGGTATTGGTAAATATAGAAGACTGGCCAGAAAAAGCAGATAGTCCGTTTGGTCGTATTCTCAAAGTTTTAGGGCGTCAAGGAGAACATAATACCGAGATGCATGCCATATTAGCCGAATACGGTTTACCCAACGATTTTCCAGTAGAGGTGGAAGCCTATGCTCAAAAAATAGATACTTCCATACAAGCGGAAGAAATAGCAAAACGACGCGATATGCGCGAAGTTTTAACCTTTACCATAGATCCAAAGGATGCTAAAGATTTTGATGATGCGCTTTCTTTTCAACAACTGCCCAACGGCAATTATGAAATAGGCGTTCACATAGCTGATGTTTCGCACTATGTGCAAGAAGGTACCCTACTGGATGAAGAAGCCTACCAAAGAGCAACTTCGGTATATTTAGTGGACCGAGTTGTACCTATGCTACCCGAGGTTTTGTCAAATTTTGCCTGTTCACTCCGACCTAATGAGGAAAAATATACGTTTTCAGCGGTTTTTCAACTCAATGAAAAGGCCGAAATCGTCGATCAGTGGTTTGGTAGAACTGTAACCTATTCCGACAAGCGAATGGCTTACGAAGAAGCACAACAAATTATAGAAACCGGTGCTGGATTTATTCCAGATTCCATCTCGATTAGCGGTGTTGAACAAGAAATTGAGCAACCTATAGTTGATGGGGTATTAAAGATGAATGCCTTAGCTAAAATAATGCGTCAAAAAAGAATGAGCGATGGTGCTATTTCTTTTGACAAAGTTGAAGTAAAATTTCATCTAAATGAAAACGACGAGCCGGTAGGCGTATATTTTAAAGTGTCTAAAGACGCCAATCACTTGATTGAGGAATTTATGTTGTTGGCTAATAAAAAAGTATCTGAGTATGTAGGTAAACAGAAAAAGACCTTTATTTATAGAATACACGACGAACCGGATCAAGATAAATTATTTAATTTACAAGGAATTATTTCTAAGTTTGGATATTCGATAAACTTCAAATCCAAAGCCTCCATTTCCAGCTCTTTAAACACTTTACTTTCACAAGTACAAGGAAAGAAAGAGCAAAATTTAGTGGACACCCTCACCATTCGAAGTATGAGTAAAGCCAGTTATTCTACCGAAAACATTGGGCATTACGGATTGGCATTTGAATATTATTCGCATTTTACTTCGCCAATTCGTCGATATCCAGATATCATGGCACATCGTTTGTTACAACGTTATTTGGATCAAGGTGCATCGGTCAATGAAGAGGAAATGGAAGTAAAATGCCTTCATTGTTCTCAAATGGAAAGCTTGGCTGCCAATGCGGAAAGAGATAGTGTAAAATATATGCAAGTCAAATTTATGCAGGACCAAAAAGGCAAAGAATTTGTTGGCGTTATCTCCGGTGTTACCGAATGGGGGATCTATGTGGAACTCGTTGACAATAAATGTGAAGGAATGGTTAGAATTCGAGAAATTAAAGACGATTACTACATTTTTGACGACAAACAATACGCTTTGGTTGGACAAGCAACTCAAAACGTAATTCAGTTGGGCGATGAAGTAATTATCACGGTAAAAAATGCCGATTTGATTAAAAAACAATTGGATTTCAATTATATCAGAAAAAACCAATAATCACTTTATAAAATGCCCATCAACTGCTGTTGATTTTTAACAACAGTTGAAGAGCCTAAAGATATTAGACAAAAAAACAGCAAAACGAAATGAAAAAAATAATTTTAATAGCTTTTGTTTTGGTTGCCCAAATGGGAATAGCTCAAACAAGCAAGCAAGTAGGGGAGTTTACATCTATCAAAGTTTTTGATAAAATCAATGCAACTCTGGTCGCTTCCAACGACTATAAAGTAGAACTCAGTGGAACAAATGCTGAGAATGTAGAGATTGTCAATAAAAACGGAAGCCTTCGAATTAAAATGCCTCTTAGTAAAACCTTACAAGGCGATGATGTAAAGGCCATTATCTACTACAAAAATTTAGATGCTATTGAAGCAAATGAAGGAGCTAGTATAAAATCGGATGCGACTCTAGAAGACGTTGCCTTAAATATTAATGTTAAGACAGGGGGAAAGATCAATCTAAAAGTTAATGTAGAACGATTGAATGTAAAAGCCAATTCAGGTGGTATATCTACCGTTAAGGGTAAAACGAAAATGCAAGATATCATTGCGAATTCTGGAGCCACAGTAAATCACAAAGATTTGGAATCTGAGCAAACGGATGTTACTGTAAATGCTGGTGGAACAGCAGATATCCGCGCGACCAAGTTAGTCGATGCCAAAACCAGGGCAGGAGGCGTAATTAGCATATATGGCAATCCAAAAACGATCAATGAAAAAATAATTGCAGGAGGAACTATTAAGAAAGTTAAATAATAAAGTTATTATATTGGCTGATTATTTTTTAACTTGCAAACCATTTCAATAAATGCCAATTTCAACATTGGCATTTTTACTTTACTACAATGATTGACAATTTATTAACAGGAATATCCTTAGGGTTTTTCCTAAGTTTTATGATTGGGCCTGTTTTTTTTATTTTAATTGAAACAAGTATAACCAAAGGTTTTCGAGCTGCGATATCGTTTGATTTTGGAGTAATCTTAGCCGATATCGTATTTATTGCCATTGCTTATTTTAGCAGTTTTAGACTAATTAACAGCATTAAGGATGAACCCGCACTATATCTTTTTGGAGGTGTAATTATGATTACTTATGGTGTTATTTCGTTTCTTAAGCTTAAAAAAACATCTATAGAAGTTATTAAATTAGATTCTATTAAAATCAAAAAAGACTATTTTAATCTTTTTATCAAAGGTTTTTTATTGAATTTTATCAATGTAGGTGTACTGGGTTTTTGGTTGGCCATCATTATTACTTTGGGACCCGAAATGGAGATGGAACCCAATCGAATGTTATTCTTTTTTAGTTGTGTGATACTCGCTTATTTTATTACCGATGTATTTAAAATACTTTTAGCTAAACAATTGCGAAAAAAACTAATCCCAGAAAATATTCTAAAAATTAAAAAAGTAAGCAGTATACTACTGATTATATTTGGATTGGTCATCATGTCGAGAGGAGTGTTTCCAAAAGAAGAAAAATTACTTGAAAACAATTTTATATTCAATCAAGACAAGAAATAAAAAAAGGAGATCTGTATAGATCTCCTTTTTTGTTGAGGCATCGAGCGGATTCGAACCGCTGTTGACGGTTTTGCAGACCGCTGCCTAGCCACTCGGCCACGATGCCCTCTGTGTTAGGGTTGCAAACTTACTAATAATTTTTTAAAATCAAAGCGAAACAAATCTTCTTTTTTAAAAATAAAAGCATACTATGCTCTAAATTCCTCCATTTCAACCGTTACCATTTCCACATCACCACCTATAGGTGGATTAATTTTTGAAACACCTACTACAACATGAACAATAACGGGTATTTCGTGTAATACTCTATTTAAAATACGTTGGCAAACATGTTCTAATAACTTCGATCTAATGGCCATTTCTTCCACTACAATCGCGTTCAAATGCACATAATCCACTGCCATAACCAAGTCATCCGTTGCAGCCGCTTTTAAAAAGTCCGCTTTTGCCGTTAAATCAATGCGGTAATCCGAGCCAATTTTTCCCTCTTCTTCCAAACAACCGTGAAAAGAAAATGTTCTAATGTTTATTAATTTTATAAGTCCCATAGCATTCATTTATTTAGTAAAAGAAGTTAAAAATACGATATTTTTAGTATTCACCAGCCTTTCAAAACTAAATAAAAAACCAAAGCAGTAAAGGGAATCTCTAACTTTTTGATACCTTTGCTTATATAATATTATAGCTATGTCAACAAAAGAAAAATCGTTGAATTTTATTGAACAAATCATTGAAGAAGATTTAAAAAATGGTTTGCCAAACGATAAATTACATTTTCGTTTTCCGCCTGAGCCCAATGGATATCTCCATGTCGGACATGCGAGTTCCATTTGTTTAAATTTTGGCCTAGGTATCGATTATAACGCTCCAGTAAATTTGCGCTTTGACGATACCAATCCGGCAAAGGAAGAGCAAGAATTTGTAGATGCCATTAAAAAAGATGTGGAATGGTTGGGATATACTTGGACGCAAGAAGTTTATGCGTCTGATTACTTCCAACAATTATACGATTGGGCAGTAAACTTAATTAAAAATGGCAAAGCTTATGTAGACAACCAGTCTTCAGAAGAAATGGCCAAACAAAAAGGTACTCCTACGCAAGCAGGGGTCAATAGTCCAAATAGAGACCGAAGTATTACAGAAAATTTAGACTTGTTTGAACGCATGAAAAACGGCGAATTCGAAGAGGGTTCTCATATACTACGTGCCAAAATAGATATGGCGTCTTCTAATATGTTGATGCGCGATCCTATAATTTATAGAATCATCAAGAAAACACATCATAGAACCGCTAATGATTGGTGTATATATCCAATGTACGACTGGGCTCATGGAGAAAGTGATTATATCGAACAAATTTCGCATTCCTTCTGTACCTTAGAATTTTTACCACACAGAGAATTATACGATTGGTTTTTGGACCAAATTGTAGATCCAAATAAAGTAAGACCTAAACAAAGAGAATTTGCGCGTCGTAATTTGTCGCATACCGTAGTGAGTAAAAGAAAATTACTACAATTGGTTCAGGATGGTCACGTTACCGGTTGGGACGATCCGAGAATGTCAACCCTATCGGGTATGAGAAGAAGGGGATATACTCCAGCATCGATCCGTAATTTTGCACATACCATTGGTATCGCAAAAAGAGAAAACCTCATTGACGTGTCGCTATTGGAATTTTGTGTAAGAGAAGATTTAAATAAAATTACTCCTCGAGTAATGGCGGTTCTTGATCCGGTTAAATTGATTCTGACCAATTACCCAGAAAATGAAGTAGAGTGGTTAGAAGCTGAAAACAATCCGGAAGAAGAGATCATGACCTTTAGAAAACTTCCTTTTTCAAAAGAATTGTATATCGAAAGAGACGATTTCATGGAAAATGCCAACAGCAAATACTTCCGATTGACTTTAGGAAAAGAAGTGCGTCTAAAAAATGCTTACATCATTCAAGGACAAAGTGTTGTGAAAGACGAAGCAGGTAATATTTTAGAGATTCATGCCACTTACGATCCAGAAACCCGTAGTGGAAGTGGAAGTGAAGCCAGTAAACGCAAAGTAAAAGGAACCATTCATTGGGTTTCTGTTCCGCATGCCATTGAAGCAGAAATTCGGGTGTATGACCGTTTATTTACTCATGAGAATCCTGATGGTAACAAAGAAGTTGACTTCAAAGAATACATCAATCCCGATTCGCTTAAGGTAATTACAGGCTATTTAGAACCGAGTTTGGCAACTGCTCAGGCTGGTGATCAATTTCAATTTCAACGTTTAGGGTATTTTTGTGTAGATAAAGATAGTACTGATAATCAGTTAATTTGGAATAAAACAGTCGGACTACGAGATACATGGGCAAAGCTAGATACCAAATAAAACTTCAAGCAATTTCCAAAACGAATTACTAATATAAGGAAAGAATTTTATATATTTAACTAGCAGTTAACACTATATTTGATAGATTCTTTTTAGATTTATAATATTATTAATCAAAAAAACAAATTGTTATGTCAAATCAATTAGGAAATACATTTATTGCTGTACTAGCTGGTGCGGCAGTAGGAGCTGGATTAGGAATGTTATTTGCTCCTGAAGAAGGAACAAAAATGCGCAAAAAACTAAAAAAAGGTTTTAGCCAATCTAAAGACGGTTTATCAGACAAGATTGAAGAATTAAAAAAACAAGTAAAAGGAGTTGTAGAAAGAAAAAAACACGATTTTGAAGCGGGTTTCGAAGAGTTGGTTTCTACCACAGGTAAAAAATCAGAAGACGTGATTACTGCCTTAGAGAAAAAATTAGCTGAATTGAAAAAAGAAGCTAGTACTAAAGCAGCCAACGCTAAATAATAACAATTGATATGGCATTTGAAGAAGTAAAAGAAGATATTAGAGATATCAAAAGCAATGCGAAAGCATATCTTGATAGCAATATAGAGTTCTACCAATTGTGGGGATTCAAAGTCATTACAAAAGCTACTAGCTTTATGCTTAAACTCTTTTTATTGAGTTTATTCTCTATGTTGACCCTTTTATTTATTTCAATTGCAGCTGCATTTGCTATTGGCAGATGTTTAGAAAGTTTAACACTAGGTTTTTTAATTGTTGGAGGTATTTACTTGGTATTAAGTTTAGTAATTTATTACTATAAAGATTTGATTATTGAGAAACCATTGATTAGAAAATTCTCAGATATTTTCTTTAACGACTAACCATTATGATGAAAAGACAGTTTAATTCTATAGAAGAAATCAATCGCGAATTAGAAATCCTCGATGTTCAGAGAGAATTGGAATTTCACCGAATGGTACAGTCCATTGATGACTTGAAAGAGGGATTTACACCTTTTAAAATTTTGAAAAATACTTTTGGAACGGTGGGCTCTCTGTTAAAAAACTCCAATGGCGTACAAACTTTTCTAGTTACAACGCTATTAAAATTTATCTTTAAAAAAAGAACCTAAAACCTGTTTCTGGTTTAAACGTTTTTTAAATATAAAACGCCTCGAAAATCGAGGCGTTTTTTTGTGCTATAAAGCGAAATAAGCCACTTTTATGTTTTAATGGGCTAACTTAACATCTTATACATATTGTGTTTAAAAACGACTTAAAACCTTCTTGTTTCCCTATTAAAATTCCAGGAGATTATAGGAAACCCCGAACCCTAAAAATTTATCCACTTCTACAGTGTTTCTTTATACAAAAAAACGTCTCAGCATGTGAGACGTTTTTTGTATAGTTAATTTAAGAAATCAGTTGTAAACGATTACAGTTCTTCTTCTGAATTATTCTTTTTCTTTTTAGGCGCTCTCTTCATTGCTTCACCCACTTGGTTACTAGCGGTAAAAGAAGCTACCATATTGTTTAACATATCACTTCCCGCTTGTGGAGAATTCGGTAATAAGATTAGATTGGAATTGTTATCAGCTCCAATGGCTTGTAAAGTATCGTAATGCTGAGTTACAACAATTAAAGCCGAAGCCTCTTGAGAGTTAATACCTACCTTGTTTAAAACGTCAACGCTTTCAACCAAACCTCTGGCAATTTCACGGCGCTGATCAGCAATACCTTGTCCTTGTAATCGCTTCGATTCTGCTTCCGCTTTAGCCTTGGCAACAATTCTAATTCTGCTGGCTTCTGCTTCATATTCTGCAGCCGTTTTCTCACGATCGGCAGCGTTAATTCTATTCATCGCATTTTTAACCTGAATATCCGGATCTATATCGGTAATTAAAGTATTGATGATGTCATAACCATAAGTAGTCATCGCTTCGTTCAATTCTCTTTTTACAGCTACAGCTACATCGTCTTTACGCTCAAAAACATCATCCAATTTCAATTTTGGAACTTCTGCCCGAACTACGTCAAATACATAAGAGGTAATTTGATCATGTGGATATTCTAGCTTGTAATAAGCTTCATACACTTTCTCTTGAATAACTTTAAACTGAACAGAAACCTTTAGTTTAACAAATACGTTATCCTTTGTTTTTGTTTCGATAATTACATCAAGCTGTTGAATTCTTAAATTCACTTTTCCCGCAATACGGTCAATAATCGGTATTTTAAAATGCAAACCAGAATGTCTGATACTCTTAAACTTACCAAAACGTTCTACCAAAGCAGACGACTGTTGCTTTACGGTAAAGAATGAAGTCAATATAATGACTAATAGGAAAAATCCTAAAATGGGTAAAAACATAATTTAAGGCGGTTATTAATATTAATACTTGCAAATTATAAAAAAAATCCCGCTTTCGCAGGATTTTTTTTTATTTAACTAATTTTATATCAGCTTTCATACCCGGAAGAATCATTCCAGCTAAATTTGGATAGATTTGCCCTACCAAAGCACTATATCGGTAAACATCTACCTCCACTATTAAGGTAGTAGTCGTAATTTGCTTTACAGTTCCCTCTAAAGGCATACCAAATATAGGTATCGTCAGGATTTCTCCATTTTCTGACCACGCTTCAGTAGCTGTAGTAGCAGTACAATTCGAATCATATAGAATAAACTCCGCTATATAACCTACTTTTAGTTCAACGGTATCTTGATTACAACCTGCTCTATGTGGATAATCTAAAGCTCCTCCGGGAATTGGAAACCCAGAAACCGTTGCTGTAATACTCGCAGGTGTCCATTTTCCTAAATATTTACTTCCTCCACCCGGTGGTACTTGATCGCCTACAACATTTATTATCAGTACATTACTATCTGCGTGATTTGCCTTTTTAGCAACCACTCGATATTCTCCTGGAACTGTAAAAGTATGTACATAGTTAATTCTAACGTCGTTGGCAAAAATTTCCGCATCAGTTACTGTTTCACCATCTTTAGTTAACTTAAAGGTCACCTGAGCATTTACGTTTGAAGTAAAAACACTTGCACTCAATACCAGACTACTCTCTTGTACAATTATAGTAAGTACTTTGCTATCATTGGCATTTTGTTTTTTGGCTATTACTTTATATTCACCCGCCGTGGTAAAAGTATACTCGTAACCAATTTTAACATCGTTTGCAAATAGCTCCGCATCGGTAACTGCTCCGCCATCTTCTAATACTGTAAAATTTACCTTTTCATTTACTTTTACCGTTGTAGTAGTCGTAATCACCTCAAGGTTTTTCAAAATTGGTTTAGGAGGAGTAGGTGGCGTACTATCATCATTACTACATGCTCCCAATACCAATGCAAACAGTATTGAAAATAAAAATGTTTTTTTCATATCTATAATATTTAAGTGTTAATAACCGCTAAAATATAAATAAAAATGAATAAAAGGAACTAATTCACTTCAATTGCCTTACTAATTCTAGCTAAAGTCTCAAATTTCCCTAACATTTCTATAATATCAAACAAATGAGGTCCCTTTAGAGCTCCTACTAAACTTAAGCGCAAAGGCTGCATTACTTTGCCCATGCCTATTTCTTGACTAGTCAACCACTCTTTTACCGTGTTCTCAATATTTATGGAAGTAAAATCTTCTATTTTATCTAATACATCAGCTATATCACGCATTAACTGACCCGTATCTTCTTTCCAATTTTTTAAAGCTTTAGCATCATATTCCGTTGGAGCAACAAAAAAGAAATCGGACAAATCGTAAAAATCGCTCACAAAAGTCGCCCGTTCCTTAATCAAGACAACCACTTTTTCAACATATGCTGTTGAAACGGTAAGGTTCTTTTCTTTTAATAACACTTGAAATTCGTCGGCCAAACTGCTGTTTGATTGCAATTTCAAATAATGCTGATTAAACCATTTGTTTTTTTCTGGATCGAATTTAGCTCCCGCTTTATGTACACGTGATAAATCGAACTTTTCAATCAATTCATCTAAAGAAAAAATTTCTTGGTCGGTTCCATCATTCCAACCTAATAAAGCCAAGAAATTTAAAACCGTTTCCGGATAATAACCCTTTTCTCTATACCCAGACGATTTTTCGCCAGAAACCGGATCCGTCCAATCTAATGGGAAAACAGGGAATCCTAATTTATCGCCATCTCTTTTGGATAATTTTCCATTTCCAACTGGTTTTAAAATCAATGGTAAATGAGCAAATTTTGGAGCTTCCCAACCAAATGCAGTATATAACAATTCATGTAGTGGTAGGGAAGGTAACCATTCTTCGCCGCGAATTACGTGAGATGTTTTCATCAAATGATCATCTACGATATTCGCTAAATGATACGTCGGCATACCGTCGCTTTTAAACAAAACTTTATCGTCTAATAAATTGGTATCAAACTTAACATCTCCTCTAATCAAATCATTTAAATGCAAGGTCTGATCAATAGGCGTTTTAAAGCGAATAACAAATTCTGTTCCTGCAGCTATTTTTGAAGCAACCTCTTCAGCAGTCAGTCGCAACGAAGTTTCCAAAATTTCTCTGTTGGTGTGATTGTAAATAAACGTTTTTCCAGCTTCTTCAGTTTCTTTACGTAATTGATCTAAAGCTTCAGCAGTATCAAAGGCATAATATGCCCAACCGCTTTGAATCAATTGATCGGCATATTCTTTATAAAGTGCTTTTCGTTCACTTTGTCTATACGGTCCAAATTTTTCATTTTTTCCTATGGTTTCATCAGGCGGTATTCCCAACCATTCCAATGCTTCTAAAATATAAGCTTCTGCTCCAGGTACAAATCGATTTTGGTCGGTATCTTCAATACGTAGATAAAAGGTACCCTTGTTCTTTTTAGCAAATAAATAATTGAATAAAGCGGTTCTTACACCTCCTATATGTAAAGGTCCTGTCGGACTGGGTGCAAAACGCACACGAACATCATTTGACATGGTCTTGATTATTTTTTACAAAGATACAATTATGAATGCTGACAATAAATGGATTTTTAAATTTTCAATATTCAAATCCTTATTTCCATCAATACAAGACTTCTACTAACGTACTTAATTTTAATATACTGATAATCAATAGTTTAATAAACGAATTAATAACTCTAAAAACCATTGTTAACTCAAATCAGTAATTACTTAACCATCAGTTAATTGTATGTTAACATAGAATGTTGATAAGTTTGGATAGATTTCAACAACTGTTTTTTGTTTATTCGGAAATATTTTCTAATCAAAATCACGAATTAGAATTCCAAATTTAGTTTCTAAAATTTGTTGTTTTGTTATGAGTACTAAAAGTGAAGTTATCAACACTTATCAACAACAATACTTATTAAAAATTAGCTATGAATGTATTTATACATCATTGTTCATAACTATAATACCCCCTTAATAACCAATCGAATACTTTGTAATCAAATGTGCATAAGTAATGACAAGTCCATAACGACTACTTTATACAAAAAGTTATTGTAGCTATTAACACACAATAAGAAGAAGAAATAAATTTAAATTTTAAAAAATATTTTTTTTCTATTATATATAGATGTTGATAACAATTTAAAATCAAAACATAAAAGAGCTATATAATGAACCAAATGGAAAAACTATTAGCTATTTATATAAACTTGCAAGCAACTGTTAGTTGACTTAATACAAAGATCGTCGAAAATAATTTAGGATACGATTGCTTAAGTTCAAATAATACTAACAGTTTAAATTATCGTTATCGACAATTTGTTGCCGAGAAATAAAGGGAAATCTTAGTTTGGTCATTTGTTTTGATAGCATTAGGTAAATTAGTGACAACATGGCGTTTTGCATAGGGTTAGTTTTTTTTTTTGATTGGTAAATGGTTGTTATTTTTTCGTTTTACGGATAGTTTATGGAGGTTGTTAACTATGGGTATGTTTAAAACAAATGTTGGAGTTGGTAAATATCTTGGGGTTGTTCTTATTTTTAAGTTCTAAATTGATGTATAAACCAAATGGAGTCTCGTTTTGGATGGATTTTTAAGTAAATTCTAATTTTAAATTTGGTTATTTATATAAAACATTGAATAACAATAACTTAAACCATTTTTATTTAAGTTTTTTTTTTATTTGGTACTTCGGGTATTATTTATTTTTCATCGTAACTTTGTAGCCTTGACGTTTACTATTTAACTCCCTGTGTATGATTACTTTTAATTATGAGTGTGATTTTAAATTAGAAGAGGAATTGGTTTATTCGGCATGGATCGAAAAGCTTATTGATTCTGAAAATTTAAATGTAGGTACAATCAATTATATTTTTTGTGACGATGATTATTTACATCAGATTAATGTTCAATATTTGGATCACGATACTTTGACGGATATTATCAGTTTTGATTATAGGGAAGGAGACACAATTTCTGGAGATATGTTTATTTCTATTGAACGAGTTCGGGATAATGCATCTGATTTCGATGTATTATTTTTGGATGAGTTGCATCGTGTTATGGCTCATGGTATTTTGCATTATTGTGGTTATAAGGATAAGAGCGATGTCGATGAAATTTTGATGCGTCAAAAAGAAAATGAAAAAATGTTGATGTTCCACGTGGAACAATAAACCTCTTTTTTTATAATATTAATTAAATGTTCCACGTGAAACAATGAGTTTATTTGAAGATATATATGATGTAATCGTAGTTGGTGGAGGTCATGCCGGTTCGGAGGCAGCAGCAGCAGCAGCGAATATGGGATCCAAAACTTTATTGGTTACTATGAGTTTGCAAAACATTGCACAAATGTCTTGCAATCCGGCAATGGGAGGAATTGCAAAGGGTCAGATTGTTCGTGAGATTGATGCACTTGGTGGTTATTCTGGAATTGTTTCTGATCAAACGGCTATACAGTTTAAGATGCTAAATAAGTCTAAGGGTCCTGCTATGTGGTCCCCACGGGTACAAAGTGATCGTATGCGATTTGCAGAAACCTGGCGTTTGATGTTGGAAGGAACAGCAAATTTAGATTTTTATCAAGAAATGATTTCGGGTATTTTGATTGAAAATCATAAAATTGTAGGAGTGAAAACTTCGCTGGGTATTGAAATAAAGGGAAAATCTGTTGTATTAACCAACGGTACTTTTTTAAATGGTTTGATTCATATTGGAGAAAAACAATTTGGTGGAGGTAGAGCTGGTGAGAGTGCATCGTTTGGAATAACGGAAGATTTGGTTAAAATGGGTTTTACCTCAGGTCGAATGAAAACGGGTACTCCGCCACGTGTCGATGGTAGGTCTTTAGATTTTTCTAAAATGGAACCCCAACCTGGAGATATTAATCCGGCAAAATTTTCGTATTTAGATGTTACCAAACCTTTGGCGGAACAAAGGGATTGTCATATGACTTATACTTCTCCCGAAGTTCACGATTTGTTGCGTGAAGGTTTTGATCGTTCACCTATGTTTAATGGTCGTATTAAAAGTTTAGGTCCGCGTTATTGTCCCTCGATTGAAGATAAAATTAATCGTTTTGCTGACAAGGATAGACATCAGATTTTTGTTGAGCCTGAAGGTTGGAAGACCTGTGAATACTATATAAATGGTTTTTCTACTTCCTTACCCGAAGATGTTCAGTTTAAAGCGTTGCGTTCTGTGGTTGGATTTGAAAAAGTAAAGTTTTTTAGACCGGGATATGCTATCGAATACGATTATTTTCCACCAACACAATTAAAGCATACTTTAGAAACCAAGTTGGTTGAAGGCTTGTATTTTGCTGGACAGATTAATGGAACTACAGGTTATGAAGAAGCAGCATCACAAGGATTGATGGCGGGAATTAATGCCCATTTAAAAGTTCATGATCGAGCTCCTTTTATTTTAAAAAGAAACGAGGCTTATATTGGTGTTTTAATTGATGATTTAATTACTAAAGGAACTGAAGAGCCGTATAGAATGTTTACTTCTCGTGCAGAATATAGAACGTTGTTACGTCAAGATAATGCCGACTTCAGATTAACACCGATGTCGCATGCTTTGGGATTGGCTTCTGATGAGCGCTTGAAAAGAATGCAAATTAAGTTAGACGCTTCAGAGGCTTTTGTAGATTTTTTTAAAGAAACCAGTGTAAAAATGGAAGAAGCAAATCCTATTCTTTTAGAAAAAGGTTCTGCTCCGATGATACAGGCAGATAAAATGTTTAAGGTTTTTTCTCGTCCGCAACTGGAATTAGAGGATATGCTGAAGTTTCAAAAAGTGCGTGCATACGTTGATGAACGTCAATTAGATCAAGAGATTTTAGAACAAGCAGAGATTCAAGTTAAGTATTCGGGTTATATAGAAAAAGAAAAAAACAACGCAGATAAGCTTACGCGTTTGGAAGATGTGCGAATTCCTGAGAATTTCGATTATGATAAAATTAAATCCTTATCGTACGAGTCTTGTGAAAAATTAAAGAAAATTAGACCGGTAAGCATTTCTCAAGCTTCTCGAATTAGTGGGGTAACTCCAACAGACATATCCATTCTTTTAATTCACATGGGACGTTAATGTTCCACGTGAAACAATGAATTATTTTAAAAGTGTAAAAGGTAATTTTTACACTTTTTGAATTTAAAAAAGTTTTTAAGATGAAACAAAAAGTGGGTACAACATACTTATCCGTAAAAGATAATTCCGTTTCTAAAGAATCTTTTGAGTTGATTCGTGATGAGAAATATGGATTTTTAAAAACGGTTCCTCAACCTATAAAAGAGGATTTAAACCGATATTACGAAAGTGAAGATTATATATCACACACGGATAGTCAACGAAATTGGTTTGAGAAAATTTACCATCTAGTAAAAAAGAAAGCTATTAAAAATAAAATAAAATTGATTAGTACTGATAGAAAACATGCTGGAAAATTATTAGATATAGGAGCAGGTACTGGAGATTTTTTATTGGAATCTAAAAATAGGGGTTGGGATGTTTTAGGATTTGAACCCAATTCAAATGCACAAAAAATACTATTTCAAAAGCATATAAATACCGTAGATTCCTTAGATGATATAGCAGATAATTCTATGGATGTAATTACAATGTGGCATGTATTGGAACATGTATATGATTTAGAAATTCAGATGAAAACCCTTTACAGAATACTAAAAAAGGAAGGTATTCTTATTATTGCTGTTCCCAATTACGAATCTTTCGACGCTAAGTATTATAAAGAATTTTGGGCTGCTTATGATGTACCTCGTCATCTGTGGCATTTTTCTCAAATATCCATGTCGAAGTTAACGGAAGAATTTGGCTTTAGAATAGTAAAAAAACATCCTATGTATTTCGATAGTTTTTATGTTTCCTTGTTGTCTGAAAAATATAAGAACGGTAGAATGAATTTTATTAAGGCTTTTTTTATTGGATTAAAATCAAATGTGAAAGCAAAAAAAGATTTTCAGTATTCGTCAATCATCTATCAAATTCAAAAAAAATAAGGTTTTCTTAAAAGCTACAGTGTAGTATATTTGTAGTCGGTTACTTTTGAAAATATCAAAAGTAACCGACTTTTTAATTAGCGTTTTTGTTATTTTAAAATCGATTAAAGTTATGGATGTATCTTCAAATTTGAAGTTTAGATGTTCTTTATTAAAATAGCACTTTCGTATTGCATTGTATAAATCGCTTTTTTATAAGGCGGTATGTACGTATGCAATATGTATTATTTTAGTTTAAAAAGTATGGGAATAACATACTAAGGATTATTTTAAAAATAGGGATTGGATTTCGTAGGAACGGATTTATTGATGACGGTTTTTAAATGTGCTTATTTTATAGCTCGACAGGATGAATGTGTAGTATAGGGGATAAATTTAGAAGAGGAATAAATTGGTAGGTAATTGAAAATAAATTTCAGTTATTCTTTTTGAAGGGTAACTAAAAAAATTGAAATTCCATTTTGTTTAAATTTTCCTGCTTTTTACAAGCATCGAGGCAGCTGCTCGAAGTTTATATAAAAAAGTACTTAAAACCGATTGTTATAAAGTTATTATCTGATTTAATGAACGCTGTTGAATGTTTTGATAGTAAAGTGTAAAAGTATATTAAGAAATTATAAACATGTCTTAAATCGCTTTATTTCGATCCGTTTTTCATAGTATTTTTCTATTTTAATTCTATTTACTATTAGAATTTCCTATATTGTAAAAAAAGGACTCAAGTAGGTCAAAAATATTTTTCAGCTAGGTTTAAAAGTTTTTATTACATTTACCGAGTAAATAAAAAAAAAAGAAATGAAAAAAAGTATTTTAGTATTAGGCATGGTTGCAACATTACTTTCTTGTACCGATAAATCAACATCTACCGTTAGCGAACACAAGACGGCTTATATCGATACACAAAAATTGATGAAGGAATATGAAGAGACTAAAGATATCGAATCCAAATACAAAATAAAATCCGACGAAATGGGTAAGGAACTAGAAGGAGATATTGCTAGATTTCAGTCGGAAGCTCAAAGTTTTCAAAAAGATGCACAAGTAAAGGGTATGGCTTGGGCTCAACAGAAAGGCGCAGAGTTACAAAGAAGAGAACAAGAGTTAGGAGCCAAACAACAAGGAATGGTTCAAACTTTACAAATGGAAAGTGGAAAAGAGATGGATTCTGTTGTGAAGAAAATAAAAACGTATGTAAAAGAATACGGAAAGAAAAATGGCTATGAGTACATTTATGGAACTGAAGATGCTTCGACTATTTTATATGCTAAAGAAGAGTATGATTTGACTGAAAAAATTGTCAAAGAATTAAATTCGAAATATAAAGGTACTGCAGCGACTTCTGAATCAAAAGAAGAAAAAAAGGCAGATACTAAAAAATAAATTTTTATATTTAAAACCTCCATTTATTGGAGGTTTTATTTTTTTAGTACCTTTTTTAGAGGGTAATTTGTAGGCTCAATACCAAGGCGAAATGAAAAGGATATCAACGGAAGCGAAATATGCGTTACAATTTATCAATCAAACCAATCGTTCGATTTTTTTAACCGGTAAAGCAGGGACGGGAAAAACTACCTTGCTCAAACAAATCATTGAAACCACACATAAGAATGCGGTAGTTGTTGCCCCAACAGGAATAGCTGCTTTAAATGCAGGTGGGGTTACTATACATTCGTTTTTTCATTTGCCCTTTGCCGCTTTTATACCGGATTCCAAATCGGTTCCTATTTTTTCTGACTCGGTTAAGTTTGAAAATCAAGTATCGTTACGTCGTCATTTGATGATGAATAATACGCGTAAAAGTCTATTTCAAAATTTAGAATTACTCATTATCGATGAAGTGAGTATGGTCCGTGCAGATGTACTGGATGCTATGGATTTTATGTTAAGACGCATACGTAAAAACGAACAAGCCTACGGAGGCGTGCAGGTTTTATTTATCGGTGATTTGTTGCAGTTACCACCCGTTGTTAAACAGGTAGAATGGGAAATTCTAAAACAGTATTATCGCGGAAATTTCTTTTTCCATTCACATGTTATTCAAAAAAATCCGCCACTATACATTGAACTAGATAAAATATACCGTCAAAGTGATGATCGTTTTATTAGTGTCTTAAACAATTTACGAAACAATCAAGTTACCAAAAAAGATGTCGATTTACTCAATGAATTTGTACAACCGACCTTTGATTTAAAAAAACAAGCGGGCTATATTACGTTAACCACACATAATGCTAAGGCAGATACTATTAATTTAGAAGCGCTTGAAGAACTCAAAAATAAAACCTACACCTACTATCCAGAATTAGTGGGTGATTTTCCAGAAAAGATTTTTCCACTGGAAGCTAAAATGACACTTAAGGTTGGTGCTCAAATCATTTTTATCAAAAATGATTTATCTTTTGAAAAGCATTTTTTCAATGGTAAAATGGGCGTGATTCAGTCCTTGTCTCCCAATGAAATTTTTGTACATTTTCCCGAAGAAAACAAAACGATAGAAGTAGAAAAATACGAGTGGCAAAATATCAAATATACCGTTGACGAAAATACTAAAGAAATTCAAGAACAGATTTTAGGAACCTATACGCAGTATCCCATAAAACTGGCTTGGGCTATCACGGTACACAAGAGTCAAGGACTAACGTTTGACCGCGCTGTATTAGACGTGTCGCGTGTTTTCTTGCCCGGACAGGCCTATGTAGCACTTTCGCGTTTACGTTCCTTAGAAGGGCTTATTTTACTAAATCCAATTCAGATGAATGGATTGCAAAACGATGTGGACGTTATGGAATACGCCAATCAAAAGGCAAATAAGGAAAAATTAGAAAGTGAATTACATGCGTCTACGCGTTTTTTTATTTATAAATACTTAGTTCAAAGTTTTTCATGGTTTGAGTTATCTACCCAATGGCGACAGCACTTACAAACATATATATCGGAAACTGATCGCAGTAAAAAGAAACAATTCGAAGCCTGGGCGCAAGTGCAATCACAAACGATGGACGGCTTATTAATTCATTCTGAAAAATTTGTCAACCAATTGCATCAATTGTTCCACGCCGAACCTCATGATTTCGAATTTGTGAAAGAGCGTTTTGAAAAGGCTTATGCCTATTTCTTCCCGAAGTTGGATCGTATCGTTTTTGAAATTCTATTTACGGTAACTCGCGTAAAGAAAATGAAAAAGATGAAAGCTTTTTTCGAAGAATTATCCGATTTAGAAAATAGTTTTATCAAAGCGATACTGCAATTGATGAAGGCGCAATTATTGATGAAGGCACTAGCAGAAGGTAAAGAAATAAGCAAGGAAAATTTATCCTCCTTAACCTTAGGGGAATACCGTATCAATCATTTAGTGGCCATAGCCGAAATATTGCGTACAGGAAACCTGGATTTAGATGAGGATGAAGAAGATGAAGGCTATTATGAAAGACCGGAGGCAAAGAAAAAAACGACCAAAAAACAAACCACAGAAATTACTTTAGAACTCTGGAGAGAAGCTAAAAAAATTGAGGAGATTGCAGAAATTAGAAAATTAACGGTGCAAACCATCTACGGGCATATGGCCAAATTAATTGCACAAAAAAGCGTTGAAATTAGCGAGATACTTCCGAATCAACGCATCGCTGCGTTGAAAACAATTATGGATGCCAATGTGGAATTGAGTTTATCCGAAATCAAGGAAAAAGTGGGCAATAAATATACTTGGGAAGAACTTAGATTGTTTAAAGCATCGGTTTCTTAAAAAGTTATCGTAAAAAAGTTATTTTAAAATTCCAATGAATTGAATACAGGTGATTAGGTCAAAAAATAAACCGCTAATAAAGCTGGAATCATATAGATTACTATGGTTTTTGCCCCTTCGTAATCTTTGGCCATTCGTTGTCCAAACAGTAAGAATAAAAAGGTAATACAGGCCAGCACCGAAGCGAGAAATGCGAATATAATGGATGAGAATATAATCATATCCAATAAGCCAATCAGACTGATTAATCCTGTAAATAACTCTAAAAAAGTAATGATTCCTAAGGCAACTGGAACTTGTTTTTCAAATATGGTATCTTTGAAATGGGGAGTTAGCCATAGTAAGTTTCCTTTCCAATCCATTATTTTATCGAGTCCGGATTGAACAAAAACCACTACGAAATAACCCATCATCAACATTCCAAAAACCATTGTACTATCCATAAATTGATTTAAAATTAATTAGTTAATTGCCTCTACAAACGATTCTTTAAGAAGCGTATTTTATCCGTTAAATATATTATTAAAATTAATGTTTTTTGATAATAATTCAAATAGAGATAACTTTTTATTAAAGATATGAAAAATTTGAAACCTATATGGCTTCTGGTGAAAGCTTTATAAACTATAGATAGCCTAATATTTAATGTTCTATTTCGTGATTAACAGGATTATGAGTGCAAGTCTTTGTTAAAAAAAGCAGTATAATAACCGAAAAAGGGAACGTTTTAAATAAAACGGCTTAATAGGGCGCAGTAAAAAAGGTTTTAAGATTATTTTTGATGAATGAGGCGGGTCAGCTTAATCGATAAATCGGTAAAAATCATTTTGGGATTCCCGTTGCGTTCTATGTGATAGATGGCTTCGGATAGTTCTTCAAATATTTCGTTGATATTGGAATTGTTTACAAAGGGTGCAAAGTTTTCTAATTTAAATTTTTCAACGGTTGTTTGGTAATATACCAATTCTGGTGCTTGATAGTTGATCAGTAAAGCCTGTCTGAATAGTTCGATACAAAACTCCAAAAATTGTTTTTGAGACTCGCGACCCAAAGCGGATAATTCCTCGCTCCACACGATTAAATCTTGAATAACTGCAGCATTTCCCTTTGCTCGAAAAGCAGCGCGTACCCATTGTACAAACCAGTTTTCAAAGGGTAAACCGTCGTTAGTGTTTTTAAATAAATGCAAGGCTTTGTTGAAATTTCCTTGAGCTTGTCTTGAAATTAGTGCTGCAGAAGCAGGGGGACATTGCTGTTTTTCAACTAAGGCAGTTTCTATATCTACTGCAGTTAAGGCAGGAAATTTTAAGATTTGGCAACGCGATAAAATGGTTTGAATAATCGTTTTTTCGTTTTCAGCGATTAAAATAAAGACCGTTTTAGCAGGTGGTTCTTCTAAGAGTTTAAGTAATTTATTGGAGGCTTCAACATTTAATTTATCGGCCATCCAAATGATCATTACTTTGTATCCGCCTTCATAGGATTTTAAAGCTAATTTTTTAAGCACTTCCTGTGCTTCGTCTACGCCGATTTGGCCTTGTTTGTTTTGGATATCAATATGATTATACCAATCAAATAAATTGGTATAGGGGTTTTCAATAACAAAATTTCGCCAAGTTTCTATAAAACGGTCACTTGTAGCATTTTTCTTTACCGCATCGGTTGTGGCAACCGGAAACACAAAATGCAAATCGGGATGTCCTAACGATTTAAACTTTAAATTGCAGGAATCCGATCCGCCTTCATTTTCGGAACCGGTATTTTTGCACAAGAGATATTGCGCATAGGCTATTGCTATAGGTAAAGTACCCGAACCATCGGGACCAATAAACAATTGGGCGTGCGGAATACGACCCGATGAAGCACTTTGAATCAAATGATTCTTAAGGTGTTGTTGACCGATTATTTCTGAAAACTGCATAGCACAAATATAATCCAAAAACCCGATTTAGAAAAAAGATAATCAGTCGAGTTTTAAGGATTAAAAATATCGGTATTTAAAAGCTTTTGCATTTGATTTTTCGCAAAAGACTGCGGTAATGCTCTAAAGAAGGCATCTCTAATTTGACATAAAATAGGCGATTCCAATTGGGCAATCCATCCGATTTGTTTGGATTTTGTAATGACACTTTTAGTTCGATATAATCGTTTTTTTTCAAAATTAACAAAGGCTATTAGTGGATTTTCTTCCAGTTGTAATTCGTGTATCAGTACAGCTACATCTTCTATAGCCATGCAAGCACCTTGTCCCATGTTTGGAGTGGTGGCATGTGCAGCGTCGCCTAGGAGCAAAACCCGATCAAAGGCAAAGTGCTTAAGGGGTTGGATGTCTAAAATATCACTTTGAATTAAGTCGCTGTCTGCGGTATGCGCAATAAGGTGTGGGATATCTTTATAAAATCCCTTAAAATTGGATTGGAGTTCGGCTATGCGATAGGACTTTACTTTATCATAATTTTCTGTAGTGGTATTGATACAAGCATACCAGTAAATTAGATTTCCAACTAATGGTACAAATCCGAAACGACCGGCGCTATCCCAAATTTCTGTGCCATCCTTAACCGTAATATTGGGGTTTGTGGTAATGGCTCTCCAGCAAGTATATCCCGCATATTGCGGTTTGGATTGCGGTAATAAGTGAAGTCGAACTGCCGATCCGACACCATCACAACCAATTAGATAATCTCCGCTGGCATGAGTTCCATCAGAGAAATTTACTTGTACTTTTTCATCAGTCTGTACAAAATTTTTTAATTTTTTATTGACTTCGGTATCGTTTGCGTCGAGTTTTTCATACAGATATTGAATCAAGACTTTACGGTGTATACTGAAATTGTCGGCAGAACCCTCTTTTACCAGTTCGGTATTGGCTTCAAAAATGGGCAGACCTTGCGCATCCTTAATCGTTAAGGAACGCAACATATTTCCTAAAGGGATGAGTGCTTCAGCTAAATCAAGATATTCAAGTGCTTTTATTGCGTTGGCCGCAAGACCGAGTCCAGCTCCTAATCCGTGTATATCGGGTTTTGATTCGTATACTTTAACGGTGTACCCCAGTTTTTTTAAACTGATTGCCGTAGAGAGACCAGCGATTCCACCTCCAATGATGATAAAGTGTTTAGGCATATTAGAAATTTAGAAAGAATAATAAGTTAAAGTATTAAAAAATAGGGCCCCTATACCCGCTTGTATAAAAGGCAATTAGTGCCAAACAAAGGTAAATATTAAAAAGATAATTACGGGTTGGAAGTTGTTCTATATGTGTATTCGTACGGGCTGATTTTAAGGGCATTTTAATAGCCATAAATAAATCTTAAAATCTTAAAATTCCGATTTTGTGATTCCGCTTGGGTATAAATCAGTTATTTAAAAACTAAAAAAGTTTATATTTGTGAAATTTCTATAACTGAACCCCATTAAATTATAAAATGAAAACCATTAACGATTTTAATTTTAAAGATAAAAAAGTACTGATTAGAGTTGATTTTAACGTGCCTCTAGACGCGGATTTCCACGTTACTGATGCCAATAGAATTGAAGCGGCAAAGCCTACCATACTCAAGGTAGTTCAAGATGGAGGTACCGCGATATTGATGTCGCACTTAGGAAGACCAAAAGGAGTTGAAGAGAAATATTCGTTAAAACATATAGTTGCTAAAACAGCAGAAGTTTTGGGTATGCCGGTACTTTTTTTAAATGAAAGTATTGGTAGTGAGGTAGAAGCAGCAGTAAAAAATAGTGCGGCGGGTTCTATACTTTTATTGGAAAACTTGCGTTTTCACGATGAAGAAGAAAAAGGAACGGTTTCTTTTGCGGAGCAATTGTCCCGTTTAGGTGATATTTATATTAACGATGCTTTTGGAACGGCACATCGTGCCCATGCGTCAACAACGATCATTGCACAATTTTTTCCAGAGCATAAAACTTTTGGTTATTTGTTGGCAAAAGAGATTGAGAGTATTCAGAAAGTTTTAAACAGTTCTGAAAAACCGGTTACCGCAGTTTTAGGGGGTTCTAAGGTTTCCTCCAAAATAACGATTATTGAGAATATCTTAGATAAAATCGATCATATGATAATCGGCGGAGGAATGGCGTTTACGTTTATTAAGGCCTTAGGCGGAAACATTGGAAGTTCTATTTGCGAGGATGATAAAATGGAATTGGCCTTAGAAATTATTAGAAAAGCCAAAGAAAAAAATGTACAGATTCATTTGCCGGTAGATGTTATTGCTGCCGATGCTTTTTCAAATGAAGCTCAAATAAAAATAGTCAACGTCGATGAAATACCTGACGGATGGCAAGGTTTAGATGCGGGTCCGAAAACATTGGAACTTTTAAAACCGATTATAAAAGAATCGAAAATTATTTT
Organism: Flavobacterium sp.; assembly: GCA_040393465.1. GTDB lineage: Bacteria > Bacteroidota > Bacteroidia > Flavobacteriales > Flavobacteriaceae > Flavobacterium. Next base: position 129,404 of record JBEBUC010000002.1, on the reverse strand, counting down.
GTGGAATGGACCTCTTGGGGTTTTTGAACTTGAAAAATTTTCGAATGGAACAATTTCTTTAGGAAATTATATTGCAGAAGCTACCCAATCTGGTACATTCTCTTTAGTTGGAGGAGGCGATTCGGTTGCAGCAGTAAAGCAATTTGGTCTTGAATCAAAAATGAGTTATGTCTCTACAGGTGGTGGCGCTATGTTGGAAATGTTGGAAGGAAAAACATTGCCGGGTATAGCCGCTATTGAAAACAATTAAACACATCATTGATAGAGCAGTAGTGTTTTACTGCTCTATTACAAAACGTTAAGCATGAATTTTAAAGTATCAACCCTTCTATTAGGTTTATTTTCCGTTGGAGCTTTCGCTCAGAATCATTCGGAAAACGACAACACAAATGCAGAAAACACCCTTTCGTATTTGGATTCCATTAAAAAAACATTTGTCAATCATTCAGTTAGTAAGTGTATTGAAGAACGCATGACTAAAGAACTTGTTAGTCTTGATTTGTTTGAGGAAATGGAATCGGATATCAGTAATGTGTACAGAGATGAAGAAGTGAGTTTTGACGAGTTACCTACTGAATTGTTAAAACAACGACTTAAATTACTCGATCAAAAGTCTCCATTTAAAATTGAATACAACGAATCTTTAGAACGTGTTATCAAGTCATTTTTAAAGAATCGTAAAAAATCCTATGCGCGATTAATGGGATTGGCAGACTATTATTTTCCGATGTTTGAAGAGCATCTTTCAAAATACGATGTGCCCTTAGAAGTAAAATATTTAGCTATAGTCGAATCGGCTTTAAATCCAGTTGCTCGATCTCGAGTTGGAGCTACAGGTCTTTGGCAATTTATGTATCCGACTGGAAAACAATATGGACTGGAGGTAAATTCTTTTGTGGATGAACGTTCTGATCCTTTAAAATCTTCGGAAGCTGCTGCAAAATATCTATCGGATTTATACGCTATTTTTGGAGATTGGGATTTGGTGTTGGCATCTTATAATGCTGGGCCAGGAAATGTTTCTAAAGCCATAAGACGTTCTGGTGGATATACCAATTACTGGAATATTAGAAAAAATTTGCCCAAAGAAACCCAAGGGTATTTACCCGCATTTTTTGCTACGATGTATATTTTCGAATACGGAAAAGAACACGGGATAACTGCCAACGATTCGCCAGCTGTATTGGCTCAAACCGATACAATTGCTGTTAAGAAGCGCATGTCGTTTGAACAAATTTCATCCTTGTTAGAGATTCCATCACATGAAATTGAGTTCTTGAATCCTACCTATAAGCTTAAAGAGGTTCCTTTTGTTTCTGGAAAAAATCATTTTGTGAGATTGCCCATTGATAAAATCGGTTTATTTGCTTCTAACGAAGAAAAAATATATGCCTATATCGATCATGAGGACGATAAAGTAGAAAAGCCTAATTTTGCTTTAGAAACCAATACTGCTTTGGTTTCCAGTGATATTAAACCTACTTATCACACCGTGCGAAATGGAGAAAGTTTGGGAGTTGTGGCCAATAAATACGGCATTACGGTAGCCCAAATAAAAAAATGGAACAGTTTGAATTCCAATGCGATTCATCCCGGTAAAAAATTAAAAGTTGGTGCATTGGTTGCCAATATTGCCAATACGAGTTCCGCAACGAAGGGTCAAAAGGTATATACCGTTAAAAATGGTGATTCCTTGTATTCCATTTCTAAAAAACATCCTGGTGTTTCCATAGGACAATTGAAAAAAATCAATAATTTAAAAGAAGGTCAAAGCATTCATCCCGGGATGAAATTGCGTATTGACGGATAAAAACAATTAAAGTCAAGTGAAAAAAATTCTGATTGTATGCATAGTCTTTCTCGCTTTAGCTTGTAAGGAAAACCGTATTGTACATCCCGGTAGATTACCGGATTCGGTCGGAAAATACAATTACTTGACTTTAATTATGAATGATTCCTTGTGGATTGGAAGTTCTGGAGACAGTATCAGAAAATATCTGGCAGCCTCCATAGACGGTTTATCTCAAGATGAACCTCAATTCGATATCATTCAATTCTCCCCGAGAATTTTTGTCGATAAAAACAGATTAGCTCGAAATATTATTGTCTTTTCCGATAAATCGAATTGTTTGTTTACTTTGGAACGCAGTAAATACGCAACTCCACAAAACATCTTTACCATTAATGCTCCGTCTGCGAATGAAATGGTAGATGAGTTTAGAGTTAATGTGGATTCCATTGTATCTACCATTAAAAAATTAGAATTAAACGAAATGCAACATGCACTTGGTCGTGGAGCAAAGTTAGATATTAAACGCATCACTGCGGTTTTTGGAATCAAAATGCTGGTACCAAACGACTATAAATTTGTTTTTGAAAAGGATGATTTTATTTGGCTAAAAAAAGATGTCGCTTCTGGAAATAGTAATTTGCTGTTTTACGAAGTGCCGATTTCGAGAATTGAGAACAGTAACGACAAAATCAGCAATATTATTCAAGTCAAAGATTCTATAGGTGAAGCTTATATTCACGGTACTGTTGCTGCTTCATTTATGAAAACCGATGAGGGATACTCTCCCTTTACTAAAAATGTTGTACTCGATCAAATGCAGGTTAAGGAATTGCGCGGCACTTGGGATATGAAGAATAGTTTTATGAACGGGCCTTATATTTGTTATGTGTTTAAAGACGAATATTACGACCGTTACCTATTTGTAGAAGGCTTTACCTACCATCCTTCCAATTCCAAACGCGATTTGTTGTTCGAATTGGAAGCCATAATTAAAACCATTAAATTTCATGAATGACGATTTTAATATCGAAATAAAGCCTTTTAAGGACTTATTGCCGATTGAGGTATATAGAATACTCCAGTTGAGAAGTGAGGTGTTTGTAGTAGAGCAAAACTGTGTGTATAACGATGTAGACAATAAAGATTTGGACGCAGAACATCTAATGATATGGAAAGGCGACGATTTGGCTGCCTATGCGCGTATTTTTAATTTAGGTGTGTATTTTGATCAGGCCGCCTCTATAGGAAGGGTAATCGTCAATCCTAAATACAGAAGTTTTGGGCTAGGGCACCAATTGATTAAACAGGGTTTGGAACAAATTGAAAGCGAATATCAGGTACATACAACGGATATCTCCGCTCAAGAGTACTTACAAAAATTTTATGAAAGCCACGGTTTTATAAAAACGTCTGAGATGTATTTGGAGGATGAAATCCCTCATATTCGCATGAGTCGTATGGTTGGTGTATAAATCTTATTTAGTAATCAAGATTTCTACTCTTCGATCCAAATCGGGAGTGAGGTTTAAGGGGTATTCATTACCGCAGCCGAAGTGTTTTAAGCGTTTTTTAGGAACTTTGAGCTGCGTTAGCAACAGATAGACATTCTTGGCTCTATTGGACGATAATTCGCGTTTATTCGTGCTTCTGTCAAAGGTTTCTTTATAACGTTTGGGTGTGCAACAGATATGCCCGTGAATCTCAAAGTTAAAATCCTTGTTTTTACGCATTTGCTTGGCCACATCGCGTAAGGCGTTTTTTGCTTTTGCCGTTAACTTGCTATTCCCTTGTTCAAAATAAACGTTTTGTAGGATGATTCGATCGCCTTCAACTAAAATATCGGGAAATTCGGTATAAATACCGGGTTGTTTTTCAAAGGGAATCGTTTTAAAATTTAAAATCATATCGACCCGTCTGTTTTTTTGACGTAATGCGGATACATCTCTGACGTAGTCTTGGTCAATGAGTACTCGTCCTTTACCTTCAATGGTAATCACCACCTTAGTTCGAATGCCTTGATCAACTATAAAATCCTTGATTGCATTTGCTCTTCGTTGCGATAGTTTGAAATTGTAGTCGTCTTTACCCCGATCGTCACAATAACCAAAGATCTCGATTGTTTCTATGGAAACCGTATCGAGATCTTGGATATATTCTAAGAGCAGTTGTTGCTCTTTATGCTTAATTAAATGTTGGTCAAAATCGAAATAAATAGAGTGTATGTTTTCCTCTTGTGCCGATGCCGTAAAGCTCAGCAAGTACGATACAAATACTATTATATAACTGCAATATCTCATCCGTTTTTTACTTTCTTCGAACCAGCGGTATATCGGGAGTTGGACGTATAATCATCGGGTAGTATTCAATTTTTACAGAACTACTATCTAGACCAAAGGCTTTCTCTTCGGATAAACTGATTTTTTTTATTAGATCGTATAAATCTAATATAATTCTTTCATTTACTGGTAAATCATTATCATAAGATACTAATTTTTCTATTAAAACAAATTTAAAATCACCTAAGATATTGTTTCTGTTCAAAGATTCGTATCGACTTGATAAGTCAATTTCCCCAGATTCCATAAGGTCTTTAACCACTTTCCTAAACATCAAATTGATTTTCGGTGCTATACGGAATCCCAAATAAAAATCTACGCGTATCAGGTTGTCGTGTAAAAGCTCTTTCACACGGTATTCCATCTGATAGGGTTCGTCGGTTACATTGACGTGCAACAACCAATAATTATCGGCGCGTTTTGGTCTTTTTTGCAAAATCGAATACATGATTTTTGATTCAACTTCCTCCGAGTTTTGAGCGTTGGTTAAATAAATCAAGTTGGTTGCATATTTTGGTATCGTTGGGTCTTTACTAATTTCAGACAATACGGTTTTGTAGTTGTCGATACTTGTAAATTCTGTATAGTTTTTTCGAATGCGTTTTCCCAAGAAACAAATGGTCATGGTCAAGGCAAGTATTCCCGCTATAAAGATAGAGACATAACCTCCATGTGAGAATTTTTGAATATTGGCGATAAAGAAAGAAATTTCAATGCTTAAATATACCAATAAGATCAGCACGATAAATATGGGATTATATCGTTTGAGTACCATATAATAACCCAGCAAAATGGTGGTCATGATCATACACATCACGATGGCCAAACCGTAGGCTGCTTCCATATTTCCCGATTCTTTGAAATGTAATACAACAAAACAACAACCGAAAAACAACAACCAGTTGATGGAGGGTATATACAACTGTCCTTTGATATCGGTAGGGAATTTTACGCGTACTTTGGGCCAAAAATTTAAACGCATAGCCTCGTTGATTAACGTGAACGAACCGCTGATTAAAGCTTGAGATGCGATAACTGCCGCTATAGTGGCTATGGTAATTCCGACAGGTAAAAACCACTCGGGCATAATGAGGTAAAATGGATTTCCTGGATTGTCTGGATTAGCCGATAAAAAACCCAAGGTTTTTCCAGAATGTTCAATTAAATAAGCTCCTTGTCCAAAATAATTTAAGACCAACATGATTTTGACAAAGGCCCAACTGATTCGGATGTTTTTGATACCACAATGTCCTAAGTCGCTATACAATGCTTCTGCACCAGTGGTACACAAGAACACAAATCCCAAAACATAATATCCATCGGAGTGAATGGAGAGTAAGTGAAAAGCATAGTAAGGGTTTAAGGCTTTTAACACGTAGAAGCTGCCCATCATTTGACTAACACCTAGAATTCCGAGCATCACAAACCAAATAAGCATCATCGGTCCAAAGAACTTTCCAATAAATTTGGTTCCAAACTGTTGGATAAAAAATAATCCAAATAAAATCCCTAAAACCAACGGTATAGTCTGTAGGTCCGGTTGATAAATCTTAATTCCTTCCAAAGCAGATGAAATTGATATGGGCGGTGTAATGATTCCGTCGGCCAACAAAGCGCTTCCTCCGATAATGGCGGGAACAATTAGCCATTTTTTATGTAATCTTTTGACCAGGGTATAAAGGGAGAAAATCCCGCCTTCTCCTTTGTTATCTGCTTTTAATGTTAGAAAAACATACTTGAAAGTGGTTTGTAAGGTCAGTGTCCAAAAAACACAAGAAATAGCCCCTAAAACGATAGCTTCTTGAATGACTTCTTTGCCCATGATGGCTTTCATCACGTATAAGGGCGAAGTACCAATGTCTCCGAATATAATTCCTAGGGTAACTAAAAGCGTTCCTACGGAAACTTTATTAATGGAATTGGACGAGGTTTTGGATAGTGTGCTCAAGTTGCTATTTTTAAGATTATAATTAGTTATTGTTCTTTGTCAATTTGTGATTTTTCTCTTCTTTTCCAGATTCGCTTACGAATCAAAATATAGAGGACTGCAGTAATAAGTAAGTAAGGCCAAAGGGTTAATACTCCAAGGATAAAACCCGAAAGGGAGTTAAAACCAGAGACTATGGCATACCACATTTTCGTTGGATAGGATTCGGTAATTCCGCTTCCCGATGCGGAAGTATGGTATATTTCTATGGTCAATGTACTGAAGGAAACTTGATTTTTTAGATAGTTTAAACGACCTTGGACTGATTCTACCTCCTCTCGTATTTGCGATAATGATTTTTCAATTTCGAGGATTTCAGCTATTTTATTGGTTTTACTTAACAAATCTAAGTACCTGTTTTCTAATGTTTTTTTAGTTTTTAAACGCGCTTCTATATCTATAAACTCTTCCGTTACATCGCTAACGCTAATAGTTTTAGTATCAAAATGAGCCACATCTTTACTGATGGCCTCGAGTAGTTTATCAAAGTTTTTACTTGGAACGCGTACTACTATATTTCTAAAGGTATAGTCGTATCGACTACCGGAATTGTCGTTTTGTATAAAACCGCCATTTGTTTTAATCAACTGATTTAATTCTTCAAACGATTTATTAAGATCCTTAATTTCGTAACGAATGTCCCCTGTTTTAATTATTTTTGAATCTATATTTTCAGTTACTTCCGAGTTGTTTTCAGTTGTAGTAGCGTTATCATAGTTTGCCACTTCTTTAGATAGAGCACCATCTAATGCTTCGGTTGCGGCATAACTTTCAGATGCGGTCTCTTGTCCACAACCCAAAGGCAGTAGTAATAGAGTAAGGGATAGCAAAAAATAACGCATATATTTTGTTGTATTAAGATTCTTTAGAATCGTTAGATATAGCTACTATAAACTTAGTAAATAATTGAATCGTTTTTTCATTTATTTCCTTGAAAGTCAAACGCTCCTTAGTTTGGTAAAAAAACATAATGGCATACGGTTGATTTAGGTTTTCCAATAGCAGTTCTTGATTTAAGCGATAGGTCTCGCGCAATACCCGTTTAAAGTAATTGCGATCAACAGCTTTCTTAAAGTTTCTTTTAGAAACGGAAACACCCATCTTAATCTTTACTTCTTGTTGTGATGCATCCATGGGCACATAAACCAAACGCAACGGAAATTTGCTTACAGATTTGCCTTCTGTAAATAGCGATGCAATGGTGATATGGCTTTTTAATTTCTCTTTTTTAGGGTAATTCAATTTCATGGATCGGGTTTATTCTGCGCTACAAAGGTAAAAAAAGCTTTCGTACAATATTAAAATAAAAAAGTCCCCCTTTTTGAGGGGGCTTTTTTATGTTTATCTCTGATAAATGTTGTTTTTTTGATCAATATCGGCCATAAATTGACTTGGGTCTATAGTGATCGTTTTTATTTTTTTTCTTGGTTGATCAATGATGAATTCATAGTTTGGATTTCCCCAGCCCCAACCGGTTAACACCGTGCGTTTGATTTCTGGATATGGATTGGGTTTGGTCCAATGCATAGAAGTATTTGGAATGTAAAAACTCTCAAAAGAGCCGTCTTCATATGCTACCATAATATCTAAAGGCATAGGTGTTCGTCCGATGCGCTGCAGACTTACTTTTGTTTTAGCAGCTCCTTCATCTTCAACGAATTGAATACCATAGTCAATGGTGTTGGTTGTTTGAGTCCAGTCAACCATATACCAATCCAGTATGGCACCACTTACACGTTCTGCTGTTCGTTTAAAATCGTTTGGCGTTGGATGTGTGAATTGGTAATCTTTATAATATTGCTTTATCGTTTTCATGGTGTTTTCCATCCCGATTATATAAGATAACTGTGTCAAAAACACCGATCCTTTAACATAGGCAGAAATACTATAAGCGCTATTGAGATCAAAGCGGTCGGCATGCGTTGTTAAGGGCTGTTCAATGCCCTTGTTTACCATATAGTAATAATTTTTATAAGAATTGCCAAATGGATTTGTATCTTCTTGTTCTGTTTTATCCATAACCGTCATGACCGCCAAATCAGAGATAAAAGACGTAAATCCTTCATCCATCCATTCGTGTTTGGTTTCATTGGTTGCTAAGGTGTGTTGAAACCAGCTGTGTGCCATTTCATGAGCCGTAACACCAACCAAACTTGCGAAATCACGATCTCCCGTAATCAAGGTACACATGGAGTATTCCATACCACCGTCGCCTCCTTGTATAACCGAATATTGGTCATAAGGATATAAACCAACGGTTCTATTATAAAACTCAAATAAAGCCGCTGTTCTCGATTGTAATAATTTCCAGTTGTCGATGATTTTGGGATTGTTTTTGTATAAAAAGTGTATCGTTAAACCGTTTGGACCGGGATATTTGTCGTGTAAATAATTGTCGTCAGCTGCCCAAGTAAAATCCAAAACGTTTTTGGCGGTGAAATGCCAAGTTAAGTTCTTGGTGTTTTTTGGGTGGTTAACTGTCATGTTCTCGTCTTGATAACCGTGACCGATTTCATTCTTGTTCTCTAAATTCCCTGTAGCCCCTACAGTATAGTTTTTATCTAAGGTAAGTTTAACGTCAAAATCGCCCCATACACTGTGAAATTCGCGCCCCAAATATTGTTCTACATGCCAGCCTTCAAAGTCGTATTCGGCCATTTTTGGAAACCATTGCGCCATGGATAAGGCAACACCTTCAGCGGAATTTCTACCAGCTCTTCGAATCATCTTCGGTGCTTGACCATCAAAATTCATGGTAAAAACGGTAGAAGCTCCTGGGAGTATTGGTTGTTTTAACGTCACCTCCAAAACCGTTCCGACCACAGTGCTTTTTAATTCAAAACCGTCTTGTTTTAGGTTTTTAACTTTTAAATAGCCAATCTCATCTGGTTTTAATAAACTAATTTTACTTTCATAAATCTTTTTAGTTCCTTTCTCCAGGGTGTTGACCATGCGTTTATCGGGGTCGGCAATCGACTTTAGACGGGCATCCATATCGCTTCCAGGTTGAAAAGCATTATAGAATAAGTGGAAAAAAACCCGCTTCAACGTATCTGGAGAATGATTGGTATAGGTTAGTTTCTGAATTCCTTCGTATCGAGATTTTTTGATATCCATGTTGACCTCCATTTTGTAGTCCACATGTTGTTGCCAATATCCTGGATTGGGATTCTGTTGAGCTAGTACTCCAAGAAAAACCAGAGAAAAACTAAGGGATAGGAAAAACTTTTTCATATTAGGGTTTTAAAAGAACAAGTTCACTAGTATTCCTAAAATCGATAAGTCGAAGAGAGGAAAGACTAGTGAACTTGAGTTATTGATAATTTAAAATGACTTATTTCTTCGCTTTAGACACTTGGTCTGCTAATAAAATAGCATTGTAAGCATTAACGATTTTTCCAGATGTGGAAATTTCTTTAAAGTTTCTCTTGTCTTTCACATCACCACCTAAGATAACTTCTTTATTGATCGCTATTCCAGAGTCCATAAGAATCTTTTTCACCTGACCTGCTGTTAAATTTGGATAGTATGCACGAACCAAGGCAGCTACACCTGCTACATTAGGAGAAGCCATAGAAGTACCTTGTAAAAAGTCGTAAGTATTGTGTGGAACCGTAGCATAGATTTTTACACCAGGTGCAAAAACATCTACGTCATAATGTCCGTAATTGGAGAATGGAGCAATTAATTTTTCACTAAATTCGGGGTTTAAGGCACCAACAACTAAGAAGTTATCTGAAATTTCTTTACCCATTTTAACATTGTCGTTTGGAAAACGATCAACACCGCCATCTTTGTTTAAATCAAGGGCGTCATTACCTGCAGCAACTACGATTAACACGTCTTTTTGAGCTGCATAAATAATAGCATCGCGAACCCATTGTGAATGAGTTTCAAAATATTTACCAAAACTACCGTTGATTACTTTTGCGCCATTATCTACAGCATAACGTATAGCCAAAGCGATATCCTTATCATATTCATCTCCGTCCGGCACAGCACGTACAGCCATGATTTCAACAACATCAGAAGCAACACCGTCACCGCCTAAATTGTTGTGGCGTTGTTGCGCTATAATTCCGGAAACATGTGTTCCGTGCATAGCCTCATCACGATCGGGTCCTAAAACGTTATTGTCTCCATAATTAACATCTTTGATGTCGTCTGGATTATCTCCGGTTAAAGCCCTACCGTCAAACTCTAAATTCAATTGGTAGTTTAATTTGCTTTCAACCTGTTTTCTGTATTTATCCAAAATCGATAAATCATTTCCTCTACTCATAATACCATACATGATATTTTTCGCTGAGATGATTTTTGCATCGGCATTGGCATCTATCTTTTCTAAATCTTGCGCAGTATAACTGTCCGATTTGAAATATTCTAACAATTGTTTGTTGGCATTTAATAAAATGTCAACGCGCATTTTACTTTCAGCAGCGTCGCTTAGTTCTTCCCGGTGTTTGGCAACAGCTTTTTTATATTGATCCGAACCGTCATCACCTTTTTTTACGATACGTGTATATTCCAAATTTTCATGAACTGCTTTACCTAAAAAGTTCCATCCGTGAATATCGTCTATATATCCGTTTTTATCGTCATCTTTTCCGTTTCCAACAATCTCTTTTCGATTGTTCCAAATGGCTTTTTTTAAATCATCGTGGTCAATTTCAACACCCGAGTCGATAACTCCAACGACTACTTTAGTCGCTTTCTTTCCTTTAAGTAGTTCGTTATAAGCTCTGTCAACAGACATTCCGGGAACCGTATCGCGAACCAAATCTAAATGACTCCATCGTTTTAATTGTTCATCGGTTAAGGGAGTTGTTCTCTTAGGCAAATGATCAACACCTCCGATTGGTGTATAACTAGAAAATTTTGTTCCCCCACAACTCGCCAAAACTAGGGCCAAAGTTGCAGATAAATAAACCGGTTTTAATAAACGCATATTGTTACTTTTATAGGTTATAATATAATTCCAAGGCCGAATTTAAGGATTTACCGCGAAACGGCAATTATTTTATTCATACAAACCTTGAATAGAGGAATGGTAAAACCCTTTTTCCTTCAGCTACAAATTACGCAAACTATATCATCATCTGAAAGTAAAACGAGGCTAAATTTTAGGGTTATGATGAAAAACAGCTGTTTAGCTACTATTCCGTATGGGGTTTCATCGACCACGTTTACAGTACGAAAACCAAAAGAACTTTTTAGGATTCATAAACTAAATTAGTATAGTATGGATTTGAAATGCTTTTTTAAACTGTATTTTGGGTTAAAAAATATCTTCACAACGAAAAACTTCGTTTAATCGAACACCCTTATCGGTGTTTTGAACCGTGATAATCTGGTTATGTGCATCGTGCCCAAGCATCAAATAGTAATTTTCGTCTGCTGCGGTTTTGAGAAACTTCTCTTTTTCCTTTAGGGTTAATAAGGGTCTGGTATCGTATCCCATAACATAGGGTAGCGGAATGTGTCCGGCAGTTGGAAGTAAATCGGCTACATAAGCTATTTTTTTTCCTTGATAATCGATTAGTGGAATCATTTGTTTTTCCGTGTGTCCATCTGCAAAAAATATCCCGAAATCCAATTCTGATTTGGTTAGCAAATCGCCTTCAGGACGTTTTATCAAAGACAATTGCCCACTTTCTTGAATGGGAAGTATGTTTTCTTTCAAGAAAGAAGCTTTTTCTCGATCATTTGGATTTACGGCCCAGTCCCAATGTTTGTCGTTGGACCAGTATTTGGCATTTTTAAAAGCCGTTTCATAACCCGTATGGTCTGCATTCCAATTGATCGCGCCTCCGGAGTGGTCGAAATGCAGATGCGTCAAAAAAACATCGGTAATATCGTCGCGGTGAAACCCGTGTAGTGCCAACGATTTATCGATCGAGTGATCGCCCCAAAGTGAGTAGTAACCGAAAAATTTTTCCGATTGTTTGTTTCCCATACCGGTATCGATTAGAATCAATCGATTTCCTTCTTCTATCAGTAATAAACGAGCGGCTATGTCAATTAAATTATTGGAATCTGCTGGATTGGTACGCGACCAAATAGTTTTAGGAACTACGCCAAACATGGCCCCGCCATCCAATTTAAAGTTACCGCTTTCTATAGCATATAATTTCATGATTGTCTTTGTTTTTGTCAGACGCAAATTAATCATTTTAAATGAACGTCACAATTTCTAATTTGATAGGAAGCTGCTTGTATAATACCTTTCGCAAAAGGCTTCATGGAGAATAAAATAATAATGCGCGTTACTATCGCAAATAGATGTGAGTAACCGGCAGAAATTAAGAGGATTATAAATCAATTGATTGCTTAAAGGCGCTAATCGCAAACATACAAATCATAGGAAACGTTTGGTTTTTTGAATCCGGGTGAAAATATAAAAAATTAAAAAAGCATGATAATTGTCATGTTTGTTTATGCGGATTGTTAAATACTTTTGTTTTTGTTTGTTTGACGGGTGCATTTGTAGTTTTAATACAGTAAAATTCCATAGCTTTAAAAAGGGTAAGTTATTGGTTATTATGCGATTAAAACAATAAGTTTTAACTATTGCCTCATTAGTTATAAAAATGTTATTCCGTATAGGAAACCGCATTTTTTATAATATCTTTGCATTAGTTTTAGAACTAATCCAGATAAAGACATGATAAAAGTTTCAGATACAGCAAGTAAGCGCGTGGCGCTACTAATGGAAGATGAGGGATTTGACGTAGCTAAAGATTATGTTCGTGTGGGCGTAAAAAGTGGCGGATGTTCCGGACTTTCCTATGATTTAAAGTTTGACCATAATTCAGGAGACGAAGATAAGATTTTTGTTGACAACGGGGTAACCATCGCTGTCGATAAAAAGAGTTTTCTATACCTTGTGGGCACAACTTTAGAGTTTGAAGGTGGTTTGAATGGAAAGGGATTTCAATTCAACAACCCCAATGCCAACAGAACCTGCGGTTGCGGCGAGAGTTTTTCTCTGTAATTCAGAGTTGACAGAGTCGTCTTAGACAAAAAAAACGAAGACAGGTTTAAAAGACCTGTTTTCTCTATTAAAAGAAATTTTATTTATTGAACGAAAACTAAGCGTTAAGAATAGCCAAGGTTTTTAGATTTAAAAAAAAATATGAGCAAATATACCGAAGAAGAACTTAAAAAAGAACTGGAAACCAAGGAGTACGAATATGGTTTTTATACCGACATCGAATCGGAAACTTTTCCTATTGGATTAAACGAATCGATTGTTCGTGCGATTTCTCTTAAAAAGGAAGAACCGGAATGGATGACAGAATGGAGACTAGAGGCTTTTCGCGCTTGGCAAGAAATGATCGAACCCGAATGGGCCAACGTTCATTACCAAAAGCCCGATTTCCAGGCCATCTCTTATTACTCTGCCCCAAAGACAAAAGCGAAATACGACAGTATTGATGAGGTTGATCCGGAATTGTTAGATACGTTTAACAAGTTGGGAATTTCTTTGGAAGAACAAAAACGTTTAGCTGGTGTAGCCATTGATATCGTGATTGACTCTGTATCGGTAGCGACTACCTTTAAAAAGACTTTGGCGGAGAAGGGCATAATTTTCTGTTCGATTTCAGAAGCCATTCGCGAGCATTCCGAATTGGTTAAAAAATACTTGGGTAGTGTTGTACCTCGAAAAGACAATTTCTATGCAGCCTTAAATTCGGCGGTTTTTTCCGATGGATCGTTCTGCTATATACCTAAGGGTGTACGTTGTCCGATGGAATTATCGACCTATTTCCGAATCAATCAGGCTGGAACCGGACAGTTCGAAAGAACTTTGGTGATAGCAGACGAAGGTAGTTATGTGAGTTACTTAGAGGGATGTACAGCACCATCTAGAGATGAAAATCAATTGCACGCAGCAGTGGTAGAATTGGTTGCTTTAGACGATGCTGAAATAAAATATTCAACCGTTCAAAACTGGTTCCCTGGGAATAAAGAAGGTAAAGGTGGGGTATATAATTTTGTGACCAAAAGAGGATTGTGTGAAACCAGAGCCAAAATCTCTTGGACACAAGTGGAAACAGGATCCGCAGTAACTTGGAAATACCCTTCTTGTATTTTAAAAGGAGATTATTCCATCGGTGAATTCTATTCGATTGCCGTTACGAATAATTACCAACAAGCCGATACCGGAACAAAGATGATCCATTTGGGTAAAAACACCCGTTCGACTATTATTTCGAAAGGTATTTCTGCCGGAAAATCTCAAAACAGTTACCGGGGATTGGTTCAAATAGGAGCCCGTGCCGAAAATGCACGTAACTTTACACAATGTGATTCGCTTTTGATGGGCGACCAATGTGGCGCTCATACCTTCCCATATATTGAAGTAAAGAACAGTACGGCACAATTGGAACACGAGGCTACAACGAGTAAAATTGGAGAAGACCAAGTTTTCTATTGCAACCAAAGGGGAATTCCAACAGAAAAGGCCATAGCCTTGATCGTAAATGGGTTTTCTAAAGAGGTACTAAACAAACTTCCTATGGAATTTGCGGTAGAAGCACAAAAATTATTAGAGATTTCCCTAGAGGGAAGTGTTGGATAATTCAAACAGAACTTATAGATAAAACATATAATAAAACAACAGAGTTTTGCAATTGCAGGTAATCATCTAGAATTTCAAATCTCAAATTCAAAATTAAAGCATGTTACAAATTAAGAATTTACACGCTAGCGTAGAAGATAAAGAAATATTAAAAGGAATTAACTTGGTAGTTAATGCCGGAGAAGTTCACGCGATTATGGGCCCTAATGGTGCTGGTAAAAGTACTTTATCTTCCGTAATTGCTGGAAATGAAAATTTCGAAGTTACTCAAGGAGAGATTCTTCTTGAAGGAGAAGACATCAAGGAGATGGCACCAGAGGAAAGAGCCCATAAAGGTGTTTTCCTTTCGTTTCAATATCCGGTTGAGATTCCGGGAGTATCGGTAACAAACTTTATGAAAACCGCTATTAACGAATCTAGAAAAGCACAAGGTTTGGAAGAAATGCCGGCTAATGTGATGTTGAAAAAGATTCGTGAGAAATCGGAAATGTTGGAAATCGATCGTAAATTCCTTTCTCGTTCGTTAAACGAAGGTTTTTCGGGAGGAGAGAAAAAGAGAAACGAAATTTTCCAAATGGCTATGTTAGAACCGAAATTGGCTATATTGGATGAAACAGATTCCGGTTTGGATATCGATGCTTTGCGTATCGTTGCTAACGGTGTTAATAAATTAAAAAGTCAAGACAATGCCGTAATTTTAATTACGCACTACCAAAGATTATTAGAATATATCGTTCCAGACTTTGTACACGTATTATACGATGGTAAAATTGTAAAAACAGGTGGAAAGGAATTGGCATTAGAATTAGAAGAAAAAGGGTATGATTGGATTAAGAATGAAATCGAGTAATTCGGTCACTGCTTAAAACAATTATCAATCTAATTTAGAACTGCACATTATGGAATTGAAAGATAAGTTACTATCCTCTTTTATCGCTTTTGAACAGAGAGTTGATGTCAACAGTGAGTTGCACAACCTGCGTTTGGACGCATTAAAAACCTTTGAAAACCAAGGCTTCCCTACTAAAAAGGATGAGGCATGGAAATACACCTCATTAAGCGCTTTGCTAAAAAACGATTTTAGCGTTTTACCTAAAAGCGAAACAGCAATTGATTTTAAAGACGTTAAAAAATATTTTTTAAACGACGTGGATACCTACAAATTGGTATTTGTTAACGGCGTATTTAGTTCGTATTTATCATCGACTACGCATGACGGAATCGATGTTTGTCTAATGTCTTCTGCATTAAACAAACCCAAGTATAAAATGATCATCGACACCTATTTCAATACGGCTGCCGATAAAACAGATAGCTTAACGGCATTGAATACCGCTTTTTCGTTGGAAGGAGCCTATATTAATATACCGAAAAGCAAAATAGTTGACAAGCCTATAGAAATTATTAATTTCTCAACGGCCAATAGTGAACAAGCACTTTTTACACAACCGCGAAACTTGGTTATTGTAGGAGAGAATGCTCATGTTCAAATCATTGAGCGTCATCAGAGTTTAAGTGACAATACGGTATTGACGAATAGTGTTACGGAGGTTTTTGCTCATAAACGCGCCATCGTTGATTACTACAAATTGCAAAACGACAACCAAACGGCCAACTTGATCGACAATACTTTTATCAAACAAAAGCAAGAAAGTGTGGTTTCCGTTCATACGTTCTCTTTTGGAGGTAAGTTGACCCGAAATAATCTGAATTTTTCACAAGACGGAGAGCGTATAGACAGTACCTTGAAGGGAATTACGATTATAGGCGACAAACAACACGTCGATCATTATACTTTGGTTTCGCATAATCAACCGAATTGTGAGAGCCACCAAAATTATAAAGGAATTTACGACGGTGCTTCGGAAGGCGTATTCAACGGTAAAATTTATGTGGATCGTTTGGCTCAAAAAACCGATGCTTTCCAACAGAATAACAACGTATTATTGACCGATAAGGCTACGGTAAATTCCAAGCCTCAATTGGAAATTTTTGCAGACGACGTTAAATGTTCGCACGGATGTACCATAGGGCAGTTGGATCATGATGCGATGTTCTATATGCAACAACGCGGTATTCCCAAAAAAGAAGCCCGTGCTTTATTGATGTATGCTTTTACCAATGAAGTATTGTCCAGCGTAAAAATCCCCGACTTAAAAGAAAAAGTATCCAAACTCATCGCAACCAAATTAGGTGTTGAAATGGGTTTTGAAATCTAAAATACGATTCGAGAATCTCCATTAAAAAGCCAGAGCTATAACAGTTCTGGCTTTTTTGCGTCTAAGGGCGTTTTTTTTACCAAATAAGAACAAAGTATGGCGTGTCCGCTTTCAGGGCTTAATCAGCCCGTGTAAGCGGTCAGGCTGTTCGCTATATCTTTGGCTGCGCTGTAGTTCGCCAAAGGATACCGCTGCCATCCTTCACGCAGCACGTGCACAGTCAAAAATCAGATTAAGTAATCGTAATTCTTTAATTCGGCTTGGTCTTTTAGGGGGTGGAGACAGCTCTTTTGCAGTATATAGAGTTTGTTACTCAACTCCAAAACGGAATGGTAATTGTGGTCAACGATAATAATGCCGCGATCTTGGCTGGCTTTGGTAATACGCTTCTGTACTTTTTCTACAACTATGGGTGCTAAGCCTTGAAAAGGCTCGTCCAGCAAGGTGAATTTAGAAGGGGAACTAAGAATCAATAGAATTTCTAAATACCGTAGATCGCCGAAGGAAAGTTCCTTAATTTTTTTGCCTTTTAAGGAAAGAATGATTTCGTCATCAAAAACAAACCGTTTTTCATCCTTTTCTAGAAATAGGGAAATCGCTTTGTTTACAGATAAATACGGAGGAATAAATCGATGTTGAGGTAGATAATTGATGGTGTGTCGCAGCGAATACGGGCGATTGACTTTAAGACTATCGACGGCTAAATATTTTTGCTCGCAGTCTAGCGTGCCATAAATAATATCCAATAGTGTGGTTTTACCAGATCCGTTTCTACCCAAAATACCCACGATTTCACCAGTCATACAACTTAAGGCGATATCGGTTAGAATGGCTTTGGAGCCGTGATACTTGACAATACTGTCTGCTGTTAAATGATGAACCATATTACGTTGAAATAAATAATTACCGCTACGATTATATTTACAATTGAAGTTACGAGTAGGAGTTTGGTTTTTGTAAGACCACAATTGTGATAATAAACATAGTGGTGGCTTTTGTATATTTTAAAATACCCCAATACCACTGCAAATCCGAGGGTACAGAAAAAGATTAAAATGGAAAGCAGCTTAAATTTAAAAAACAACAACAGTAGAGACAGCGGAGCATTGAGTATAAAAACCTCTTTATAAAATTCTAAAAACAACCTTATTTCTCTTATGCTAATCATCATTATTAAATTTGTTTTCAACTCCAGCGTTGGAATTTAAACCGTCACTTTGTTAAGTGTAATTCTTGTTTTATATTCGGGACTGTTAAAAATGGGGGTTTTGAATTTATTCAGCCTGTTGTAAATATAACAATAACTGTATAAACATCTAATTTTCAATGGGGTTATTTTTATTTTTGGTTAACAACAAAACTCTCATAAACTTCTCATTTCCTTTTTTAGAATCCAATACGCCTTTTTTGTTGTTTTTGTCTCGTGATATAGAAATAGATTTATAAAATATTGATAACGTTGTAAATAGCATATAGATACTGCAATTCCTATTTGTGCAATCTTAGCTGTAAAGCTCTATTGGAAATTTTACTCTGCGACAATGTGGTCGTTTAATTTTAGAGTTGTGACTGCGAGTGCCAATTTTGGAAATGTTGTAGCCAGTGCTTTTATTCCTTTTTTACCGATGTTGGCCATCCATTTACTGTTGCAAAGTTTAATTTATTGTATCTCACAACGGTCATTGCCTTGGGGTAAAATGAGTCATCATTTTCTTAAAAACCTCGTAAAGGGGATTCCAAAAACATCGGTAGATTCATGATTTGGATAAGTCCAACTTCATCTGTTTTCGACATGATCACTTTTGCCGTTACCGCTGTCGTATTTGCCCTTGTTGATGGATATATTGTTAATTTATTTTGTCGTTGAAGAAAGTTTAAAAACGATTTAAGCATCGTTGTCTTTGTTGAGTTGTTCAATAAAATAAGAAGGTTTAAGGCCTGTTCTGGTAGTAAAGGCGTTGGTGAAACTTCGGGTACTGGTGAAGCCCAATTCGCTAGCTATAGCGCTAATCTTGTAGGAACGTATGGACTTGTTCTCTCTCAATAATTCCAAGCCATGGTCAATTCTCAAATCGTTTACATATTGATTGAAATTCTTGTGTTTAAATGTATTGACGATTTTAGACAGATATGAGGTATTCGTTCGCCATTGTTCTGCCAATTGCGATTGTGTGATGTTGGGTTGTAGGAATTCCTTTTCCATCTCAAAATTCTCTAGTTTTTGCAAGACGTATTTAATGATGTCTTCGTGTATATCAATGCTTTTGGATAGGGTGGTGCTCGCGATTTCAGGTACGATTTCAGGTGCCGTTTCAAGTATTTCTTCCGTTTTTGGAGTTGGTTGAAGTAAGGCTTCGTATTTTTTGCGATAAAGGCGTTGTTTTTTATAATAGACCACCGTTGTAATACCGATGGCCAAGATGATAAATAGCGCTATGGCATATAAATAAAGGGCGTTTTTTTTGTTGGTTTCTATTTGTTGTTCTAACTCTTGTTTATAGAGATATAAATTTTTATTATCGTATTCTGTATGTAAATAATTGTTTAAAAACTTGTAATCTTCTCTCAATAAACTGTCAATTTGAATAAGGGTATTCGTATAATTCAGTTGTTTCTCTAGGTCTTTTTTATCTTTATAATATGCTATAAGAAAAACATAAGCTTGACGTAAATCTAAACTGGTTATTTTTTTCTCTCTAAACAAGTTGTCCACACTTTGGAAATAGGTTAGTGCTTTTTCTTTCTGGTTAAGATCCCAATAGTTTTTACCCAGAAACAGATAAGATAGATGTTCGTTGGTGTAGTCTTTATTGTTTTTGATACCGTCAAGAGAGCCTTCGAGTAGCGCTATGGACTTGTTGTGCTTTTTTAAAGCATATTGTACAATGCCTTCCGATTGTTGAAAGTAGAGTTCTTCTTCGGTTAATATGGTAGGAATCTGAATTTTTTTGCAGGCCTCAAGACCTAAGATGTTATATTCGCTAGATTTTACATAATCTCCGAGTTGGTAGTAGCATTTGCTGATAGAACGAATGGAATTGATATAACCAAGCAAATTATTTATATCGTCTTTGTTATAGTAATAGGTTGCACATTCGGAATATATTTCTAAAGCCTCGGAGAAGGATCCTAAATAATATTTGACATCACCGATACTGTATCTTATTTTGTGAAGTGTATATAAGTCGTTTGTTTTTGAGATATATTCTTCGGCTTTTAAGCTATTTTCTACCGATACCTTATAGTTCTTTTGCATGAAATAAATAGTACCGTAGGTTTGATAGGCAATGCTTATTAGTTTGTTGTCGTTGGTTGATTTGGCCAGGTGATAAATGCTGTCTGCATACGTGATTTGAACAGATTCTGGAGAGCGAAAAAGCTTTTTTCGATAGGCATCAATCAGTTCTGCCTTGTTATCTTCTCGCTTTGCTTTTTGAATATAAGTGTTTAAATATTTCTTTTGTAGGGGGCTATTGAGTTCTTGCGAATCAATTAGTGTCGCGAGTTCGGTAAAGGTTTCTTGAGCTAAGTTTTTTGTTTGCGCTGGTAAAAAGGTGCTTTTTAAGAGTAAGAGTATACTCAAAAAAAAGATTTTCGGGAGATGGTTTTTACCAATTAGTCGCATTTATTCTGTGTTTTAAGCAAAGCTACAATTTTTTATGCTTGATTTAAAAAACTTAAAATCAATTATATGTACTATTTAACATAGGTAAATTTATAAATCTGCACTATAAATTGTTGTATGAATGAATTTATACAACTAGTTTTGAAAAAGTTAAGTAACCAAACAAGACACGAATTAAATCACTATATAACGATGAAAAAAACTTTAATATTATCTATTTCTCTATTGGCACTTTGTTCCGCATGTTCGGTAGAGTCAGATTCAGAAGTTTCAGTTTCAAATAAAGAACATGTTGTAAAATTAAATTCTGTAGAAAATTTAGGTCAGGCTTCCTTGGTTTTGACGAAGCAGTACTATGATGCTAACAATTCTGAATTGGAAATTGAAGAGGTAGTTAAGGCTGTTGAAGACTTGGCGTCTGCTAAGTCATTTTTAAACGAATACGGTTTTTTGCAGCAAGAATATATTGCAGTTTCCGCTTTGGATATTTCTAAAATTGTAGATAAAGATTGGTCGGTGCTGAATACTGAAAAATATTCTACTGCATTTAGAGAGCAAGTATGGATTATGGTAAATGCAAATGAAAATTTAGATACTTTTAGTAAAGAGATAGAAAGCAATCCAAATCTTAGCCCGTCTGAAAAACAAATTTTACATGACGCACTAAAAATGAGCCTAGTTTCACTTGAAGGAGGCGTTGATGACGAGTGGAGAAAGAGAAAATTTATGGGATATCTTATAGCTCAGACTAATAATGATTTAAATGTAGTAATTACTGCAACTGTTTTGGATATTGCTATGAAACAGTAAATTGTTGTTTCCCTTACTAAGTAGTCCGGACTACTTAGTAACAACAACAACAATATATAATAAAGATTTTTTTTATTCAAGTTAATGTTTTTTCTTTTTTAATGGGTGTATTAAAAAGGATGGTTTTTCAAATGGAAAAAAGCAATCATTGTCGTTATGATTGCTTCTTTTCCAAATAACATTATTCAGAATAAATTATTTTTACACATTTTGCTAAAAAAAGGTCGTATTAGTGATTAAATACGGCCTTTTTTTTATTGTAAATCAGGGCAAAGATATATTTTTGATACCGGTATAGCGTGATAAGAAAGTTGTTTTTTAAGATGTATTTCTTCTATTTTAGCAAGAAAGGAAAAGGGTCGGATTATAGACTGATTTTTATTTAACACAAAAAACCACCTTGTTTCGATTACTAACCTTTAGCACAGTGTTGCGTTTTTGTCATTGTAAGTAATCCGTAATAATACATCTAAAAATAATAGAGGCTATCCAGTTCGGATAGCCTCTATTATTTATGATTCGCAACTGCTACAGTTGACTAAATTGGTAACCATTTCCTTAGAAACACTTTGGCTACGTTGGTAATAAAGGGTTTTGACCCCTAATTGCCATGCTTCAATCATTAAACGATTAACTTCCTTAATGGCTAGGCCAGAGGGGATATTAAGGTTTAAACTTTGGGCTTGATCAACAAATTTTTGTCTTATAGAAGCTTGTTGGATAATTTCCAACTGACTGATTTCCTTAAAAGTTTTAAAAACAGCCTTTTCCTGCTCGGTTAGCTCGTCCAATTGTTGCACACTTCCTCCACTTAACATGATGCTTCTCCAAGTGTCTTCATTGTCGATTCCCTTTTGTTCTAATAGGATTTTTAGGTATTTGTTTTTACGCATAAAATTCCCTTTAGACAATCCTGCCTTATAGTAGTTACTGCTAAAAGGTTCTATTCCAGGTGACGTTTGTCCCAGTATAGCGGAAGAAGAAGTGGTCGGTGCTATGGCCATGGTAGTAGTGTTTCTTCTACCATAACCTTTTAGGATTTCCGGTTCCCCATAAATGCGGGCTAAATCTTGAGTAGCTTTGTCTGCGCGTTGTTGGATGCGTTGAAAAATTTCCGTGGTCAACATTTTGGCTTCCATTCCTTCAAATGGAATATTGTTTTTTTGTAAATAGGAATGCCATCCTAATACACCAAGTCCTAAAGCGCGATGTCTTTTAGCGAATCTATTTGCCGACTGTAAATAATAATTGCCTTCTGTTTTTTCTATAAATTCTTGTAAAACGGCATCTAAAAAGAAAATAGCCAATTTTACCGCTTCAGTGTCTTTCCACTCGTCATAGAGCTCTAGATTCATCGATGAAAGACAGCAGATAAACGATTCGTCGTTCGAGGAGGGCAGCATGATTTCGGAGCATAGATTACTCGAATTGATGCGCATATTTAAATCTTTGTAAACTTGGGGTTTATTTCTGTTTACATTGTCGGAAAAAAACAGATAAGGCATTCCCTTTTGTTGACGACTTTCTAAGATTTTGGCCCATAATTGTCTTTTTTCTGGATTGCCATCAATCATTTCTTGCATCCAGTAATCCGGTATAGATACTCCGTAGAATAGATTCTGTATGGGGTTTCCTATATTTCGTATTTGAATAAACTCTTCACAATCGGGATGGTCAATGTCTAGATAAGCAGCAAAGGCACCACGACGCACGCCACCTTGAGAAATCGTGTCCATGGCGGTGTCGAAAAGTTTCATAAAACTCACCGCTCCACTACTTTTTCCATTGTCAGTAACCGCACTACCGCGTTCGCGAAGGTTTCCAAAATAACCAGATGTTCCACCTCCGATTTTGGTTTGCATAATGACCTCGCCGAGCTTGTGTGTGATGTCTTCGATGCTGTCGGGTACATGTACGTTAAAACACGAAATAGGCAAGCCTCTTTCGGTACCCATATTGGCCCAGATGGGTGAGCTTAAGCTCATCCATCCACGCTCAATCATCTCTACAAAGGAATCTTTTAATTCGGGTTTATACAGACGTCGGGCTGCTGCGGAACATATTCTGTCGATAGCTCCTTCTACGGTTTCTCCTTTTAGGAGGTAGCCGCGATTTAAAATTTGTTCACTTTCGGAATTCTTCCACCATAGTTTCTCTCTCAGGTGTACGGATTCGTCGGTTTGTAGTGGTAGTTCATTATGTGATGTAGTCATTTTTTCTTTTTCTAGCAGTTGGCAATTTTTTAAAATAAGTCGTCGGCAGTAATGCTCTTATCGTGTTTGGTATAATCTACTGGTCTTTTGGCAAAGAAATCATCCAAACTATTAGCAAAAACCTCTTCTTCAAACCAGGCCATGGGCTTGTATTCTTCGGCAGTAATCCCATAAATGTTTTTTAGGCCGATCTTTCTCATGCTTTCATCAACGCGGAACTTCATAAAGTTTAATAAATCTTCTTTGGTAACGATTTCTATTTCACCGTTTTCAAAAATCCATTCGAGTATGTTTTTTTCGATTTCAATGGAATGTCTGACAACCTCTTCTATGTGATTTACCAATTCTTCGTCAAAGAAATCTGGGAATTCCTCCCGTATGGCATTGATGATGTAAATACCGGCATTGGCGTGAACTTGTTCGTCTATAGAGGTCCAGGCAATAATATTACTTACGTTTTTCATTAGCCCTCTAAATCTCGTGAACGATAGAATAATCGCAAATTGACTAAACAACGAAACGTTTTCTATTAATAACGAGAATAAAATTAATGACACCACATATTTTTTGCGGTCGTTTGAATTGGCATTCTCTAATACAGTCGATAAATAATCAACGCGTTCTTTGATCACAGGGATCTCTAATAGGGCTTCAAACTCATCGTTGTACCCAAGAACTTCTAAAAGCCGAGAATACGCCTCAGAATGACGAAATTCGCACTCTGCGAAAGTGCTTCCCAGTCCGTTAAACTCTGGTTTTGGAAAATGCTGGTATAAATTGCCCCAAAATGACTTAACCGCTACTTCAATTTGAGCAATCGCTAGTAAACTGTGTTTGATAGCAATTTGCTCGCCTTTGGTTAAATGCGAATGAAAATCTTGTGTGTCCGCAGTGAAATCTACTTCGCTGTGTACCCAATACGATTTGTTGATGGCCTCGGTAAACTGGTAAACACCCGGATACTCGAAAGGTTTGTAATTAATTCTTTTATCAAAAATAGACATACTTAAAAAATATTAGATTAACGATTGAAACCGACTTCGTTTTTCTTCTAAAAATTTTTATTTTTATTCTGATTAATTCAGTAAATAGTGAGTTTGTTTAAAGAGATAAGCAATTTAAAAATAAAAATTCGGATTGAAATACCAAATCGAGAATGCTCTTTATTTAAATCAAAGCTACAATTTAAAAGCTTCTTTTTCAATCTTTTGAAAAGAAGTTTCGGTTTTGTTATCAACATTTGTTTGATAAGATTTTATAAAAAAATCCCTTCTAAAATTGGATATTACAAATATCTTTTTTTAGAAGGGATTTTTCATCAGCAATCGTAATAAACAGGGAAATACCTAATCTGTTACGGTCGCTTTTTCTATAGGTGTATTACTTTTTACTACTACAAAATTGGAGATGGCGTAGTAAGCGTGTTTGTTGTCGGTGGTTGCTTGCATATTATTTGTCCACGGTTCAAAATAATATTCAAATACAAAAGATTTTCCGGCTTTGGCGTCTTCTAAAACGTCGATTCTTGTTGGTACTGCCATACCTGGGCACCATCCTGCACGATCGGGTTGCCAATTTCCTTTTTGAGCTTTTATCGGATTAGCGGCGCAGCCGATGGGTCCTAACACATGTTGAAAGGCATCTTGGTGATCGATTTTAATTTGATGAGTTCTAAAACACCATTCAGCACAACCTCGGCCCCCTTGATCCATTGGGGTAGCATGACCCCAGCCCGAAATAATACTTCGGATATGCGTGCTTTCAGCGTTTTGAGGTACATTAATCGTCTTTTCTAAATCGAAATTATGAGATTCACCATACGGTACTCCCTCTAAAGAGTTTTTATTGTATTGTAAAATAGGCGTTACTGCAGAGTATTTGAAATCAGGCTTGCCATAGATATAGTCAAAATCAACACTTACTAGCCAACCGTCTGCTCCCCAAACTTCCGTAAAAATTCTTAATTCTGTTGGTCCGGTTAATAAGGATTTAAAATCGGTTACATCAAATTCCAATCCTCTTGCCAAAGGAGAAGAATCTTTTCCATAAGGAGTGATGTAGCGTCCAATCTCATACCAAATACCAGTTTTGGGATCTTTGGCCTGAACATTTGCAAATACATCCCAAATATTGCACGGACAATCGAATTGAACATACATCTTTATAGCTTGTACTTTTTCGATATCGGTAGGAAAAGTTACTGTTTTATCAGCGGCTTGATTTTTTCCGTCGCCAAACGCTACTATTTGTTTTTGAAAGGTTTTATAATTATAGGTTCCTTCCTTAATTGGTTCCGGTTCCGGTTCCGGTTCCGGCTCTGGAATTGGCGGGGTTACAATTTCATTAGGAGTATCGTCTTTGCTGTTACAGTTTGCTGTAGTGAGCAATATTCCTAGAGCAAAGAGACAGAGTAATAGTTTTTTTTTCATAATAATATGTTTTTTTTGTTGATAGGTTGTGGGTAAAAATAGCAATTATATTAATTATCTGTATTAATGCCGATAAAAAAAGTGGAAAACTAATTAAAGAATTCCACTTTTCACAAAAAAAACTAGTAAGATATACGTTAGGCTAGCGAAGCTATAAGTTCTTTCCAACTGGTTAATTCTGGAATACCTGGTTTTCTTTTCCCAAAGAATTGAACGATGATTTCTCCCATTTCGTTGAAGACCTCTATAGAGGTAACCTCGCCGTCTTCTGTGGGTTTTCTAACAATCCAAGTTTGGGCAACTTTGGTCATGTCTAAGTGCATATTGAAATCGGGATCCAATATGTTGTACCAGTTTTCATGCCACATGGTTTTTTTGATTTCACCCGTATGGATTTGGATGTTTCCTTTATTACCAACAAATACCATAATCGGTATTTGCTTGCTTGCCGCTGTTTCAAGCATCGTTATTATGGCCTCTTTCGCTATAGGTTTTGCATAATATTCACTTGGAGCTAAGCGAAGCGCTTGTGTGCGGGTGATGCTGTATTTTTTTAATAAACCATAAAAGTTATGGGTGTCTTGTAGGTTTTCCCAGTCGTCTTGAAATCCCTTAACATCGATTTCCTCATCCATTCGTTCTTCCAGTTGTAGTTCGTGTCTTTCAACGGGTTTTTCAACGGATTGCAAGGGAGATTGGTCGTCAGATTTAAACTTGTTCACCAAGGCGTCAAAAGCTTTTTCATCGCTGGCAGGAGTTAAATAAATCTTGTGAATTGCTTCGCCGTCTTTTCCAAAAAATTGAAGACTTTTGCGTTCCATTCTTTCACTTTTCTCCACTACGGCAAAGGCACTTACCCATTGACCAATAAAAATTCTTAAATCAATATCTGCATTGACAAACAATCCAGCGTGAGGAGAACTGAAATCCGGATTTAAATAAACGCCTTTTCTTTCGTGTACGCATTCGTTATTGCGGGTTAGTCCCATTACTTTTCCCAAAGTTTGAACGTCAGATAAAATTTCTTTCATATCCGATTTTAAACGAATGGTGCTGTCGGGGATTTGTGTTGCTAATAGCTCCACTTCACTAACCTCAAGTTCTTGAGCGGCGTTTCTTATTCTTAAATGAGGTCTTTCCGATTTTAAAAGAGCCCACTTTTCTTTTAAAGAAGATGTTGCGGTATTCATGAGTATGTTTTTATTTAAGTTCCGAAAATTATTAGGGGGTTGTTGTTTACAGGATTAACGCAAACCGTGCAGGGGAAATTATAAACCGAGCTGATAATCTCTCGTGTCAAGACTTTCTCCGGTGTATCGTAACAAATTTTCTCACCTTTTTTTAAGAGTAGGATTTTGTCTGAAAATTGTGCGGCAAGGTTTAAATCGTGTAGAACGACAATTGCAGTATTCCCTCTTTGTGTAAACTGCTTGATTAAATCTAATATCTTATGCTGATGTAATACATCTAAGTTGTTTAATGGTTCGTCTAAGAAGAGAATTTTTTCTTCAACTCCATTTTCGAGTTGTGCTAAAACCCGAGCCAAATGCACTCGTTGTTTTTCACCTCCAGATAGGCTGTTGTAAGCTCTTTTTTGCAGCGTTAATACGTCGGTTAATAGCATGTTTGTTTCTATGGCGTCTTCGTCTTCTTTTGAAGGTTTGCTGTCGAAATAAGGATAACGCCCCATCATAACGATTTCTTTGACATCCAAAGGGATATCAGCATTGTTTTGTTGGGAGAACTTGGCTTTGTGTTTGGGTAATTCCTTTGCCTGCCAATTATGATATGCAATGGATTTCAACTCGATATCGTTTTTATTCGGGTCAATTTCATTGGCCAAAATACTTAATAAGGTTGATTTCCCTGCGCCATTAGGCCCCAGTATGGTTATTAATTGTCCCTTTTCGGCAGAAAAGTCAATATCTTTTAAAATGGAAATACCACTTTTTACCTTATAATTAACTTGGGCTACTTTAATCATTTTATAGCGATTTTTTAAACCTAATTAAGATAGCAATAAATACAGGTGCTCCCATAATGGCTGTTAGTATTCCTATGGGTACTTCAGAAGGAGCAACAAGCGTTCTACTTATCGTATCGGCTGTTAATAATAGGATGCTTCCCAACACTGCAGATAGGGGTAAAATCAAATAGTAATTGGATTTAAACACCAATCTCAATATATACGGAACAATTAAACCCACAAAACCTATGGTTCCAGCAAATGCAACAGCAGTTCCAACTATTAGTGCTGAAAATACAACAATCCGACGTTTGATTTTCTCCACGGGAATTCCCAAATGTTCGGCGTCTTTTTCTCCGAGCATCATGGCGTTCAAAGCTTTTCCTTTATTTAGCAAAAAGCCAAAGGAAACGACGATGACCAAGGTCATAATTAGATTTTTTGTCCAATTGGCTCCAGCTAAACTGCCCAAAGTCCAAAAAGTTAAATTTCGGAGTTCCTCTTCAGAAGACAAATAAATTAATAGACCCGTTGCTGCACCTGTTAAAGCTGTAATGGCGACACCAGATAGCAACAAAATTACGATATTGGTTCGGCCATCTACCGTTGACATCTTATATACAAAACTCATCGTAATTAAGGCGCCTATAAAACTCATAATACTCAATAAAGAATAGTGTAAACTCTCGGGTATATAGGGTTTTATATATGCTCCTAGTACTATCGTAAAAGCAGCAAACAATACGGCTCCTGAAGTAATTCCGATTAAATCTGGAGAAGCTAAAGGATTTTTAAACATCCCTTGAAGACAAGTTCCAGCTACGGCAAGACCACTTCCGATTAATACGGCCAATACAATCCGAGGTAAGCGGATATGATAAAAGACATAATAATCACTTGCATTAACAAGTTGTTTGTTAAATAATAAATTAACGATGACATCGAAATCATGGCCTTCAAATTGGTAAACTCCTATAAAGAGAGAACCAACCGATAAGAACAATAATAGGATTAATAAGAGTGTCAGATAAACGGTTAACCTTTTTTGCATTATTTGCTCAATAATTCATTTAATTGTATAGCTGCTGTTCCTAAGCGCGGTCCAAAACCGGAAAGTAGTTCACCATCCAGAGCTATTATTTTCTTGTTTTTCCCCGCTTTTGTAGCGCTAATACCATCTACTTTTAACAAACCGTCTACACCGCCTAAACTTTCAAGTCCCGATGTAAACATTAAAATCACATCTGGATTTCCTTTGATTAAGGATTCCGGTGTTAAGGGTTTGTAGTCACTAAATGCCGTAATGGCATTTTGACCGCCAGCTAGGGCAATTATTTTTTCCACAGGGGTTTCTGTTCCTGCAACCATTAAAGTACCAGCTCCTCTTGCGTAAATAAATAATACGTTTGGTTTGGGGTCGATTGGTTTTAGTTGGGCTAAATCACTGTTGATTTTCTCAATCAGGTGTTTGTAATCTGTTTTTCCAAGTCTTTTAGCAACTTGCTCAATCATTTGAGCCGTTCCCTTTTCAGAATATTCTTGCTTAATGAGCTCCAACTGAATGCCTGAAGCCGTGATTTTCGATTTTAAATCTTCGTTTAAGTCCTTGTCGGATGCAAAGATTACAGTAGGTTGTAGCGCAATAATAGATTCTAACGACAGGGAGCGAACATGACCAAGATCTTTTGCAGTCTGTTTGATGGTTTCTGGATATGTACTGGTTACATCCACGCCAACAATATGAGAACTTTCTCCCAATGCGGCCAATATCTCGGTAACAGCGCCGTTGAGGGAAATTATTTTTTCGGTTTTTACCTCTTCCTTAATTTCGGTTGTTTCTTCTTTTTTTGTCTTGTCTTGGCAAGAAATAAACAGCACTGTTGCAAGTGCGATAGTCAACATGTTTTTCATATAACGCTATTTGAATTAAATCTAAATAAAGGCAAATCTAGATTTTTTTATTGAGTTATAAAATATAATTAGATTAATTTTAAATTAAAATTTTAATTTATAGATAGGGGAATAGCTATCTTTGCTTTAAAATTTAGTAGGTGTGATTACAAACACTAACTTTGTATAAAATTGAACTTAAGATGTTAGATATTCAATCCATAAGAGCAGATTTTCCAATTTTAACCCAGCATGTTAACGGTAATAAGTTGGTTTATTTTGACAATGGGGCAACAGCACAAAAACCACAGGTAGTATTAGATGCCATAGAAACATACTACAGTACTATCAACGCAAATATACACCGTGGTGTCCATACTTTGAGTCAGTTAGCTACAGACGCTTATGAGGAATCACGTATAAAAATTCAAAATCACATCAACGCTAAAAATGCTTGTGAGGTACTTTTTACCTCTGGAACTACTTTTGGTATTAACTTAGTAGCACACGGATTTGGAAGTATTTTAAAAGCAGGTGATGAAGTGATGATTTCCGCTATGGAGCACCATTCCAACATAGTGCCGTGGCAATTTTTATGCGAGCGTACGGGAGCAGTGCTAAAGGTAATTCCGATGAATGAGAAGGGAGAATTGATTTTGGAGGAATTCGATCGTTTATTAAATTCAAACACCAAGGTCGTTGCGGTAACTCACGTTTCCAACGCATTGGGAACAGTTAATCCGATCAAATATATCATCGATAAAGCACATGAAGTGGGAGCGGCCGTATTGATTGATGGAGCTCAAGCTACACCGCATATGAAGCCAGATGTCCAGGCTTTGGATTGTGATTTTTATGTTTTTTCGGGACACAAAATTTTCGGACCAACTGGAACGGGTATTCTCTATGGAAAGGAGGTTTGGCTAAATAAATTACCTCCCTACCAAGGCGGAGGTGAAATGATTAAAGAGGTAACTTTTGAAAAAACCACCTATGCCTGTTTGCCACATAAATTTGAAGCGGGTACTCCAAATATCGCAGGAGGTATAGTTTTAGGAGTAGCCGTTGATTATATGAACCGTATCGGTTTTAATGAGATTGCCGCCTACGAAAAAGAATTGTTGGAATATGGAACCGAGCAACTGCTGCAAATAGACGGTTTACGTATTGTAGGAACTGCCACGGAGAAAGCCTCCGTAATTTCCTTTAATATAGTGGGAATTCATCCATACGATATTGGCGTTATAGTCGATAAACTTGGCGTTGCCGTGAGAACAGGACACCATTGTACGCAACCGATTATGAACTTCTTCGATATTCCTGGAACGGTTCGAGCTTCTTTTAGTTTTTATAATACCAAAGAAGAAATTGATGTGTTAGTCGAAGCCGTAAAAAAAGCAAAGCAGATGTTGTCATAAAGCAAAGTATAAAAGATGAGCATACAAGAAATACAAAATGAAATAGTAGAAGAGTTCTCGATGTTCGAGGACTGGATGCAACGTTATGAATACATGATTGAGTTGGGTAAAAGCCTGCCGATTATAGACGATAAATATCAAACAGAAGACAATTTGATTAAGGGCTGTCAATCTAAAGTTTGGTTGCATGCCGATTACAAAGATGGTAAGGTATATTTTACAGCCAATAGCGATGCCATCTTAACCAAGGGTATTATTGCTATTTTGATACGAACTTTTTCGGGTCAAACACCTCAAGATATCTTTAATGCCAAAATGGATTTTATCGACGAGATTGGGTTGAAAGAGCATCTTTCCCCTACACGTGCCAATGGATTGGTATCGATGATTAAACAAATAAAAATGTATTCAGTAGCCTTTCAAGCAAATAAATAAAATGGAAAACGAAATTAATGTACAAGAATTAGGAGAGCGTATCGTTAGAGTTTTAAAAACGATATTTGATCCCGAAATACCGGTAGATATATACGAATTAGGATTGATTTACGACGTTTTTGTCAATGAAAACTATGACGTTAAAGTATTGATGACTTTAACTTCACCAAACTGTCCAGTAGCAGAAACCTTACCTCGAGAAGTTGAAGAGAAAGTGCGTTCTGTAGAACATGTAAAGGGGGTAGAAGTCGAATTGACTTTCGATCCAACTTGGACTAAAGACTTGATGAGTGAAGAGGCTAAGTTAGAACTGGGAATGTTGTAATCATGGAAGGAGAAATTGTAAATAAAGTTGCCAATAGTGCCTTAATGGTATTTGATATGGAAGATCTTTATCCTTCCAATCCGCGTATGGAATTAGACATTTCAAAATGGCTTTACGAAGGTTTTATACTGCGTGAAAAAGAGTTTCGCGCCGTTTTAAAAGACCAAGACTGGAGTGTTTTTTCGGATGCTTATGTGGCCTTGTATTGTGGTACAGACGCCATTTTACCTGCTTGGGCATTTATGTTGGTGACCAGCTATTTGCAGCCCATCGCTAAACAGGTATTTTTAGGTGATAGAAAACATCTGGAAAGTTCTCTTTTCCAAGATTTATTACAACAAGTCGACTATTCACAATACGACGGGAAAGCAACCATTGTCAAAGGGTGTTCTAAACACGATATTCCGGAAGAAGCCTATATTTTGGCAACGCAAAAATTGATGAAACACGCTCGTTCTGTGATGTTTGGCGAAGCTTGTTCTGCAGTTCCAATATTTAAAAGAAAAGTTTAATTCAAAACAAAGTTGTTTGTTTTGTGAGAAATTGTTAGCTTTGAGTATAAAAAAATCAATAAAATGAAAAAAATTACATTTAGTTTGATGATGCTCTTCGCAGCGTTGGGTACTCAAGCACAAGAAGTTGTGACAGATTCTGTTATGGGACCGTGGACTTCTAAAGGGAATTTTTCCCTATTGGGTAACCAATCCAGTTTTACCAATTGGCAGGCAGGTGGAGATAATAACTTTGCCGGTACTCTAGGGATTAACTACGATATTAATTACAAGACGGAAGATTGGAACTGGGACAACAAAATTCAAGTGAATTACGGTATCTCTAAAATTAAAGGAGATGATTCTAAAAAGACAGACGACCGTATAGAGTTGAATTCACTTGTGGGTAAAAAAGCATCAGGAAATTGGTTTTACTCGGCATTTTTGAACTTCAAAACGCAATTGGACGCAGGACTTGATCCAGATACGGATATTAGAAATTCACATTTTTTCTCTCCAGCCTATTTACAAATAGGACCGGGTATGTTGTGGAAAAAATCGGATAACCTTAAAGTGAATTTCGCTCCGGCTACATCTAGATTTATTTTTGTTCATAAGCATTTTACTGAATTCGGATCGGCTTTTGGCGTTGAACAAGGTGATGTTATGAGATACGAACTGGGAGCGTCCATTTCAGGTTATTACAAAGCTACACTGATGGAAAACGTAACGGTCGAAAATATCTTAAACCTCTATTCTAATTATTTAGAAGATCCTCAAAATGTGGATATCGACTACCAATTGAACGTGGTTCTAAAAATCAACAAATACCTTTCCACGAATTTTGCTTTGCAAACGATTTATGACGATAATTCCTATCAAGGATTTCAGATTAGGCAATCGGTTGGGGTGGGATTGAATTATATTTTCTAGGGAACACAGTTGTCAAGAAAGTAGTTATAAAAATCAGAGGCTGTCTTTTGGACAGCCTCTGATTTTTATATATAGCATTGAAAAATTTAAAATACAGTATAGTAGTCTGTTATTGTTCATTTTCTTCTTCCACATCCCATTCAATATCTTTGAAGTCAGGATATAATAAGTTGTTGTAAGGGAATCGAGCCACGTGAATTTTACGTACCGTTTCATATACTTTTTCTTTAAACTCTTCGAAATTATCCTTCTGGGTAGCCGAGATAAAGATGGCATTATCTGCTCCAACTTTAGACATCCAGGTTTTTTTCCACTCGGCAATCGAATAATGTTTGGAGGTTCTTTCTGTCATCAAATCGTCTTCTTCAATCACTTCAGGTACATAAGCATCTATTTTATTGAAAACCATAATGATCGGTTTATCGTTGCTTTTGATTTCCTTTAAAATCAGATTTACCGATTCTATGTGGTTTTCGAAATCGTGATGAGAAATATCCACAACATGTAGTAATAAATCAGCTTCTCGAACTTCGTCCAACGTACTTTTAAACGATTCCACCAATTGTGTTGGAAGTTTTCGGATAAAACCCACGGTATCAGAAAGCAAGAAAGGCAAGTTTCCTATAACTACTTTTCTAACGGTGGTATCTAGAGTTGCGAATAATTTATTTTCTACAAAAACCTCGCTTTTTCCTATGGCATTCATCAAAGTAGATTTACCCACGTTGGTATATCCAACCAAAGCAACCCGTACCATAGCACCGCGATTACCTCTTTGTATAGACATCTGTTTGTCGATGACCTTAATTTTGTCTTTCAACAAAGCAATTCGGTCTCTAACGATACGTCTATCCGTTTCGATTTCTGTTTCTCCAGGTCCACGCATTCCAATTCCTCCTCTTTGGCGTTCCAAATGCGTCCACATACCAGACAAGCGAGGTAGTATATACTGAAACTGAGCTAATTCTACCTGGGTTCTGGCATAAGAGGTTTGTGCTCTTTGAGCAAAAATATCCAAAATAAGATTGGTACGGTCCAAAACCTTACAATCGATTATTTTAGAGATGTTTTTTTGTTGTGCCGGTGTTAATTCATCATCAAAAATTAAAGTACTGATATCGTTTTCTAAGATGTACGTATGAATTTCTTCCATCTTCCCTGTACCTACAAAAGTTTTGGGATTGGGTTGTTCCATTTTCTGGGTAAAACGCTTGATTACTTTTCCACCAGCGGTATAAGTCAAAAACTCTAATTCTTCTAAATATTCGTTTAGCGTTTCCTCATCTTGATTTTGGGTAATGATACCAACAATCACGGAACGCTCAAAATTTATTTCTTCTTTATCTAACATAGTCTGAGTTTGTATTACAAAAATAAGGAAAAAGAATGATGGATAGGTGATTAACTTCCAAATATAAAAGGATCAAATATTTTTTGTTGTGGTAGATGTAGCGATATTAGTGCCGTTTGAATGTGAAAAACAGGATGAAGTAAAATTTTATGCCCTTACTAAACAACGGTTTAGGTAAAACGTATAAATAACAAGTAGAAAACAAAATTACGGTATATTATGAAACGTTTGTTTGAATTTTATTAATGAACTACCTATTTATTTCTTGCTTTTATTGATAAATGAACAAAATTGCAAGGTAAGTATCGGTATTATTGTCGGATAATACGACTCAGTTTAAATAATTTGAAGAAAATTTTTAGTTTTTTTAACACTCTTTGTTAATATAAAGCTAAATATATATTATATATTTGGAGCCAGACTAATCTTTATGTTATCCAAAATATGAGAAAAATTACATTATTAATAGCGGTATTCTTACTGACCTTTTGTGGCTATGCCAACAGAAACAGTAGCATTACAGGACTTAATTTAGATTCGACGACAGTTTCTTCGGAAGTTATTCGTTGGAGTTGGTCCACAAGGTCCTATAGTCCTCACTTAAAATTACAACAGTATTTTAGTGGAGGATCAGCTGCGAATTTATGGAATGCGCTGGATATTCTTTTGTTAGATGAGCCTTGCGCACCACCCTCAGCTTTGTTATATGATGGTTTGACACACAATTCCGCACGTATAACTTGGACTGGTTCTACCAGTGTTGGCGCAAAATATGATGTATATTATTCTACGGTAGCAACAGTACCAACTGTAGCGACAGTACCTACTGTAGCTGATGTTGTAGGATTAAATACGGTACTAAATGGACTTAATAATAATGCTACCTATTTTGTATGGGTTCGTTCCAGTTGTACTATTACAACAGGAACAACAGTAAATACCGTAAAAGGCGATTGGTTGGGTTCTATGAGTTTTACTACGTTAGCTAGTATACCTTATACGGAAGGTTTTGAAGGAAATAACCACGGTTTTGAATTTGGAACAGGAACTCATGTAAATAAATGGTATGTTGATACGGCTGTGAAATCTACGGGATTAAAATCCTTGTATATTTCTAGAGATAATGGAGTTTCACATTTGTATAATATTTCGGGTTTACAAGTGACACATGCTAGTAAAAAAATAGTTGTACCAGCAGGAACGCAAGATGTCAGTGTTTCTTTTGATTGGATAGGTAAAGGGGATGGATTTCTTCCGAATGCCGCTTTGGATTATTTTAAAGTTTGGATTGTACCAGAAACCTTTGTTCCAGCTACAGGTGCCTTAATCTCGACTGCAAGTGGAGGTATATTATTAAGAGCGCGTGAGTTCAATAATACCGATGTTTTTTTAAGAGAAAATTTAGTAGCTAACTTAAATCAGTTTGCAGGACAAACGGTAAAATTGGTTTTCGAATGGCGTAACGATGCTACCGATGGAAATCAGCCACCTGCTGCTATAGATAATATTAAAATCACACCAATAACTTGTTCTGCACCTACAGCATTAACTACCGACCGTTTAACGGAGAGTTCTGTAAGAGTGAATTGGACAGCGCCAGTTAGTGCTCCACAAAGTTACGAGCTTTTTTATACAACAGATCGTAACCCAATTATTTATGACACTCAGGTAGAAACTATAGCCGGGATAACTACCACAAATAATACTTTAATAGGTTTGCAGCCGGATACGGATTATTATATCTGGGTTCGTTCTAATTGTGGTGCTACAGGAAAGAGTTTTTGGGCTGGACCGCTGTCGATTAGAACAGGACAAATTCCTGTTGCATTGCCATATCAAGAAGGTTTTGAAGGTAATTCTGGATGGAGTTTTGTAAACGACGGGGTTAATAAATGGGTTGTTGGTGCTGCTGTAAATTACGGCGGAACCAAATCGATGTATGTATCTAAAAATAATGGAACAAATTATGAATATGAATTTATAGGTGCGCAAGTATCACATACTTATAGAGATTTTATAGTTACTCCAGATATGGAGTATGTAAATATTTCATTTGATTGGCGAATTTTAGGAGAGGGAACTACTTCTACAACTAAGAAAGATTATTTTAGAGTTTGGCTGGTTCCGGTAGATTATTTACCGAAAAAAGGAGAACAAATTACGGCTTTTACTAGTCGAGGAATACAAATTGGAAAGGAATTTTATAACAATAATAATCAATTTAAGAAAGAGAATCTCGAGGTGAGTTTGGCAGGGATGGGAACTTTGACTAATAAAAGAATCGTTTTCGAATGGATTAACGATTCTAGGACAGGAAACCAACCTCCTGCTGCTATAGATAATCTAGAAATTAAAAAATTAACTTGTTTTGCTCCAACTGTGTTTTCACACAGCGATGTGGGTAATAACTCGGTTCGTCTATCTTGGACTCCTCCAATTATAATTCCGCAAGATTATCAAGTATATTATGGAACTACAGCAGATTATCCTGGTGCTACAGTGGTGCCAAGCCGTTTGGAAATAGAAAATAACCGATATGTTTTGGAAGGACTTAGTCCGGACACAGAATACTATATTTGGGTACGATCTAATTGCGGTCCTGACAATCAAAGTTTCTGGGTTGGTCCAATAAAGATAAAAACATTAAAAGATCCGGCTATATTACCTTACAATGAAGGTTTCGAAGGTGTTCATAACTGGGAGTTGGAATCCAATCAAACTAATAAATGGTTTGTTGGACAAGCAGTGAATAATGGAGGAAATAGTTCTTTGTATATTTCGGATAGACCATTAGGAGACACTAATCTATATTCGAATACTGTGGCTTCTGTATCCCATGCTTTTAGAGACATTCAGTTCACCAATAGTAGTGAAGTAAATATATCGTTTGATTGGCGATCAGTGGGTCAGAATAATGTTGACTATTTTAAATTATGGCTGGTACCCACAACCTATGTTCCAGTACCGGGAGTCGCAATTACTGAATTAAATAGTGGTGGTATACAGTTAGGCCAGAATAGCTATAGTCTATCTAATACTTTTAATACGGAAGCTTTTGACGCAGACGTACATCGTTATGTTAGTAGAATAGGTAGACTGGTTTTTGAATGGACCAATGATGGAGCCAATGGAAATCAACCTCCGGCAGCAATAGATAATCTTAATATTAGCAATTTAGAGTGTCCAAAACCATATGATTTAAAAGCCGTCAGAGTACATGGAACCAATAAGGTTATTTTAGATTGGGAACCGGGCGGTATGGAAGATCGTTGGGAGGTAGAAATTCAACCACAAGGAGGGCCAGTACCTACTGCAGGAATTCTTGTTGAAGGCGATTCTAAACTGTTAACAGAAGAATTAAATGAAGGAGAGTTGTTTGAGTACTATGTGCGTGCATTATGTAGCGGTACCGCCAAAAGTAAATGGGTTGGCCCTATGAGATTTTCAATATTTAATCCACCGGTTTGTGCCGATGTATTAGTAGAAGACGATATCGACGCCGATTTAAATGAAAATGCTCGTTTTGTTTTGTGTGAGGGCGATGAAACTAAATTTAACCTAAAGGCCAGTTATTATGAATCTCAGGAAACAACCTCGTATAAAGTAGAACAAATTGATTATGAACCACCATTCCCATTTTTGGGAGGTGAAGAGCTTGCCATCACTATCGATGATTCGTGGGGACGTGTAGTAGAATTGCCTTTTGACGTTTGTTTCTATGGAAAAAACTATAATAAAGTACAAGTAGGGTCTAATGGATTGGTGACATTTAACGCGACTTATCCTGTAGCTCAAGGTGGTACATGTGCTTTCAGTGGCCTAGTCCCAATACCTTCAGTGGCGATGCCGCATCCAAACTCTATATTTGGTGTTTATCAAGATATTTTTCCACAGACACGTAATGAGTTTGCAAAGCCATCCATTAATTTTCAAGTTTTAGGAACCTATCCTTGTAGAGCTTTTGTAGTCAGTTTTAGTGAAATTGCACTTTTTAATTGCACTACTGACGCTGTAGTAGGTGCGCAAACCTCACAAATTGTAATTTATGAAATTTCAAATATTATTGAGGTTTATATTAAAGACAGAAAACCTTGTACTAGTTTTCAAGATGGACGTGGCGTTGTCGGTTTGCTAAATGCAACCGGTACACAGGCAGCAGTTCCTCCAGGAAGAAATACAGGTGCTTGGGAAACACATGATGAAGCATGGAGATTTACACCAGATGGTGGCGATAATTCGAGTTTTGAATGGTTGAAAAACGGGAACTTCTTTTCAAAAGACACGGAAATTGATATTGATGTTACAGAGTCGGTAATCTATAAAGCAGTTGGAATTTATAAAAAATGTGACGGTGATGAATATCGCGTGGAACAAACGTATGATTTCTTAAAAGATGAAAATATCGATGTGAAATTACAACAGTCAATAGTTCAGTGTTTTAATTATAAAGGGGAATATATTTATGATTTAAAAGGGAATGAGACTACCTTGTTAGGAGATCATGATCCGGCTAAATATACAGTGACTTATCATTATAGCGCCAACGACGCCGAAGAAGGCACTACTACTACTATTGGCGAAAATATAACCGTTGATAGGGCTACGTTGATTTTTGCTCGTGTTGAACAGAAAAGTTCGAAGTGTTTTAAAGTAGTTAACTTGAATTTAAAGATAGAAGCTCGAGTTGAAATGACTGAAGTGAAGAATGTTCAAGCTTGTATGACTTATACATTGCTAGGTTTGAGTGATCATGAAGAGTACTATACCGAAACAAATAAAGGTGGTACGAAGTTAAACCCAGGTGATGAGATTACAGGAGCGGGACAGCATAAAATATTTGTCTTTGGACAACAAGGGGACTGTATTGATGAGCGATCATTTTTAGTTAATATTACAGATTTTGTGCCAGCCGAGGTATTGAAAGATGTAAACTTGAAGTGTGAAAATTATGTGTTGCCGGAACTCCCAGCGGACAATAATTATTATACAGAGTCGCAATTAGATGGTGAGGAAAGAGGAGTGATGTTAAGCCCGGGAACAGTGATGCGTTTTTCTCAGAAAATTTACGTTTTCGCTAAGTCTAAAGAGGGACCTGATTATTGTATTGATGAATCTAGTTTTACGATTAAATTAAGTAGTTGTGATTTACCTAAGGGTATTTCTCCTAATGGAGATGGAATCAACGACTTTTTGGATCTAGACACTTACGGTGTAACAAGTTTTATTGTTTATAATAGATACGGTAAGGAAGTATATGCCTACAATGGAAACTATACTAAAGAATGGATGGGCCAAGATAAGAGTGGTAATTCGTTACCGGATGGTACGTATTTTTATACTGTCGTAACACATGGTGAGACGAAAACAGGTTGGATTCAGATTAATAAATAAATTTCAAAAGTCGGCAGTATGTTGCTGCCGACTTTATAAACTAAAAATAACAGTTACTTATGAAGAAATTATATCTTGCAGCATTAACCGCATTTTTCTTCCTTCCTGAAGTTCACGCGCAACAGGCTCCTCATTACACT
Source organism: Flavobacterium sp. (assembly GCA_040393465.1). GTDB lineage: Bacteria > Bacteroidota > Bacteroidia > Flavobacteriales > Flavobacteriaceae > Flavobacterium. The sequence continues at coordinate 89,069 of JBEBUC010000002.1, read as the reverse complement.
CAATATATGTACAATATGAGTGTGGTTAATCCAGCTTATGCAGGGTCACAAGAGGGATTGGCTATGGGATTGTTGTACCGTAAGCAATGGGTTGGATTAGATGGTGCTCCGCAAACAGGAACGCTATTTGGGCACACACGGGTAGGAAAAAAAGTCGGATTAGGATTGTCGGTAATTAGTGATAAAATAGGACCGGTAAAGGAAAATAATATTTACGGGGATTTCTCCTATACTTTAGATTTAGGTGGAGAACAGAAATTGGCTTTAGGATTAAAGGCAGGGGTTACTTTACATGATATCGGACTGTTTTCCGATATCGGAAATGGTTTTGTAACCGATGCAGGAGACCCGGCTTTTGCTGAAGATTCTAAAAGCACTCTTTTTAATGTAGGAGCAGGGGCTTTTTATTATACTAATGATTACTATGTAGGTTTAGGAGTTCCCAATATGCTAAAAGGTAATTATTTGGACTATGACGGTAAAAAGTTTGGTACTCGTGTAATGCATATGTTTTTAACAGGGGGGTATGTTTTTGAATTAAACAAAGAGTTTAAATTAAAACCTTTCTTTATGGTAAAATATGCGCCAGATTCACCGATATCAGCTGATTTGTCGCTAAACGTGATGTATGTCAATAAATTCGAAATTGGAGCTTCTTACCGTATTGATGATGCCATCAGTGGTATGGTAAATTACAGAATTACACCAAATATTCGTGTAGGTTATGCCTATGATCATGTGATGTCTGATTTAAATGTTAAAGCAAAAGCATCTCACGAGTTTATTTTATTGTACGATATTTATTTTTCTAAAAAAGTATCTAGTTCACCGAGATATTTTTAATTTTAGAAAATCAATATTTATAATATGAAATCGTGACTCTTAGATTTCTTGTGAAAAAATTAAGGAGTTTAAAGCGATATCATGTCAACCAGCACATAAAATAGTAATCCGATATGAAAAAAATATATTTAAGTTTGTTTTTCTCTTGTAGTGTGTTTTTAGGACATGCTCAGAGTGAAAAAACAAAAATTGCCGATCAATTTTTTAGCAAATACGAATTTGTAAATGCAGCAAAAGAATACCAGAAATTGGTTCGTGGTGTAAAAACCGACAATTATGTAAATTTGCAATTAGCAGAATCTTATTATAATATTTTTAATACCGTAGAAGCGGCAAAGTATTATGGTAAGGCTATAGCAGCAGATCCTGAATTGGACGCCGAGGTGTATTATAAATATGCTCAAATGCTCAAAGCGAGTGGGCGCTATGATTCCGCTAATGATGTGATGAGAAAATTTGCTAAGAAAGCTCCGGGTGATTATCGTACGGTTGCATTTCAGAAAGAACCAGATTATATTCCACGATTAAGAGGTCAAGAAGATCTATATACCTTTGAAGATAGTGGAATCAACATGGCTACAGGTTCAGATTTTGGGGCTTTTTTGACACAAAATGATACCTTGTATTTTGCTTCGACTCGTACAGAGAATAAAAAAACTTACGGTTGGAACAACCAGCCTTTCTTGGATTTGTTTCAAGCGAAATACGATCCGGAAATTCAAGGTTTAGATCAGATTAAAGCTGTTTCTGAAGTCAATACCAAATACCACGACGGTCCTGCAACGGTAAGCGCCGATGGAAAAACCATGTTTTTTGCTACAGAAAGTTTCCGTGAGGGTAGCTTTATTAAGAATAAAGCAAAACTGCTGAAATTTGGTAAGGTTAGTTTGTTCAAGGCCACTAAAAAAGGCAAGAAATGGGGTGATTTTGAGGCATTTCCTTATAATGGTAAAGATTATTCAACGAGTAATCCGAGTTTAAGTAAAGACGGTAAAACACTTTATTTCGCATCAGATATGCCGGGTACACTTGGAGGTATGGACATTTGGAAAGTGGCAATTAATGCTGACGGAACTTATGGAGCTCCTGAGAATTTGGGGACTAAAGTCAATACAGAAGGAAGGGAATCTTTTCCTTTTATTTCCGATGATAATAAATTGTATTTCGCCTCAGATTCTAGAAAAGGATTTGGAGGACTGGATGTGTATGTATTGGATTTGGAGATTAATGATGCCGAAGTGAAAAACCTTGGTAATCCTATTAATACGCCTAAAGACGATTTCTCGTTCTCATTTTATCCCGATAAAAACATTGGTTTTTTCTCAACAAATCGAGTAGGTAGAGACGATATTTATAAGGCAATTCCAGTTTGTCATGTTGAAATGTATGTTACAACTATAGATGAAAAAACGGGAGAAATCCTTACCGGGTCTCAAGTAAAAATCTTAGATGATAGAAATAATATTATTGAAGTTAAATATAGCGACGCTCGTGGAATTGTAGAATATGTTGTGGATTGCCGCAAGAATTTCGTTTTACAAGTTGATAGAAGCGGTTATGAAAGTAAAATAATCGAATTGCCGCCACATAAAGGTGGAAGACAACAAGTAACGGTGTCTCTTCGTCCAATTGAAGTGATTGTTGTTGAAGAACAAATCTTACTAGGGTACGTTTATTTTGAATTTGATAAGGCAAACATCACCCAACAAGGATCGTTTGAATTAAATAAATTAGTTCAAGTAATGGAGCGTAATCCGAATATGAAAGTGCAGATTAAATCTCATACGGATACTAGAGGTAGTGACGCGTATAATTTACGTTTGTCAGAGCGCAGAGCGCAGACTACCCTACAGTATTTAATATCAATGGGGATTTCTGAAAGTCGTTTGATTGCAAAAGGCTATGGTGAAAGTGAACCTAAAATTGATTGTGGTGATAATTGCACAGAAGAGCAACACGCGGTAAATAGAAGGTCTGAATTTATTATATTACAGAAATAAAAATACTTTTTTAAATTGTTTGTAAACAATCCCGGTACTTGTTAAGTGCTGGGATTGTTCGTTTTAGCAAGCGAGGTCAATATTGGCATAGTAGTTGGTATTATACTAATAACAAACATCAAAAAACAACGTTATGAATTTATATAGAACAACATTTTTATGTATCGCCTTATTGCTTTCTACATTGGGGTTTTCTCAGAAAGCAACAGTCACAGCTATGAACTATGATATTAGTGATAACTTAGACTTACAAGCTGTAGCCTCGATTTTTGGTGAGTCAAGAGATTTGGCGGATTTTGAAAGAAGATTAAACGACCCGCAATCTCAAATATCTAATTTGGACTTAAACAGAGATAATTATGTTGATTATCTGCGTGTAATTGAAGTTACGGAAGGACAAACACACTTAATCGTAGTTCAAGCGGTTTTGGGACAAGATATGTTTCAGGATGTGGCTACGATAGAAGTGGAGAAAGATCGTAAAAACCGAGTACAAGTTCAAATAGTGGGAAATGAATACCTTTACGGTAGGAATTATATTTACGAACCGGTTTACGTTTCAACGCCGATAATGTTCGATTTGTTTTGGGGTGTTTCGTACAGACCGTATTATTCTTCTTGGTATTGGAATTATTACCCTACTTACTATTCACCTTGGGAACCGTATCCGATTTACAGATATAGAAATAACATACACGTTCATATAAATAACAGCAACCGTTATGTGTATGCTGCTGATCGTAGAAGTTCGCGTTCCGTTCGCTTGTTGAGCGATGTGCGTGCTAATTCTTATGAAAGACAGAATCCACAGAATTCTTTTAGTCAAAGAAATACCAATGTTTCTAATCGTTACGTTTTGGATCAAACCAGGTCGAGTAACCGATCTATACAAAGTGATAATGCATCTTCAAACAGAGGTAACGGTAGTAACAGTAATTCAAGACAGGTTAACAACAGTTCTAGAGATGTCAATACAAGTACTAGAGATGTCAACAGCAGTGCCAGAGTAAGTAACAGCAACTCAAGAGATATTAGTACTGCTACTAGAGCGGTTAATACCAGTACTAGGGCGACAAATACGGGAATGAGCACGAGAGTGTCTCCGACCACAACGAGTGGCTCAAGAGTGTCGACATCATCTAATAGTAATAGTCGATTGAATAGTTCTACTGCGGCCACGCGTGTAAGCAGTCAGCCAGCTCGAATTGAGCGTTCGGCTCCGGTTTCAAGAGCGTCTTCTAGTTACAATAATAGTGGTGCTACTAGCCGAGCTTCTTCTATGTCAACGAGTCGATCGTCAAGTGTCTCGCCTTCTATGTCAAGTAGTCGATCTTCTAGCTCTTCGATGGGATCTTCTTCATCAAGTAGTAGAGGCGGCGGAAGTTCTAGCAGAAGTTCTCGATAATAATGTAAAAAAAAACAGGCCCGAAGGCCTGTTTTTTTATCCATATATCTCATTTAAGATTTTGGCAAGACGCAATCCGCCTTTGAGCAATTGCTGTTCCAAATCTTTCTGATAATCAAAATAGTATTTGTAACTTAATTTACTTTCGGGCTGTGCTGAGTCGTAAATACGCTGTGCAGTACTATAAGATTCGTAAAGCCAAGAAACCAACTCTCCTTGCGTTAATGCCGTATTATACTTTTTATCGTGTATGTTTAATACCGTGGAAAATTCGGTATAACTGTATTGAGTAAAATCGACTAATTTGGAATCCCATAAAGTATGGAGATTAGTTTTTTGACCAAACCATTCTACACCAATTTTATTGCCACCTAAGTCCTCTGCTTTACCTACGTGTAATGGCTGGTGTGCATCGCCAATAAGGTGAATTAGAAAATACAAATTCTCTTGTTTTTTAGCTAAAGGAAGATTTTTATTCTTGAGTTCTTCAATTAAAGTAAGCGTTTTTTTATAGAGGTTGTCTGTAGTGGTTGCTTCCATTTCCTTAGAGAAATCCGATACATCCAAATCGCTCGCGACATTGACATAGTGCCAGCCATCGGCGTGTTTCCACGAAGAGTCGGACTTAATAAAGTCTGGCCAGTTTGACCAGTATGCCAGTTTTTGTTCGCCAATTATTTTCTTTAGATTTTTCTTGGCTTTTCGAGTTAAATTGCGTTCGGCAATTTCTGCTACTACACGGTGGCCTGTTGTTCCCCACGCCCATGCAGCAGAGGTGTTAACTAAAAACAACGCGACAAACAAATAGATTATTTTTCTCATTTCAAAAATTTTCTCCAAAGTTAGGAACAACCGTTAAGAGTTGAAACCGTTTAGGGTGTTAATAAAAAGATAAGATAAGGGCTTATTGAAATAGAGCCTTTAATTCTGTAGCCTCAGAAGGTTTCATTTTTCCAGCTAGAACTAAACTCAATTGTTTTCGACGTAATGCGGCTTCGAAACGTTCAATCTCCAATTCGGTTTCCGGTATAATTTGAGGAACGAGTATCGGTCTGCCGGTTTCGTCAACCGCAACGAAGGTGTATATGGCTTCGTTAGCCTTGTTTTTAATACCCGATTCCCGGTCTTCTATCCAAACGTCAATAAAGACTTCCATGGAGCTGTTAAAAGCTCTAGAAATGCGTGCTTCGATGGTCACAACACTTCCTAAGGGAATGGCTCTGTTAAAAGCAACGTGGTTCACAGAAGCCGTTACACAGACTCTTCTAGAGTGTCTACGAGCTGTGATACTAGCGGCACGATCCATTCGGGCCAATAATTCACCACCAAATAGGTTGTTCAATGGATTGGTTTCACCGGGTAATACTAAATCGGTTACTACGGTTACGGAGTCGGATACTAATTTGGGATTCATCTGTTTTTTTTACAAAGATAAAAACATTATAACAAAAAAAATCCTGAATTTAATTCAGGATTTTTTGATTTATTTTACGAGAAGCCAAGCTTCTTTGTTGTGTTTCTTGTGAATTGCTCGCATAGCCACTTGTGCTTCTGCAAGATTAGCATAACTGCCATATAAAACGGGGTAGAAACCATATTTATTCTTTTCTAAGAAAGATGATTCAAAGCCTTTTTTCTCAAGTTCTTTAGCTGCTTTGGCTGCATTTTCTTCGCTTTTAAAAGCACTAGCAACGATGTGGTACGGTTTTAATATTACCGGTTCCTTAACTGTTAATACCACAGGTGTTAGTGGTTTTTCGATAAAGAAGGTTGCTTGTTGAATTTGCAAATCCACTTTGTCTTGAACGGCTTTTTCGACTTCTAATGTTTGTTCGGCTATATAAGCGTCCTGTTCTTGTTTGTATATAGTTCCTCCAATACTTGTTGCAACAACTAAAACGGCAGCGTATTTAAGGAAAGTGTATTTGCGCTGTCTTTTTGGTGCCAAGGTAATGATAGGCGTTGTTGTTTCTGCTGCTATGGTTTGCATTCTTCCAATTGCTGGAGCAGAAACGGTACTTAATCCAAAAGCAGAAGTCAAGTAATTGGTGGTTAATTGCGGCTCAAAAACCAAATTAGCACTCTCATTTAAATGGATAGATCCTATCGGCTTCAAATAGATAGTTTGATCCATTGCTAAACGTTGCTTCCATTCAGAAACAACCCCAGTGATTTGATCTACTGCTTTTTCATATGAAATACCTTCTTCTAATGCGATATGATTGGCAAGAAGCCCATCGTTATGAATCAGTTGAGCATTAAATGAAATCGACTTTTTTGGTGGAAAAAAAGTCTGACTACCTTCGTGAAAGCTAGCAGACTGGACTTCGGTTAAAAAAGCACCAAACCCAGGAACTATAACACACTGATAGCGATATAATAAGGCGGATATGTATTTTTCTATCATCATATTACAAAGTTAACGAATCAACACACAAAGCAAAATTTTATCCACAAATGTTATTAACAAAACGCGAAATAATTGTAAACAACTTGTTCATAAGCGGTTATGTATCGAGCCGCAAAAATCATTTTCTATCATTTTGTATAGAAAAATTACACTAATGAATTGATTTGTATTATATTAGAAGACACTTAATTCGTTTTATATTTTTTATGAATGAGGAAAAATTGTTTTATACACTAGCGCTTCAGCAAGTAGAAGGAGTGGGAGACCTGACTGCGAAAAAACTTTTGAACGGCTTTGAAGATGCGCAAGCGGTTTTGAATGCGTCTGTATCATCGCTGCTAAAAATCGACGGCATAGGCGATCGTCTGTTGGCCAACTTAAAGAGCAAGGCGATTTTTGTGGAAGCGGAGAAAGAACTGAATAACATTGTTAAACATAATATAGCGGTCACTTACTTTCGAGACAAGGAATATCCCAGTCGATTAAAGCACTGCGAAGACGGTCCTGTTTTGCTGTTTTCTACACAGGCTCTGGATTGGAATAATCCGCGGATAATCAGTATAGTGGGTACTAGAAATGCTACGGTTCGGGGAGAGGAATTTTGTAAGGCTTTTATACAGGATCTCGCGACTTATAATCCTGTTGTAATTAGTGGTTTTGCTTTTGGAATAGATATTACGGCACATCGGTCAGCTATCGCGAATCAATTGAAAACGGTGGCTGTTTTAGGGCATGGTTTATTGGATATGTATCCCAAGGAGCATCGGAAGTATAGGGCTGCTATGGAATCGAGTGGCGGTTTTTTAACCGAGTTTAAAAGCAGAAGTTCCATAGATAAAGAGAATTTTATCAGACGAAATCGCATCGTTGCCGGTTTGTCGGAAGCTACGATTATCATAGAAAGCGCCGAAAAGGGCGGTTCTATTAGTACGGCTCGCTTTGCCAATGATTATAATAGGGAGGTGTTTGCTGTACCCGGAAGAATTTCTGATAGGTATAGTCAGGGGTGTAATGAATTGATTAAATGGCAGCAAGCTCAATTGATTACTTCTGCTCAAGATGTGGTCGAAATTTTAAAATGGGATCAATTGCAAAAAACAACTCCGAAGATTCAGAAACAGCTCTTTGAGGATTTGAGTATAGACGAACAAAAAATTTATGATTACTTACAAACTTTTGGAAAACAGCCGTTAGACCTCATTTCGATTTCTTGCCAAATGGCGGTTTATAAAGTTGGGGTACTGCTGCTAAAGATGGAGTTAAAAGGTATCGTGCGTCCTTTACCCGGTAAATTATTTGAATTATTATAAGAAAAGCTGTCCTTTTGAGACAGCTTTTTAGTGAATAGTTGCGAATCACTACTTAGATTCGATATCCCAATTTTTGACGAACACGATTTAACGTATTTTGAGCAATATGGCTTGCCTTTTTGGCCCCTAATTGCAATAAGGTATCTACTTCTTCTATATGGTTAATATAGTAATCGTATTTTTCGCGTTCCGTTTTAAATCGGGTTGTTATCAACTCAAATAATTCTTGTTTGGCATGACCGTATCCGTAGTTTCCAGCCAGATATTTGACTCTTAATTCGGTGATTTGTTCCGCTGTTGCGAGTAACTTATAGATGGCAAACACATGACAAGTATCCGGATTTTTCGGTTCTTCTAAAGGAGTACTATCTGTTTGAATGGCCATTACTTGTTTTCGAAGTGCCTTATCGTCTTGAAATATATTGATATAGTTATTTCTGGATTTACTCATTTTTTCCCCGTCGGTTCCCGGAACGATCATCACCTCTTCTGCGATTTTTGCTTCTGGTAAAACAAAGGTTTCTCCCATTTGATGATTGAATCTCGAAGCTACATCTCTAGTGATTTCTAAATGTTGTAGTTGGTCTTTTCCAACCGGAACAAATTCGGCATCATAAAGTAATATATCTGCGGCCATCAACATCGGATAGGTAAAAAGTCCGGCATTAACATCATCTAAATGGGACGCTTTGTCTTTAAAAGAATGTGCAAGTGTAAGCCTTTGAAAAGGAAAAAAACAACTCAAATACCACGATAATTCCGTAGTTTGTGGAACATCAGATTGTCTGTAAAAAGTTACGTGATTAATGTCTAACCCACATGCCAGCCAAGTTGCGGCTACACTATAGGTGTTTTCCTGCAAAATAGACGCTTCTTTTATCTGTGTAGCCGAATGTAAATCAGCGATAAAAAGAAAGGAATTGTTCTCTTTTAGGTTGGCCATTTGTATCGCAGGGAGTATAGCGCCTAAAAGATTTCCTAAGTGGGGAGTACCGGTACTTTGGACTCCAGTTAGAATTTTAGCCATTTTCGATTTTTTCTAAATTTAGAACAAAGATAACCGATTTACCTTAGTTAAGCGCGTAGTGATTCTATTTACTAGAGCGTTTTTTTTATTTTTAACCTTCGATAGGAAAGAGCGTGATGGTAAATTGCTTTATATGTTCTACTTTTGATTTGTTAAAAATTTTAGAAATAGTTACCGTATGAAGCTAATGAGAATTGCGTGCTGGATTTTGTGGAAAATTTGGTTTTATCTTTTGATGACTGTGGTTATCGTAGTGATGTCTCCCTTACTAATTTTAACTATTTCCAGTGATCGTACCTACCCGTACTTTTTTATTCTGGCTCGTTTTTGGGCTCGTATTGTTTTTTTTGGAATGGGTTTTCGATATCAAGTGGAATGGCAACAAAAACCGGTAAAAGGTCAGAGTTATATGTTAATAGCCAATCACACATCCATGATGGATATTATGCTGATGTTGATTTTGATAAAAGACAATCCCTTTGTTTTTGTTGGTAAAAAAGAATTGGCAAAACTGCCTATCTTTGGGTTTTTCTACAAAAGAACGTGCATTTTGGTGGACCGAGGGAGTTCTCAAAGTAGAATGCAGGCGATAAAAAGTGCAGAAGAAAAAATTAAGTTGGGACGCAGTATTTGTATTTTCCCCGAAGGCGGTGTTTCCGATGAAGCTTCCCTGGTTTTAGATGAGTTTAAGGATGGGGCTTTTCGATTGGCGTTAGAACATCAAATAGAAATTATTCCCATGTCCTTTGGAGGGCTAAAACGCCTTTTTCCGTTTGAGTTTTTTGCGGGCTATCCAGGAAAAGTGCCTGTGGTAGTGCATCCTTTTATCGTTACTAAAGGAAAAACAACTGCGGATAGAAAAGAGATAAAGCACCAAGCTCGAGAAATGATGTTAAATCAACTGTTGACTTTTAAGTAAGTTTATTCGCGAAACGAATCATAAAAAAAGACTGTCCCTTTTGAGACAGTCTTTTTTTATGACGTTATTTGGTAGATTTTAAATACCAGTTTTCGAAATTAATCTTCTTTGTTTTTTATTAATTCTTTTATTTTTACTTCCAGTTCATCCATCAATTCCGGATTGTCTTTGATTACACCTTTTACAGCATCGCGACCTTGACCCAATTTGGTGTCGCCATAGCTAAACCAAGAACCGCTTTTCTTAACGATTTCAAATTCGACAGCCAAGTCTAATACTTCTCCTACTTTTGAAATTCCTTCCCCATACATAATATCGAATTCTGCTGTACGGAAAGGTGGTGCTACTTTATTTTTTACAACCTTTACTTTGGTGCGGTTACCCATAACTAAATCGCCATCCTTAATCTGTGTGGATTTACGGATGTCTAAACGTACCGAAGCATAGAATTTTAGGGCATTACCTCCAGTAGTTGTTTCTGGATTACCAAACATAACTCCAATTTTTTCACGCAATTGGTTGATAAAAAACACAGTACAATTCGTTTTGCTAATGGTTCCTGTTAGTTTTCTCAAGGCTTGTGACATCAAACGGGCGTGAAGTCCCATTTTGGAATCGCCCATTTCACCTTCGATTTCGCTTTTAGGAGTTAATGCAGCAACCGAGTCAATAACTACTAGGTCTATAGCTCCAGAGCGAATTAGGTTTTCAGCAATTTCAAGTGCTTGTTCCCCGTTGTCTGGTTGAGAAATGATTAAATTATCGATATCAACACCTAATTTCTGTGCGTAAAAACGGTCAAAGGCATGCTCTGCATCGATAAAGGCCGCAATACCACCTGTTTTTTGAGCTTCGGCAATAGCATGTAAGGTAAGTGTGGTTTTACCTGAAGATTCTGGACCATAAATCTCGATGATTCTTCCGCGTGGATATCCGTTTACTCCAAGGGCTAAATCCAATCCCAACGAACCCGAAGAAATCGCTTCTACCTCGACTACAGCGCGGTCGCCCAATTTCATTACCGTTCCCTTACCGTAAGTTTTGTCTAATTTATCTAATGTAAGCTGTAAAGCTTTTAATTTGGCTTCTTTGTCTGCACTCATCTTTCCTAAAATTTGAAATGTAAAAGTACAGCTTTTTTTTGAGTTACAAAGAAGATGGTTGAGCATTAGAATATTAAAAAAAGCGCTTCAGAGAAGCCTTAAATGCCGAAAACCAAGGTTTAATGAAGCAAATAATCATAAAATGATAATTATCATTTTATCGGATTTTTTAAAAATGGTATCTTTGCTGCTTCATTCTTCCAATTAGAATGAGATACTTATCGTTTATTTACCAACTTAAAAGTTAATAGCATGCAACTGTATAACACTTTAAGCGCGGAGGAAAGAGCTTTGCTCATCGAGCAAGCCGGGCAAAACCGTTTGACCCTATCTTTCTATGCCTACGCAAAAATCGAAAATCCACAACAATTTAGAGACGACTTATTTTTAGCTTGGAGCAATTTAAATGCTTTGGGAAGAATCTACGTGGCCCAAGAGGGAATTAATGCTCAAATGTCGGTTCCCGCCGAAGGGTTTGAAGCATTGAGAGATACTTTGGAGGCTTATGATTTTATGAAGGGCATTCGCCTTAATGTCGCGGTAGAACAAGACGATATGTCTTTTCTTAAGCTAACGGTTAAGGTTAGAAATAAAATTGTTGCAGACGGACTAAAAGACAGCAGTTTTGATGCCACAGATATTGGTATACACCTAAAAGCCAAAGAATTTAATGAGATGTTGAGTGATCCCAATACGGTGGTGATCGATATGCGAAATCACTATGAAAGTGAGATTGGTCATTTTGAAGGTGCCATAACTCCAGATGTGGATACTTTTAGAGAATCTTTACCGATTATTGAGGCGCAGCTTGCGGAGCATAAAGAGGATAAGAATCTTTTAATGTATTGTACTGGAGGTATTCGATGTGAAAAGGCCAGTGCCTTTTTTAAACACAAAGGATTTCAAAAGGTATATCAGTTAGAAGGAGGGATTATAGAATACACCCGTCAAATTAAGGAAGAAGGACTGAAGAGTAAATTTATTGGTAAAAATTTTGTTTTTGATCACCGATTGGGGGAGCGAATTACCGATGATATTATTTCGAATTGTCATCAATGTGGACAAGCCTGTGATACGCATGTAAACTGCGCGAATGAAGCCTGTCATTTGTTGTTTCTTCAATGTGACGACTGTGCTGAAAAAATGCATCATTGTTGTTCAGACGAATGTGTAGCAGTTATTCAATTACCTGAAGAAGAACAACGTGCCATGCGCAGAGGAGTTCAGAAAGGAAATTTAATCTTTAAAAAGGGAAAGTCAGACGCCTTGAAGTTTAAAAACGAACGCAACGTCTTTGATGAGATTATTCCCGTTAAAGTGAGTGCAGTTACTAAAATAAGAAAAAAACGCGTAGAGAAGAAGAAGCCAATTGGAAAGGTAGAACATTATTTTACCAAAGCAGGTGTAGGACAATTTGCTATCGAGGCGGAAGACATAAAAATTGGCGATACGATTGTTATTGTTGGACCCACTACAGGGGAACAAAAAATAGTTTTAGCACAAATGATGGTAAATGGACAATTGGTTCATGAAGCAAGAGTTGGAGATAAGATGACGATGAGTTTGGATTTTAGAGTAAGGAAATCCGATTTGCTGTTTAAGATAATAGGATAAAATATGACGGTTACAGGAAAAGTGGAGTTAATGGCGCCTGCGGGAAATTTCGAATCGCTACAAGCAGCTCTAGATAATGGTGCTGATTCGGTTTATTTTGGTGTAGATCAGTTGAACATGCGCGCGCGTTCAACAGTGAATTTTTCGGTGGATGATTTGCCGGAAATTGCGCGACGTTGTGCTGCAAAAAAAGTGAGAACCTACCTTACTTTAAATACCATTATCTACGACCATGATTTATCGGTGGTAAAAAATCTATTGAGCAAAGCAAAGGAGGCCAATTTGACCGCCGTAATTGCTTCGGACCAAGCGGTCATTGCTTCGGCTCGAGCCATAGATTTTGAAGTGCATATTTCTACTCAACAAAATGTAACCAATATTGAAACGGTAAAATTTTATAGCCTTTTTGCAGATACTATAGTGCTTTCTAGGGAGTTGAGTTTGCGACAGGTTAAGCGTATTACCCAACAAATAGAAAAAGAGCAAATCAAAGGGCCTTCGGGGCGTTTGGTTGAAATTGAAATATTTGGCCATGGTGCACTATGTATGGCAGTTTCTGGCAAGTGTTATTTGAGTTTGCATTCGCACAACTCTTCGGCTAATCGAGGAGCATGTAAGCAAAATTGCCGTAAAAAATACACGGTTATTGATCAGGATTCCGGTTTTGAAATTGAAATTGACAACGAATATATGATGTCGCCTAAAGACTTGTGTACTCTCGATTTTCTGGATCAAGTAATCGATTCCGGAATCCAAGTATTGAAATTAGAGGGGCGCGGACGTGCTCCGGAATATGTGGCTACTGTGGTTAAAACTTACAGAGAGGCCATCGATGCACATGCAGAAAAAACTTTTACAAAAGAAAAAATAACTCAGTGGATGAGTGCCTTGGAAACGGTATATAATCGCGGATTTTGGAGTGGTTATTATTTGGGTCAGAAACTTGGAGAATGGAGTGATAATTCAGGGTCCAATGCTACCCAGAAAAAGGTGTATGTCGGAAGAGCAACTCATTTCTTTCAAAAAGCAGCAATCGGTGAATTTAAGATTGAAGCCTATGATATTAAAATAGGAGATCGTATTTTAATTACGGGACCTACAACGGGAGTTCAAGAAATAACTGTAGATGAGATGTATGTAGGCCAACAGCAGGTGAACAAGGCTGTTCGGGGCGATGATTGTACGCTTAAATTACCTTTTAGAGTGCGGATGTCTGACAAAATGTATAAAATTGTCGAGAGCGAATGATAGTAGTTACCTTACAACGAGAGAAATGTATTGGTTGTAATTATTGCGTAGAAGTGGCTGCTGCGGTTTTTCAGATGTCAAAGAAAGACGGAAAAACCGTATTGTTGAAAGCACAAGACAGCAAGGGGTTTCATACTTTGAAGACCAGAGACTATACCTTTTTTGAGGCTGTGCAGCAAGCCGAGAAAGTCTGTCCCGTTCACATTATTAAGGTAAAAAACATTTAGTATAAGTCGCAGCTGCTTTTATGGTATAAACGTTTGTAGGTTTAGGCGATTTAAAAAATTTAAATAACATTGATGAAAAAGATATATCACTTAAAAACCTGCGATACTTGCAGGAAAATTTTAAAGCAAATTCCGAATCTGGAGCAATTTGAATTACGGGATATTAAAGAAAATCCGATAAGCACAGAAGAGCTAGAATTGATGAAAACCATGGCAGGAAGTTACGAAGTTCTTTTTAGTAAAAGAGCAAAGTTATATAAGGAAAGGGGTTTAAAAGACGAAAAATTAACAGAGGTTGACTATAAAAACTTAATTCTGGAACATTATACTTTTCTCAGTAGGCCAGTTGTTGTGTTGGGAGACCGCATTTTTATTGGGAATTCTCCCAAAACAATAGCGCAATTAATTTCTTAAAAAAATATTAAAAAAATATTTTTTTATAAAATGTGTTTTATAAATTTAAGTGAATTTAAAAACACATTTTATGAAGAGTTATTTCGCAGAATTTTTCGGAACCTTTTGGTTGGTTTTTGGTGGTTGTGGAAGTGCCTTATTTGCAGCTGGAATTCCAGGTGTAGGAATAGGTTATTTAGGAGTTGCTTTGGCATTTGGTTTAACGGTTTTGACCATGGCTTATGCCGTAGGTCATATTTCTGGAGGGCACTTTAATCCAGCAGTATCCTTTGGACTTTATGCCAGTGGGCGTTTTCCCGCTAAAGAATTGGCTCCGTATATTGTTTCTCAAGTTTTGGGCGGATTGGGTGCTGCTGCGGTTTTGTACTGTATCTATACCGGTAATCCAGTAAACAACATTGATCCAAGTGCTGCAGGCGCTTTTGCTGCCAACGGATACGGACCACTTTCTCCACAGGGATATGGGATGAATGCTGCTTTTATAGCGGAATTTGTACTAACAGCCTTTTTTCTTATCGTGATTTTAGGAGCCACGGATAAATATGCCAACGGCAGATTTGCTGGAATAGCGATTGGTTTGGCCCTGACATTAATTCATTTAATTTCTATTCCAATTACCAATACTTCTGTAAATCCGGCTCGGGCAACCTCTCAAGCTATTTTTGTAGGAGGCCCATATATTTCACAGTTGTGGCTGTTTTGGATAGCACCGATTGCCGGCGCAGTTGTAGGTGGACTTATCTATAAGTTTTTACTGCAAAAAGATCAGAAATAAATTTAAAAAAACCCAATTGTTAATTAATTGGGTTTTTTTATTTAAATTACCCTATAAACAGTATAGTAATGCCGTTATAAGGGTATAGCAAATATTATAATTAACGGAATCTGACTTTACGTAGGTACTTTTTAGTACCTTTGTAGCTATTATTATTTTTGAATATGATACATTCCATGACTGGATTTGGAAAGGCAAGTATGCAATTGCCAACCAAAAAGATTACTGTAGAGGTGAAATCGTTAAACAGTAAAGGTTTAGACCTAAACGTAAGACTTCCGCTGACTTATCGCGAAAAAGAGTTGCCTTTGAGAAATCAGATCGCACAAGAATTGGAGCGAGGAAAAGTAGATTTCTCCTTATATGTAGAAGTTACCGCTGAAGAAACCTCTAATAAAATCAATGCTCCTATCGTATTGGCGTATATCAATCAGATGAAAGCCATTTTACCTGATGCAGATACAACAGAGTTGATGAAAATGGCCGTAAGAATGCCCGATTCTCTAAAAGTAGAGCGCGTAGAACTCGATGAGGCAGAATGGATAGAAATTCAAAAAGTAATTATTCAAGCCTTAGCAAACATCCAATCTTTTAGAAGTAGTGAAGGCAATACCTTAGAAAACGATTTCAGACTGCGTATTGGCAATATCCGTAACAGTATGGAGTTGGCAGCAGCTTTAGATGGAGAACGCATCCAAACGGTAAAAGATCGATTAAAAAACAATTTGGCAGAACTTCAGGTCAATGTCGATGAAAATCGCTTTGAGCAAGAAGTAATCTATTATCTTGAAAAAATGGATATTACCGAAGAGCAAGTTCGTTTGACCAATCATTTGGATTATTTTATAGAAACCTTATCGGGTACAGAAGCCAATGGCCGTAAGTTGGGTTTTATCGCTCAAGAAATGGGTCGTGAAATCAATACTATGGGATCGAAATCCAATCATTCAGAAATGCAAAAACTAGTGGTTTTGATGAAAGATGAATTGGAAAAAATAAAAGAACAAGTACTCAACGTTTTATAATAGTCACGCAGAACGAATTTTTATGAAAAAAGGCAAGCTCATCGTATTTTCAGCACCTTCTGGATCGGGGAAAACCACCATTGTAAAACATCTATTGGAACAGAAAGATCTTAATTTGGCCTTTTCTATTTCGGCCACTTCTCGCGAGCCCCGTTCAACGGAAATCGACGGAACCGATTATTACTTTATGCCGTTACACGATTTTAAACAACACATCAAAGCCGATGATTTTTTGGAATGGGAAGAAGTATATCGCGATAATTTTTACGGTACGCTAAAAAGCGAGGTAGAACGAATTTGGAACGAGGGGAAGAATGTGATTTTCGATATTGATGTAGCAGGTGGTTTACGTATAAAGAAAAAGTTTCCAGAAGAAACTTTAGCCGTATTTGTAAAACCTCCAAGTATTGATGAATTAAAGATTCGATTGAAAAAAAGATCTACAGAAAGTGACGATAAAATAAATATGAGAATTGCCAAAGCTTCGGTCGAATTGGCCACAGCTCCGCAGTTTGATACGATTATAAAAAATTACGACCTAGAGGTTGCTCAACAAGAGGCCTATCAATTGGTTAAAGACTTTATTAAGTAAAACTAAATAACCATGAAGATTGGATTGTATTTCGGTACTTTTAATCCCATTCATGTTGGGCATCTTATCATTGCCAATCACTTGGCTCAATACAGTGATTTAGATGAAATATGGATGGTGGTTACTCCTCATAATCCGCTCAAGAAAAAGAGCGGCTTGTTAGAAGACTATCACCGTCTTCAAATGGTTCATTTGGCAACACGAGATTACCCCAGAATCCGCCCGTCGGACATCGAATTTAATCTGCCACAACCCAATTACACGGTCACCACCTTAGCATATTTACAGGAGAAATTCCCCAAAAATCAATTTGCACTTATCATGGGTGAAGATAATCTGAAATCCCTGACTAAGTGGAAAAACTATGATTTAATTGTGGAACATTATCCGATTTATGTATATCCAAGAATCTCGGATGCGGATGCGGATTTACCGCATACAACGGATATTTCGAACATCAAGTTGGTCGAGGCTCCTATTATTGAAATTTCTTCTACAGCAATTCGACAGGGTATTATGGATAATAAGGACGTACGCCCCTTATTGGATGGGGAAGTATGGAAGTATATTAATCACAACCTGTTTTACAAAAAATAATACATCGGACATGCTAACGGCATTGTTTACAAAAAAGAGTGTCGTTGTTTGCGCAAAAAAAGACCGGTACCACTTAGTTGCAGCATAGCGCTGCCAATCTACTATCCTTTTTTTCCAATAACCTAGAAGGAAAATACGAACCCCTCGGTGGGTAGCATTTTAAACCGATATTAACTCTTATAAACAAAAAGCGTTCGAATCCAGACGAACGCTTTTATACCAAAATAAAAAACACTGGACAATTGTTTTAAAGGCAATTTCTGAGGATTGCATTTCTATTAATTTGCCCAACTGAATATGATAACGGCACTATTTGAAGTAGAATTGTGTTGGGTAATATTAAGTTAGTGTTAAAGTTTTTCGTCTTGTGAAATTGTGTAGAAACTTCCACTTATCCTATTTGCTTAGATTTAATGGATTGTTTTGTTTAATAAATTTAATAATTCAAATATTTATTTCGAAATTATTGAGATTTTAATTGAAAAATTTGCTATATTTAGAATGATGTTTATTTAATTATTTTAATACTTGTGAATACTTAATTGTTTGAAATTAGTTTTTTAACTACTTTTGGTGGTTGAACAATATGTGTTATATGAAGGAAAATCCAAAATTTGCAGTTATAGGAGGAGGAAGCTGGGCCACGGCCATTGCCAAAATGCTTTGCGAGAATCTCTCTGAAATTGCTTGGTATATGCGAAGCGAAGCCGCTCTAGAAGCACTAAAAGTTAATAAACACAATCCAAATTACTTAAGTGCAGTGGAGTTTGATACTGATCAACTTCGGTTGACAAACGATATCAATGAAGCGATTGCATATGCGGACTACATTATTTTCGCCATTCCATCTGCCTTTTTAAATGCAGAACTTCAAAATTTGACAGAGAGTTTGGACGACAAAGTCATTTTCTCAGCAATTAAAGGTATCATACCAGAAACAAGTTTGATTGTAGGTGAACATTTTCATCAGGTGTACCATATTCCTTACGATAAGATAGGGGTGTTAACAGGGCCTTGCCATGCAGAAGAGGTGGCCTTGGAACGCTTGTCTTATTTGACGATTGCCTGTTCAAATACGGAAAATGCGGAGATATTAGCAACTTGTTTAAGCAGCCATTATATCAAAGTAAAGATATCTGATGATATTATCGGTACTGAATATGCAGCCATGCTTAAAAACATCTATGCCATTGCTTGTGGCATGGCGCACGGATTGGGGTATGGGGATAATTTTCAAGCCTTACTGATGAGTAATGCTATTCGCGAAATGAAAAAGTTTATTCAAAAGGTGCATAAGATGAAAAGGAATATTAATGATTCCGCCTATTTAGGTGATTTGTTGGTTACTGGTTATTCGCTTTTCTCGCGTAATAGAATGTTCGGAAACATGATAGGCAAAGGATATACCGTAAAATCGGCACAAATGGAAATGAACATGATTGCAGAGGGGTATTACGCTGCAAAAAGCGCTTTTGAACTCAACAAAAGGTATGGTGCAAAAACACCAATTATCGATGCAGTTTACGATATTTTATACGAAGGTAAAGACCCGAAAAAGGTATTTAAAAAATTAACCGATAAATTGGATTAATTTTCAAAATACGGCATCATGAGGTCAGATCATACGTTTAAAAAAGCAACGCATTGAAATTCAGTGCGTTGCTTTTTTGGTGGTCTTGTATTTTGTGTTTTTCGTGTTTTATAACTTATTGTTATTAAGTGAGTTATGCAGCTTCTCTTGGGCTAGATTTTAAGAATTATTTTTGCCGAGTAAAATAAAAATTTAATTATGGATCATCTGATTAATCACCCGGGAATTTTAGCCGTATTTGGTATTGCCGTATTTATTATGTTATTGTTGGATTTGGGA
This sequence comes from Flavobacterium sp., assembly GCA_040393465.1. GTDB lineage: Bacteria > Bacteroidota > Bacteroidia > Flavobacteriales > Flavobacteriaceae > Flavobacterium. The sequence continues at coordinate 69,690 of JBEBUC010000002.1, read as the reverse complement.
ATCTTCAATAAAAACAGTCACGAAGTTTCTACTAAAGAAGCCTTGACTTGGTCTATTGTTTGGATTTCATTGTCTATGGTATTTAGTGGAGTCATCTACTTTTATATGGACTTTGAAAATTTTGCTCGTTTTCAATCGGCCTATTGGATTGAAAAGGCACTTTCCGTCGACAATCTGTTTGTATTTATCTTAGTATTTACCTTTTTTAAGGTTCCAAAGCATTTACATCATAGGGTGTTGTTTTGGGGAATTATTGGGGCCTTAGTATTTAGAGCGATATTTATCTTTGCCGGAGTGGAAATGATAAATCATACCTATTTACCAGATATGGAACTGTTTGGACAAACGGTGCGCATTAATGCCGTCTTGACTATTTTTGGTGTTTTCTTATTGTATTCCGGAATTAAATCGTGGTTTAGCAAAGAAGAGAATGATGCCCATGCCGATCTGTCTAAAAATCCTGCGGTAAAGCTCGTTCATAAGTTTTTTAAAGTAAGTGAAAATTACGATGGAGATAAATTCTTTACCGTTCAAAACGGAGTAAAAATGGCTACACCGCTGTTTGTTGCCTTGGTGGTTATTGAATTTACCGATTTGCTCTTTGCTGTCGATAGTATCCCAGCCATTTTTGCTATAGCACCAGATGATCCCTTTATTTTATATACCTCAAATATATTTGCTATTCTAGGATTGAGATCACTCTATTTCCTTTTAGCTAATTTTATGGATAGCTTCAGTAAGTTAAAATATGGATTGGCTATTATCTTGGCCTTTATTGGTGTAAAAATGATTATATCTCCTTTTTACCACATGGAGTCGTGGGTGTCACTCACCGTTATTGGAACTGTTTTGACGCTGTCGATTGTATTGTCCTTGTTGTTTCCTCCGAAGAAATAAACAAAACAATCAGTAGAATAAAAAGCCCCTAAATCCTTTAGATTTTAGGGGCTTTTTTTATTGAGATAAAACTCCTTGGTGTTTGTTGTTATCTAAATCGATTACGTTTTTCACTGCAATGCTGTTTGTTGGAAAAACATAATTCTTGTCAAAAAGCGTTCCTTCCGAGAAGAAGGTAACCATAAAACGATTGTCTAATTGAAAGATATTTTCGTCTAACAGTTCAACTTTTAAAGCTGCTCCTGCTTCTAACTTTGGGAAAGCATGTCTGAAAAGAGTGCTTTTTCTTAAGTCCCCATCAATAGTGCCTTCTGCTTGAGAAATAATCATGATCGCTTCCAAAGGGAGACTGCTTTTATTGATTAAATAGGCATACCAAGCATAACTGGCAAACTCCTCATTCCACTCATATACTGCGGCCATAAAAACATCTTTGACCTCTGGAATTATAATGTCTTTTTTCATGTGTTTTGATTGTTTTTACATTAGCTTGGTAAGACATCGTCCGATGGAGTAGGTTTCAAATCAGTAGCTAATGTGTTTTTTAAAGTGCAAATATAATTATTAAAACGCGAACTTATTTTGGAAGCAAGGAAACTAAATAAAAAAGGGGAACTGTGCTGCGTTTATTGCATTCTGCTAGAGCTAAACACCAGTTGACTGCTTAAGTAGTCAAAGTATCTTTTAAGAATAGTGTAACAATTCCAGTTAAGTAGCTACTAATAGTTTAAACTTTAAAAGAATTATGTTTAAATATTTTATTCCCTTAGAGTGGAAAGCATTTTCGAGGTCAGCATCTTTTGGTGTTGATATTTTGCTTCGAATATTCTTTGTCATTTCTGCTCTGAGTTTTTTAGTGATTTTTACGGTCTTGGGTATATCGATTTACTATATTTTAGTAGACTCGGAATTGCCACCTTGGGAAACGATTAATAAATTTTTAATTTATTATATGGCCGCGGATTTATTCATGCGCTTCTTCTTCCAGAAACCACCTATCGCTAATATCAAACCGTTGTTGTTACTCAATGTCAAGCGCGTTTCTTTAGTGAACTATTTTTTAGGTAAAACGGTACTTTCTATTTTTAATACGATTCATTTCTTTTTTATTTTTTCTCTCTGCGGGGTGTTGATTTACGAAGGTTTCCCTTTGCAACAAGTGCTTTTTTGGGGAGTGAGTTTGATGTTGATGGTGTATAGTGTTAATTTTATCAACTTGTTAATTCATACGAAGACGGTTGTTTTTGTTGGTGTTGTAGGAGTAGTTGCGGCAGTTGCTTTATTGCAGTATTTCCAGGTTTACGATATAACTTTTTTTACTGAAATCGGATTTAAATCATTTTATGATATGCCGTTTATGATAGTGCTTCCATTGGGGCTGCTCGTCTTTTTATATAAATTCACTTTAAGTTTTTATTCCAGGAATTTGTATTTGGACACGGGCCTTACGGAGCAAAGAGAAGTAGCACAATCCGAGGATCTGAGTTGGCTCAATCGATTTGGATCGGTAAGTACATTCTTAAAGAATGACATTAAAATGATGAAAAGAAATAAAAGACCCAAAACCACGGTGCTGATGAGTTTTTTATTTTTGTTTTATGGCTTACTTTTTTTTACAAAATCAATAGAAGTATACGATAATGATTTTATGTACGCCTTCTCGGGGATCTTTATCACGGGTGGTTTCCTTTTAACATTCGGACAGTATGTACCCAGTTGGGATTCTTCTTACTATCCTCTAATGATGTGTCAGAATATTAAATACAGAGATTACTTAATGGCGAAATGGTGGTTGATGGTTATCGCTACGGCCTTGTCACTGGTAATCGGTTCGTTTTATCTTTATTTTGGATGGAAGGTTTATGTGTTAATTGCAGCTACGGCTGTTTTTAATATGGGGGTCAATTCTTATTTGGTGTTGTGGGGCGGTGCATATGTAAAAACTCCCATTGATTTAGGGGTAAACAAAAATATCATGGGTGAGCAACAAGCCTTTAATTTAAAAACCATTTTGATTTCAATTCCAAAGATGTTTATTCCTGTTGTTATTTATGGAGGTATCAAAACATTATGGGGATATGAGGCCGCAATTATTGGTCTAACCGGAGTTGGCATAATTGGTTTTGCTTTTAGAAATCGGGTGTTTAATCTCATTGAAAACATTTATAAGAGGGAGAAGTACGATACTTTAAAAGCGTATAAACAAAAAAAATAGCAATTGATTATTATGATACAGGTACAAAATTTATCCAAAATATATAACGGCGCTGCGGTATTAGCGATAGATTCATTAACAATCCAGACTGGAGAGAGTTTTGGTTTAGTCGGAAATAACGGTGCGGGCAAAACCACTTTTTTTAGTTTGTTACTGGATTTAATTAAGCCTTCAACTGGAAAAATCCTAAATAACGAACTGGAGGTACATACTACAGAAGCCTGGAAGCCATTTACGGCGGCTTTTATAGATGAAAGCTTTTTAATTGGCTATTTAACGCCAGAGGAGTATTTTTATTTTATAGGTGAATTAAGAGGCGTGAATAAATTGGCTATTCAAAATTTTCTGCTGGAATATACCGATTTCTTTAACGGAGAGATTTTAAACAACAGCAAATATTTAAGGGATCTTTCTAAAGGTAATCAGAAAAAGGTCGGCATTGTTGCTGCATTTATAGGGAATCCAAAGGTGGTTATTCTCGATGAACCCTTTGCTAATTTAGATCCCACTACCCAGATACGCTTAAAAAAAATTATTAAAAACAAGGCCGATAAACGGGAAACCACCCTGTTGATTTCTAGTCATGATTTACAGCATACGGTTGAGGTTTCTACTCGAATAGTTGCTTTACAAAAGGGACGTATTGTGAAAGATGTAGAGACGTCCGATACAACATTAAAGGAACTGGAGGCTTTTTTTTCAGTTTAATTAATACGTTTAACATTCAATTATTATTCATTCATTCCATTCGCTTATCCATTTTGGGTAGGCGAATTTCTTATTTTTGCTTAAAAAACACTTTTTTCGATAAAAGTGCCGTATTTTTACCCATTAGTCATACTAAATTATTGTTTTAAAAGTTAAGTATTTAAACTTCGAATATTGAAAACGAATAGCTCTAAATATATTTTAGTCTTAGTGGTTGGCGCTTTTATATGGGCGTGTTCCACTAAAAAGGATGCTTTGGTAAATCGGCAGTTTCAGTCGTTGAATACCAAATTTAATGTTTTGTACAACGGAAATATTGCTTTTGATAAGGGGCTAAAGGATTTAAGAGAACAGTATCACGATAATTTTTGGGAAGTGTTGCCAATCGAAAGAATGCAGCCCGAAGAGCGTGCGTTATTAGATGATCAGCCTAAAAATCCCGATTTTCGCTTGGCGGAAGATAAGGCTACAAAAGCCATTCAAAAGCGCTCTATGTATATAGGGGGGCGAGAAAAGAACCCACAAATGGACGAAGCTTATTTGTTGTTGGGTAAATCCAGATATTACGACAATCGATTTATTCCAGCCCTAGAATCCTTTAATTATATTCTCTATAAATATCCCAACAGCGATAAAATTAGCGAAGCTAAAGTGTGGCGAGAGAAAACCAACTTGCGATTGATGTATGATGAATTGGCGATTCAGAATATAAAAAAGATGTTGAAAGAGCCCGGTTTAAAAGGTCAAAATCGTGCCGATGCCATGGCAACCATGGCACAGGCCTATTTGAATGCCGGTCACATGGATAGCGCAATCAGCCCTTTGGTCGATGCCAAGAAATTGACAGAACGCGTAGAAGAAAGAGCACGGTATAGTTTTATACTGGGACAGCTCTATGGGCGAACGGAAAAAAAAGAACTTGCCTTGGCGTCGTTTCAAGAGGTTATTGATATGAATCGTCGTTCTCCTCGGCCCTATATGATACAATCACATGCCAATCAATTATTGTATGGTGATCTTAAGAAGGTCGATAGCGTCGCTTTCTTGGACAAGTATAAAGGCTTGTTACAAGACAGAGAGAATAGACCGTATTTGGATTTACTTAATCGACAGGTTGGATTGTTTTATTTGCAGCAGGAAAAACACCCTAATGCCATCAATTACTTTAAAACGTCGCTTAAGGAAAGCAAGGGTGATTTGTATTTAAAAGCATCCAATTACAAAAGTTTGGCCGAAATCTATTTTGATGAAGCCAAATATGAGTGGGCAGGACAGTATTACGACAGTACCTTGGTTTTATTGCCTCCAAAAACAAAAGAGTTTTATCAGATTACCAAAAAGCGCGACAACCTACAGGATGTGGTTATGTATGAACGTACAGCCAAAGCAAGCGACAGTATTTTGCGCTTGGTAGCGATGAGTTCGGCCGAGCAAGATGTTTATTTTAATTCATTTATTAACAAGATGAAATTAGACGATAAACGCAAGGAGGCTTTGGCAAACAAAGGGGCTCAGACCAGTGGTCAGTCTCCTTTTGCTACCATTACGAATCCACTAACCGGAGGAAGTATTGACCCCATAGGTATGGCTCAGAAAGCACTATCCGGTGGTTCGGGGGCAAAATCCGGTGGCTCCAATTTTTATTTTTACTCTTCTAATGCGGTTTCTTTCGGTAAATTGGAATTTAAAAAACGTTGGGGCAATAGGGCTTTAAAAGACGATTGGCGCTGGGGTAGTTCGACTTCTATTTCTAATGTGGATTCGGATGCGAATACCGATAAGGGCGCAGTTGCTGGTGGAGCAGAGGCAGAATCTGAAGAAAACTTGAGGTATTCTGTAGAATTCTATAAAGGGCAAATTCCTACCGATCCAAAAGAACTTACCGCGATTAAAAAAGACAGAGATTTTGCGTATTTCCAATTGGGATCGATTTATAGTGATAAATTTGCGGAGTTTGAATTAGCCGCAGAAAAATTCGAGGCATTGCTGCTCTTTGAACCCGAAGAACGTTTGGTTTTACCGACTAAGTACAATCTGTATAAGATTTATTTGAGCATTAATCCGGCAAAAGCGGAATATTGGAAACAAAATATCTTATCGCAACACGGTGATTCTCGATATGCAGAATTGTTGTTGAATAAAAATATTTCATCGGAAGTTGAAGGGTCGCCCGAACAAGTATATGGAAAGCTGTATCAAGAATATGAACAAGGAAATTACGTAGTGGCCTTAGCAAAAGCCAATCAAGCGATTTTGCAGTTTGTAGATAGCGATTTCTTGCCCAAATATGAATTACTTAAGGCAAATATCATTGGAAGGCTTGAAGGGGTTGATGCTTATAAAAAGGCATTGAACTATGTGGCATTGACCTATGCGGGTAAACCGGAAGCTAAAGAGGCAGATCGAATTATTAATAGGGATTTGCCAAAGCTAAATGCATTGAAATTAAGTGAAGAGGCGTCGCAAAGTTGGAAAATAGTTTACAGTATTCCTGCCGAATCTTTAGATAAATCATTGTTAGTTGCTCGGAAATTAGAACGGTATGTTTTGGATAGAAACGATGGGAAAGTCAAGTTTTCACAGGATTACTACACAGTAAACCAAGTGTTTTTTGTAATTCACGGCTTCGAAAATCAACGTAGCGCTGAGGCTGCGGTGGCCTATTTGAAAAATGCATCAGAATATAAAATTGATCAAGAAGCAACGATTATATCTACGGAAAACTATACCGTTATACAAGTAAAGAAGAATTGGGAGTTGTTTTTAGAAATGAAAAATAAATAAATATGTTTGATAAGCCTAAAAAGAAAACGTACACGGACTTATTAGGGAAAACCAATAGAATTGTTGAGGGAACTACAATAACAGGCTCGATAGAGACCGTAGCCGATTTCCGATTAGACGGTGTTTTATTGGGTAATTTTACCTCTCAGGGAAGATTGGTTTTGGGTCCAAGTGCCATTATAAAAGGAGATGTTATTTGTGAAAACGCAGATATTGAAGGCGAAGTTGAAGGTAAAATGACGGTGTCAAAAGCTTTAATTCTCAAAGCTTCGGCTGTGGTGTCGGGTGAAATAAGTGTCGGTCAATTGTCCGTAGAACCGGGGGCTGTTTTTAAAGTAACTTGTAAAATGACGGGAATTATACCTGCGAATGAACAACCAAAAACTAAGAAATAGATGCGTCAAGACGATAAAAAGTCGGTCAATCAATACATCCGATTTTCGGGGATGGCCCTGCAAATGGGGGTGGTAATCGCAGCCGGGACCTATTTAGGGGTCTGGTTGGATGAGAAATATCCGAATGATTTCTCCGGTTTTACGGTGGGCTGCTCTTTATTGGCGGTTTTTGTATCGATGTTTCTGGTGATTAAGCAAGTGCAACAAATTAATAAAAACAAATAAAACTCACAAAATAACACGTATAATGAAACAAAAATTAGGGAATTTTATAAAATATCTAGTGCTTTTTACAATTGTAATGGGTGGTGCACAATATCTTTTCATTGAGTTTATTTTGGAGCCACAAGCTTATTATTACCATACGTTTGCGATTTATGGTTTCCTGTTTCTAATTACATTATTGTTGTTTGGTGCTATTTTATATATCAATTCGGTGTTTTCTGAATACACAGGATATGCATTTATGGCGAGTAGTTTTTTTAAAATGATGTTGTCTGTACTCTTTTTGTTACCTATAATTCGAAGCGATGACCGTTCTTATATCGCTGATGTCGTGGCATTTTTTGTTCCGTACTTTTTATATTTATTTTTCGAAACCTTTTTTGTTGTAGAATTATTAAAAGATAAAAAAGAGGAAACCGTTTGATTTATAGCAAGATGGCTCTTGTTTTTTTTTTCATCATTAACAGTTATTTATAAATTAAAAATTTTATCTTTGCATCAAATTTTACAGACCATAATTTTCAATTTTTAAGTAAAAATGATGACCGCAAAAAAATTCATGAAGTATTTATCTGCCCTAATGATGTTCTTGATGCCTTTCGTGTCAATAGCAGCCGACGGGAGTCAAAGCCACGACAAAGAAACGGAAGAGTTTGATGCTACGGCCTTAATTCAACACCATATTGCGGATTCGCATGAATTTCATATTTTAGATTACAACGGTCATTCTTATTCCATGCCATTGCCAGTAATTCTTTGGACTAATAATGGTTTAGTAACCTTTATGTCTAGTGAGTTTGATCATAACGACGATGCAACGGTAGTAGTGGAGAAAAATGGGCAAAAATTCGTTAGATACCACGGAAATATTTATTATGCAGATGCATTTGCTACAGCAGTAGAAGGGGAACATGTAGAAGCTCCTTCCGTATTGGATTTTACTAAAAGACCCATGAATTTCTCTATAACAAAACACGTTTTCTCTTTGATTATGTCTGTTGTTTTGATTTTAGTATTGTTTAGTGCAGTAGCGCGTTCGTATAAGAAAAACAGTGCTGCTCCTAAAGGACTGGCAGGTTTCTTAGAGCCTTTGATTGTTTTTGTGAGAGATGAGATCGCAATTCCAAATATTGGAGCAAAAAAATACGAAAAATTCATGCCGTATTTATTGACCGTATTCTTTGTTATCTGGATCAATAACTTGTTTGGATTAATACCGTTCTTCCCATTTAGCTCGAATCTTACCGGAAATATCGCTTTTACTTTTGTAATGGCTATGTTTACCTTTATCATTACTATTTTTAGCGGAAATAAAAATTATTGGGGACATATCTTTAATACTCCAGGAGTACCAGTTTGGTTGGCGCCAATCATGATACCGGTAGAGATTATGGGTATGTTTACAAAACCTGTAGCCTTGATGATTCGTTTGTTCGCAAACATCACTGCAGGACATATTATTATCTTGAGTTTAGTTTCGTTAATTTTTATATTCCAATCGGTATTTATTGCGCCGGTTTCAGGAGCATTTGTATTGTTTATGACTGCTTTGGAAATATTAGTTGCCGCTTTACAAGCGTATGTGTTTACCTTATTGTCTTCCTTGTTTATCGGACAAGCGGTAGAAGACAATCATTAATCAAATTGAGTTTTATTAAATATTAACTATATAAATTTTTAACTATGATTTTAGCTGGAATTGGTGCTGGAATTGCTGCTTTAGCGGCAGGAATAGGTATCGGAAAAATTGGTGGATCTGCAATGGATGCTATTGCTCGTCAACCTGAGGCAGCTTCAAAAATTCAAACTGCAATGATTATCTCTGCTGCACTTATCGAAGGTGTTGCATTGTTCGCAGTGGTTGTTGCATTAATTGCAAAATAATTTTTGAAAAAAAAATGCATCCTGAAACGGTTGGTTTTAGGATGCTATTTTTACATTAAAAAACAAATTAAAGCTAATATACTATGAATTTTGTAGCACCTGAGAGTTTAATTTTTTGGACAACAGCTATTTTTATTATTTTCTTTTTCTTGCTAAAGAAATTTGCATGGAAACCTATTTTGGCTGCTGTAAAAGGTAGAGAAGAATCTATAAATACTGCACTTGCGTCTGCTGAAGCAGCACGTAATGAGATGCAGAATCTAAAAGCAGATAATGAACGCATTTTGCAAGAAGCGCGTATCGAAAGAGACGCGATGATTAAAGATGCACGTGATATTAAGGAATCTATGCTTGCTGAAGCGAAAGAAGAAGCGCAAAAGCAAGGAGATAAAATAATTGCTCAGGCAAAAGCTACTATCGAAGGAGAGAAGAATGCTGCTATGAGTGAATTGAAAAATCACATTTCTAGCCTTTCTATCGAAATCGCTGAAAAGTTATTGAAAGAACAATTATCTAACAAAGAAGCCCAAGTGAAATTGGTTGAAAAAATGTTAGATGAAGTAAAATTAAATTAATATATCCTTATGATTGGCACTAGAGCAGCTGCAAGATATGCTAAAGCAATGCTAGAGATTTCCTTAGAAAAAGGAACTTTGGAGACGATAAATAAGGACATGGTTTTTATTTCGGAATCCATTTCTCAAAGTGAAGATTTAAAGAGTTTTCTTTTAAATCCCATCATTAAAGGAAATGTGAAATTGGATGCTTTATCCGAAGTGTTCGCAAGTACATCTGCACAAACGATCGAATTGTTTAAATTGCTTATGCACAACAGACGTTTTGATATATTAGAAGCGATTGCTTCTAAGTTTCAAGATATGTACGACCAAGAATTGGGAATACAAAAAGCAAAAGTGACCACAGCAATCGCTATGGATGCGCAAATGGAAGCTAAGGTATTGGAGAAGATTAAACAGATTTCCGATAAAAAAGTAACTATTGAAAATGTCGTTGACCCAACTATATTAGGAGGATTCATCCTTCGTATTGGAGATCAACAATTCAATGCTTCTTTAGCAAACAAATTGCAAGACTTAAAAAGACAACTAACTAATTAAAATCACCGCACGTATTACGTGTATAAACCATAAATCAAAATGGCAGAAATTAAACCTGCTGAAATTTCAGCAATATTAAAAAAACAGTTATCTGGTTTTGAATCTGACGCTTCTTTAGAAGAGATAGGAACCGTTCTTTCAGTAGGAGATGGAGTAGCACGTGTATACGGCTTATCTCACGCTGAGTATGGAGAACTAGTTCAATTTGAAAATGGATTAGAAGCAATGGTACTTAATCTTGAAGAAGATAATGTTGGTGTTGTATTGTTAGGTCCTTCTACTGGAGTAAAAGAGGGTTCAATCGTTAAGAGAACTCGTCGTATCGCTTCTTTGAAAGTAGGAGAGCAAATGGTAGGTCGTGTTGTGGATACTTTAGGTATTCCAATCGATGGTAAAGGTCCAATCGGAGGCGAATTGTATGAGATGCCATTGGAGCGTAAAGCACCGGGTGTTATCTACCGTCAACCAGTTACGGAACCTTTGCAAACAGGTATTAAGTCTATCGATGCTATGATCCCTGTGGGACGTGGTCAACGTGAGTTGGTTATTGGTGACCGTCAAACAGGTAAAACAACTGTTTGTATTGATACTATCTTGAATCAAAAAGAATTTTATGATGCTGGGCAACCGGTATTCTGTATATATGTTGCAATTGGGCAAAAAGCTTCAACTGTAGCAGGTATTGCAAAAACATTGGAAGACAAAGGTGCCATGGCTTATACGATTATCGTAGCAGCTAATGCTTCTGATCCAGCTCCAATGCAAGTTTATGCTCCTATGGCAGGTGCTGCTATCGGAGAGTATTTCCGTGATACTGGTCGTCCAGCATTGATCATCTATGATGATTTATCTAAACAAGCAGTAGCATACCGTGAGATGTCTTTGATCCTTCGTCGTCCACCAGGACGTGAGGCGTATCCTGGTGACGTTTTTTACCTTCACTCTAGGTTATTAGAGCGTGCGGCTAAGGTTATCGCTGATGATACTATCGCAAAAAACATGAATGATTTACCAGATTCTATCAAGCATTTAGTAAAAGGGGGTGGTTCTTTAACTGCGCTTCCAATTATTGAAACTCAAGCTGGTGACGTTTCTGCCTATATCCCTACCAACGTAATTTCGATTACTGATGGTCAGATATTCTTAGAATCGGATTTATTTAACTCGGGGGTTCGTCCAGCGATTAACGTAGGTATTTCGGTATCTCGTGTTGGAGGAAATGCTCAGATTAAATCCATGAAGAAAGTTTCTGGAACTTTAAAATTGGATCAAGCGCAATTCCGTGAATTAGAAGCTTTCGCTAAGTTTGGTTCTGATTTGGATTCAGCTACTCTAAACGTAATTGAAAAAGGTAGAAGAAACGTTGAAATCCTTAAACAAGCAGTAAACGATCCTTATAAAGTAGAAGACCAAGTAGCTATTATCTATGCCGGTTCTAAAAACTTATTGAGAAAAGTTCCTGTGAATAAAGTAAAAGAATTTGAGAAAGATTATCTTGAAATTTTGAACTTAAAACACAAAGATGTTTTGAATGCTTTAAAAGCAGGAAAATTAACTGACGAAGTTACAGCAACTCTTGAGCAAGTAGCTAAAGAAGTTTCTTCTAAATATTAATAATTAGGTTGTAGAAAAGCAATTGATATACTCAATTGCTTTTCTCTAATTACTTACACTATTTAAAAATGGCAAATCTTAAAGAAATTCGTAATAGAATTACCTCCATTTCATCGACAATGCAGATTACTTCTGCGATGAAAATGGTTTCTGCGGCTAAATTAAAAAAGGCTCAAGATTCTATTACTGCGATGCGTCCTTATGCTGAAAAGCTTACGGAATTAATCCAGAATATTAGTGCAACTTTAGAAGGTGATCATTCAGGTGTTTTTTCTCAAACAAGAGAGGTAAACAAGGTTTTAATTGTAGCTGTTACTTCTAATAGAGGATTGTGTGGTGGTTTTAACGCCAACGTAATCAAACAAGTTAATCTTTTGAGAACTACGGTTTATCAAGGGAAAAAAGTGGACTTGTTGACTATTGGAAAAAAGGGTTATGATGCTTTGCATAAAAATATCCACGTAATCCAAAATGATAGCGATCTTTTTGATCATTTATCTTTTGATGCGACTGCTAAAATTGCAGAGCACTTGATGGATGTTTTTGCAAAAGAACAATATGATACCATTCAATTGGTGTACAACCAATTTAAAAATGCGGCAACACAGTTTGTGATTACCGAACAATTTTTACCGTTGATGTTGCCGGAAGTAAGCACTTCTAATACAACATCAGACTATCTTTATGAACCGTCAAAAGAAGAAATTCTGGAAAGTTTAATCCCAACGTCTTTAAAAACACAATTGTTTAAATCGATTTTGGATTCTTTCGCATCGGAACACGGAGCGCGTATGACTGCCATGCACAAAGCTACAGACAACGCACAAGAATTAAGAGATCAGTTGAAATTGACTTATAACAAAGCGCGTCAAGCATCGATTACCAATGAAATTTTGGAAATTGTTGGTGGAGCAGAAGCTTTAAAATAGACCTTTTTTTACTATTCAATATATAAAAACCTCCTTATGGAGGTTTTTTGTTTATACGCGGATTTAAGAGCTGTTTTTCTCAACTCTAAAGCAATACTCGTCCAGGGCGAATTAATGTTTAATAAGCACCTAGATTGTCTTTAATTTGATTGTTATAGCTTCACTTAAGCTCGTATAAGAATGATGGTCTCTTAGAATTCATAAGTGATTATTAAATGCCTAGGAATTATAGTGACAACTAAACCTTCAGTAGCAGACTTCAAAGAAAAGCTAAGGCAAACCTAATCACTTAGCTTAAATCAATAGCAATGACACCGCATAACATGGCGCATCTCCGCTTCCCTGATTTTTAGGGGTTTTACTAATCACTTATTGAACTAAGAAATGGTCAAATCGCAAAAAAAATCCCCATCAAATAAATGATGAGGACTTTTTTAGTAGGTTTTTGGTATAGGGTACTTCACAATTTTGTTTACTAACAAACACCAAACCTTTTGTTTTATTCTATGATAAAGTTGTCTAAGTACAAGTTATAAGCAGCTTCTTTACCAACTTTTAAAGCTAAGAAACTTTTTAACCCCGTTTTGTTATAATCCAAACCGGCGATGTTTAAAGTTACTTTTACCCATTGATTATTGGTATTAATTACACCAACATATTGGTTGTTTGCAGCAGAATTAACAGTTACAGCAGCAGCTCCAAGATCTCCAACATTAAAAGCAGTGAAGGTTGTTCCGTCTGATTTATAAACGTTAAATGATAAGGATTTAGCTGAAGTGCCTTTAACAAAAAAGCTTAATTTTGTTGCTCCTGCAGGAACATCAAGCACTTTTTCTGTAGTGAATACATAGTCGTTACCCGCTGGAGTTCCAATAAGACCTAAAGCAGCAGAACCATCAACACCTTTACCGTTTTGTTGCGTAGCGTAATCTTTCAATTTAGCAGCTCCATTTAAGCTTAAAAGTCCGTTTTCAAAAGCTGTCCAGTTTTCAAAATCTCCACCTGGGAAAGCAAGATCACCAGTTTCTGGTTCCGGTTCCGGGTCTGGATTTCCTCCATTTGTACCACCTTCAATCATGATGTTGTCAATTAACAAATCGTAAGCTGCATCTTTTCCTACTTTGAAAGCAATAAGTTTTCCAATAGGAGCAGTGTTATAATCCACACCAGTTAAATTAAGAGATACTTTAATCCAATTGTTGTTTGTGTTGATTGAACCGTTGTATTGATTGTTTTCTGCTCTGTCTAAAGTTTTCGTACTATTAAGGCTCTCTACGTTAAAAGGGACATACGTACCGTCTGCTTTAAAAACATTTACAGAAATAGATTTTGCAGATGATCCTTTTACAAAGAACGAAATTAATTTAGCGCCAGTAGGAACATTTTTGATGTTTTCTGCTGTAAACATAAAGTCATTTCCAGCTGGTGTTCCTTTAACAGCAAGAGCATTAGAGGTTTTCATACCTAGACCCATGGCCTGAGACATATAGGTCTCTTTAATTTTCTCACCGTTGAATTCTTGAAGTGAACCTAAAAACGTTTCCCAGTTTTCAAAATCAGCTCCAGGGAATGCCAATACACCGGTAACTTCCGGTTCTTCACCTGGTTCACCTGGATCTCCTTTACTAAAACGATCTGCGGTTAATTGGATATCAGATTCATAACGAGCAACAAACTGGAAAGTACTTCCGAATTTTGTTACAATACCTCTGATTTTTCCGCTTTTATTACTAATAAGGTTCGAAGAAAAAGGCGCTTGTTTGTTGGTTCTAAAAATAATAGTTCTACCGGTTCTGTCAACAATATCTCTATTGGTTGCATTGGCGCTCTCGTCATTATATGGTTTACCAACGGCATTGTCTGCAAACTGTACCTCGCTAAGTTCAACTAATTTACCAACATAATCGTCAGAGCTGATAGCTTCTTCTAAACTGATGTTGTTAACTAATTCACTTTCACCAATTACATTACACGAGGGTATTATATGGTTTTTAAGTTGTGCTTTACCAATGTTGCCAACATTATCGTTATAGAATTCACCGACTTGAAGAATACCGTCTCTTTTTTGGATATATAGGTTTTCCAGTTTAATGAAAACGCGTTTTCCTACACTAGAAGTGGTATAATGTCCTAAACCAGTAGATTCTGCAGCCACTTTAAAGGCAAGAGACTTGTCTTCTGATACTAAATAAATAGTTTGGTAAAAGTGTTTCTCTTTATCACTAGAAACGACATAACCAGAGATAATATCATTTCCTGTATATTTAACAGGAGTTGATGTAGCCATTGCGTAAATTTCCAGTACCGACTTAGTATCCTCTAAACCGGGGTCTTTACAGTCGATATTTGGAATCGAAAAATCATCATTTTTTGCACAACCCGCGAGGATTACTACTATTAGTGCTAAAAATAAAAAAGGTTTTAAAAATAACTTCATGATGTGATATTTTTTATTAATTGTTTTTTAGAAATTGTAATAAACGTTAACGAAGAAATTACGGCCATATCCATAGAAATATTTATTTCCGAAAGACGGAGTACCTGCGGCTTTATCTTCTGAAAGTTCTTTGTAGTTAGCATTTCTTGCTTGTTCAAAACCACCTGTTTTATAGGTAACATCAAATATGTTGTTGATACTGGCAAAGAAACCTAAAGTGTTTCTATTAATTCTCCAAGATTTTCCTCCTGTAAGATTGACCAACATCAGACTTTGTAATTTCTCTTGTTTCAAGATATCTCTTATATCGTCTTTTGTCATATCAGCAAAAGGTCCACGATTGGGGTCTTGTGGGTTGGTAACAAAGTTATCCGTTCTCAAGATTGGCGAAATATCGATATAGTTATTGTCTAAATAGTTGGCATTAGCACCAATCCACCAAAACTTAGGATCGCGGTATTCCAAACCTAAAGAAGCTGCTGTTTGAGGACCTGAGGCTACTCGATAGTTCTTTAAATAAGCCGTTCCGTAATCAACGGTTCTGCCCACGTTGTCGATGTTTAATTTGATGTTTGGATTGTTTGTATAAAAAGACTGTCCTAAAGCTACAGTTGCTGTTGCTTTTACCGTAGGGATAATTTGGTACTCAGCACCCAATTCAACTCCTAAGTTTCTCTTGTTGATTCCCGTAAGAATTTCAGAAACAAAAGCATCTCCTTTGTCGTCGATTAAGTTACCTTGGTCGTTAAGAACTCCAATTCCCTCTGCATAATAAAAAGAAAGATCGCTAGAGTTTTTAATTTCTGAAAGATAAGCCGTAGCTCTGGCTTTTAATTTAGGTGTTCTTAAAATATAACTTCCGTCAATACTAAAAATGTCTTCACTTTTTAAATCGGGTGTAATGTTATTATTTAAACGAGCATTTGAAAACACGTTTCTCAAACTCGGTGCCTGATTCATATAAGCCACATTGGCATTTAATATATGACGTCCGGAAAGGTGCACTGTAGCGCCTCCTTTAAATCCGAAATTGTTGTAATTTACCTTGTCACTTTTCCCGTAGGAGTTGGTGGGATAAATACCGTTTTTGTATAAACCGTCTCTTTGGTAATCTGTATATGAGATGTTTTGCGCTAAGTAAAAGTTAACTCTTTCGTAATTGAATTTAAATTGTGTAAAAACATCGATTACGTTAGCTTGCAAATCGTAGTTGTAGCCAAAACGATCGCCTTCTCCAACAATTCTGTTCTTTTGATTGATGTTGGGTTGTGATTTATCCCCTGTAAAAAAGTTGTCCACATCTTTATAGCCACTTCCACCTAATAAGTCGGTAATGATGCTGAAGTTTTCAGAATGTAATCTTCTGTAGTTTACTCCTGCATTAAGGGTCAAATGATCCGTTATGGTAGAGTTTAAGTTACTGTTAAAAGACAGGGCTTTGTCGTCAGTACGATCCTCATATTGTATCACACGGCTAGTACCGTTGACCATATTGTCGCGGTATATTTCGTCCCAATTGATTTGGCTGTTGTTTAAAAAATACTGCTTTGCAGTAGCAGCATTGGTTAAATAAGGCTCTTGGTTTCCAAGGAAGTTACCGTCTTTGTCGTGGTATCCGGAAAAGTAGCTAGGCATGTTTCTGTAATACGTGGGATCGGGGTTATTAGCGCCGTTATATCCCAAACGACTGTTTCCGATTTTACCAAATTGGTAAGATGCGCTAGTTGTTAACCTGTTGTTTTCATTAATGGTCCAATAATGCGTTAGCATAAAGATAGGTTCTTCCACCTCTTTATATCTGGAGTTGCGTTTGTCGTCTCCTTGCCAACCCCAATAGGAGTTGTATTTAAAACCTTTTAAATCGGCTGCTTCATCGGTTAAAGGGGCGTTTTTAGCTCGTTTATTTTGAGCATAAATACCGGTAAAGTTTAAGCTGTGTGAATCGTTGAATCTTTTTTCAATGGCAACGAATAGCGATTTCGCATCGTAGTTGGTTCCATCAAAATAAGCCTCATCAGCTCCTCTATAGGAAGCGGAGAAAGTATAAGCCCAACCTTTAGCGTTCATACCAGAGGAATGCGTTACTACCGGTCTCCAAGTGTAATTGGTGTTTCCGCCAGAAAAAGTCAAACGAGTTCCTTTACGCATATAAGAAGCGCGCGTATTGATGGCTTGAGTACCTAAAATACCACCGAACGTATAGTCGGATGGCGCCGATCCCATAGAAAACTCTTGATTTCTAGTAACATCGTTTAAACCACCCCAGTTACTCCACTGTGGACGACCGTCGTAAACTTTGTTCATTACAATACCATTGATCATGGTTTTTCCAAATTCGTTGTCTAACCCACGAATCTTGAATCTCGCCTGTCCCCAGTTAAATGCGGCTGCTTGTTGAAAGGCATCTCTTGAAGCTTGCAATAGACCAGAAGTCGTTTCAGATCCAGAATTATCGTCACCCAAATCGTTGTCTGTTAAGGTGATTAAGTTCAATTGAATGTCGGCAGTAATGTCTTCTTCAAGTACAATTACGCCTAAATCCACGTGTTGACCAATTGTTAATTCTAACGGAAGCCTTTTTGATAAATAACCTGGATAAGTCAGCACTAAAGTCTGGCTTCCTGCAGGTGCATTATTGAAAATAAAATTCCCGTCATCATTGGTGCGCTCCGTTTGATTGGTGCCCGTGATGTTTGCAACTACAGCTTTGATAGGTTGTTGCGATTTTGAATCAACAATTCTTCCTTTGATTTCTTGGTTTGACTGTGCCCAGGTGTTGAAGACTTGCAAAACAAGAAAAAGACTAAATAATAGTTTTTTCATAAATAAATTAAAAGTTAAAAATGCTATGAACTAAGTCTTAATGATAACTTAATTTTGGCAAAGTTACATCTTTTGTTATAATTCGCTATTTTTGCAGGCAAGTTAATTGTAAACTTTACATTAAATTATTTGACAATGATGATGAAAATACGCTACCTATTTATTGTAGGATTGTTTGTTTTAAATGTGTCTCAGGCACAAGAGAAAAAATTTATGGTACATACCATAGCTTTTTACAATGTTGAGAACTTATTCGACACCATTAGAGATCCAAAAATTTTCGATGAAGAATGGACTCCCAAGGGAGCGCAAGCTTGGGTTGGGGCTAAGTATCACAAAAAAATCAAAAATTTAGCCGAAGTGATTTCTCAAATTGGAACCGAAGAAAATAAAAACATGCCTACCGTATTAGGTGTGGCAGAAGTTGAAAATAGAGGTGTACTGGAAGATTTAGTTAAGGACCCCCAATTATTGGCTGGAGATTACGGGATTGTCCATTATGATTCTCCCGATAAAAGAGGTATTGACGTGGGGTTGATTTATCAAAAGAAACATTTTGTACCTACTCATACTTCAAATATTCCACTTTATATTTATGCCCCAAATGAGAAATCTAAAGAGGGAGGAAGCAAAACAAAACGCATCTACACTCGTGATCAGTTATTGGTGACCGGATTGTTGGATGGTGAGGAAATAAACTTTATTGTGAACCACTGGCCGTCTAGATCAGGAGGAGAAAAGAAAAGCAGTCCTTTTAGAGAGGCTGCTGCTGCTTTAAATAAAAAAATCATCGATTCGCTTTATGTGATCAACCCAAATGCCAAAATCATGACCATGGGGGATCTTAATGACGGCCCTTATAATAAAAGTATTAAGGAGGTATTGGGAGCCAAAGGCAAAAAAGAGCTAGTTGATAAGAAAGGTTTGTTCAATCCGATGGAACAAATGTCTAAAGACGGAATCGGTACTTTGGCCTATAGAGATGCTTGGGATATCTTTGATCAAATCATTCTTTCAGAGCCGTTACTAGGCTCGGATTACAGTTCTTTTACGTATTGGAAAGCGCGGGTGTATAAAAAACCTTTTATGGTGCAAAAAACCGGAGCTTTTACAGGATACCCTTTGCGAAACAGCAACGGAGAAGTCGGGTATAGCGATCACTTTCCGGTTTATGTTTATTTGATTAAACAAGTTAATTAACCGGCGCAAAAACATATTAAAAAACCATCGACGGCAGTCGATGGTTTTTTTGTTGGAGTATGCTGCAATACGAACCGATCTCCACTTAAAAAGAGGCGACATAATTCAAGTCAAATGTCAATAGTCGTACTGTATGCGTTTAGTCGAAAATGTCAATTTCCACATCTATTTGAGACGACTCCTTAACCACGAGTAAGAATTTTTTAACGTAGTCGGTCTCGTTATGCTTTTGAATCGCTTCTTGATTTTTGAATTTTTCATAGAAGATAAAATCAGAAGGATTTTCAGTTGATTGGTAAAAATTGTAAAAAAGGCAGCCTGCTTCTTGCCTAGTTTGAGCGATTAAATCTTTGGAAGCTTCTAAGATACGAGGTATAAATTCTGGCTTGATGCTGATTCTCAATGCAATTGTTTTTTTCATAAGATTCGGTTTTAGTTGGTAATCGGAGGGGAAGCAGTTTGTTTGTTTTAGAGAAAATTATTGGGATACGTATAATACTTCCGAAGCGGAGTCTGGATTTCCAGGTGCGACTTCTTTCAATATAAATTGACTGTCATCAGTAAAACTCAAGCTGATTTGAGCATTTTTGCAATCAATCGATTTGATTTGTTTATTTTGTAAAGCGTATTTATCCATATAATCTACATAAACCACCTCGTCTATATGCGCTTCGGACTGATCCACTTCTGTCTCTTGCCAATTTTCCCAAAAACCAACCGCCGAATCAAGAAAATAGCGGTTCCAGTTTTTATCCTTTATTTTGATAAATACGAGTAGCGGTTCGCGATCACTTTGGTCTTCCATTCCAATAAGTCCTTCTAAAATGGCGTCGGCAAATTCGGAAACAACAAAATCACTATTTTGATAAATTCTTCCGCTTGTGGTAGTTTCTGCTTTCATGCTTGTTTTTTTATAAATGTAATCAAAGCTAGTGTTTTCTTTTTGAAGATTATAAAATATAAAACTTCCCGCTGATTGTTTTTTTGGACGAATAGAATTAATGCGGAGGCGTGTATTTTACAGAGTGCCTCAACTTTAGGGATATAGGAAACGGAATCTATCGTAAAAATAAATGGACTAACCTACAAAAAATACTATCTTTACACACGATTAAACAAAAATGATTTATAACAACCTTAGGTTGAAAATATATAAAATATAGAATGGCTTGTACAAATTGTTCAACAGGAAAAGATAGTTCGGGAACCCCTAAAGGGTGTAAAAATAATGGAACATGTGGTACGGATAGTTGTAATAAACTAACGGTGTTTGACTGGTTATCCAATATGTCGTACCCCAACGGAGACGAACCGTTTGATGCCGTAGAGGTACGTTTTAAAAACGGGAGAAAAGATTTTTATAGAAATACGGAGAAATTAACCTTGAGTATAGGTGATATTATCGCTACAGAGGCATCTCCAGGACACGATGTCGGTATCATTACCTTGACTGGTGAACTGGTTAAGGTACAGATGAAAAAGAAAAAGGTAGATGCTAAAGGCACCCTTTTAAAAATATATAGAAAAGCAACTCAGAAGGATATTGATATTTGGCAAGATGCCAGAAGTAAAGAAGATCCGATGAAAGTTAGAGCTAGGGAATTGGCGATTAAGCTCAATTTGGAAATGAAAATTTCCGATATCGAGTTTCAAGGTGACGGTTCCAAAGCCACTTTTTATTATACGGCCAACGACCGTGTCGATTTTAGACAATTGATTAAGGATTTTGCCAGAGAGTTTAGTACGCGTATTGAAATGAAGCAAGTTGGATTTCGTCAAGAGGCAGCTCGTTTAGGCGGGATCGGTTCTTGCGGGAGAGAATTGTGTTGTTCTACTTGGTTAACCGATTTTAGAAGTGTCAATACTTCTGCTGCACGTTACCAACAATTATCGCTAAACCCACAGAAGTTAGCCGGACAATGCGGTAAACTTAAATGTTGTCTAAACTATGAATTAGACACCTATTTAGATGCTTTAAAAGGCATGCCGGATTCCGACACTAAGATCAGTACGGTTAAGGGCGATGCTTATTGTCAGAAAATAGATATTTTTAAGGGAATGATGTGGTTTGCTTACGCCAACAACTCTGCCAATTGGTATGTTTTGGGTGTGGAGCAAATTAAAGAAATCATGGCTTTAAATAAAAGCGGAGAGAAAGCCAAGGAATTGGAAAGCTATGCTATTGAACCGGAAGCAGGAGAAGAGAAAAACTTCCAAAACGCTGTAGGACAAGATAGTGTAACGCGTTTTGATCAACCTAAAAAGAAGAAAAGACCGGCTAAAAAGAGAATTCCGAATAAAGCCAACACGAATACAGTGGCTCCGGCACCAACCAATACAAGTAATAATAGTCAGGCCCATAAAAATCAGACTAATAACAATTCAACACATCGAAAAAATGCTCCTAAGAAATAAAATTCTTTTAGCAGGATTCTCGTTGCTCTTTATTTTCGCTTCTTGCGATAAAAAGCGTTTTTACGACGAATACCAAACGGTTGGTACGGCTTGGAATAAAGCCGATATCAAAACCTTTACAGTAGAACAGCCAGACAGCTTGGGTAGTTATAACTTGTTTCTAAACATTAGGAACAACAACAAGTATCCCTTTAATAATCTGTTTGTAATCTTAAAGACCAAACAGCCCAATAAAGAGGTCTTAATCGATACCTTGGAGTTTCAGATGGCGCGTGCTGATGGATCACTTCTAGGAACGGGTTTTACCGATGTGAAAGAAAACAAATTGTGGTTAAAAGAGGGGTTTACCTTTAAACAAGCGGGAACCTATCAATTCGAAATCCAACAGGTCGTTCGTCAATCAGGTAAAGTCGATGGGGTTGAGGCTCTAGAAGGGATTTCGGAAATTGGATTGAGAATTGAAAAAGCAGAATAATTAGGTAATTATATATATGAAAAAACAACAAGTGACAAAGCCCGGTGAATTTGCGGTTTATATTAAATGGTTTTGGATGTTATTCGCAGGGGGAATGACGGCTATCATACTGTTTTTCCTATTCGCCTCTTGGGGTGTTTTTGGAGCCATGCCTACCTTTGATGAACTCGAAAATCCCGCTAGTAATGTTGCAACAGAAATTATCTCTTCAGACGGAAAAACCTTAGGGAAATTCTATCTTGAAAACAGGGTGCCCGTAAAATTTGCCGATTTGCCGGATTTTTTGGTAAAAGCCTTAGTCGCTACAGAAGATGAACGCTTTTATGAGCATTCGGGAATCGATGCACGCGGAACTTTAAGAGCCTTAACTTCAGTAGGTAGTAATGGTGGAGCCAGTACAATTACGCAACAGTTGGCAAAATTATTGTTTCACGGAGAGGGGTCGCGTAATATATTTGAACGACTGGCTCAAAAAGCCAAAGAATGGGTGATTGCTGTGAAATTGGAGCGTCAATATACCAAAGAAGAAATCATTACCATGTATTTGAATAAGGCCGATTTTGTTAACAATGCCGTTGGAATTCGTTCTGCAACACGGGTATATGTTGGCAAAGAGCCGAAAGACTTAACCATAGATGAAGCGGCCATGTTTGTAGGAATGCTGCAAAATCCGTCGTATTTCAATCCGGTAAAACGACCAGAATTGGTGCAAAAAAGAAGAAATGTAGTACTGCATCAGATGGCCAAAAGTGATTTTATTACCGAGGAAGAAAAATTGCGACTGCAAGAGAAACCGATTGCTTTACATTTTACACCGGAGAGTCATAAAGACGGTATTGCCACTTATTTTAGAGAGTATTTACGTGATTTTATGAGACGTTGGGTAAAGGAGAATCCTAAAAAAGACGGGTCTACCTACGATATCTACCGCGATGGATTAAAGATTTATACTTCTATAGATTCTAAAATGCAACGTTATGCTGAAGAAGCAGTTACTCAGCATTTATCCAATTTGCAACAAGAGTTTTTTCTTCAAAATAAAACCAATAAAACAGCCCCGTTTTTAAAGTTAAATGAAAAAGAAATTGAGAGTATTGTAAATCGCGCCATGAAAAATTCGGAGCGTTGGAGACAAATGAAAGCTCAGGGAAAAGCGGATTCCGATATCTTGGCGTCGTTTAAAGTAAAAACAGAAATGAGAATTTTTACTTGGAAGGGCGAACGCGATACCATCATGACTCCAAGAGACTCGATTATCTACTACAAACACTTTTTACAAACGGGCTTGATGGCTATGGAGCCTCAAACCGGTAACATTAAAGCTTGGGTTGGTGGAATCAATTATAAACATTTCCAATACGATCACGTAGCTCAAGGAGCACGACAAGTGGGTTCTACATTTAAACCTTTTGTTTATGCTACAGCCATAGAACAGTTACACTATTCACCTTGTGATTCTATTATAGATTCGCCTTTTACCATGCCCAAAGGGCGCTATGGTATTAGTGCAGATTGGTCTCCTCAAAATTCCAACCGCCAATTTAGAGGCATCATGACCTTAAAATCGGCATTAGCCAATTCAGTCAATACGGTTACAGCCAAATTGATGGATAAAGTAGGGCCAAAGGCAGTAGTGGACATGACGAGAGATTTGGGGGTAAAATCCGAAATTCCGCAACAGCCAGCCATCGCATTAGGGGCCGTAGAGATTACCGTAAGCGATATGGTAGCGGCTTACAGTACTTTTGCCAATCAAGGGGTTTATATCAAGCCACAGTTTGTCATGAGAATAGCCGATAAAAATGGTGTTGTATTATACAATGCTGTTCCAGAAGCCAAAGATGTTTTGAGTAAAGACGTAGCCTATACGGTAATTAAATTATTAGAGGGAGTCACCGAATCGGGGTCTGGTATTCGTTTGAGAACGGGTAGTGGCGGTTCTGGATACAATCGAGTAACAGGACATCCTTATAAATTCACCAACCCTATTGCCGGTAAAACGGGAACCAGTCAAAACAATAGTGATGGGTGGTTTATCGGAATGGTACCAAACTTGGCCACGGGTATTTGGGTTGGTAACGAAGATCGTGCTGCTCACTTTAAAAACACTTTATATGGACAAGGAGCTACAATGGCCTTACCGATATGGGGAATCTTTATGAAAAAATGTTATGACGACCCCGATTTAAAAGTATCTAAAGGACAATTCGAACGACCGGCAAACCTTTCTATTAAGGTGGATTGTTGGAAAGCACAAGCGGTAGAAACCGAAACGGATTCTGTCGAGTTAAGCACTGAAGAATTCGATTTTTAAAATAACCAAAACGCCTTTTTTAAGAGGCGTTTTTTTTATATTTTTAACCAAATTAATTAAACCAATTAGTTATGATAAATAAAAGAGTTGCAAATGTGGAAGAAGCTTTGCAAGATATTACCGATAACGTTACTATTATGCTGGGAGGCTTTGGATTATGCGGAATTCCCGAAAATAGTATAAACGAGTTGGTAAGAAAAAATATAAGCGGATTAACCTGCATTTCCAACAATGCTGGGGTAGACGATTTTGGATTGGGATTGCTTTTGAAAAAGAGACAGATAAAAAAAATGATTTCCTCTTACGTAGGTGAGAACGCGGAATTCGAGAGACAAATGCTGTCTGGAGAGTTGGATGTGGAATTAACACCACAGGGAACTTTAGCAGAAAAATGCAGAGCTGCTCAAGTGGGTATTCCTGCTTTTTTTACACCAGCGGGTTATGGTACGGAGGTTGCTGAGGGCAAAGAAGTACGTGTTTTCAATGGAAAACCCCACATCTTGGAACTGGCATTTGAAGCTGATTTCGCGATTGTAAAAGCTTGGAAAGGCGACGAAGCAGGTAACTTAATTTTTAAGGGGACGGCACGTAATTTTAATGCGTGTATGGCGGGAGCTGGAAAAATTACCATTGCAGAGGTGGAAGAACTCGTTCCAGCAGGTGAATTAGATCCGAATGACATACACGTTCCTGGGATTTTCGTAAAACGCATCTTCCAAGGTGAAAAATATGAAAAGCGCATTGAGCAGCGTACCGTACGTTCAAAATCTTAAGGACTTTTTTTAAACTGCCAACTGGACCAATCGATACATAGATGGGTTGTAAGTTGGAATCGTTAACCATTGAATAAAAAATTATGTTAGATAAAATAGGCATCGCAAAGCGAATTGCACAAGAATTAAAAGACGGTTATTTCGTCAATTTAGGAATCGGAATTCCGACCTTGGTAGCGAATTATGTTCCACAAGGTATGGATGTTGAATTTCAAAGCGAGAACGGCGTTTTGGGCATGGGACCTTTTCCCTTTGAAGGAGAGGAAGACGCGGACTTAATCAATGCAGGAAAACAAACGATTACCGTACTAGCTGGGGGGTCTTTTTTTGATTCTGCTACCAGTTTTGGAATGATTCGCGGCAAACACGTGGACTTAACCATACTTGGAGCTATGGAGGTTAATGAAAGAGGCGATATTGCCAACTGGAAAATACCCGGAAAAATGGTTAAGGGAATGGGCGGTGCTATGGACTTGGTGGCCTCTGCAGAAAACATTATCGTAGCCATGATGCACGTAAATAAAGCTGGGGAGTCTAAAATTCTAAAAGAGTGTACGTTGCCTTTGACTGGGGTAAACTGTGTGAAGAAAATCGTTACAGAATTGGCTGTTCTAGAAGTAACAGACAAAGGTTTTAAACTTTTAGAACGCGCTCCTGGTGTCAGTGTAGAAGAGATTATAAAAGCGACGGAAGCGGATTTAATCATCGAGGGTGATATACCTGAAATGCAAATAAACTAAGCCACAATAGATGAAGTAAAAAGCCTTTTGAATTTTTCAAAAGGCTTTTTTTATATTTTTGAGAAACGGCTTGTGGTTCTATTTATTTTTGTAATTTAACACCACAAGTACTTTAGCTCTTTTCTTTGATAAAATATTATAAAATAGGGATATAGCAGTAGAATTTGATATTAAAAAAATAAATTAATTACAAAATCGTCTGAACTGCTGTCGCGACTAAAGACTTATAGAAACGCCTTTAATTAGAAACCGTATGCGATTAAATCTTGAATACCCCTTTTACCTAAAATTATCTTGTGTACTGATTAGTATAGTAATCATGGGGTATTTAGGTATTCTAGGACAAAATGTGATAGTTCCCATTATTTTGGGACTGCTCTTTTCTACTCTTTTGGTGCCTTTTTGTGGTTTTTTAGAACGCAAATGGCGCTTTCCACGTGCCTTAGCAGCCATAGTTGCCACCATACTTTTTACGAGTGTTATTGTTTTGGTACTTTATTTATTGGCCATGCAAATGACTAAGCTTGCCGATGATTGGCCGGCTTTTCAACAGCAATTAATCGATTCTTTTTCCAGTTTACAATTGTGGGTACAAGACCATTTTGGAATTGAACAAAACAGCCAACTAAACTACTTAACGGAGACCGCATCTAAATCGCTTAGTGCAGGTACCGATATACTCGGAAAAACCCTAAGCTCGATTTCTAGTGTAATCATGTTGATTGTGTTTACGTTTTTATATACTTTGTTTTTGTTGCTCTATCGACGTCACTTGGTAAAATTCCTAGTCATTGTATTTAGAGACAAACACCAGCATGTCGTTTTGGATGTGGTTATTCAAATTCAAGTCATGGTTAAGAGGTATTTAATTGGCTTGTTGTTGCAAATGATTATCGTAACCGTTTTGACTTTTATTGCCTATACCATCATTGGAGTTAAATACAACTTTATGTTGGCCATATTGACCGGTGTACTGAATGTGTTGCCCTATATCGGAATTTTTATAGCTTTGGTCGTTGGCGTGATTATTACTTTTGCCACTACCTCGGCAAGTCATGTTTTACTTGTAGTATTGGCTATGGTTGTGATTCATGCTATCGATGGCAATTTAATTATGCCTAAGGTTGTGGGGTCGAAAGTGAAGTTAAACTCATTAGTTGTGATTCTCGGATTGGTCATTGGTGAAATGACTTGGGGTATTTCGGGTATGTTATTGACCATACCTGTATTGGCGATTATGAAAATCGTATTTGACCGGGTTGAAGACCTTCGCCCTTGGGGCTTTTTGCTCGGAGAAGAAGACAACGAATCACCGTTGTTTAATAAAACCATTACCAAGATATTCAAAACACCAGAGAAGGTTACGGATAAGGACGACAAGGACAATGAGGACGAGTCATCCGATTCTAATACCTAGTTTTATCATGCTGATGGGGCTTATCGCTAATGGCTAAAACAAATAGGGAATACCTGTTTTTTCAACAATCAGGTCACCGGAAACCTTTTTTTCTAAGGTCCAATTGGTCTGGCTGTCTTGAGGTAATTGTAGTCCTCGAGTCGTTGCGGCTTGACTGTAAAATTCCTTTCGAGTTTGCTTATACGGTGCAACCAGATTAAAAACAGCATCAGCTTCTTTCTGATTTTGAAAAATAAGTTGCGTAGTAAAAGAAATTACATCGTTGAGATGTACCATATTTATACTTAAATCCGGATTTTCGAATTCGAATTTTTGCGCTAAGAAAGTAACGGGATGACGCAGCGGTCCAAATAAACCTCCCAATCTCAGTACGGTAGTTTTCCACAATCCTTCCGTTCTAAAGAGATTTTCAGCAGCAACAATTTCACGACCACCGGCTGTTGTCGGGTCGGTTGCTGTTTTTTCAGTGATCGGCGTGGAATCATAACCGTAAACCGAAGTAGAACTCATGAAGATAACTCGTTTTAAGGCACTATCGCACAGCAAAGGGATCAGACGCTCTAATTGTTGACTATAGGGCAAGGAGGCGTCTTTTACTCGCGGTGGTATGGCGATAATTAAAGTATCGCAACCGCATAGGAAATCGTTTATGAGAGCTTCGTTTAAGTTTTTTTCTTCAAGATTGATCACATAGGGAATAATACCAGCTTCTTCTAATAAATTCAGTTTAGTGTGCGTTGTGGTTGATCCCTTAACGCGGATACCCAGATTTCTTAAATGTTGTGCAAGAGGAAATCCCAACCAGCCACAGCCGAGTATGTTCACGGTATTTTCTAAATCATGTAAATTTGAATGTTGGAATAACAGTTTTTTACTGCTGGTGTTTTCATCGATTAAAACGAATTGATTCTTGATTAAGACCCGCTGTGAAGCCGTATTGTCTTGTGCTGTCCAAGCTTGTATCTGATGAAATCCCTCTTTTCGTAAATAAGTGAGCATAAGGCAAACCAGTTCCGAGGCATATCCTTTATTCCAATAATTCTTACCCAGCGAATACCCAATTTCTACCGTTTCGAAATCTTTTGGTCTATAAACGAAAGTTCCTATTAGAGCGTCGGTTTTTTTATCGATTACAGCAAAGCGGAATGCGATTTTGTCTAAAAACTCCCTTTGGGCTTTTTCTATGGATTGCCTCGCTTCTTCTAGAGATAAGGTTGGAGGTGTTTCCCGAAACTTCATGGCGTGCGTATCTGAATAAATTAAAAAAAAACTTTCGGCATCGGTAAGTTGAAGTTTGCGGATAAACAGGTTTTCAGATTGGGGTTTCATGGATATGTTTCAAAGCCATAAAAGTAAATATAATTTTGAGTATGCCTAAAAAATTTATGTTGAAATTTGAAGTTTAACTTCTGCTTAATATCGACTTATTTAAAATGAAGTAAATTTGAATTATGAAAAGAATAGTTTTATCGCTGTTGTTAGCTACCTTCTCTTTGGGGGCTTCAACACTTTTTGCGCAGCAAGACAACGAGCAAATAGTTGTTCCAAATCGAAAAAATGACGAAAAACAACAAAAAAAACCTTATTTGATTTTAATTTCGGCAGATGGATTTCGCCACGATTACATCGAAAAACACGGTGCTAAATACTTGAAGAGCCTTGGGAAAAAAGGGGTTAGGGCTAAGGCACTCATTCCGTCTTTCCCATCGGTAACCTTTCCTAATCACTATACCATAGTTACCGGTTTATATCCTGCTCATCACGGTTTGGTGGGAAATTATATGTACGATCCTAAAATTGAAGAGCGGTATTCACTGCGCAATCCCAAAGCGGTTTTGGATCCAGCATGGTATGGTGGAACGCCAATTTGGACCTTGGCAGAACAACAAAAAATGTTGACAGCTAGTTATTATTGGCCCGGGTCAGAAGCTGCTATACAGGGGATGTTATCGTCCTATTACTTTCCTTATTCAGAGAAAATTACTATAGATAAGCGAATAGAGGAGGTGGTTAAGTGGTTGAGTCTGCCGGAGGATAGCAGACCACATCTAATTACTTTCTATTTTCCGGAGGTCGATCAGGCCGGACATACCTATGGCCCCGATGCTGTGGAAACCAAAGCGGCGGTTCAGTTTATAGATCAGTCGGTAAAGAAACTCGTTGAAGCAGTAGCTAAAAGTAAATTAGACGTAAATTATATGTTTGTTGCCGATCACGGCATGACAAGCATTGATCAAGAAGAACTATTGACCCTGCCTATTGAAATAAATCCGGAAGAAATCACCGTGGTTAGTAGCGGTGTTTATGTGAGTTTATTTGTAAAGGATGCTCAGAGGGTTCAAAGTATTTACGACGAGATTAAAGCAAAAAAGGCACCGCATTATCAAGTGTACTTAAAAAGTGAGGTGCCAGAAAAATATCACTTTGGAGCTCAAGACGACTATTTTGGCCGGATTGGAGACCTGGTGTTAATAGCCGATAGTCCGTATTATTTTTCGAATAAAAAAGCCAGTCCGGGAGCACACGGTTATGATCCCTATCAATATCCTGATATGCAGGCTACTTTTTTGGCATGGGGACCGCAAATCAAGCGAAAAACCAAAGTAGAAGCATTTGAAAACATTCATATATATCCTTTGATGACACAATTGTTGGGGCTGGAAAACACCCATAAAATTGATGGCGACGACCGTATGGTTAAATCGGTATTGAATTAGATCTAGTAATGAATTACTATACCAAAGCCCGACTCTTTAATTGGAGTCGGGCTTTATTTGTTTGCCACTATTTTCAAACCCATACGATGAAGGGTTGGTAGTTGCTGTTTTGTGCTAATGCCGCACCGATGTTGGATCAGTTGGCTTTATTATAAATCATAAGCAACGCCTAAATTTAGATTAAGGGTGTACATTTTAAAACTGATGGTTTCGAAATCTTTTTTAAAGAGGTTATTGAACCCCCAGCTAAAGTCGGAATAAATTTGAATTTTAGGAGCTAAACGATAAGCGGTTCCCAACTGTGCACCCCATTGAAAGGGGTTTATTTGGTCTGAAAAATCGAAGGTAGCGCCATTTTCTTCAGTAAAATTGGTTTTGATTCCCGTCGGGTCTGGGTCTCTTAGATAACCTTCGCCTACACGGCCTTTAAATCTTTTGGACAACAAAATCGAAAAATAGGGGCCGAAATTAAAATCCCAATTCGGAGAAAGCCGATAAACGGCTAAAATCGGAATCGTGAGATAACTGTTTCGTATAGACGTACTGGTTTCTCCTGTAAAATAACCTTTGAGGCGTTCTCCGCCATCTCCAATAATTTCAGTACGGTAATTCTTAACCTCTGCATCGGATTTCATCCCTCTCAGGTCGTAACGCAAACCGCTTCGAATACCCCAATTTTGGTGATGCTCTAACCAATGAGTTGCATGGGCTTCTATGGTAAAAGCTAAGGTGGGATTAAAGTTTTTTATCGCCCGAATCTCTTGTGGAAAAGGGATTGGGGTGCTGCCTCCAAAATTGAATCCTCCTTTTAGTTGGTAGTCTAAATTTAAGCCCAATCGGTTGCCTGATGTAGGCAGTTCCAACGGAGATTCTTGTGCGTAAGCAGCAGAATAAAATAGATACAGTATGCTTAGATATAAATAATGTTTCATGGGTTGGGAGTTTTAATTGGAATCGTAAATTACTTCAACGTCATCGATATAAAGCGTACTGCCGATGGCACCTTTAAAATCATCGCCGTCTATACTGGAGGTAAACAACACACTGAGGTTGTATTTACCGGCCTTTAGTTTTTCTAAATCGACTTTTTTGCCGTCTTTCATTACAAAAGGAATATGAAATTCTGTCCACTCGGCTGTTGGTTTTTTTCCTTGGGTATCGATTTGAGCAATAGAAATGATGTTGGGATGTGTAAATTTATTCGTTCCATCGAGTACTTTGGTTGACGCGTCCGTTTCGTAGAAAATGGCATAGGCATCCCAAGTATCGGTTATGCCAGCTACTGTTTTTTCCATATCGGTATAAACCGGACCAGCTTGATATTTATAAAAACCTTTTAAAATAAGAGGTTGGTGTTCAAAGGGGAATCCCAATTTGATGGCTTTTCTGGGATTGCTTTGGATCTCTGAAAGATCTAACGATCCAATATAAATAGTACCGGCAGCTATGGGTTTTTTAACTTGAGCACCAAAACTACCGGTTGACCTGGTTTGCATTTGTACACAGTCTCCTGTTTTACCGTTTTTGGAAGGGATTGTCGGATAATCGTCGGGCGACTTAGCCACTCCTGTAAACAAAAAGCCTATATTTCCAGTAGCCCAGTCCATGTTGTGAACGTTGTTTGAATCGGTTTCATAGAACACATAAAAGGCATTGTTGTCGATTCTATAGTTTTCGAAATTATAGGAGGTACTCAGTTTGGAAGTGATATAAGAGACCCTATAAGTCTTCGTCCAAACACCGTCTTCTGAAATGACTTGGTAGGTTTGAGGGCTGGTAAAATCTCTCACAGTTCCACTTGCTGGAACTATTTTTGCTCCCGGTGTTAGTGTAAACTCGGGTGCTTGTTGCGTTAAGTCTATATCGGAGCGAACACGTAGGGTTACGCGGTCATTTTCAATAAGCGGGTCGGATTTTAAAATGTCTTTGGAAACAATACATTGAAGTATATCTGCTTCGGCATTCAACGCTTCTTCTTGAATACAAGAAACCAAGGATAAGGAGACGAAGCAACTAAGGAAAATTATTTTAAATTTCATCATGTGTAAAAGTTTTTTATAAACCGGGATTATACTTTTTCAGCCGATTCCTTGCAGCGCAGCGATTCCAGCTTATATGGCGCGGTAAAAATACGCTAGTATGGGGTAATTTATAGCAATGGGTTTGTTTTATTAAAAAAAACGGCGAATATAGTGAGTACAGCTGTGAAATTAATAAATAACGGCTGACCTGAATCGTAAATAAATAATTGGGGGGATGATGGGGGGAAGTGTCGGATTAAAAGCTTAACGTGCTTCCGTTCCTTAGGTAAGGTTATTTTTTACGCACCAGTAAACAGTGCTCTGTATCGATGTTTAAATAACCTTGATTGTAAACAAAATAATAAATGCTACCGGTTTTGGTTTGATATATACTGGTGAAAAGCTGGAAATCATAACCTTGTTGTAATAATTTTGATATCGGAATTTTTGTTTTACCATTCTTGTTGAAAAATCTTAGAATGCGGTAGTTTTTCCGGAGTTGATTATTCGTGTTGCGCACCAAATTATTGGAATCCTTATTGACCTTATTGTTATGCGAATTCCGACAGCTGTCGTTGCAAAATTTCTTATCCTCTCGGCCCACTAGTTTGGTTCCACATTCTAAGCAAGTTTTCATGGTAGTTGTTTTTTATTTCAATTTCTTCGTCTCATATAAATCGGTTCTACGATCTTTTTTTATCTGTACACTTCCGTGTTCGTGTAATTCTTTTAATAAATTGACATCCACATCAACAATGAGGGTCATCTCGGTATTTGGAGTGGCTTCTGCCTTAATTCCGTTGGTAGGAAAAGCAAAGTCGGAAGGCGTAAACACAGCGGCCTGAGCAAATTGTATATCCATGTTGTTAACCTTGGGTAGGTTGCCTACGCAGCCTGCAATGGCCACATAACACTCGTTTTCAATCGCTCGGGCTTGGGCACAACTTCGCACACGGGTATAACCGTTTTGCGTATCGGTAAGAAACGGAACAAAAAGGATGTCCATACCTTGCTCTGCCAACAACCTCGATAGCTCTGGAAACTCCACATCATAACAAATAATGATTCCAATTTTTCCGCAATCCGTATCGAATGTTTGGATTTTTGAACCGCCTTGCATTCCCCAATAATGTACTTCGTTGGGGGTAATATGGATTTTGGAATACATCTCGTAGGTACCGTCTCTTTTACAAAGGAAACCAACATTATAGAGATTGCCATCAATCATATACGGCATGCTTCCTGTAATGATGTTGATGTTATAAGAAATGGCAAATTCCTGAAATTTTTTGCGAATATCGTCTGTAAAGCGGGCCAGTTCTCGTATGGCATCGGCTTCGGACAAGTGATTGTAATCCGCCATCAAGGGTGCGGTAAATAATTCGGGAAACATGGCGAAATCACTTTCGTAATCGGCTACGGCATTGATAAAGAATTCCGCTTGATCAAAAAACTCGTCGAGCTCATTAAACAAGCGCATCTGCCATTGGATTAAGCCTAAGCGGACAACACTTTTTTTTGTATTGATCAGTTGTTGGGTTTTTTCATAGAAAATATTGTTCCATTCCAGTAGTACAGCGTATTCTTTGGAATCTTTATCCCCTTCTAAATAATTGCGCATCAAGCGCACCACGTGAAAATCGTTGCTCAATTGAAAAGACATCACGGGATCGTGTATTTCTTTGGCGCGTACTTTATCTAAATATTGTTTCGGAGTCAGCTCTTTGGCAAACTTGGAATAATTGGGAATACGACCGGCAAATACAATGGATTTAAGGTTCAATTGCTCGCAAATTTCCTTACGCGCATCATATAGACGGCGTCCCAAACGCAAACCGCGGTATTTGGGGTGTATAAACACATCAATTCCATACAGCACATCGCCATCGGGATTGTGGGTAGAGAACGTCGAATTACCAGTAATGGACTCGTAAGTATGGGCAGACATCGCTTGGCGTTCATCTACGATAAGTGATAAGGCAGAGCCCACCACGATATCATCGACTAAAACGACCAACTGTCCTTCTGGGAAGGTGGCCAATAGCGCTTCTATCTCATCCTTAATCCAATAGGAGTCTTCCATGCCCTCATAGGACTCCATCATGGATTTTTTTAATTCCAAATAATCTTCCACTTGAAGATTTCGAAGTTCTACTTTATTAATAGCTGCTTCCATTACTTTTTTTCTTTTAAAGGTACATAAAAATCCGTTTACAAACGGTTACAAGCATTTACATTCGACTGTAAACGTTTTCTATAGGGATAGTTACCAATCAAAAGAAGTGATTTGTAGAGAGAAATCCAAATTGTTTAATTTAAAATTTTAAAAAATGAGCACATTAAGGAATAGCGTAAGACTGATTGGAAGGTTGGGAAAAGACCCGGAAGTAAAACAGTTCGACAGTGGAAAGAAGGTGGCTAATTTTAGTTTGGCCACGTCGGTGGTGTATTACGATGAACACGGCCAACGTGTAGAACAAACCCAATGGCATCAAGTAGTGGCATGGGGAAAATTGGCGGAAATCGCTGAAAAGTTTATTAAAAAAGGACAAGAAGTCTGCATTGGAGGTAAACTGGTCTATAGGGATTATGAAACCCAAGAAGGGCATAAGAAATACATTGCTGAGGTGGTGGCTTCGGAACTGTTGCTGTTGGGGTCTAAGTCGGAATTGGATTCCTAAATAACAGTTCTTCTTTATCGAAAAGAATATAGATTGGGATTGGATTGAGAGAGGCAATCCCAAATCTTTTTTAAAAAGAGAATCGTTAATTCGGAGTCAAATGGATTGGATTGGTTAAATTCCCGCTGCTAGGCTACCGCGCGAAATCGGAGATTCGATGAAGTTAATTCTCTCGCGTGGTCTATTATATACAAAAACTCTTAATCAAGTTGAGAGCTTTGTGTTTACAAAGACGGTTTGGATAAAAGTAGGACTTCTGGTTAGGTCAAAATATAATTGGTTTTTTGTTATATTAGCTGTGTTTTAAGAGAAGTATTCAAGTGCTGAATTTGGAGGTGTATATTACTTGGGATTATAAGAGTTTTTTAATATGGTAGAATCTGCGTTTCCTTTTAAATTAAAGATTTTGTTGATAATAGTGTGTTTTGTACCCATAGTATTTCTATTAGTATATGTTAATTATGATGGTATAATGAATCCTAAAAGTCATAAAGAAGTATTTTTAGAAAATAGAATTAAAGAAGAGTGTATTGGAAAAGTAAAATCTTTGTATAGACAAACAATGAATCATAATGTATTAACCTTAGAGACTAATAATTGTATTTTTCAAGTCGATGCTGATTAGGAAACCAAGTTTGACGTTGGGGATTCTATCTCCAAAAGAAAAGGCAAGTTAACCGTGGAACATTATCGAGACGGTAAATTAATTGAAATTTTAGATTATAATGATTTAGCTAAAAATATGAAATAAGGATTTAGATTTAAGTACACCGCTACCGCAAGAAATCGAATATTCGACGGAGTCCCCGCTTGCGCCAGTATCTTGCTGATATTCATGAAATTTAGTATTTAGTGTTATCAGTTTTTACTGTTGACAACAACAAAAATCCCAACTTACGGTTGGGATTTTGTTATTTAAGAATAGCTTGTAATTTATTTTTGGCGAGGAACGCATCTAGCATAGCGAAAACGTGTTCTTTATCTGTGGGGTCTAGTTTTTCTATGTCTAGTAAACGGGTTACGGTTTTCTTATCGAATTTGCTGTTTACGCCTTCTCCCACAAGATAATCCAAGCTTACCCCAAAAGCATCAGCAATTTTTTTAGCGGACTCAATAGACGGCACTGCTTCCCCACGTTCGTATTAGGATAAGTTGGTGACGTATTCCAATTTTAGTAGCAAAGACATTTTGTAGTATTCTTTTTTCAATTGAAAAAAAAGTTTATTTTTATATGGTTTAAAGTGAGAGGCCGTAAAAAGAGCCCATTACAATTTTTTCCAACGGCAGAGGGATATTATAATGCGCAAACCAATACATACGTTTGCCAGTATAAAGACCATCTCGGAAACGTTCGATTGAGTTATTCCGACACCAACGGCGATGGAGTGATTACAGCTGATGAAGTATTAAATGAAAACAACTATTATCCGTTTGGCTTGCAACATCAGGGTGATAATCCTGCGGTTGCTCAAGCGAATAAAGCGGCAGAGAAGTATAAGTATAACGGTAAAGAGTTTCAGGATGAATTAGGAATCAATCTGTACGATTATGGCGCTCGTAATTACGATGCAGCATTGGGCAGGTGGATGAACGTGGATCCGTTAGCGGAGGATTTTCCTGAATGGACTCCATACCACTACGTACACAACAATCCAATCAATCTCATTGACCCAACGGGGATGAGTGCAGTTGATAGTGATGATTGGTTTGTACAAAGAGAGACGGGTGCGGTTGTACTAAGTCCAGGTCAATCAACTTTAAGTCAAGAGACAGCTGATAGTATTGGAGCTGGAGATGCTTCTAAGTTTGATAGATTAGGTCCAGATAATATGTTTGGTGAAAATGTAACTTATGCAGGTAAAAACCTCCTTGATACTGAAAACGCTGTGCCAATTGAAAACGCTACAAGTTTTATGACAAGACAAGGATACTCTAAAGTTGAAAATGTAACTATATTTGAAAGAGAAATTACTAGTGGCGGTAGAATAGGAGATGAAAATTTTAGGAATGTTAATCAGGATTTTAAACAGATTGGAAATGCTAGTATTACGTACGTTCCAAATAAGAATTTAAATTCTAAGAACATTCTTAAAGAGAATGAATCTAAGGGAGACTATTCCTCTATCAAAACAGTAACTTACAATTTAACGAAGCCTTATGGACAGGATAATCGTAAAACGTCATATTTTTATTCAAATCGGAGTAACGATAATGGGAAAAAAGGTTCAGTTTCAGGAAGTGGATTGGAAGTGGTTCTGAGGGCGATTTTTAAAAATTCTAAATCGCGATTATAATGAGAGTTTTAATAATATTAATTTTATTTGGTTGTATTGGATGCCGACAAAACTTTTCTCGCAATACGGAATCGTTAAAGAGTATAAATAATACCTACACTAGGTTTAAAAACAACTTTAAATCGGTATTAATTGAACACTTTCCCGAAAAAATAACTCATAGTGAAAGTTCGGTAAGCAGTGTGACTGATTTAAGAAGAGATGATCTTGGATTGTACCTATATCAGTACAATGTTCAAGAAAAACATATTGATTCTTTAGAAACAAGTTTATTTGATTTAGGATTTATTGAAAAGTATAATTCAAAAGATAATTGTGTATTGAAGGTGAATCCTTTTGAAACAAAAGAAATGAATTTAGAAAATAAAAAACCAATTATAGATAAAAATTTATCAATTGAGAAACTGTGTTTTGAAAATAAATTGCCCATTCCTAATTTCGTAGATTTTAATATAAATAGCAATACTGATTTTTGGAAAGATGGCAATTTTGATATTTACGTTTTTGGAGCTGAAAAAGGGATTTTTTATAATGGACTAGAATTAGTTTCTGAACAAATGCCAAAAGAATGGGGAAATGGATATTCTAAGGGAATCGCTATTAGTCGAGAACAGAAGATAGTTATCTACTGGATGGTTATTTGGTAGGTGAAAGCTCCGCTACCGCACGAAATGTAATTCGACGAAGTCAATCCCTTCGTGTGGTACGAATAAACAACAAATCCCAACCGTGAAAAGTTGGGATTTGTATTTATATCTATTTAGAATATGCTTTTTGGGTTTTAGCATCTCTGACTAATCCGTCTATAGCATAGAGTATGTGTGCTTTCTCTTCTTCTGGTAAATCGTCGATCTCATTGAGCCTTTGGAGCATTTCTAGATTTTTATTTGAGCCGTTTCTCCTAGTGGGTATCCTACGGTAGTACCTAATTCTTCGACCAATCTTTTAATTACATCGATGGATGGTTTTCTTTTTTCAATTGAAAAAAAAGTTTATTTTTATATGGTTTAAAGTGAGAGGCCGTAAAAAGAGCCCATTACAATTTTTTCCAACGGCAGAGGGATATTATAATGCGCAAACCAATACATACGTTTGCCAGTATAAAGACCATCTCGGAAACGTTCGATTGAGTTATTCCGACACCAACGGCGATGGAGTGATTACAGCTGATGAAGTATTAAATGAAAACAACTATTATCCGTTTGGCTTGCAACATCAGGGTGATAATCCTGCGGTTGCTCAAGCGAATAAAGCGGCAGAGAAGTATAAGTATAACGGTAAAGAGTTTCAGTAGGAGTTAGGAATCAATTTGTATGACTATGGTGCACGTAATTACGATGCAGCATTGGGGAGGTGGTTCAACGTAGACCCGTTGGCGGAGCAGTTCCCTGGATGGACTCCCTACCACTATGTACACAACAATCCAATCAATCTGATTGACCCGACGGGGATGAGTGCGCAGGAAAATGATGAATGGGTAAAAAAAGGAAATACATATCTTTGGGATGACCGGGTAACCAGTCAAGAGACAGCCAATCAGTATCATGGAGAACAAGCAAAACATATTGGAGTTGATAAAACGGTATCAACAGTTAAAAATGGTAAAACCCTAAATTCAGTGACATTAAGTAGCGATGGGAGTATGACTAAAGGAGGTAAGACAGCAGGCGTAGATTCAAATGAAAAATTCACGAATCAAAGTGGTTCTACTTTTATTTCACGACAAACACAGGGTAGTTTCTTTTCCATAGGCGTTGATGGCGCGTTAATCGGAGGATTTGGATTTCAGATTGGGCTTGTTAGTGATGCCGTTGGAGATACTAGCTTTTTTATTAATTTTAATGCTAACCTTGGATTAGGTGGCGGAGCTGGATGGGATGCAGGAACAATTAGTCCTACTGGAAGTAATCAGTTTTTAAATAGTGATTTTGGAGGTAATAGTGCAAGTTATAACGCAGGAATCTCAACTCCTATTTTAGATGCATCTTGGGGAAAAGGAGGAAGCGTAGATAGTAATTGGCATGCGACAAATAAAATGAATTATAATGAATTCGGAAAAACAAAGGATGGATATACCACGAAGCAATCAGGTTTTGGAGTAGGGAGTGGTTTTGGAGCAGGTGCTATGTATTCGTATGGAACAACAAAAGTTTTTTAATATGGAAGAATTTACGATTCCTTTTAAGTTAAAGATTTTGTTGATAACGGTGTGTTTTGTACCAATAGTATTTCTATTTATATATGTTAATTATGATGGTATAATGAACCCTAAAAGTTCTAAAGAAGTATTTTTAGAATTAATATTCAAGGAAGAATGTGATGGTATTATTGATTCTATTTATAGACAAAAAATGAATCATAATATATTAACATTAAAAACAGAGTTTTGTGTACATACTGTTCCTCGTTTGTGGGAAACCAAGTTTGAAGTTGGAGATTCTATTTCTAAAAGAAAGGGAGAATCAATACTGAAACACTATCGCGAGGGGAAATTAATTGAAATTTTAGATTATAATGATATAGCTAAAAATATGAAATAAGGATTTAGATTTAAGTATCCCGCTACTATACGAAATAAAATTCGACGAAGTCAATACCTTGGTGTGATATATAAATAACAAAAATCCCAACCGTGAAAAGTTGGGATTTGTATTTATATCTATTTAGAATATGCTTTTCGGGTTTTGGCATCTCTGACTAAACCGTCGATAGCATAGAGTATGTGTGCTTTATCTTCTTCTGGTAAATCGTCGATCTCATTGAGTCTTTGGAGCATTTCTGGGTTTTTGAGGATGTTAATTTGAGCCGTTTCTCCAAGTAAGTATCCTACGGTAGTACCTAATTCATCGACCAATCTTTTAATTACATCGATGGATGGTTTTCTTTTTTCAATTGAAAAAAAAGTTTATTTTTATATGGTTTAAAGTGAGAGGCCGTAAAAAGAGCCCATTACAATTTTTTCCAACGGCAGAGGGATATTATAATGCGCAAACCAATACATACGTTTGCCAGTATAAAGACCATCTCGGAAACGTTCGATTGAGTTATTCCGACACCAACGGCGATGGAGTGATTACAGCTGATGAAGTATTAAATGAAAACAACTATTATCCGTTTGGCTTGCAACATCAGGGTGATAATCCTGCGGTTGCTCAAGCGAATAAAGCGGCAGAGAAGTATAAGTATAACGGTAAAGAGTTTCAGGATGAATTAGGAATCAATCTGTACGATTATGGCGCTCGTAATTACGATGCAGCATTGGGGAGGTGGTTCAACGTAGACCCATTGGCGGAGCAGTTCCCAGGTTGGACTCCATACCATTATGTACACAATAATCCAATCAATTTGATTGACCCTACGGGGATGGCGGCAGTTGATGGGGATTATTATAATAAAAAAGGGGATAAGATTGGTACAGATGGTATTAATGATAATAAAAAGTACATTGTTACAGATGATAAAGAAGTAAGTTCAATTTCCAAGACAAAAGGAAATGTTGATGCAAGTAAAGTGAAATCAGGAGTCACTTTGCCAAGTGATGTTGCTTTACGAGAAAGCCTAAATGTTTTAGATAGAACTATAGATAATGGAGGTTTACGTGAAGAGTCCTCTCTAGTAATGAATAATGGAAATATAATTAAAGGTGCTACTGGGGAATTACCAACGAAAGTTGATGGGGTCCAGACAGCTAAAGCATCCTTGCCTAGCCTCCCTATAGGAAGTACAATAGCGGATGTAGAATCGACTATTCATTCCCATCCGACAAAAGTCCAGGAATCTAATGGGCTGATATTTCCACAATCTGCTAATTCTCCTTCAGCACAAGATTGGACTACGTTTAGTCAGTATGGCACAAATATTATTGTTGGTCCGTTAGGGACGATTAGTAGTGCTACTAGAGCATCTGATGGAAGTGCTAATTTTCCTAAAAGAAGTAATGGAGCTGTTATTTATAGAAATGGACAACAACCAGTGGAGTTAAAAAGAAATGTTATTGAAAAAATTCTGAGATAGTTGATTATGATAAAAAAAATTGTTTTTGGATTATTGTGTTTATTGTGTATGGTAGATGCGAATGCACAAGACTCAAATAAAAAGGAGCTGGATTTTATAATTATGATAGATGGAGATATACAGCTAACATATGCTTTGCCTAAAATTAGGTTTAAAAGGGATGGCGTTTCCGAAACTATAATTACTAATTATTATCCAGGAAATTTATCATTAGAATATGTGGATTATGAAAAACTAATTGAAGACAAAACAGTCGATATATATATAGATTTTGCCTATTATGAATATATTGGTACAGAACAGAAAATATATAATTATGAGATTGAATTAAAAAAGCCTTGGCTTAAGGATTACTATAACATACTTCGCATTTATAATTTGGATAGGAAGAAAAACAAAGGTCTTGAGCCACTTAGTAAGGATAAAAATTATACATTCGAATTATCATCTCCAAGTCATACATTTTTGAGGATTAGAAAAAGATGATATTTTTATAATTGATATCAAAAATTAAGTGTGAGTGTCTTCGCTTGTTGGGTAACATCTTGCTGGTGCACACAAAATATATCACTAAATGTGGCTGTAATCTTGTAGGTTACAACCAAAAAACAAAAAATTCCAACCGTAAGTTGGGATTTTTGTATTTATACCTATTTAGAATATGCTTTTTGGGTTTTAGCATCTCTGACTAATCCGTCTATAGCATAGAGTATGTGTGCTTTCTCTTCTTCTGGTAAATCGTCGATCTCATTGAGTCTTTGGAGCATTTCTAGATTTTTATTTGAGCCGTTTCTCCAAGTAGGTATCCTGCGGTAGTACCTAATTCATCGACCAATCTTTTAACCACATCAATGGATGGTTTTACCCCCGCTACAGCACGAATGCAAAACCTTCTATTTAATGCGTTCGATCAATTGTACCAGTTTCTGCATCATCGCATCTTTTTCTTGAAGCATACGTTTGTAAAGCGTAACTTTTTGCTCGTGGATTTCAATGATTTTATCAACGGGATGAAAAGTAGGATAATTACTTATCGCTGCTGAATTATCGTGAAAAATGATGGGAATACTATTTATAGCTGATTCTTTATCAAAATTCTCAATAGCTTCTACGGGTATCTTTAGTATCTCGGACTCCTGACGTAAAATACCAACTTCTATATCTTGTTTTTGTTCGAGTACCGATATTTTTTTCTGATTCCAGTCCTCACCGAGTTCAAAGGCCAAAGCCTCTTGCTTGATACCGAGCATTTCACGGAAACGTTTTATATTTCGACCTTGATGTATTTTTGACAGTGACATAGTACGAGTTGTTATGCAATCAAATACAATATTTTTAGTTTAAAAATACCAAGTAGGCTTGGGAATAAAATACCATTTTAACAATCGATATGTTGTAATACGCCAAATCTTAGCATGAAAAAGCTAGAGTGTTGGGAATTAAAGAAATATCCTTTTACCTTTGTATAGTGATAAAGATATTAGTAATAGAAGACGACACCCGTATGGCAGCATTGCTGAAACGCGGTTTAGAGGAGCAAGCCTATGACGTTACTGTGGCCTATGACGGGCTTATGGCACGCAAATTGGCCTTGCAAAACAACTATCATTTAATCATAACCGATGTGATTTTACCTCATATCAACGGTATTGACTTGTGCAAAGAATTAAAGCAACACTTGCCACAAACGCCTATCATCATGCTTACCGCTTTGGGAACCACCGACGATAAAGTGGAGGGATTTGATGCTGGAGCAGAAGACTATTTGGTAAAACCTTTTGA
Organism: Flavobacterium sp.; assembly: GCA_040393465.1. GTDB lineage: Bacteria > Bacteroidota > Bacteroidia > Flavobacteriales > Flavobacteriaceae > Flavobacterium. The sequence continues at coordinate 26,818 of JBEBUC010000002.1, read as the reverse complement.
GTTACGAGAATTGCACGTGCGCGTTCGCGCCTTGCTCAAGCGTTTTGGCAACAACCAAAAACCTGTTGTAAACCTGCTGACCTATGCCGATTTGGAATTGGATTTACACGCCAAACAACTCAAAAGACAAGGCATTGAAATTCATCTGACACCCAAAGAGTTCAACCTGTTGCAGTACATGATGGAGCATGCCGAAAGGGTATTACCGCGTACCGAAATTGCCGAAAAAGTCTGGGATACTCATTTTGATACCGGTACCAATTTTATAGATGTGTACATCAATTATTTGCGTAAAAAAGTTGATCGCGATTTCGATAAAAAACTGATTCATACCAAAGCCGGTATGGGATTTATTCTAAAGGCTCATGAAGATTAAAATCCGTTTGACCGTCTTGTTTACCGTTTTGGCCGTAGCGATTTTGCTGGTGTTTGCCACGGTGCTCTATTGGTCGTCGGAAAAAAGTCGGGAGAAAGAATTCTATCTGGTGCTACAGAAAGAAGCCATTACCAAGGCCAACCTCTTTTTAGGAGCGCAAATATCGCCTCAAACCCTACATCAAATTTACAGCAACAACAGACAAGTACTACACGAAGTAGAAGTGGCGGTCTACGATACCTCCTTTCATTTACTTTATCACGATGCCGTTGAAATCGATATGGTGAAGGAAACCCGCGCTATGGTCGACGAGATTTACGAACAGGGAGCCTTAACGTTTTATCAAGACCGCTGGCAGGTTATCGGTTTAAAATACCGCTTCAACAACCAAGATTATGTGGTTACAGCCACTGCTTTTGACGAATACGGCTATAAAAAACAACAAAATTTACTAAAAAACATCGTATTGATGTCCTTGGTATCCACGGTGTTTATTTTTGCAGCGGGATATTTCCTGTCCAACCGCGCCTTAAAACCCGTGCAGCAAATCATTGATGAGGTCAATAAAATTTCGGTTACCAACCTCGATTTGCGCATTAAACCACCGCGTTATAAAGACGAGTTGTATCGCTTGGGACAAACCTTTAATGCCATGCTCGATCGTCTAGAAGATTCCTTCGATGCCCAAAAACAATTTGTCTCCAACATTTCCCACGAATTGCGCACCCCATTAGCAGCCATTATAGCCGAATTGGAATTGTCGCAACGCCGCAATCTTGCGGTAGAAGAATATGTGAGCACCATAAATAACGCCTTAAACGATGCCGAACGCATCGTTAAACTGTCCAACAGTCTTTTGGATTTTGCCAAAGCGCATTACGACCGTTCGGAAATTGCATTTAAGGAAATTCGCGTCGATGAGGTCTTATTAGACGCTTGCCAACAATTGCAACAGTCGCAACCCCAGTATAAAATTCACCTGAACTTCCAAGAGGAGTTAGAGTTGGAACAATGGATTTCCACCTATGGAAATCCGTATTTACTACAAGTAGCCTTTGTCAACTTGTTGGAAAATGCCTGTAAATTTTCCGATAACCACCAATGTAGTGTTTTGATTTCGTGCACGGAAACCGATATTCTTTTAGCGTTTAGCGATAGCGGTATCGGAATCGATGTAGCGGAACTAGAACATATTTTTACCCCTTTTTATAGAGGTCGAGAATCCAATGCTTTTGCCGGCAACGGTATCGGTCTTTCGTTGACCAAAAAAATCGTTGCCCTGCATCAAGGGCAAATTACGGTGGAATCTGAAATTAATCACGGAACCACCTTTACCATTAGCTTACCGCATCTTTAGTCTCTAATGAGATTCTAATTTTTTTCTAAGAGCTTTCTAACAGCTCTTTTTTTGTGTCCCCTTTACTTTTGCATCATCAAAAAAAACGATATGGAATCCGATCCCGACAGGTTGATGTTTAATTCGTAAATCAAAATCATAACGACGTTGTGTTTTTTGATGAAACACAAAAAGAAAAGTTATGCTAATTACAGAATTTATTTTCCGATTAACCTTGGCGTTTATCTTGGGCACCTTAGTAGGAGCCGAACGCCAATTTAGACAAAAAAGCGCAGGACTAAGAACCAATACCTTGGTTGCCGTTGGAGCGGCTAGTTTTATTTTGCTTTCCCTTTCCCTTACGGGTATGGAAGGTGATCCTTCTCGAGTAGCCGGACAAATCGTAACCGGTATCGGTTTTCTTGGAGCCGGTGTTATCATGAAATCGGGTATGAGTATCCGCGGACTCAACACCGCAGCAACCATTTGGTGTTCTGCTGCAGTGGGGTCATTATCTGGAGCCGGTTTGTGGCAACAAGCTATTTTTCTTACCCTAATCATTGTATTTATCCACATCAGTATGCGTTCGTTGGGCAATCGCATCAATCGGATGTCGTTCGCTAAGGTCGATAGCAACGAACCGCTGTATCAATTAATCGTGGGTTGTAAAGAGCAGGTCGAAAATCACGTTAGGGTCTTGTTGTTAAGTGCCCTAAAGAGCGAACCCAATTTGCAATTGCGGTCGCTTAAGAGCAGTGATAATGGCAACCCGGCCTACTCTTATCTCACCTCAGAAATTGTAGCCAACGGTAAAAACGACGAGATGATGGAGCAGATCGCGCGTCGCTTATCATTGGAATACGGCGTTTCGGAAGTGACTTGGGAGCTAATCAGTCAGGTTAATGAATAAAAAGGGGTGCTCATGAAAACGAACCATAACACACCGATTATTTGTCCGAAAGAGTCTAACCAAAAGGACCATCTCTTTAAAATCTTGCTGCTTTTAAAGAAAACATATAGACATAGGAAGTTGCTGGCTAAGGTTTTATCGGAACCCTAACGGGAACAAATTATTTCGAATAATACTTAAATCAAAACCATTATTTCACATAAAAAACCTGAATATGATTAAAAAAGTACTAGTTGGAGGATTGTGTTTTTTGTTTGCCTTCTGCAAACAGAAACCCATTTTAGAAGAAGAAGCTCCCTATGAAGTTTCCAATCAAGTCATACGACTTCGAGAAGGGTCTAATATCAAAACGAGAATTATAACCACTGCGGTGAGTGAGGAACAATTTAGCTTTCAATTGGTCACTGCGGGAATAGTAACGAGTATTCCAAACCATTTTGCAGAAATAGCACCGCCCTTTGCCGGACGAATTCAGAAATCATTCGTACGAATTGGACAAAGGGTACAAGTGGGAACGCCACTATTTGAAATCAGTTCGCCCGATTACTTTGCTGCTCAAAAAGATTATTTAGAAGCCCGTCAAGCATTTAAACAATCGGAACTCAACCTCAAAAGACAAAGAGATCTTTTAAAAAACGGAGTGGGGGTTTTACAGGAAGTAGAAGAGGCGGAAACCGAGTTTATAACCCAAAAGGCAACCCTAACTCAAGCGGGTGCAGCCCTCAAGATTTTTAGTGTCGATCCGGATCGCATGGTTTTAGGACAGCCGCTTGTCGTTCGAGCACCGATAGCCGGCGAGATAATCAACAACACTATAGTCATGGGTCAGTATATCAAAGAAGACGCAGAACCCGTTGCGATAATTGCCGCCTTAGAAAAGGTTTGGGTTATTGGAAAAGTAAAGGAAAAAGACTTGATCCATTTAGACAAGCTGCATCGCGTTCACATCGAACTTTCGGCCTATCCCGGATTGGAGATGGTCGGAAAAATCCATCACATCAACGAAATAGTGGATGAAGAAACGAGAAGTGTTGAAGTATTGATAGAAATCGACAATCAAGATCGGAAATTGAAACCGGGTATGTATGTCAACGTACATTTTATCGATCGGCCGGGGCAAGTCATTTTTATACCAACAAAAGCACTGATGCAAGAGGAGGAAAGTGCGTTTGTCTATATAAAAGTAGGTGAAAATCAGTACCGGCGCAAAGACGTTGTTACGGCCGGCAGTTCGGGAGATAGAACTGTAGTTATTCAGGGATTGACAAACGATGCGGAAGTAATTAGCGAAGGGGGCATATACTTGCTTCAAGCCAAATAAAAAAAAGAAACCACAAACGATGAAAAATTTACTACAGACAATTATAGAAAAAAGAGGCTTGGCGATGGCTTTGTTTCTTCTGTTGGGAATATTTGGGTACTTCTCGTGGAAACAATTGTCCATAGAGGCCTATCCAGACATTGCAGATGTTACTTCTCAGGTCGTAACTCAAGTGCCGGGCTTAGCAGCAGAAGAAATCGAATTGCAGATTACCATTCCCATTGAACGGGCACTAAACGGGATGCCGGGTATGCATGTGATGCGCAGTAACAGCACTTTTGGACTGTCGATGATTACCCTCGTTTTTAAAGACGGTGTAGACGATTATTTTGCACGCCAACGCATTCAAGAACGGCTCAACGTCGTGGAATTACCCTATGAGGCTACTCCGGAATTGGACCCCCTAACTTCGCCGATTGGAGAAGTATATCGGTATATTATTGAGGGCGATGGTTATAGCCTTAGGGAATTGACCGACATACAGAATTTTACTATTATTCCTAAAATCAATCAAGTTTCGGGCGTAGCGGAGGTAACGAATTTTGGGGGAATTACAACCCAATTTCAAATCGAACTCGACCCGCATAAATTGGAGCAATACGGATTATCGTTAAGTGATGTCACCGAAACGGTAGAACAGAATAACGTAAATGCCGGAGGCAGTGTTTTAACACGAGGCGACTTGGGTTATGTGGTTCGCGGAATTGGACTGATCAAAAATTTGGAAGATTTAGGGCGTATTGTAGTTAAGGCCGATGGCGGTGTCCCCGTTTTTTTAAACGATTTGGGAAACCTCAAATATGGTAATTTAGAGCGCAAAGGCGTGTTGGGATATACCGACAGACAGCGCGATTACTCCGACAGTATTGAGGGAATTGTCTTGTTGCTAAAAGGTCAAAACCCTTCAGAAGTTTTGGAGGGAATACACCTTGCAGTGGCCGACTTAAACAACGGTATTTTACCTGAAGGCGTAAAAATCCAGGTGTTTTTAGATAGAAGCGATTTGGTAGATACCACCTTAAACACGGTTTCGAGAACCTTAATAGAAGGAATCGGATTGGTGGTTATAGTGCTGATTGTTTTCTTAGGTAGCTGGCGCGGAGCGCTTTTGGTAGCGGTTACGATTCCGTTGTCGTTGTTGATAGCCTTTATACTGATGCACTTTACCAACATTCCGGCAAACCTGCTGTCATTAGGTGCTATAGATTTCGGTATTATAGTCGATGGTGCCATTGTAATGATGGAGAGCATATTAAAAAAACGGGAAGAAAGTCCCAACGAAGAGCTCAGAGAAAAATCAATCGCCGATCGCGCCAAGCAAGTAGCGAAACCCATATTCTTTGCCACCTTGATCATCATCACGGCCTATTTGCCTTTGTTTGCCTTTGAACGCGTAGAGAAAAAACTGTTTACGCCTATGGCATTTACGGTGGGCTATGCCTTGATGGGGGCCTTAGCCGTGGCCCTGTTTTTAATCCCGGGTTTGGCGTATATGGTATATAAAAAACCGCGAAAGATCTACCACAACCGTTGGTTGGAAAAATTAACGGCGTTGTATGACCAGCGTATTGTAAAATTGGTAGCAAAACCCAAACAAGTCTTTTTGCCGTTGCTGCTTATTTTAATTGGAACGGTCTTTTTGACCATGAAAGTAGGGAAAGATTTTTTACCACCACTGGATGAAGGATCGATTTGGTTGCAGGTGCAGTTACCGCCGGGAATCTCTATTGAAAAATCCAAAGAGATGAGCGATACCCTACGTGCGCGAACGATGAAGTACGATGAGGTAACCTATATCATGGTTCAGGCAGGCAGAAACGACGACGGTACCGATCCGTTTACCCCTTCGCATTACGAGTGTTCAGTCGGCTTAAAACCCTATGCTGAATGGCCAAAAGGCAAAACCAAAAACGATTTAATTGAAGAACTGTCGTTGGAATACGCAACTATTCCAGGTATGACTGTTGGATTTGCCCAGCCGATGATCGATGGGGTTATGGATAAAATTGCTGGGGCACATAGTGAATTGGTGGTTAAGGTATATGGCGAAGATTTTCACGAAACCCGACGTATAGCTGATGAGGTAATGAAAACCTTACAGGGGGTTGCCGGCGCTGTGGATCTGGCTATTGACCAAGTACCGCCTTTACCACAACTTCAAATCCGTGCCAATCGCGAAAAAATCGCCCAATTCGGATTAAATGTGTCCGATGTCGCAGAACTCATTGAGGTGGCTATTGGCGGAAAGGCCATATCTCAGGTGTTTATTGGTAATAAGGTATATGAAATCAGTTGCCGCTATATGGAGGAGCGTCGCGATACACCAGAAAAAATCGCCAACTTGATGCTGACCTCGAGTACCGGTGCTAAAATACCGTTGTCTCAAGTAGCCGAAGTTGTTACCAGTACGGGAGAGAGTACCATAACACGAGAAATGAACCGACGTCACTTAACCGTGAAACTCAATGTGCGAAACCGCGATTTGGGATCCTTGCTAAAAGAAGCGCAACAGCAGATTGAAGAAAAAGTAAACTACGATCACGAGAAATTTACTATAGAATGGGGCGGACAATTTGAAAATCAAAACAGAGCATACGAACGATTGGGAATCATTGTTCCGTTGACTTTGTGTTTGATGTTTGTATTGTTATACGGTGCTTTTGGTCAATTTAGACAAGCGGGATTACTGATGATTGTAGTGCCGTTAGCACTCTTTGGAGGCATGCTGGCTTTGAATATACGTGGAATGACTTTAAATGTTTCGTCGGCTGTTGGATTTATAGCCTTGTTTGGTGTCGCTATACAAAACGGAGTCATCATGATTTCCCATATCAACCAACAGCGCAAGAACCAAAAAAACCTTAAGGAAGCTGTTTTAACTGGAGCAAAAGAGCGCTTTAGGCCGGTATTGATGACGGCTACTGTGGCGGTATTGGGCTTGTTTCCGGCTTCATTGGCCACGGGTATCGGTTCCGATGTACAACGTCCTTTGGCTACGGTGATCGTTTATGGACTGCTGTTTGCCACCTTGCTCACCCTTTTTGTATTGCCGGCATTGTATTATTTGGTAGAAGCCAAATGGGGTAAAGACTCGGATTTTCTAATTGTAAAAAACAACAAATAGGTATATGAAAAATAAATGGACCTCTGCTGTTATTAGCGGTTTACTACTGTTTTGCATAGCAGAAAAAGGATGGACTCAGGAGTTGGCTTCAGAGCAGCCGATTCAAAACATCGATTTTCCCAATTTCTTAAATCAAATAGGAACACAGAATTTAGGGTATCTGGCCGAAAAATTTAATCTAGATATAGCCGATGCTGAGGTAGCAGCAGCTAAAATGTTTCCCGATCCTGAACTCAGCTTCGGTTGGGTTGATAACGGACAACGGCGAATGGAAATGGGATATGGTTTTGAGGCGGAATTGAGCTGGAATTTAGAATTAGGAGGAAAGCGAAAAGCGCGAAAAAACGTAGCCCACAGTCAACGTGTTTTGGCAGCACTTGCCTTACAGGACTACTTTCAAGATTTGCGAGCCGAAGCGACTATTGCTTTTTTAAAAACCCTGCAACACCAAATGATTGTGGACGTGAAAAAGAATTCCTACGAATCGATGAAGCAAATTTCTAAATCGGACAGTATCCGTTTTTCGCTGGGTCAAATCACTAAAGTAGCATCGATACAAAGCCGATTGGAAACCAATTCGATGAAAAATGAGGTAGCGGAAGCAGAAAACGAATGGATTAACAGTTTGTTGGATTTAAAGAAACTGTTTGTTGTTCACAAAACGGATTCGCTGTTTATTCCTCAAGGAAATTTCGACAAGTTTGATCGGTTGTTTGACTATGATGTCTTAGTGGAAACGGCGCATACCCATCAATCGAACTATTTGATGGCCGTACAAAATCAAACCGTATCCGGTCATGAAGTGCGCTTGGCACAAGCCGAACGCGTATTGGATTTGGGATTGAGTATCGGTATGGAAAGCAATTCGTTTGTACGAAATGCCGTGGCACCTACACCGGGAAATACGGCGGTAAAAGCGGGAATTTCGATTCCTCTAAAATTCTCTAACAGCAAAGATGCCGCTTTAAAAACGGCCTTGTACAATCAAAAAAAGAACGAACTGGAATACAGAGATGTTGCCTTGGAATTGGAAAAGGAAATTGCACAAGCCTTACGTACCTATTTGACCAAACAAAAGCAAATACGAGAATTTGAGAACAGTATGTTGGACGAGGCGAGGGAAGTATTGGACGGCATTACCTATAGTTACCAGCGGGGTGCGAGTAGCCTTTTAGAAGTACTAGATGCGCAGCGCACCTATAATGAAACTCAGGAAGCTTATATTGAAGCTCGTTTTGATTATGCCGTAGCCTTGGTGGAACTTGAAAAAGCTGTGGGAATCTGGGATATCGAATTTTAAAAAATTAAGAAGATGAAAAGAAAATTATTTATAAGTTGTTTTTTACTGCTCATTTCGGCTTTGGGGCAAGCGCAAACAAGAGAAGAAAGTTGGGGAAGAACCGTGTTTGGTATGAAAGCGGGATGGATACAGTCGGATGTGTACGGCAGGGATTTAGACCCATGGGCTGTCGATGGAAAAACCGACAAACAACACAACTTCTTTATGGGTATTAGTGTTTTTAACACTATTGGAAAGCACTTTGGATTCAAACACGAGCTTTTTTATCAACAATATGGCGCGCGTTTTAATAGAATAGGGGACGATAAAACCGTATGGAATGCCGATTTACGGATGCGCGGACTAAAACTTAATCCCTTTTCACCTACCTTAAAAATCGGAGGGTTGGAAATCTATACAGGGCCGTACCTACAAATCCTGCTCAATTCCTCAATTACTGCTCTAGACGAAGACGGAAATCGTTATCGGGATAGCGAAATCTTCGGGAAGGGATCGGAAGACACAGAGGCCTACAAATATTTACAAAAGATGGACTACGGTTTTGTAGCTGGTGCGGACTATGTTTTTAAAGAAAAACTTTCTATTGGAGTGTATTATTCCAAGGGATTTGCACCGCTATTCGACAATGCCAACTCCTATGGTTTGGAAAGCACACCCGGTATGGAAACACTTAAGATTTATAACGAAGCGTTTGGGGTTTCAGTGGGGTTTTATTTTTAGTAAAAATCGAAATATATCAACAAAAGACAGCAGCTGCATTTTTGATGCAGCTGCTCTTGTTCTTGGAGTTTAGAATTAAAACAAGTCGATAATTTCCGACAGTTTCTTAATAGTAGTAAAGCGCGGATGCACAATTTCGTGATCGATTCGTTCGTGTGCCCAAGTAGTGTGAAAGGGAACGTGTATAGCGCTAGCGCCAATATTTAAAACCGGTAATACATCCGATTTTAAGGAGTTACCAATCATAATGAATTCCTCGGGTTTAACGTCCAAACGCAGCAATAGTTTTTCGTAATCGATTTCACGTTTGTCCGACATCACTTCGATATGGTGAAAATAACCACCTAATCCAGAATGGTGTAGTTTTCGATGTTGGTCCTTTAAATCGCCTTTGGTAGCCACTACCAATTTATATTTCTGTTGCAGTTGTTGCAAGACATCCTCAACATCGTCTAAAAGCGCTACGGGTTTAGTAAGTAAGTCTTTTCCGATTTGTATGATTTTTTCAATCACTCGAATACTCGCTGTATTATTAGATACGCTATAGGCCGTTTCTATCATGGATAAAACAAAACCTTTGATGCCATATCCGTATAGCGGTAAATTGTCAATTTGGGTTTTAAACAAGGCTTGAGACAAACCTTGATGCGATAAATAATCCTCTAAAAGGATACAGAATTTTTTTTCTGCTTCGTTAAAAAAAGGTTCGTTGTTCCAAAGGGTATCATCAGCATCAAAAGCGATTACTTTAATCTTGTTCATAGACTTTTTAATAGGTTTTACACAAAGATATTCATTTTATGCCTCATTCATTTTATTTGAGACCGTAAAAATGGAGGAGGATATAACATTTAGCTAACGTGAATAGCTTAAAATACTTTAATTTTGCAGCAGTCAATTGGCTTTTTTAGAAGTCCACCTTTCTTTTACCATCCGACCGTTTTGGGAGACGGAGTTTGGGTAGGACGACTATTATTGCTAATTTTGGTGCCCATTGAGCCTGCGCTGTTTTTTGGATAATTCGTTTGGTTTTTTTACAGGTTTTAACCTGATTTTGATGTAGTTGAATAAAAAATATAATACTTAGATATGAATTTAAAATCCGGTTTTTTTGTAACGGTTTCGCTGTTTTTTTCTCTTTCTCTTTTGGCACAAAACGCATTGCCAAAGCCCAAATTAGTAGTGGGTGTGGTGGTCGACCAAATGCGTTGGGATTATTTGTATCGATTTTACGATCGCTATGCCGACAACGGTTTTAAACGCCTTTTAGACGAGGGATTTTCTTGCGAAAACACGTATATCAATTACGTTCCTACTTATACGGCTATCGGACACAGTTCTATTTATACGGGTAGTGTTCCAGCAATTCATGGAATTGCTGGTAATGATTTTATTATGCAAAACACCGGAGAAGAACGTTATTGTACACAAGATGATGGTGTTGCAGGAGTAGGGGTAGCAGGAAAAGTGGGTATGCAGTCGCCTAAAAACCTGTTGGTATCTACCATCACCGATCAGTTAAAATTGGCTACTAATTTTAAATCCAAAGTCATCGGTATTGCGATGAAAGATCGTGGAGGTATATTACCGGCCGGTCATTTTGCCGATGCGGCCTATTGGTTTGATGGCGAGTCGGGAACTTGGATAACAAGTACTTTTTATATGAACGAATTGCCGAAATGGGTTTCGGATTTTAATGCAGACAAGCCAACCGAAAAATACCTTAATCAAACCTGGAATACTTTGTATCCCATAGAAACCTATACTTTAAGTACTGCCGATAACACGGTTTACGAAGGTATGTTTAAAGGCGAAGAAGCGCCGATTTTTCCTCGAGATTTGGAAAAACTCAAAAAAGATAACGGTTTGGATTTAATTAAGGGAACACCTTTTGGGAACACCTTGACTTTAGATTTGGCCAAAGCCGCTATAGAAAATGAGAATCTGGGTAAAAATCCCGAAGGTGTTACAGATTTCTTAGCGGTTAGTTTGTCATCTACAGATTATATCGGCCATCAGTTTGGAATTGATGCTATTGAAGTTGAAGATACTTATCTGCGTTTAGATGCCGATTTAGCAAGTTTGATTAGTTATTTAGATGAGCATGTTGGTAAAGAGGAATACACCTTGTTTTTGTCTGCCGATCATGGTGCTGCGCATAACCCGCGTTATTTTAAAGATAAAAAGGGGAATGCCGGTTATTTTGATACTAAGAAACACAAGGCGGAAATCAACATGATGTTGGAATTGAAATTCGCCGAAAAAAATCTAGTGATTAGTTTGATGAATTATCAGGTTCATTTAAACAATACATTTATTGCCGAGGCAAAATTGGATGAAGCAGCTATACGGGATGCAATCGTAGCCTATATGAAAAAAATTGATGGAGTTGCCTTTGTTACCGATATGGAAAAAACAGCGATATCGTCTATACCTGCGCGTATTAAGGAGCGCGTAATAAATGGATATAATATAAAAAGAAGCGGTATTATTCAATATATACTAGAACCGCAATGGTTTAGTGGTAAAGAAAATGGAACGGGAACCACGCACGGTACTTGGTCGTCTTACGATGCGCACATTCCTTTAGTATTCATGGGCTGGGGTATCAATAAAGGAAAAACCAATCGCGAAACACATATGGTTGATATAGCTCCAACGTTGGCTGCGATTTTAAAAATAGAAGAACCCAATGGAAACATTGGCGTTCCAATTGAGGAGGTTATTAAAAAATAAGTAACCTGTATTGTTGGATATACACAGTCCCTTTTGATGAAAAATCAAAAGGGACTTTTTTGTTTAAGTGATGGAATAAGTTTGAATTATATTTTGTTTTTAGCGTGTTGATGAACTGTTTTAGAGGTGTTTGTCGTCTTAAAATACGGTACAAAATGTAATTTTATCGAATATGAGGAACTTTGAACGAAATGCTGATAAAATCTTTCGCTTTTTTATGGTTTTGCTTTCATTGATTGTCCAATTGTTTTTTTTTGATGCCGATTTAATAAAAATTAAAGCCAGCGTTATTTTTTCTCGCATAGAATATAGTTATAGCCTTAACTTTGTTGCTTATAAAGAGAACCACATCAAATGAAAACAGATTTAATAAAACAGCTAAGATTACTAGCCCTTGTTTTGTTTCTCCAAATTCCCTTAGGAAGTGATGCACAAGAGCTGCATTTATCGATTTCCGAATTGTTTGCCCTTACTTCCAAGAACAGTGAGCGAATTAAATTATCCGAATGGAGCCTGGAGCAGTCGAAAGAGAAAATTAGCATAGCTAAATCGGCACGACTTCCTGAAATCGGCACGGAAATTTCCTATTCTTACTTGTCGGACATCAGTATTTGGGACCCTCATTTCGACAATAGAGAAGTTGCTGCGATGCCTCATAATGGAATGAAATTCGGTTTGGAAGCCAGTCAAATTATATTTGCAGGAGGTCGTATTAACAAGAATATTGAAAAAGAAAGTTTAGCCAGTCAAGTTGCGTATTTGAACTTGAAGAAAGAGGAGGCCGATGTCAAATTGTTGTTGGTAGGTAAGTATCTAGACTTATATAAATTGTCAAAGCAAAGAACGGTTTTCGAGCAAAACATCAAATTGAGTATGTTGCGATTGAAGAACATCGAGAGTTTGAATACCGAAGGTATGGTGACTCATAATGATATTACTCGAAGTCAATTACAGTTGTCGAGGTTAGAATTAAATTTAGAAGAAATTGATAATGCTATTGAAATTATCAAGCACGAATTAAGTGTAACCTTGGGTTTGGATGAGCAAGTAGATATACATACAGAAGAGATAGACGAGCGCTTAATCTATTCTGAACGCAGTTACCAAGAATGGATTGACGAAGCCTTTTCTAAGTTACCAGAAAATAAAATTAGTGCACTTCAATTGCAGTTGGCTCAAAATGGGCTCGATTTGGTTAAGGCACAACGGTTGCCTGTTTTAAATTTTTTCGCTGATAATTATTTGCAGCGACCTTTGAAAATCGTAGTACCCGCACAAGATATTTTTTTTAATGAATATCAAATCGGTTTAAAATTAAAATACGATATCTCTTCCCTATATCATGTCAAGGAGAAAATAAGTTTGGCAAAACGCGGTATTTCCTATTCAGAAACTGCCCTAAAACTACAATCACAAGAAATTAATCAAACCGTGCATCGCGCCTTTATCAAGTATAGGGAAGCCATTTCAAAAATGGATACGTACCGAAAAAATGTTTTGCTAGCTCAAGAAAACTATACACAGATTGAAATGAAATATTTTAATCAATTGGCATTAGTTGTCGATATGATCGATGCTAGTAATGAAAAATTAAATGCGGAATTGCAATTGCAAAACGGACAAGCAGAACGCATTTTTAATTTTTTCAAATTGGAACGCGCAACAGGAAATTTATAAACAGACGTATTGGAAATGAATAATAGAGTAAAAAACAACAAACGCATCAAATTAATAGCCAACAGCATTAGTATTTTTATTGTTATAGGAGTGCTTGTATGGTCAGTGGTTTCTTTTTTTCAATGGGGAGAAAAGGGATATACCAATGATGCACAGGTTGAGGAATATATTAATCCGGTGAGTAGTAGAATTTCGGGTTATGTTAGTGAAATAAAATACCGCGAGCACCAAGCGGTTAAAAAAGGAGATACTTTGGTGATTTTGGATCGCCGTGAATTTTTGATTCAGCTCGAACAAGCTGCTAGTAATTTATTAGAAGCTCAATCGGGGAGTGCGGTGGTTTCAGCGAGTCTAAATACGGCACAAAACAACATTTTGGTAGCGAAGTCGAATAGGGCTGAACTAAAAGCGCGTCTGGACAATGCGGAAGACAATCTTAAACGATATGGTAATTTATTGGAAAAAGATGCGGTAACTAAATATCAATATGACCAGGTTAAAACCGAACAATTGGCCTTGCGAGCTAAATACAATAGTTTGGTGGGTCAAGATAAAAGCAGTCAATTGACTTCGCTTGAGGTAGGGCAGCGCGTAAGTGTAAGTGCGGCGGCGCGCAAACGAGCGCAAGCACAGCTTGATATGGCAGAGCTAAACCTGTCGTATACCATTATATTAGCGCCTTATGATGGCACGATGGGACGTATGTTGTTGCAAGAAGGACAATTAATTCAAGCATCACAATCTGTTGGAACCATAGTCAAAGGTGATGAAAAATGGGTAACGGCGAACTATAAAGAACGTGATGCTGCCAAACTTCACTTAGGCAATCGAGTGCATATCCATGTTGATGCACTGAAAGGAGTGGAGCTTACAGGAATTATTACCGCTATTTCAGCCGCAACTGGAGCAAAATATTCTAACATCCCTATTGATAATTCTGCTGGAAACTTTGTAAAGGTGGAACAGCGCATACCCGTTAGAATCGATTTTGATAAAGGTGCTGAAGCAACAATCAACAGCTTACGAGCAGGAATGAATGTTGAGGTAAATCTAGTTCATTAAACATGTACAATACCGGAGTTTTTGAAGATTGGGTCCCGCGTTGGTTAATCGTCATACTGGCGTTTGCACTGAATATACCCATATGTATGGTCGTTGGAACTTACGCTGGAATTGCAACGGTATTAACCAGTGAATCCGGCAATATTCAAGAAGTATATGCTTATGCATTTTATGCGACTTATATCGGTATGGCAGTTGTTGTACCCTTGTTTTTTGAGCTCAAGAGAATGTTGAAAACGCGCACCATTTTATTGTGCACTTATATCAGTGTTGGGCTCTTATTGTTTTTAACAACACAAATCACATCTCCCTATTTGATTGTATTGTTAAGTTTTTTAGCAGGAGCAGCAAGGATGATTGGTGTACTTGAAATTTTGGGTTTATTAACGCCCATACTCGCTCCAAAAGGACAGCCGTTTATCAAGTACAGCTTTTTATATCCGGTAATTATTGGTTTCGGACAAATGGGAAATTACCTAGTCGGTGTTTTGGCTTTTTGGTACAATTGGAAATATGGATATTACGCCATTATATTCCTCCAACTAATTCCGATTTTAATTGTATTGATTTTTGTTCACGACAAACCCTATACTCGAAAAATAAAATTCCATATGTTTGATTGGCTCAGTTTGTTTTTAACTGCTGGAATTTTAATGATAGGGACCTATATTGCGACGTTTGGAAAAGTACGCGATTGGCTAGATGCACCAGATATTATCCTAGCAATAGGTGTACTGCCGCTGCTGATTTATGTATTGCAACACCGCCTTGGACTATTGAAATATCCCTATATCAAAATTGATTTGTTTTGGAACAAGCATTTTAATTATGCCCTATGTTTTATGTTCTTAATTTGCATGTTTTACTCGAGTACTAGTTTACAAACGGTTTTTTACAACAACCTTTTACAATACAATATTCAAACGCAGGCAGAATTGGGAATGACAATGATCCCCGGTATTTTGGTCGGAGCAGGAATTAGCTTTTATTGGTTTAAAACCGGCAACAACTTTAAGGGAATTTATCTGTTAGCCATTTGCGCATATATGATTTCGCATATTCAATTTTACTTTTTGATGGATCCGTATATCGCAAAAGAACAGTTGTTTGTTCCCATAGCATTTAGAGGAATGGGGCTGGGTATTTCATACATAGCTATAGCTACTTATGGGGCGCAGGGTTTTACAGCTCGCGAAGGTTTGTCTTCTATATTTTGGTTAATATTAGTCCGATCCGTGATTGGACCCGTTGTGTTTGCAAGTGTTTACAGTAACTTATTGAATTATAAATTGGTCGACTTTACTACGCGATTGTCTTCAAAAGTGGATTTTAGCCAACCAGAAACCCAACTGTTATATCAACAGACCTTTAATAACGCTGTAAAAACGGGGATGGGTCGAGTACAAGCGCATCAATTGGGAATAGGACGACTTTTGACATCGATTAAAACAGAAGCCACCATGCTGTCGCTACAATATATTTTTGGGATAGTAATTATAGCGGGATTTGTTTTAATTTTACTGACTATAGCAATAAAAGTGCCTCCAATTAATACCCGAAAAAAGGTTCGATGGAGGCAAGCGCTAAGAGGCGATTTTTTTAGAAACCCTAATTAAAAGTTAGAAACCATGGCTACCAAACAAAAGCGAAGTGTTTTTTCAGAAATCTTTGAAATGTCCAACTTAACCGGATCGGCTTATCGGATTTTAGTCCGTCGTCGGTTTAAGGAAGCACAAATTGATTTAACCGTTGAAATGCTTCAGGTACTGGGTTGTCTATGGCTTAAGGACAATCAGAGTCAACAAGAGTTGGCCGATCGGTTGCTTAAAGATAAAGTGAGTATGACCTATCTGATTAATAACTTGAGCAAACGAGGGCTTGTGATACGCTGTGATACGGACGTAGACAAAAGAGTTAAATTAATTCAACTAACTCCGGCAGGAGTTGCTATGGAGGAACAAGCACAGCAGATTTTAATGGAATTGCGATCGTTGGTCATTGGTGATATACCCGCTGAAACCATGCGGGTAGTTTTGGAGTATTACAGTCAGTTTAACCATAATATTCAAATACAATTAGATAGATAAGAGGCCGCTTTTTTGAGAAAAAATTAGCAGTTTGAACGGAAGTGATTGTTGTAGAATGCTTATATTTAAGAAAATAAAAATAAGATTATGAGTAATAAGATAGGTTTTGGAAAGTCGGATTTAATGGTGTCACCTGTGGCTTTTGGAGGTAATGTCTTTGGATGGACTTTGGATGAGAAGGAATCGTTTAGAATGCTCGATGCCTTAGTTGATAACGATTTGAATTTTATAGATACAGCCAATAATTATTCCTATTGGGTTCCTGGTCATCAAGGAGGTGAGTCGGAGACCATTATTGGAAAATGGTTTAAAGAATCGGGCAAGCGCAACAAAATTATTTTGGCAACTAAAGTCGGTGGGCAGATGGGAGACGGCTCAAAAGGCCTAAAGGCTAATTATATACGCAATAGTGTAGAAGCGTCCTTAATGCGCCTTCAAACCGATTATATCGACCTGTATCAGTCGCATTATGACGATATGGAAACCGATCAGGTGGAAACCATGGGTATATACCATCAATTGATACAAGAAGGAAAGGTTCGTTTTGTTGGTGCTTCCAATCTAGAGCCCCAACGCATAATAACAGCCAATGAAATTGCAGCGAAAAACGAGTGGGCAAGTTATATTAGTGTTCAACCGTTATATAACTTATACGACCGCGAAAAATTTGAAACCGAATATTTACCGATTGTAGAAGAACAGCAATTGGCAGTGATGAGCTATTTTGCTTTAGCCAGTGGTTTTCTCAGTGGAAAATATAGAACAGCGGCAGATTTGGAAGGCAGCAAACGTAAGGATATGGTTAAAGGTTACCTAAACGAACGCGGATTAAAAATTTTAGATACTTTAGATAAAATGGCTCGTGAACATCAGGTTTCTATGGCTACCGTGGCCACAGCTTGGCAGGTCAACAAACCTGAGATTACTACGCCTATAGTTAGTGCAACAAACGACAAACAATTGAAAGATATCGTAAAAGCGATAAGTTTAAAATTGAGTACTGATCAGATGAATCTATTGAATGTAGCGAGTCAGTTGTAAGTATATGAGTTATGTGTTAAAAAAAAACAGGCTTTGCCTGTTTTTTTTATTTTTATTCGAATTCTAAGAAGTTATATCTATTGGTTTGCAAGTCAAAATAGCCCATATACATTTTTTGATGCTGTTCAAACAAGATTTCGGCTTTGGACATGAATTTCCTAGTACTGATATAGTTTTGTATTTTTTGATATACTGAAGGTTGTATATTTCCTGGAATCGCGTTGAAATCCTTATCAGTTAATATAGAGGCTAAAGTGCTATGCTTGTTTGAGTAGCCTCTAAATTTGTCAAGTATTGGATTTGCAATATAGTTATTATAAGCGGAATATATCAGACCTCCAGCTAAATCTACAGGAGTATCTGCCCTAAGACCGCTCTTCACATCACGAGGATGAACGGCACCTATATTAATGACATAACCGTCACGATAGGTGTAAAAGGTTGTGGCTATTCGATCGTATTTTAAGAGCTTTAGAAAAGAGGCTGCATTTTCTTTTCCGTTTTTATTGCTTGGTTGCTCAGTGATAAAATTGAGGTCTCCTTTTTGATTGGTGGTATATTCCTTAAGGAGATTGCCTTCGAGATCCTTTACGGTAACAAAGAGGGTTTGTGTAGATGTTTTTATCTGTGCAATGTGATTCTTAAGGATAAATGAATTGCTATTTAATTCATAGCGCGAAGTAGACGCGATAAAAGGTTTTTTTAGTTGCAATTTTTCAATACTATAGTTCTCTAGATTAATACGTATCAACTCAGTAAAGTCGGAATGGTGATCCAGAGTAATGGTTAATATTTGATCTTCCACATAAAATTTTTTCTTATTGGTTACTAACGTTATAGGAGTTGGAGAAGTATTGTCTATTTTGTCCAATTCGTAAGGTTCATATCCCATTTTTTCAAGGGTAAAAGAGTACTTTAGGAGTTCATCCAAATTTTGTTTCTTGTAGTCTTTATCGAAAAATATATAAGATCCCAGATTAATTATTTGTGTTCTCAACGTTTTTGAGTCGGTAAATTTATAAACCTTTATCAAACTGCTGTTTTCTAAAACGGTCAATACAAACATTTGGTTTAGAGCTGTAAACTGACACAATATCTTTTCTTTCTTGAGATTTATGTCAAATTCATGGATGCTGAATTTATGTTCGCTAAAGTCGAATTTTTGAGAGACATAGGTACTACTATTGCTATTGGACCAAAACAGTACAGGCGAATTACCTTCTTGAATAGAACCGGCATTTTTCTTGTATTTGGAGTCGATTTTAACTTCTCGAATAGAGTCTTGAACCACTAGTTTGCTATCGAGTTTGTAAAAGGTCGAGTAATCTTTGTCGTTAATCAAGAGGTAATTAATTGCCAGAAGGGGGTCGGCAATGTGATATGCTTGGGCGTCTCCTTCGATTTTTAAAGGAAGACTTCCAACCTGTTTTTGACCAAAAACTTGGGATGCCGATAAAAGCATCCCTAGAATTAAAAATATATGTTTCATTTGTTCAACTAGTTTATAGTAGCTCCGTTAGGAACACCTTCGTTTGCTGGGTTTACAAATACCAGTTTCCCGTTTTTATCTTCCGTCATTAAAATCATGCCTTCGCTTTCGATACCTCTTAGACTTCTAGGTGCTAGATTAGCCAAAACAGTAACCTGTTTTCCGATGATTTCTTCTGGTGAAAAATGCTCTGCAATTCCTGAAACTATCGTTCTTACGTCGATACCGGTATCTACTTTTAGAATCAGTAATTTATTGGCTTTTGGCATTTTTGCCGCTTCAATAATTGTACCTACACGAAGATCTAATTTGGCAAAATCTTCGAATTGGGCCACTTCTTTTTGAGGTTCAACTACTTTCGATTCTGCTATATTGCTGATTTTTATGTTCTCAAGACGGTCCATTTGTTTTTGAATCTCTTCGTCTTCTATTTTAGCGAACAACAATTCCGCTTGGCCTATAGTATGGTTGGTCGGTAGTAAGTCCGATTTTTCCGTAATCGATTTCCAAGTTAATGCTGTTTCTAAGTTTAAAATCGTTTTTAATTTTTTGGCTGTAAAAGGTAAAAAAGGTTCAGACAACGTACTTAACGCAGCTGCAATTTGTAGAGCCACATACATTTGCGTTTTTACGCGTTCCGGATTTTCCTTAATCATTTTCCAAGGCTCTTCGTCGGCTAAGTATTTATTACCCAATCGAGCTACATTCATCATTTCACCGAGGGCTTCTCTAAAACGGTAACGGTCAATAGAACTGGAAATCACATTCGGATATGCTTTTAGTTCTGCTAAAGTGGCTAAATCAACTTCAGAAAACGCATTGGGTTGAGGAACATTCCCCTCATAATATTTATGAGTTAATACAACAACACGGTTGATGAAATTTCCGAAGATAGCTACTAATTCATTATTGTTTCGCGCTTGGAAATCTTTCCAAGTAAAATCGTTGTCTTTGGTTTCGGGCGCATTGGAAGTAAGCGCATAGCGCAGTACATCTTGTTTTTCGGGAAAATCTACCAAATATTCGTGTAGCCAAACCGCCCAGTTTTTAGAAGTAGAAAGTTTGTTGCCCTCTAAGTTTAAAAACTCGTTTGCCGGTACATTATCGGGTAAAATATAACTGCCTTCTGCTTTTAGCATGGCTGGAAAAATCACACAATGGAAAACGATATTGTCTTTTCCGATAAAATGCACCAATTTAGTGTCTGCGGATTTCCAATAGGGCTCCCAGTCTTTTCCTTCACGGGCTGCCCATTCTTTGGTAGAGGAGATATAACCAATAGGGGCGTCAAACCATACATAAAGGACTTTGCCTTCGGCTCCCGGTACAGGAACAGGAATTCCCCAATCCAAGTCACGAGTTACGGCACGCGGTTTTAAACCGTCTTCGAGCCAAGAACGTACTTGTCCGTAAACGTTCGGTTTCCAGTCGTTTTTATGGCCTACTAAGATCCATTCTCTTAAGAACGCATCGTATTGATCTAAGGGTAAAAACCAATGTTTGGTTGATTTTAAAGTGGGCTTACTTCCCGATATGGCCGATTTTGGATTGATTAAATCAGTGGCATTTAGCGAAGTTCCGCATTTCTCACATTGGTCACCATAAGCTTCCTCATTGCCGCATTTAGGACAAGTACCAATTACAAATCGATCGGCTAAAAATTGCTGTGCTTTTTCGTCGTACAATTGATCGGTAACCTCTTCGATAAACTTGCCATCGTCATAAAGCTTTTTAAAAAATTCAGAAGCGGTATCGTGATGAATCTTCGAAGAAGTACGAGAATAATTATCAAAGGATATTCCAAAATCCTCAAAGGATTGTTTGATGATTTGATTGTATTTGTCAATCACTTGTTGTGGACTAATACCTTCTTTTTTGGCTTTCATTGAAATAGCTACTCCATGCTCATCGCTTCCGCAGATAAAAGCAACATCTTTGTTTTGCAAACGCAAATAACGTGCATAGATATCTCCGGGTATGTAAACCCCAGCAAGATGACCGATGTGAATAGGACCATTGGTATATGGCAAAGCCGCCGTTAGCGTATATCTTTTAGGATCTTGTATCATATAGAGTAGTATTTAACTTCGAATTGAACGCAAAAATAAGCATTCGCGAGCGAATGCTAAACTTTTTATTGATAAGACTATAAAAAGAGTGGTTATCTAAATGCCAAAAACCATCTCAGAGGATGGTTTTAGTAGCGTTTGTCTGATGTATTTATGAAAGCGGTTGTCCAACGGCGATATCGCAACGGTGTCCCGGTTGTCCATGCGCTGGATTTAAATTTCCAGTTGTAGCGGTATTTGCTGCTTTGGCAGCGTCATTTACTAGAAATGGTTGTGGAGCCTGAGCTGGCGCTGCAGTAGCGGTTGGTGTAGGTTGTGAGGCTACGGGTGTGCTTAAGGGTTGTCCAACTTGAATGTCACAACGGTGACCCGGTTGTCCGTGTTCTGGATTCAAACCTTCTCCTTGAGCAGGCGTAACAGGTGTAATTGTTGCAGTTGCATCTGTAGCAGTTGCTGCATTTTCAGTAGCAACCGGTTGTTCTTCAACTACAGTTTCTTTTTTTGTGTCATTACATGAGGTTAAGAATGCCACTGAAGCTATTGCGATAAAAGCGTATTTTTTCATAATTCTGTTATTTGATGATGTAAACATACATATTATTATTCTTTTTGACAATTTTTTTTACAGGCTGTAAACGTGCTAAAATCTCTTTTTATAGCTTGTGCTTTTCTATAGTGTCGGTGGGAGATATAGTTAAATCTGCTAAAGGGAGTTGTTGTTTTTTATTCCAAAACAAAAAGTAAATGCAACTGATGCCCCATCCCAACCAAAACAAATACCCGCCACTATGGAAGCTCCCTTTCATCATTTTGTGGGTGGTAGTAGTGAAGTCTATATAGGTGGTATAAGCGCCAATAAATCCAAAAATCAAAAAAAGTATAAAAATCAATTTACCAGTTTTAAGAGGGCTGAGATAACGTACGAGCATCAAGATGATGATCAATACAAATTGAATAACAAAGATCAAAAGAGCCGTTTTCCACCACGTTTTAAAAATTAAGTAATCACGGTGTAAAAAGGAGATACCCATCCTACCTATAAAGGACATTTTGGACATTAAAATGCCACAAATTAAGGCGATAACAGCTTGGATTAATAACAGTATAGAGGCGTTTTTCATGTTGTAATTTATTTAGAAACCTCCCAGCCGTATTGTTCATTGTATTTGAGTTTGAATTTCCGAGTTAAAAAATCTGAATTCGGATTTTTGTCCTCGGTCAAGATGGCAAAAGGCGTTTCTTTCTTAAACAACATAACCGTAATGGTAGCGCTGCGTTTACTTTTACTGTTAATTTGTAAGGGCTGGTCTTTGTCGAGTTCATATTGAACGGCTGTTAAAGTTACCTTAGATGGGGTCTGACTAATGATATATGGCTTTGCCTGTTCGGTTATATTTATTTGTGTGTTCCAAATGCTGTCTTTGGACAACCATTTCTTTTTGATAGTTTCTTCTTCAAAGGCAATTAAACCTTTTTTTTCTAAAGATTTGTAGTGTTCGATTTCTTCGGCATCTTTTGATGTTCGCAATTTTATAGTTCCCAACTTTAAGTCTGTGGTTTCGTAAATTGGTTTTTCGCTCAAGTAATTATCGATGATTTTTAAGGCTGTTGAGGTAGTTAAGTTCTCATCAGAACAGCTAGAAATTAGCGTACTAGTTAAAACTAACAGTCCTATTGATAAGGTTTTTAGTAGGTTGGTTTTCATCTTTTCAAATTTTCATTAAAGGTATGAAAAAAACGATTCTGTTGGAAACTTCTATTAAAAGGGAAGAGACGGTGTTTTTTTTAACAAAAAATGAAAAGGGAATCTTACCTTTCGTCGGATAACAGATTTTTAAACCAAGGCGCTTTTCAATAAGGCTGCTCGATAAAACCACAATTGCTTATGAAATGGATGTTATTATTTATATGGACTACTTTGTTTTCTTGTCATGATATAGCAAGGGGTCAAGTCGCGGTACAAACCATCGAGTCACAAAAATTAGATAGGGCGCTGGCTAAGCATCTTTTCGAGCTGCCCGTACATTGTTTAGCTCAGGAGTACCCCAATAAATTGGGGCAGGTTTTGGGGAGCTCGCTCGATTTAAAAACACCTCGTGAACTACGTCCGGTATTTTACGGATGCTTTGACTGGCATTCTTCAGTTCACGGATATTGGTCAATTGTTAAATTGCTAACCGTGTTTCCTGACTTGGATCAGGAAGGGAGCGTGCGGCAATTGCTCGAGGAACATATCACAGTCGAAAAAGTGCAAATAGAAAAAGCTTTTTTCTTAGAAGAGCACAATGCTAGCTTTGAACGTACGTATGGTTGGGCTTGGTTGTTAATGCTTCAAAAAGAACTGAGTTTGTCGCAAGATGAGCAGTTTAAAAAATGGGGAAAGACTTTGCAGCCGTTGACAAATTTGATCGTGGAGCGTTATATGGTTTATTTGCCAAAATTAGTTTATCCAATTCGGGCGGGACAACACGATAATTCTGCCTTTTCTTTAGTGTTGGCATTAGATTACGCTCGAGCACTTGGAAATAAGGAGTTTGAAAAACTAGTGGAAGCAGAAAGCAAACGATTGTTCTTAAAAGATGTGCGTTGTGATTTGAGTTATGAGCCTAGCGGTTATGATTTTTTGTCCCCTTGTTTGGAAGAAGCCTTGTTGTTTAGTAAAATATTGCCGAGTTCGGACTACAGACTTTGGCTAGGGAAATTTTTACCAGAGCTTTTTGATGCAAATTTTATATGGACTCCAGCCAAGGTGTCTGATCGTACAGATGGAAAATTGGTTCACTTAGACGGATTAAATTTTAGTAGAGCTAATTGTTTGTTAGGAATAGCGAAGGTACTGCCTGAATTGGACCATTTACAAGTAATCGCCAAACAGCATTTTGATTATTCTATCAAGAATCTGGCAAATGATGATTATATGGGAAGTCATTGGTTGGGGACTTTTGCCATCTATTCGGTCTTAAATAATTAGTTTAATTCATAATTTGTCAATCAATTAAATTCTAAACGCGCAGATTTACGGCGTTATTCTTTTGAAAGTATTCATTTCCTTACGTTGATTTGTTTTTTAATAATTAGTCAATTTATTATATTTTTTACTTATTTTTATTCTCATATTGTATTGTTGGTTTCATTTTGTGCTTTTTATTTTTAAAAAGCATGATGTTTTTTGATAAAAATGGAAATGATTTTTTTAAATCAGGTATATTGATTTAAATTTGTGAACTTGTTTCTACTCATATTTATTATTAAGGAAACAAGTTTCCATTATTTGACTAAAAAGTTAGACGTTATGGCTATAAGGCTTTTGTTGACAGAATTTAGAAAACATACTATATTTCAATTTAATGGAGTTCTAAAAGTCGTATTTTGTCTTTTAGTATTGCAATTGTTTATATTGTGTTTGCAATACGATATGCAAGTGGATCTATTTATGGGGCCTTTGCTTTACCTTTACGTTGCTAAGCCCAAGGTTCTTTCGGAAGCATATAGTAAGACGCAGTTTCTCCATATATCTTTTTTTATCGTTTTATTTTGGCTGAGCTTGTATTCCAAAAGCGATTTCTTTTTGCTGGTTCAAGCGATTTATCTATTGTGCTATAGTTACCTAATTCATAAAAAGTTTAATGCTACGATTGGTTACGGACCTGTTCGATCGGTAGCTATTTTTGTTAGCTTTTGTACATTTTATATTAGTGTTGTAGGTGTTTTACTACTAATCAATTTTGTTGAGAATAATATAATCAACTTGCTTTCTTTCAACAGTGTGTTTTTGTTTGTGGGTATGTCGGTAACTGCCATTAGTTTTTTATTTTACCTCTTGTGTGAATATAAAAATTTGGATTCGATAGTACGGAATCAAGTTCAAGCGTCTGTTTTTGAACAAGACTTTTATCCAGATTTAAAAACGGATTCGTTTCGAGCGGAGGTAGTTGATAAAGTAGTATTGTTTTTCGATACATCGGATTTGTATTTACAGGCAAACTTCACTTTAGAAGATTTTTCCGTTTTGATTGAGGTACCTCGCAACGTGTTGTCGGATGTTATGAATAAGGAAATGCATGCGGGTTTTTATGTGCTTTTAGGAGAGTATCGGATAAATCATGCTAAAAAATTACTATTAGCGAAGGAGAATTTTACAATTGAAGCCCTAGTGTATCAATGTGGTTTTCACTCTAAATCCACGTTTAATAAATATTTTAAACATTTTGTAGGACAAACCCCCTCAAGTTTCCGTGCTGAAAATATGCCTATTGGTAAAATACTTTAAATGATGTTGTTCCAGTATGTGTATTTCGTCGTGCTTACTGCTGTGGTTGTTTTATCGCTAGCTAGTTTATTTGTGAATTTTAATTTTAGTAAGCATTCCACTTTCGATAAAGTCATGGCTGGCTTTTTAGTTCTTTTAATTTTTCACAGCTTATATGCTTGCATGGCTCGGTTCTTTTTTACAGATACCGCTTTTGTAGATGTGGGGGCTCCTTTTGGGTTGTTTTATGGTCCTTTCTTTTACGTATCCTTATTGGCGCTAAAAAAAGAAATCGATATGGATTGGAAGCTAGTTTTTATTCATTTTTTTCCAGCTCTTTTATTTGTAATGGCTTATGTGATTTTGTGGACTGATTTGAATTTTTTTCAAAACTATATTTCTATTTATCTCATTGTGCTTTATATGCTTTCTGGCATACAGCTGATTGCTTATGCTTTGTTTGGATTTGTCAAGTTTAACGAGGCAGTCGGAGCAATTGAATTGAAATTAGTAGTCAATTACGCTATTAAAGTTATGGTGTTGGTGGCTTTGATTTTTTTGGGGTTAAGTTTTGATCACGGTTTGTCGGATGACAAGACCTATGTTAGCGGTGTTCTCATCTATTTGTTTATGTTAGTGATGGCGATGATTGTTTTTAGGTACCACGTCTTAATGCTTGCACATAACAGCCGTTCAATTAGTAGTCGTGAATTAGTAACTTCAATTGTTGAGAGCAGGGCGACGCCTGTAATTAAGGAGGTCTCGAATAGAAAATACGAAAAATCTCAAATTACAGAGCAAGAGGGAGCGGTTTATTTAGAACGCTTAAACAAAGCGATGCTCGAAGAAAAGCTGTATCTCAATCCTGAATTGACAATAGATTCCCTATCAAAAAGTCTTAAAATGACGAAGCATCACTTAACACAGGTGTTTACGATAGTTCTCGATTCCAATTTTAATAAACACATCAATCATTATAGGGTCGTTCATGCCTCTGGTTTGTTGACGAAAGACGAGGTTACTGCTTCTATTGGCGATATCGGAACGGAAAGTGGTTTTAATTCCCGTACATCTTTTTTTAGAGCTTTTAAAAATCATTACGGCGTTTCGCCTGCCGATTATAGAAAACAACAGCTTTAGTTTGTGCATATTTTTTTTGTGCGGTAAAAGATCGGTTGTCTAGGATCGGTTTTTTGGGGCTGCTGTATAGGGTGTTTTTTTTAAGTTGAAACTTAGCTAAAACATCTTATTTTCCTTGTCTCCTTGCTGTATTCTCCTTGCTGTATTCTCCTTGCTGTATTCTCCTTGCTGTATTCTCCTT
>JBEBUC010000001.1:0-471679 GCA_040393465.1 Flavobacterium sp. | reverse complement strand
AGCACAACACTTTTAATGTTGGGGTCCTGGGTTCGAGCCCCAGTCGGGTCACTAAACAATATTATTCCTGGCCGTGTGGAGAAATTGGTAGACTCGCCATCTTGAGGGGGTGGTGTCGCAAGACGTGTCAGTTCGAATCTGATCGTGGTCACATTGGTAGATTGTAAGTTGTTGATAATTAGATTCGTAGTTCTTAACTATAAAGATTATTCCCTACATTTGCCCTACGAATATACAAATAATATAGAATTAAGCAAGATTAAAGCACCTTATTTAGTAATAAATAGGGTTTTTTTATGCCCTGAATTTTGACCTCATTTTACTTGTTTTGGATCAATTCTAAATGTTGTGTTTCTGCAAAAATAGCGACTAATCTATAAAAGAAAAATTCTATATCTCTTACGCCTCTAAACTGAGTTCTAAAAGCTTTGATTTTCGTATTAAAAGATTCTGCAGAAGCAATGGTACTTCTGTTGTCAAAATAGTTTAATATTGAATGATAATTTATCTGTATAGTATTCACTATCGTATTAATTGTTTTGAGGTCACTGTTTTCAATTTTATTATACCAATGTGCCAGTTTAGTATAAGCGACTTCCTTAACTGTTGTTGTATTGTAAATGTTTTGTAGCCCTTGTGCTAAATTGTAAGCTTGTTTATCTTAAATAGTCAACCTTTTCTTTGGTAAACTCAGCGCATTCTTTAGTTTGAAAATCTTTCTCAGTAAATGTTTTATTGGTGCTATCAACACTTAAATCTAAAATATACAAATGGTTGAGTTCTTTTATTTTTGTAATCGTAGCAGTACGTTTTTTTAATTTGTTTCCCATAAAAGTTCCAGAAATTAAATAAACATTCCATTTTTTGGATTGTTTTTGGTTTTTCTGGTTAAACACCATTTCAGATGTTTGGGTAATATAGTTTTTAATTGGTAGAAACTCTTCTTCCAAAACAGGTTTTAGAGAAGAAATATTTCCATTGTTTAAATCATCAAAATTACTTTTGATATCATCAAAACAGTTTACTTTAAAGTACTGTTTGTTTTCAATGTCCTCAAAATAAACATTACTAATTTGTCTGCCAAAATAATTAATGTTTTTACAAAATTCTTCGGGATTTTTTAATGTATAAAGACTAATATTATCTGCTTCTAAATAAGGGTGGTAATATTTTAACCTTCCCTGGTTTTTTATTGTATATTCTATTTCGGAACTAATTCCAGTTGCTAATCTCATAAATGGCTGACATCCTGAAAGCAATAGGACGACAACCATAAAACAAACTAATCTATAACTAATGTTTTTAATCATACTTTTAAATTTAGGAGTGTAATAGCAACTCCAAAGAGTTAATATATTAAAATAATTTTAATATAATGATAATACTTGCGGATTTCCTCATAAAGTTAAATGTTTTAAAAAAACTTATTTATTGAATTAAGCTAATTGATGAAACGAAAAAAGCCCCGAAGTAGGGGCTTTTCAATTATAAAATGCTAATATATAATTGCTTAAAAAAATAGTTGTTATGTTTTAAAATTTGACAACGAATTCATCTAGTTTAGAAACTAAAAGATCCGAAGTTTGCTCCATAACCATTATGTAATCTAACTTGTCTTTATATGAGTGCCATTTAATGGTCTCTTCATTAGGGCCATTCGCAACAAACGCTTTAGATATTTCAAACGTTCCGCCGCCATCTAAACAGGCACTTGCGTAACCTGCTATTTTATTAGCATATGAAGCTGCTGTCCATTTACTTGGTCTGTCTGTGTATATTGTTTGTCCATTTTTCTTACCACCATTGCAATAATGTTTCAATCTTTCAACCTTAGAAGTTGTGTTATTCTCTATCGGAGATAATTCTTTAGTAAAAGATAAATCTTCATCAGAATAATCTAACATATTCATTACAGCATATTTTACAACTAAAGTTTTTTGATCGTGATGATCTTCGAAAACAGCGGCTGCCACTTGATATTTGGAGTCAAATTCATCTTTTAAATAAATCTGATTTATATAATTGTCCGCGAATTGGTCGATTAAAGCGTTTTTTTCATCCTGTGTGGAATATTGTGCAAATTGAACATGTATCGAATTATTGGTTTTCGAATCCAAAAATGTTACTTTTTTATTTTCTTCTTGTTTTATTAATTCTTTATCATCTGAAGCGCAAGAAGCCAATAATAATGTAAAGGCAAATAAGCCAATTAGTTTTTTCATATTTGTTTTTTTAATAACAACACTATCAAAAGTAAAGTGAAGGTAGTGATGAGTTAGTAGTTATGTATTAGTGCATTAGGATTATTTAACAAAAATAATTTTATTATAATGATAATCCTTATGGATTTCCTCATAAAGTTAAATGTTTTAAAAAGAAACTAATTTATCGAAGGGAACTAATTAATGAAACGAAAAAAGCCCCGAAGTAGGAGCTTTTTATCGTTTTGCAGCATCTATAACAGCATCTTAATATTCTACAATCTCCAATACTAACTCATCAGTAGTTGTGTTTAAAGTTAGTTTAAAATCCTGGTATAAATTTGCCCCTATGGTTTCGGTATGATAATGCGGTCCGTCTCTATAAAATACTTCATCTCCCCAAGGACTGTTTAGATTGTAATTGGTGAAAATATTTCCTACGAGGTTGGTCGATGTGGAAGAATCATACAATACGTCAAAAGGACTTAAAACAAATGTGTTTCCGGTAATTGGATGTTTTACCACTATAGAAGCGATCAAATATCGTTCAATAACGTTCCAATAATCAATATTCCCACCAACATTCGCCTCATTTAAGATATCTTTAAATGGATAAGCATAACTATATATGTAATTCTTCACTTGGCCGGGTTGTACAATATTTAAAACCGGAAATCCACTTGGCATAAAACCCTCTGGATCGTGAAGTGTAGCTGTACCTGCATCGAAGTAACGCGGTTTAACTATCAAGCCCAAATGAAATTGAGTAGATGTATTATTTATCAACTTAACCCTGATCGGATCAGAATAATTTATCGCTTGCGAGGTTTTGGTTAAATCTTGGTTTTTCTCATTGATTTCGCTTTCATGAGAACACGAAAACAACATCAAAGAAACACATAACAAAAGGACTTTTTTCATAATTATTTAATTTTATGGTTAATTTTAAGTTAAAAATAACTAAATAAAATTTAACAAACAAGTTTTTACACATAAAAACACACACACAAATAACAATATTAAAAGGTTACAAGACCAGAAACATGCATTTTGGTAATAAAAAACACAACTAAATTTATTTTTTCTTCGTTTTTTTCTTCGGTTCTAACCATACAAAACTTGTGTTGATTAAAATTTAATGTAAAGCAGTTATCATTAAAAAATCTAAAAATAAAATCTAGATAATTTACATAAGTTATCTAGATTTAAAATGATTATTTTAAAATAGAAACGATTGGTAAAGACAATAAATTAATAACACAATTATTTGATGAAATCGATGTTAAAAAAGAACTTCTAGATACAAACAATATAACAAGAATGGATTTCGGAGTAGAAGATTTATTTGTTTATTAAATACCATTTTAAGGAAAAACAGATTCTTTTTTATTGGTATATCAGAGTGAAAACAAATTTACTCCTCCTACTTCTCAAGAAGAAGTAACCAAATCAGGTGATAAAAAAATTAACATGGCTACGTTGAATAGAGAAAAATTGATTTCTCTTGAGATTGACAATAAAGGAACTGTTATAAAAAAGGATTTTGAAGGTTTCTACACTTTCTTTGTTAATGATGTACTAAATGATTCTAAAAACCCACCTTTGCATAAATATCACCCAATGCATAATTGTGGCGTGTATAAATTCAGTCAATGTATTGAGTGTGGGTATGATGTCTGTGTGCAAGATTGGAGGTGTCAACTTGGTGCCAATATAAGCGGACCTGCTTTTGCAGTTTCATTAATGATTACATGTGCATTAAATCAGATTTGGAATTTTGTTAAACGAAACAATTAATTTTTATATGAAAAAACTTATAATAATAGGGTAAGTTCTAAATTTCGCCATAATGTTTGTAGGAGTTAATTTTACGGTGCGAGGAAAACCTGATATAGCGGGAATATTTTATATTGCGTTTATGATTAGTGTACCATTATCCATTATTGCGGTATTATTAGTTTTATGGAAGAAGGCTGGTTTGAAGAAAAAAACGGACAAACTTAACTAAAAGACAAAAGCCCATTTTGGGCTTTTGTTTTATGCGTTCTTTTTTAGAAACCTCCTTTCGGATTTCCTTGGTTAACTTCTCAATTTCAAGGAGGTATTTTCGCAAACGGATACTTCTATTATTTGGCGAGATTGTAATCCTCGAATGGTTCGGTAGCTTTCATAGAGGATTTCGTCCTCGATCCAAAAATGGTTGTGGTTGTGGCTTTTTTGCATACTTAGTCAGGTGTTTTTTTGTTAATATTATATTAAAAACAAGTAATTAGCAACTTTAATTTATGACTATAAACATTAGATGTTAATATTTTTTAATATATTTACTGTTAACCAATTTAATAATTATGAAAAAATTAATGTTAATGGGAGCTTTTATGTTCTCAATGGGGATTTTTGCTCAAGCTACATCCGATCACACGTTTATTATGACTAGTTGTGGAGTTGCTCAAAAAGCGTACGTCTCGGAATTCAAAACACAAGCAGGGTTAGCATCTTTACAGCAGTCTGCAGATAACTGGTATTGTGTTCAAAACAATTATTGTACATTACCATCACTAAAAACAAAATTATCATTTGATGATATTTTTATAATGAAACATGGAAGAACACCAACTCTGTTGGAACGAATCAGGCTCGACAGATGTTCACCAGTTGTTATAGAGCCAATTGTAGTTGATCCAATTATTAGTGAAGTTGCTTTTTAGACTACATTTTTTTATAAAAAGCGACCTTAACCGGTCGTTTTTTTATTTGCCTCTTTTATAATTCCTTTTACTACTCCATTGGGGTGCTCGATTTTCTCCCATTCGTCAGAACCGATTAGAGAAATCATTCGCAAGTGATACTCGAATTGACTTCTCTTTTTGGAACTTCCGTATATTTTCTGCTGTACGTTATTGAGTGATTTTTGATTCGAATGATAAGTAAAAGACTTCTCAGTAATTTCAGCTAAATATTAATTATGACTACAAAGAAGTTTTTAAATAGGTTTTTGATTGTGTTTGGTTTTTGATTGTCGATATCCATTAGTTATGGACAAAAAATGCAAGACCCCATTTGTTATTAAAATCATGACAATGAAACAGTATGATAATAAATTTGAGGATGTTTACAAGGCAGCTCTGAGTTTATTACAGTCTGAGCAGTTTTCGATAGAGCAAACGGATTTAAATACAGGCTTAATTATAACTAGTAAGAATGTTTATGAAAAGAAATGTTCGTCGTTAATGAAAGTTGTTATTCTAGTTGATAAATTAAATGATGACCTATCATAAGTTAAAATCACCGCTTATTCTGGTAGTGAAATAAAAACAGAAAATGAATAATGACAAAAGGTTAAGGAAGTAGAGAGTCTGATTGAAGACACTTCTTTTTTCTCTATTTGGCTTAATACACTCCAAGGTGAAATTGCTAGTAGAATCGCTTTACGTAACTAAATGGAGTAGTTTAATGCATTCGAAATTCGGCTCTACTAGCTATAGCTAAATTAAATAACGTTTTCCTTATTTCGCATAACTTATAATTTATATATGAAGAAATTTATAATAATCTGGTTAGTTTTGAATCTCTTCATAATGTTTGTAGGCATTTATTTTACAGTGGGAGGAGAGCCTGCTATTGCAGGAGGATTTTATATTACGTTTATTATTAGTTTACCATTATCCATTGTTGCTGCATTATTAGTTTTATGGAAGAAGGCTGGTTTGAAGAAAAAAACGGACAAACTTAACTAAAAGACAAAAGCCCATTTTGGGCTTTTGTTTTATGCGTTCTTTTTTAGAAACCTCCTTTCGGATTTCCTTGGTTAACTTCTCAATTTCAAGGAGGTATTTTCGCAAACGGATACTTCTATTATTTGGCGAGATTGTAATCCTCGAATGGTTCGGTAGCTTTCATAGAGGATTTCGTCCTCGATCCAAAAATGGTTGTGGTTGTGGCTTTTTTGCATACTTAGTCAGGTGTTTTTTTGTTAATATTATATTAAAATAAGTGGTTAGTAATTTTAATTTATGATTATAAACCTTAGATGTTAATATTTTTTAATATATTTATTGTTAACCAATTTGATAATTATGAAAAAATTAATGTTAATGGGAGCTTTTATGTTCTCAATCGGAGCTTTTGCTCAAAACGAATCTAATCAAGTCACATCTTTTGTTCAACCCGATATGTGTTTTAGCGTAGAAGTATATGCTTGTGATGTCTCTGGCACACCAATTACTGATCCTAATACTATAGGTTACAAACGCGCAACAGCATGGCTTCGTCATATTCCAAACGAATCAACAGTCGCTAGAAAAGCCCGAATGCAAAATGCACAAGACAAATACTGTCAATATGGGTTAATAAGACATGACTGCCTATAAGAAATCTATAAGCTATGTAGTGAGAAATCACTATATAGCTTATTTTTCATCTTCGATTTCTTTAATAATTCCTTTTACTACTCCATTGGTATGCTTGATTTTCTCCCATTCGTCATATCCTTTTAATGAAATCATTCGCAAGTGATACTCGAATTGACTTCTCATTTTGGAACTTCCATATATTTTCTGCTGTACGTTATTGAGTGATTTTTGATTCGAATGATAAGTAAAAGACTTCTCAGTAATTTCAGCTAAATATTAATTATGACTACAAAGAAGTTTTTAAATAGGTTTTTGATTGTGTTTGGTTTTTGATTGTCGATATCCATTAGTTATGGACAAAAAATGCAAGACCCCATTTGTTATTAAAATCATGACAATGAAACAGTATGATAATAAATTTGAGGATGTTTACAAGGCAGCTCTGAGTTTATTACAGTCTGAGCAGTTTTCGATAGAGCAAACGGATTTAAATACAGGCTTAATTATAACTAGTAAGAATGTTTATGAAAAGAAATGTTCGTCGTTAATGAAAGTTGTTATTCTAGTTGATAAATTAAATGATGACCTATCATAAGTTAAAATCACCGCTTATTCTGGTAGTGAAATAAAAACAGAAAATGAATAATGACAAAAGGTTAAGGAAGTAGAGAGTCTGATTGAAGACACTTCTTTTTTCTCTATTTGGCTTAATACACTCCAAGGTGAAATTGCTAGTAGAATCGCTTTACGTAACTAAATGGAGTAGTTTAATGCATTCGAAATTCGGCTCTACTAGCTATAGCTAAATTAAATAACGTTTTCCTTATTTCGCATAACTTATAATTTATATATGAAGAAATTTATAATAATCTGGTTAGTTTTGAATCTCTTCATAATGTTTGTAGGCATTTATTTTACAGTGGGAGGAGAGCCTGCTATTGCAGGAGGATTTTATATTACGTTTATTATTAGTTTACCATTATCCATTGTTGCTGCATTATTAGTTTTATGGAAGAAGGCTGGTTTGAAGAAAAAAACGGACAAACTTAACTAAAAGACAAAAGCCCATTATGGGCTTTTGTTTTATGCGTTCTTTTTTAGAAACTTCCTTTCGGACTTCAAAGGATATGTTCCCCAAAAGAGTATAACTCAATTTACTTCTCTTTTTAAATTTTTGTGCTTCAACTTTAGATCAATTAACTTACGCTAAAAGCAATTGTACTTAATTGGAATTTCTAAATATAAGTAAGTTTTTCACTATAAAAATGCTGAATCATATTTTAATGATTCAGCATTTTTATTTTATATGGTTTTAATTTTTTTTATAATTTTTTAGTACCATATAAAACATTATTATAAAACACACACCACCTCCAATTATAAAAAAGGATGATCTTTTCTCAATTCCCATTATAAAAATTATAAGAAAAAATACACAGAGTACTATATTGTTTATTTTTTTTAATATATTCAAGTTCATCGTTTAGCTGTTTATTTCCCAAAAATGTAAACTTGCGTTGTAAACAGCCAAGAACATATGTAATTTTTCTTTTTCTGTATTCGTGAAATTTTTTGTTTGTAGAAGATAGCTATCTAATTCTAATAAAAATTTTGAAGCTTCTTCAATGTTGCCTAGCTGCTCGATAACTTTTTTTGTTTCTAAATAAAAAATTACTTCTTGTTCTGAAGAACTATATTTTTTATAAAACTCATATTCAAGCTTGTTTTCCTTAAAATTGTAATAAGTATTACTGATATCATTAAGTAATACACCTTTTACGTCTTTGAATTTCTCAAACACAATATTAATATCGCCTTCAAAATATTTTTTACTCAAAAGTAACTGTTCTAAATCAACTGATATAGCACCGCTATCTAATTGTAGATCTATTTTGTTTGTTAATGAATAATATAATAATTCATTGTGAGCAACACCATAAATGTTAGAGTGAAAATTAAATTTATCAACCGGAGAAGGATTATAGGTTAGCATTGGAGGATATAATTCTTGCATTCCTGCTGAAGCCATAAAACCAACCCATGCGGCAAAATAAGGAGTCGCTATTACAGCCCCTGGACCTGTTAGGGCTCCTGCAGATCCTCCTGCAATAGCACCAGCTACATCAGCCGCACTTACGACTGTTGTTTTCCACCAATTTGTTTTAGGTTTACTTGATAGAATAAGGTATTGACGGTCTTTTAAATATTTTTCTGAAATAACCTCAATATCATTTTTGATGATATTTTCAATATTTCTAGAGGCTTCCGGATCAAGTGATTCTTTACCACAAGAAAAAAAAGTTAACGCACTAACAAATAAAACAATTAATTTTTTCAAAATTTGGTTTTTTTAAATTTATAAATAATTTATTAAAATTATAATAATATTTTACAAACATAATCATTAATGCTTTAAAATACACACAAATAATCATAAAAGTAAAAAAACAAGAACAATTAGGATTAAATTAATCTAAAAAGTAGTTTTACCATCTTTTGTCATAATACTTTGTTAAAGTAAGCCAAGTAGTAAAACATCTGCTTTTCATCATCCCATCCTTTTTCCAAATATTAATTTGCCGATTCAGGATTGATAAAATCAAGTTTAATCGTAATATTCGTATCCAGGTTAATCCCGTTTTTGAATTTCTTTCGAGCATTGGTTACGGCTGAATTGGATATCGCGAAATTAGTTGTGTCTTCGATACTGTATTTTTCTCCGCGATCTACCTTGTAGTTTTTATATTCCGAAATCAAATCAGGGTTGTCAATGACTTCATTTAAGAAACTGCTTTCTTCGAAATCATCATTTTTAGCAAAGTAGTTTACGGAGCGGTTCAGAAACATAACCTCTTCTTTTTTATCTTCTGCTGGAAACACCACATCTTTTGCAAAATCCTGACAGAACTTCAAGTACTTTTTGGTAAAGAAGTTTTCGTCTTGGAAAATATCCAGTTCTAAAAAATGTTGCATCCAGTAGCGTGCATCATATTTATTGGAATCGACAGTTAGGATTTTATAACCATGATTCAAGAAAGGGTTAGACTTTAATGTAAAACCTAACCCAAGCTTTATTTTTGACTTACACACTTTAAGAGACAGTGCCGCGTTTTTTTTATTTTTTATTCACTAATTGAACCAAAAGACTTTCAATATTTTCGAGTTTTTGAGTTAATCTATTTTGGGACTTGAATAATAGTTCTAATTTTAAATTCAAATCTTCTAGATTCGCAACTTCGCCAAGCAAGTTTTTTGGTGTTTGAGCAAGAGCAGGGGGCACTAGTACCGGTAGTTCTCCATAAGAAAGGAATAAATAATTGACAGAAGGATAGATTTTGATGATCCTTTTAATCATTTGTTCATTTATCTTATTTCTCCCGTTTAGCACATAATAGATGCTCATACTATTTTTATAGCCTAAATCAACAGATAGATTATTAGCTGTTATTTCCAATGCCTCTAAAAGCAATTGCATTCTTTCGGGGTGAGGTGTTATAATGCTTTTTTCTTCTCCCATCTCTTAATTGATATTTTGCTCGTCCCAATACTCTTTAAGGATTAGAGCTGATTCTATGATTTGTCTTTAATTAGTATGATAGCATTTGTTTTTCGGATTTCCATTTTGCAATATCCATAAGTACACTATTGGGGATTTTACCTACCAAGTTAGTTGCAAAACTTCTGCGACAAATATGGGAAGAAACCAATTCGTATTTATGATATTTCCCTATTTTTTTCCGAGTTACTTCTTTTTTGTCTTTGGATCTGTTTCTGTAAAAAGTTTACTTCTTCGGCTCTCGCACAAAGGAACTTAAAGCGGTCTATCATTCTTTTTGCGGTATTTTCCGCGTAACCTCTAGTTTCTGATAAGTAAGTACTAAAACTGTCCATCAAGGCACTTGTAATCTTATCTAAGGCTATTTTGTTATTGCCTTCGTAATCTTTAATGATATTGTTTAAAATAGTAAAATGAGCGATTGTTTTATCGTCCATTTACTTGTTTGCTTTTACTTTAAAATGAGGAGCAGATGCTTTTAACCAATTTTCGGAAAAGTCAGTTAAGTTGAATTCTGTCTCATCAATTTTAGAAGAAACTTCGCTTTGTGGTCGATTAAAGAAAGATTGTATCGTTTTATCAATCCAATCTTATTTATGACCCCTCCATTTAGGTATTCACAGTTGAATACGGAGATGATTTTTATCTTTATCTTTGTTAATGTTAAGTTAATTTCACCTCTATTTCGGACCTCTAATCCATTGCGAATCCTTTGGTTTTTTGGGTCCCAAAAGTTGGGGTTAACA
This sequence comes from Flavobacterium sp., assembly GCA_040393465.1. Classification (GTDB taxonomy): domain Bacteria; phylum Bacteroidota; class Bacteroidia; order Flavobacteriales; family Flavobacteriaceae; genus Flavobacterium. The sequence continues at coordinate 460,824 of JBEBUC010000001.1, read as the reverse complement.
ACTAGCTCCGTGATAGTTGTAATGTTGATGCTTCCGTTATTCACGAACCTCAAATAAATCTTTGATGGGTTGGTAGTTCCTTTGACTAAAAAATTTACTGTAGCCATAATTTTGACGTTTGGTTTTTTTTCCTACCTTTGCACTACAAATATAAGAAAAGACTATCACAAAACAAGTTTAATGTATATCAAATCACGTTGTTCGATATATAGAAATAGTTAAAAAGGCTTGATTGATATATAGAAATTAATCTAATCAGGGTGACTTTTAAGTTTAAAAGTGCTTGAAATTAGAGATATAAGAGTTTTTACCTCTTTTTTTCCAATACAATTGATTTACTAGATTATATAATGACTCGATAGCTCAGTTGGTAGAGCACAACACTTTTAATGTTGGGGTCCTGGGTTCGAGCCCCAGTCGGGTCACAAAAAAAAAGCAACTTCAAAAGAGTTGCTTTTTTTTATGCCTTGTTTTTCCTACTGTTGCTCTATGGTCTGGGAGAATCAATCCAATACGGTGAGTTTATCGGGAAGTAGTGACTAAACGGTATGGTCTAGTTCCGAAAAATACAGAAAATTTATCGGTGTTGATAAGTGTGTTTTATCAAATCGATATAGGATATGGTGTTTTTATAAATAAAGCTCCTTGTTTATAAAAAGTGAAGTACGTTTATAGGTGCTATCTGAATTGAGGTACCGTTTTTAATAGAGCGATTCAACTTTTCTACAAACAAAAAATGCTAAACAACTGTTAGGATTTTACAAAAAAAACAGTTGCTTAGCATTAGTTCGTATACTTAAAAAAATATACTTAGACTTTTTTAGGAGGAAGATCAAAGGCTAGGGCTTCATGTTCGAAATGTCCATTGTGGGCTCCATCGCAAAAGGGTTTGTTTTTTGAAAGTCCACAACGACAAATAGAAAGTACGGTTCTGCCTTGCAATCCGTAAGTGTCTCCATTTCTATCTACGATTTCAAAATCGCCTTCTATTTTTACCGATCCGTTGTTGTTTATGGTAAGTTTTGTTTTTGACATATTGTTTTGAGTTTACTTTGTTTACAACAAAAATAGACTAATAAAGTCAGTACTGCTCGGTCTCCATTCTATTTAGAAACGTTCCTTTTAGTGTTATTACGACCTGGTCTTTTTTTTCAAGCATCCTATTTCATTTTTTAAAATTAGTTACGGTAGTTTTAATTTTGTGCTATTCACTTCGCCCCAATCATCCAGTAATAAAATTATTTTCTCTAAGGTTTTTCCTGTATCTGTTAGCGCATATTCGACCTTTGGAGGAACTTGTGGAAAAACGGTTCGCTTTATTAAGCCATCTTTTTCTAATTCCTTTAATTTTGAAATTAGTACTCGTTCCGAAATTCCAAGCAGCCGCTTTCTTAATTCGTTATACCTTAGTTTTTGTTCGTTTAAAAGGTAACTAAGGATGTTTATTTTCCAGCGACCACCAATTACCGACAAGGTGTGCGATATCCCGCAATGTTCTTTCCAGTAATTTTCATTAATCGTATTTGTTGATTTTAGTTTCCTCATTTTATACATACTTTTTTATTAGTAACATAGAATTCAGTGCGTTATGTTGTAAACACAATTTAATAAAGATATTTGGATGATTAATAAAAAAATATAAAATGGAAAGAGTTAAGTCACTAATTCACTGGTCGAGTTTGGTTTATTATGTTTATGTATTTGGATATGCGTCACTGTTTAAAGTCTTTCAAAAATCGTCCATGATGCAAAGTATGCAGTCGTTGGGGTTTACTAAAACAGCGACTATCCTTATAGGAGCTGGGGAGTTGTTGGGAGTAGCACTCATTTTAGCGGGCCTATTTAAGCGGCGGCTTAAAACATTGGGTGTGATATATCTTTTTCCTTTTGCTGTTGGCGCATTCGCTACACACATGGCACATCAGGAGTATAGTCATTTCTATAATTCATTAATGATGTGTGTGCTAACGGTTGTTTTGTTGTTTACAGACAAACATTTTAAAATAACGCTATAATTTGAAAAGGGACACATCGGTCATAATAATGCCTCATATCGTTTATTGTTAAAAGGGATACGCTGTACGTCAAAGTGTTCGTATTCTAAATCGACTTGTTCTATTTTTGGCGTTTACTCACTTGTTTTTGAAAAGTAGAAAATCAAAATGAAAATGACCCCTATTTTTTGATATAGTGAATTGCTTTAAAAGGAAAGTAGTACTTGAAATTCATATTTTTTAACTAAAAACATGGTTTTCATTTGTAACTCACCGTTAATTGTAAGTATATTTACTATAATAATAACGAAACACATCCCTTATGAGAAAATTATCACTTTTGTTGCTGTTTTTAGGCTTTATGGTTGCTGGGTTTTGGACCAAAGCCGGCGCCTGTACTCGTGTGGTTTATAAAGGCCCCAACGGTACAGTTATTACGGCGCGTTCCATGGATTGGAAGGATGACATACAAGCAAATCTATGGGTGTTTCCCAGAGGTATGCAACGCAGTGGGGAAGTAGGTCCAAATTCTGTAAAATGGGATTCTAAGTATGGAAGTGTCATTAGCACAGCTTGGGATATTGCCACTGCCGATGGGATGAATGAAAAGGGTTTGGTAGCCAATATTTTGTGGTTGGTCGAATCGGAATATCCTAAATTCGATGGAAAAGGGAATAAAAAAGGGATTTCAATTGCCACTTGGGCACAGTATGTATTAGATAATTTTGCGACAGTAGACGAAGCGGTAAAACATTTGGAAAAAGAACCCTTTGTAGTGGTTAGTGATTATATACCGGGAACTCAAAAATTCACTACCTTACATTTATCGATATCAGATGCTCAGGGTGATAACGCTATTTTTGAATACATTAATGGTAAATTGATGATTCATCACGATGCGTCTTATACGGTCATGACCAATTCACCTGTATTTAACGAGCAATTGGCTTTGAATAGTTATTGGAAAGGGATTCCTGGAACGATCATGTTACCGGGAACCAATAGGGCAGCGGATCGCTTTGTTCGCGCCTCGTATTACATCAACGCCATTCCGCAAACCGATCATGTGCGTAATGCTGTAGCCAGTGTTTTTAGTGTTATTCGCAATTGTTCGGTACCGTTTGGAATTTCGTCCGAACAAGAACCTAATATTTCGTCAACACGTTGGCGTTCGGTTTCCGATCAAAAGAACTTGGTTTATTATTTTGAAACCGTATTAACTCCGAATACCTTTTGGGTAGATCTTAAAGATTTTGATTTAAGCCCTAAAGGAAAGGTAATGAAATTGAGTTTGGATGATTTTAAAACCTATAATGGAAAAACCAACAAAGAGTTTAAAGTAGCGGAAGCCTTTAAATTTTTAGGGATTTAAAAAAGTTTACTTGCTAAGATTTAAAAATAATTCAAAAGGGATTTCGAACATCGAAATCCCTTTTGAATTAGGATTAGTATATAATCTTTGACGTTGGCAGATTAAGCGATAAAAAGGTAAAGGTGTGAGAGTGCCAAAAACAAACATAAAGGACTAAAGTACTTGCTATCCATACGAGCAAAATAGGATGTTTTAAAGCGTTTGCTAAATCCAACATAGCGAAAATCGCCCATACATCGAAGGGCAAATAGTATAGCTATAATCAAAATGCCGTATTTACCATAGTCGCGTTCTAGGTTTAAAGAGATCCAACCCGTATTAAACAGGTTAATTAATCCGAATAGAAACAGGCCTAGGGCAACTAGCAAAGTACCTAATTTGCCAGGCTCGAAGAGTCTTTGATCGTTTTCGTTGGTGGGTACAGCAGCAGTCATGCCCCATGTGCCTCCCATAACCCAATACACGTGAATGACACCCAAGAAAGTGAAAATCAAAGTATTTAAAAGTGGTAATACCATAGTTGTCTTTTTTAGATTTAAAGCGTATCAAATTTCGGAATTAAAATGGGGATTAGGTATTTTTTATGCGAGTATTTCAGAGATTATGTCGATTGGTTTTTAGTAAACTTTTTGTTGATTTTTACTTAGGAAAGGGCAAGTGCAAAATCGATATAAGCTTGAGCACTTTCTTCGACAACTACTGGCGAAGGTTGGTGCTCTACATCATACCAGCAAAAAATATCGATAAATTCGGCCCCTACATATTGAGCGGTAATTTTAAAGGGCAAGCTCAGTTGTTCTATGGTACCCTGGTATAAACCGTCTTCTCGATAATCTATTTCTTTAATTCCAGCGGAAATGGCTAAGGCAATTTTTTTTCCTTTCAACTTGTCTCCAGTGGTGCCGTATGCCCAGCCGTGAAGTAATACTTCGTCGAGCCATTGTTTAAGTAAGGGAGGACAGTTGAACCAATACAAGGGATATTGAAAAATAATAATATCATGTGCTTCAACGAGTTTTTGCTCTTGTTCGATATTTATTTTGCCATCGGGATACTTTTCGTATAAGGCGTGAACCGTAAAATGTTCCGGGTTTTTTTGCAATTCCGCTATCCACCGGCTATTTACCAGTGAATTTTCTATGTGGGGATGGGTAATGATGACCAGTTTTTTCATAGTGATTTATTTTATACAGCAAAATTAAGGCAGTGGAAGTAGCTACGCAATAAGGGATAAAATTCTACCTAAGTGATAAATTCAGCATAATCAATTCTTAATCATTTGGGACTGCGGCTTTGTTAATTTTTCGTATTTTTACCTAAATAACAGTTTTATGTATCAACGCAAAATACCTTTAGATTTTGAATGTGGAACCGGAATCGCTTTAGAGGTCATCATTTCAAAATGGAAGTTTTGTATACTACAAGAAATCGATAACGGAATCAGTAGACCCAAAGATTTGATAGAAGCCATACCGGACATTACCAAACGTGTGCTCCATGAGCAACTCAAACAATTGGAATTTCACGGTATGGTATCCAAACAGATTTATCCCGAAGTACCGCCCAAAGTCGAATATGCTATTACAGTAAGGGGGAGGCAGGCATTGCCCATTATTCAAGCAGTAAATCAATGGGGATTAGACTTTGCTCCTCATCTAAAAACCATTTTAGACCATGCGGATTAGGCATAAAAAAACTCCCGAATAGGGAGTTTAAATATTTATTGGTTTGAAGCTTTTTTTAATGCCGAACCTCCGGGAAGATTCATTTTATCCGTGATAGCCGAAATTTCATTCAGACTAAAATTTCCAGTTAGCAATAATATAATCGTTTCCGTTTGTCCCGATCCATCAGAGAACATTAACAACTGTTTGATGGTATTGGCTGTTGCTCCTGGATTGACATATATTTTAACCTTAGCCCCTTGATCGGTTATGGTCATTAAATTGTCAAATGATTTCGAACTGACAAAATTATCAGTAACCACTTTCATGTCGGCGCTCAATGCACTGTTCTTTGTAGAGTAAACTCGGAGCGTTTCCAGTTTTTTAATTAAGTTTAGATAGGCTTGATTCTCTTTATTAGAGGTATCCATCTTTACATTAGACATCATGTCAAACATTTTTTTGTTGACATTGATGGTACTCACTTTGTCGTTATCATCGAATTTGTTAAATTCTGCTTGAGCAAAGGAGGTCAAACTCCATAAAGAGAAGCTCAAAATACCCAATATGTTTTTGTAATTATTTTTCATCCTTATTATTTTTAATAGAATCCAATCCTTTATTTACTTGTGTCGATAGTAATTGTAACGCTTTTTCGGTCTCTACAATGGATTTAGAATCCGTTGTAAAGCGAGTTGTTTCTGCTTGTTCTGTTTCTACTTTATTCTTTTGTATTGTTCTATAAGTTAATAATCCGATAGGAATTAGAAACGATAGGCCTAAGCCAATCATCAATAGACCTTTTTTAGAAGGTGCAGTTGTTGTTTTTTTTTGACTCAAAGTATTTTTAATTTTCTTGTTTTAATAGTTTTATGCGCTGCTATTGTAATATAAGCAAATTCTTTGCCATAAAAAAATGCTTTTCAGAACTGAAAAGCATTTTAGATGATTTTTTAATCCGTTTAGTTTTTGTAGAAATTGTTGGTGCTAATTCCTCCGTCAAAAGTGTTGATTTTTTTTCCTTTTAAATCATACACCACTACAGCACTTTTTGATTTGAAGTCTAGAGCATCGGCAGTGAATACCCGTCCGTCGATAACGTCAAATCCATAAAGGAAACCGTATCCCGATCCTTTAATACTAAATAAAGGTTTATAGTCTACAGTAGTAGCTAAAGGCTTCCAAGAATATACACTACCATTAGATAAATAATATAGTACATTTTGGTCCACTCTTAATTTTTGACCGTTAGGTACTTTTGTAGAGGTAAAAGAGGTAATTACTTTATCATCTTCAGTATTGATTTTGTAAAAATTAGTACGGGTATCAATGCTGCTTATAGCATAAACGAAACCGGTATTGGCAACGATATCTTGTAAAGCATCGGCAACTTTAATGGTAGAAGAGATTTCATCTGTAGTTGCATTGATAACAACAATTTCATTTCCGGCTCCAAAGGCTGCTTTTTGAACGTAGATTTTGTTGTTTTCAGAGACCACACGCTCTACAGGTCCGTTTAATTTTATTTCTTTAATAAATTGGTAATTTTCACTGTTGTAAATGGTAACTGCCTTACTTGTTGCATTGGTTACATAAATTTTACCAGCTGCAAACGCAACAGAGCGCGGTTGGTCGATTTTTTCCAGTAGGGTAACTACTTTTTCAAAACTATAGCGATTCACAACTTCAACCTTGTTTGAATTGTTTACCACAATAAAAGCTTTGTCGTTTAGGAATCCCATACTTTGAGCTACATCACCTAATACCGATTCGTCGTTGGTGTAGATGTTGCGTTTTATGTCGCTAAGGCTGTTGCTGACAGCGTCAATGCTAGAATTGGACGCACCGAAACCTCCTTCATTTAACATTAAGATGGTATTGCTGTAATTGTCCTTTATTGGATCTGTTACAAAAGCATCGTCCGATTTGCTACATGAAATAAAAAAGGAGACAGACAGTGCTAAAAGAATTATTTTTTTCATTTTAAAAATTGGTTTTGTGTTGAATCAATATTGGGACGTTAAACGCCATATTTCGTTTTAACAAAATATAAACATTATTTTTCTTTTTCAAAATTATACTGAATTATTAAAATAACAAGTTTTCTGCGGTTTTTTTTACTGATAATCATCAATTTTGTTTTTTAAATTTCAAAAAGGCGCCTTTTAAAGGGGGTTTTTGATTTCAAAGTTATAAGAATGTCCTTTCTAACCTGCTTCTAAGCTTGAATTCCAATTTATTTTTTCGCAAAATAAGCCTACATTTGTAAAAATCATAGCCGATGAAAAAGTTTTTACCCTGTATTTTTGTTTTATTTTTATTAGTTGCGGTTAGTTGTAAGCAAAAGGAAGCGGTTGAAAAAGCGACAACAGTCACCAACTCTATTCATTATGCCGATGGATTTGAATTGTATGAATACGAAAACTTCTCAGTACTTAAGGTAACACGACCTTGGCCTGGAGCAACTGAAAATCTGACCTATATATTAAAAAAGGATGCTGCCGATTTGCCCGATTCCCTATCTAAGTTTCCAACGATATCGGTTCCTATAAAAACGGTATTGGTAACTTCTACAACGCATTTACCGGCTTTGGAAATCTTAGATGAATTAGGAGCTTTAAAAGGATTTCCTGGCTTGGATTATATATCTTCCGACTTGGTTCGCGCCAAAATAGAGGCAGGTAGTATTCGTGAAATTGGTAAAAATGAAATACTAAATACTGAAATAGTACTTGATCTGCATCCAGATGTTTTAGTTGCCTTTGGTATGGACGGAAATAATCAGGTGCTAAATACCTTGGAAAAGTCTGGAATTCAAGTGGTTTATAACGGCGATTGGGCAGAACAAACGCCTTTAGGCAAAGCCGAATGGATTAAGTTTTTTGGGGCACTTTTTAATAAAAGCGACGTGGCCGAGAGGACTTTTACAACCATTGAACAAAACTATAAGGAAACACTAGCGAAAATCAGTAAAACGACTACAAAACCGACGGTTTTAAGTGGTGCTATGTATCAAGATGTTTGGTATTTGCCACAGGGTCAAAGCTGGGCTGCGGTTTTTTTTAACGATGCTCAATCCGATTACCTTTGGAAAACTAGTGAAGGAACAGGAAGTTTGGCGCTATCTTTTGAAGCGGTTTACGATCGTGCAAAGAAAGCGGATTTCTGGATCAATCCAGCGCAGTTCGAAACCTTAGAGCAATTGAGTAAAGCCAATCCCCATTATGCTAATTTTGATGCGTTTAAAAACAAACAAGTATATTCCTTCGTCGGAAAAAAGGGAAAGACTGGGGGAGTGTTGTTTTACGAATTGGGTCCGACAAGACCGGATTTGGTTTTAAAAGATTTAATTTCTATTATACATCCCGAAATATTCCCCGATTATCAACGAACTTTTTATGAAAGACTCCAGTAAAAATAACGGCTTTTCTACGTCTTTTTGGATGATAACGTTACTATTTGTTTTGTGCTTTTGCTTTATAGCCAATATCTCTTTAGGCGCTATTTATATTCCGTTTAAACAGGTTTTTTTGTTATTGATTGGGAAAGAATTAGAACGAGATAGTTGGGAATACATTATTTTGTATTATCGGTTTCCCAAAGCCATAATAGCGGTATTGGTTGGAATAGCCTTATCGGTTAGTGGACTGATGATGCAAACCTTATTTCGAAATCCAATGGCCGACTCTTATGTTTTGGGATTGAGTTCTGGTGCTAGTCTAGGTGTGGCAATCGTTATATTAGGAGCCTCCTTTCTGCCGCTTTATCTTCAAGGTTTTTTTATCTCGTCAGGAGGAATAGCAGCAGCCTCTATTTTGGGTAGTTTCTGTATTCTGTTATTGATTTTATCCGTAGCTCGAAAAATACAAGATTCGGTGACTTTATTGATTGTCGGTTTGATGTTTGGTAGTTTTGCGAGCGCCGTTGTAGGTGTGTTAACTTATTTTAGTACTGCCGAACAGCTTAAACGATATACGTTTTGGGCAATGGGAAGTCTGGGGAATTTAGATTGGAACATTGTTTTCTTTTTTACCACGGCCGTTTTAGTAGGACTTACCCTAACTTTTATGTCTTTTAAAGCATTAGATGCCCTGTTGTTGGGAGAGCGTTATGCTGCTAGTTTGGGAATACAAGTTAAAACGGCACGTATATTAATTATTTTAGCTACGAGTATTTTGTCTGGTGTTTCTACCGCTTTTGTTGGACCTATAGCTTTTGTTGGATTGGCTGTGCCTCATATAGCGAGAATGCTGTTTAAAACCAGTAGTCATAGAATATTGTGTTTCGCTTCCATGCTTTTAGGTGCGACACTCCTGTTGATTTGTGATATGATTACCCAATACCCCGGACAAGCTTTTGTATTGCCTATTAATGCCATAACTTCGATTCTGGGAGCTCCGGTAGTCATTTGGTTGATTTTGAGGAAAAATTAACTCCAAACGAATACGTCAAGCGTGCTGTGTTTGGTTGTAGCAATGCCTGGAAAATTAAGAGCAATTAGCATCGCAAGCAAGCCCCAAAGCCATACGCGACTAGGCGAATTGGTCACGGGAAGAATCTACTTAAAAAAAACAGTAGATTGTGTAGATTTCAATTATCTTTGCCAATTGTAAAAAGGCATTATGAAATTCGATTTATTACATACCGATCCACAATCCAGAGCTAGGGCTGGAAAAATAACTACTGATCACGGCGTTATTGAAACGCCAATTTTTATGCCAGTGGGAACTGTTGCTACCGTAAAAGGAGTACACCAACGCGAGCTAAAAAACGACATCAAGCCAGATATTATTTTAGGAAATACCTATCATTTATACTTAAGACCGCAAACAGCTATTTTAGAAAAAGCGGGTGGGTTACATAAATTTATGAACTGGGATAGTAATATCCTAACAGATAGTGGTGGATTTCAGGTGTATTCTTTATCTGCGAATAGAAAGATAAAAGAAGAAGGCGTGAAGTTTAAATCGCATATTGATGGATCTTACCATTTTTTTTCACCTGAAAATGTAATGGAAATTCAACGTACGATTGGAGCCGATATTATTATGGCTTTTGACGAATGTACACCATATCCATGCGATTACCGCTATGCAAAGCGTTCGATGCACATGACTCACCGTTGGTTGGATCGCTGTATTTCTCATTTAGAGAAAGTACCTGTAAAATACGGTTACGACCAAACCTTTTTTCCGATTGTTCAGGGAAGTACTTACAAAGATTTACGAGCTCAATCTGCAGAATACATTGCCAATGCAGGTGCTGCCGGTAATGCTATTGGTGGTTTGTCTGTTGGAGAGCCGGCAGAAGAGATGTATGCAATGACCGAAATTGTTACCGATATATTACCTAAAGACAAACCGCGTTATTTGATGGGAGTAGGAACTCCAATTAATATCTTGGAAAATATTGCTTTGGGTATCGATATGTTTGACTGTGTAATGCCTACGCGTAATGCTAGAAATGGGATGTTGTTTACTGCAAACGGAATTATCAATATCAAGAATAAAAAGTGGGAGGATGATTTTTCTCCTATAGATGAAATGGGGCATACTTATGTGGATTTAGAATATTCTAAGGCCTATTTACGTCATTTATTTGCCGCCAATGAATATTTGGGTAAGCAAATTGCTACCATTCACAATTTAGGTTTTTATATGTGGTTGGTTCGCGAAGCAAGAAGACAAATTTTAGCCGGTACCTTTGCAACGTGGAAAGAAAAAATGGTAAAACAATTAGGCAATAGACTATAGTTTAAGAACAAACAATTTAATATATTTAAGACTTGCTGTAAGGTCATTTTATTCCAATAGTTAAATACTATTGGAATTTAATAGCTGCGATGCTTCAACGAGTATTTAACTTGTGGTGTTTACACAAGTTAAAAAAGTTGTTTTGTAACAGTTTGCTGTAATACGAGTAAAAATCTTGTGCTGCAGCGTTAAAAAAAGAAATAACTTTCTGTGTAGCGGTTCTTCCTGCTGTTTATTATTGAACCAGCAGGAAGAACAAGGGCACAGAACTGTAATATAAAAAAATATAATCTGTATATGAAAATAATCGATTGGTACATTCTAAAACGTTATTTAGGAACGTTTACCGTAATGTTACTGCTTTTTATTCCAATCGGAATAGTGGTGGATGTATCGGAAAAAATCAATCGAATATTAGAAAATAAGGTACCGTTGTCTAGCGTTTTGGCTTATTATTTAGATTTCACCATCTATTTTGCCAATATGTTGTTCCCGATATTGTTGTTTCTTTCTGTTATTTGGTTTACTTCTAAGTTGGCTAATAATACAGAAGTTATCGCTATTTTGAGTTCGGGTATTTCGTTCAATCGATTTTTACGGCCATATATAGTCGGAGCAACGTTAATTTCCCTATTCGCTTTACTGATGGGATTGATTTTGGTTCCCAACGCTAGTGTAGGGTACAATGACTTTAAATACAAATATCTAAAGCGAAATTCGGAGGTTCGAGAAACGCAAAATGTATATAAACAAATCAGCCCCGATGAATTTATATATGTAAGTAATTTTAATTTTCAGACCAAAACAGGTTTTAACTTTACGATGGAAAAGTTTAAAGAAAACAAATTGCTTTACAAAATCAAAGCGAGTAGAATTACTTGGAATCCGGAACAAAAAAACTATACGCTCTCGTCTTATTTTAAACGAACCATTGGCCCTATGGGGGATCAACTGGAAAAACTAGAAACGAAAGACCTAAAACTTGACTTTGACATCGAAGATCTTACGCCTGCTGTATATGCGGCTGAAACGATGACTTTAGGAGAGCTAAATAAATTTATTGAACGCGAAACCATGCGTGGGTCTGCTAACATCAACTCCTATTTGGTGGTTAAATACAAAAAGTATAGTGTGCCTATTTCTACTTTTATCCTTACGATTATAGCAGTATCAGTGTCTTCGATGAAACGAAGAGGGGGTATGGGGATTAATCTCGCTGTAGGAATATCCTTGGCTTTCACCTACATCTTCTTTGATAAAATTTTCGGAACCTTAGCGGAGGCTTCGACTATTCCGCCTTTATTTGCCGTTTGGTTTCCAAATATTTCTTTTGGTATTTTGGCTGTTATTCTTTTGCGCAATGCTAGGAGATAATTTAAAGAGTTATTTAAACTTACATCTAATCGTTTTTATTTGGGGTTTTACAGCGGTTTTAGGGCAATTGATTTCTTTAGAAGCCTTGCCTTTGGTTTGGTATCGCATCGCTATTGCAGTGGGCTGCTTGTTTGTGTATTTTCTGATTATGCGTCAAAAAATGACGGCGAGCAAAACAAACATTACCCTCTTTCTTTTAGCAGGAATTGTCATTGCCGTTCATTGGTTAACTTTTTTTGGTGCCATAAAGGCCTCTAATGTTTCCGTTACTTTAGCTTGTATATCTACTGGTGCCTTTTTTGCTTCTATTTTAGAGCCTATTTTTTATAGAAGAAAAATAGTTTGGTACGAAGTGATGTTTGGATTAATAGTGATTTTTGGATTAAGTATTATTTTTAGTGTAGAAACACAATATGTAACAGGGATTATATTGGGCTTGATTTCGGCTTTTTTATCGGCGGTTTTTTCAATCATAAATGGAAAATTTGCACAGAAACACGAGCCGAGTATCATTACTTTTTATGAGTTAGTTGGTGGATTATTAATACTGTCACTTTACTTGGGGATTTCAGGTGGATTCAACCAAGATTTTTTTACAGTGAAATCATCGGATTGGCTGTGGTTGATTCTCTTAGGCTCTTTTTGTACCGCCTTTGCGTTTCTAGCTTCGGTCAAAGTGATGAAGTTTTTATCACCATATACGGTTATGTTGACCATTAATTTAGAGCCGGTTTACGGAATCTTATTAGCGGTTTTGATTTTTAAAGATAGCGAGAAAATGACACCCGCTTTTTATATAGGTGCTTTGTTGATTTTGTCAACAGTAATTCTAAACGGAATCGTTAAGAATGTAAAAAAAAGCAAAGTAATTAAAAATTAGTCTTTGCAATGAGGAGGAAAACTTTATCTTTGTCGCTTAAACTGAACTAAAAATTTTTCTCTAAGAATGGAATATTTAGATTTTGAACTGCCAATAAAAGAACTTGAAGAGCAATTGGATAAATGCAATTTAATTGGTGAAGAGTCTGACGTTGACGTATCAACTACTTGCAAGCAGATTGAGAAAAAACTAGAAGAAACCAAAAAGAATATATATAAAAACTTAACCGCTTGGCAAAGAGTACAATTGTCAAGACATCCAAGTCGTCCTTACACGCTCGATTATATTCGCGCTTTATGTGGTTCTACTTTTTTAGAACTTTTCGGAGATCGAAATGTTAAAGATGATAAGGCAATGATTGGTGGTTTGGGTAAGATTGGAGATCAATCGTATATGTTTATTGGCCAACAAAAAGGTTTTAATACCAAAACGCGTCAATTCCGTAATTTCGGAATGGCTAATCCAGAAGGATACCGTAAGGCATTGCGTTTAATGCGTATGGCCGAGAAATTCGGAATTCCTGTAGTTACGCTAATCGATACACCGGGGGCATACCCAGGACTTGAAGCAGAAGAACGCGGACAAGGTGAGGCTATTGCCAGAAACATCTTTGAAATGTTTAGACTTCAAGTGCCGATCATTACCATTATCGTGGGTGAAGGTGCTTCGGGAGGCGCTTTGGGAATTGGTGTTGGAGACCGTGTATTTATGTTGGAAAACACTTGGTATTCTGTAATTTCACCAGAATCCTGTTCTTCGATTTTATGGAGAAGCTGGGAGTTTAAGGAACAAGCGGCTGAAGCTTTGAAATTAACCTCGTTCGACATGAAGAAAAACAGAATGATCGATGATATCATTCCGGAACCTTTAGGTGGAGCGCATTACGACCGTGAAAAAACTTTTCAAACCGTTCAAGAATATATTGTTGAAACCTATGATGAGTTGAAAAAGTTATCAACAGAAAAATTAATTAGTCAACGTATGGATAAATACGCCAATATGGGGGAATTTAAAGAATAATTGATTAATAATCATATTTAAAATCCGGAGCTCGCTTCGGATTTTTTTGTTATGAACAATGACAACAGAGTTTTCAACGTCCTTTTGTGAATATTTTCCAAGGGATTAATAATGAAAAAATCCTTACTTTCGTAATATGGAACAAGTCAAAAATTTTACACAGTCTAAACCTGTCAATAAAAATGTTATTTCCTTAGAAAAAGGAAAAATACCTCCTCAAGCCGTCGAGTTAGAAGAAGCGGTTTTGGGAGCCATGATGATTGATAAGAAAGGGATCGATGAAGTAATTGACATTCTTCAGCCTGAAGCTTTTTACAAAGAAGCGCATCGGTATATTTTCGAAGCAATCGATCAATTGTTTGTTGGAAATCAGCCGATAGATTTATTGACTGTATCTACCCAATTGAGAAAAAATGCCCGATTAGAATTAGTTGGTGGCGATTATTATTTAATTGGATTAACTCAAAAAATAACCTCTTCCGCGCATATTGAATTTCACTCCCGTATCATTTTACAGAAGTTTATTCAACGCAGCTTAATTAAAATATCAAATGAAATCATTGAAGATTCCTACGATGAAACTACAGATGTTTTTGACCTTCTAGACAAGGCAGAGTCTCGTTTGTATGAAGTAACTCAGGGGAATATTAAAAAGAGTTCTGAGACAGCACAATCTTTGGTGGCGCAAGCAAAAAAGAGAATTGAAGAAATTGGAAATAAAGAGGGATTGAGTGGAATTGCAACCGGTTTTCACAAGTTGGATGAATTGACCTCAGGATGGCAACCCAGTGATTTAATTATCATTGCCGCACGTCCAGGTATGGGGAAAACCGCCTTTGTATTGTCCATGGCCAGAAATATTGCCATCCAGTCGAATCACCCAGTAGCCTTGTTCTCTTTAGAGATGTCATCGGTACAGTTAATCACCCGTTTGATTTCATCAGAGACCGGATTATCGTCTGAAAAATTGAGAACTGGGAAACTCGAAAAACACGAATGGGAACAACTAAATGTTAAGGTGAAGGATTTGGAACGCGCACCTTTATTTATAGATGATTCACCTTCGCTATCCATTTTTGATTTACGTGCCAAAGCGCGTCGTTTAACCTCGCAATACGGTATTAAATTAATTGTTATAGACTATTTACAGTTAATGACTGCTGGAGGTAATGGTAAAGGAGGGGGAAACCGAGAACAAGAAATTTCTACTATTTCGCGTAACTTAAAAGCCTTGGCTAAAGAGTTAAGTGTACCGGTAATCGCGCTATCACAGTTATCGCGTGCGGTGGAAACACGTGGAACATCTAAAAGACCGTTACTGTCGGATTTAAGGGAGTCTGGTGCGATTGAGCAAGATGCGGATATCGTATCGTTTATCTATAGACCGGAGTATTATAAAATTGAAGAATGGGATGATGAAGAGCGCAGTCCAACCGACGGACAAGCCGAGTTTATCATTGCCAAACACAGAAACGGTGGATTGGAAAACATCCGATTGAAGTTTATTGGGAAATTGGGTAAATTCGACAACTTGGAAGATAACTTTATGTCGTTTGACGAATTACCATCGCGAATGAATGCAGAAGACAGCAACAGTTTTACTCAGGGCTTACCTTCTAGTCAAGATGTATTTGGTTCTGCTCCAGACGACGACGACGTACCGTTTTAATCCGAATTCGTAGTTTAGGAATTGAAAAAATATAAATGATACAAGAGGCTGTCTTACATAGATGGCCTCTTGTTGTTTGTAGACTAAATTTTAGTACGATTTTAAAAGTTTTATTGTGGACTAGAGCGGTTCGGCTTGATCAACTTAGCCGCTTTCAAAGCATCCAACAACAGGGTCTCAAGTTCCTTAGACAATTTGTTTTTTAAGAAGAGTTTGTTGGCAAGGCTAAACCAAAAATGTGGCACGAAAGTATTTGATAACAGTTCAATTCGCTTTTGTATAAGTTTTTTGTATTTTTTATTAAAATGTACTTCAGTGATGGCTGGGTATTTGGGATAGTCCAAATGGGCATCGACGCCGAAGTTTTCGATATCCGCTTCGCAGGTTTTGGCATGGAGAACTCTTAAATCGGGAATTATAGGAAAGAGCTTAGGACTGCTGTTATCCGAGGGCTGTTGGTGAATATAAAATCGTTCAAAAGCCTCTGGATTGGGATATTGGTTCAGTCGTTTCTTGATATCGTTTTCGGGTATAGTAAAATAATATCGAAGAAAAGCTTGGCAATTTTGTCTGCCCAATTGGTAGTCGTGTTGCCGGAACGATTTGTCTATAAAACCAGCAAAACCGCTAAACGGAGCTGTCGCTAAATCGTTTTCAGCGCGTATTAATTCACCATCAACCCTTGTTTTACGCACGGGCTCAATCAAAAATTTGGTATAGTTGTTCAATGCAATCGCGTCCAGGATACCGTCGCGGTTAAACATAACCTGATTTCGAAGTGCTTTAAACATGCCCTTGGTTACCGATAGCATATCAGAAGGGCAATTTTCTTTTTCTATCTTACTGTCTTTGTTAGGGAAGGGGTCAACCATAATTACGGCATATTGTTCCTTGATATACGGAATCGCCGACTTCTCTTTAAGGACTTTTAATGCTATGGCAAAAGGCTCGTTATTGATTAAGCCTCCATCTATAGAATTAAACTTATAGGGTGTATTTTCTATAAGTAAAGGACGAATTCCCGTATTATTTCCAAAGATATATTGAGGGTATCGCTTAATGTACACCTGTGGGATCATGATTTCCCTTGAGGGGAGTCCTAAGGGAAATGCGGCAGTACTCAGTGTGGCCTCTTTTAAAAAATTCATATCTCTTGGATGACTTAAATCCAATACATAATAGATTTCATCGCCAAATGGAATTCCCGCTTTATACTGTTTATTTACCAACTTATACCTAAAAAAACCGGCATGACTGGTTATGATAGATCCGCCATTATCCTCACTATTAAAATCTATTTTAAAGTTGATGCCGCGCAGATTGGTGGTGGTCAGTATTAAATCCATGCTGCTGGATACATAATTGGGATAAGTTCCGATATTTTCTAGGGCGATAGCTTTATGCGCGATGTTATCGATGGGATTGGGATTCAGTAAGGACTTAGGCGTTTCTCCTTTCTTAAGATTTTTTAAGTCTGCGGTTGCCAATAATTTTTCAAAAGTGTTGCTTTGTTCATCGTCGTCCATTTCGACCCAGCTCTGATAAAAGCGGTTGTTTTTCCCTACGGGATTGTCCTTGTTGACGGGACTATAGTTGTCGTCTATTAGGTTCAGTAGGCTTAAAGCGCCCGTTATACCACCAGCAGAAGCACCGCTAATTACATCCAGCTCCACTTCGTGCATAGGTATGGAAAAATTGTATTCGGGATGATCTTCTCCTAAAGCCTTATTTTTAGTTTGGGCTTGGTCCCATAACGCTAAAGTTTCTAATAAATAATCCATAACCCCAGCGGTATAGGCTCCAGCGGATACGGCACCGGCTAAGGTTAGGCATAGTTTAAATTTTTGATTGTTGTTTGACATGGTATCAATTGTTTAATATCATCAGAAAATCAAAACAATTTAAATGGAAGTGCGTTCCGCAATTGCAGTTCTATTTTTGATGATTCGGATTGTATTTTGAAAGGTTGATTTTAAGCCATAGACAGGGAAGAAAATGAGGTAAGAACACAATTTCTAGTGAATTTAAATGGTACTATCGCTGCGCTTAAGTTTTGCTAAAGAAGGTTTTAGATTAAGAACAATACAAATGCTGTTTTCTAGACAACGAGAATGGAACCCCATCAAATAGGATTAAAATTCTGTGTTTATAATTTATCTAATCATCAGATTAGTAGCCGTCGAAACCGATGCTGTGTTTTCTTTTAATCAACACCGTTTAGAAAATAGTTTACCCATTTACCAATTGGTAAAAGGAAGGGAGTAGGAGTGATTTATATTCTCAAATATAAAAAACAAAATAACTTTTTAATGTTTATTATTGTTAAAATATAATATTTATATATGCAATATGTTAGTTAGTTTGATTTATTTTTTATATTGAGTGTTTTTTTTGAGTAAAAATATATTAAGTAGTTGTTTTTTATTTTAAAAATTTAAAAGATGCTAAAACAATTGCTTAATTTATTGAATACGTAATTATGGAGTTAAATTTCAGCAATTCAATAGGGGAGTATGGTTTGTTTTTATTTTACGATGCGGAGTGTTGGTCTGCTCATAAATACAAAAAACCTTTTATCTACGGATAAAAGGTTTCTTTATATTTAGTTCGGACTAGCAGCGGTATCCGTTTTTGGAACTACTGCAGGTTTTGGTCGAGCAACGGGTTTTTTAGCTGCTGTTGTTGCAGTTGTTTCCGTTATTGGGACTGTTTCTATAGGTGGTGCGATTAAACGACTCATTTCGGACCAATTGATGTGTTCTACAAAACGGTCAATATATTCTTTTTTATTGTTTTTGTGAGTAGGGTAGTAAGCGTGTTCCCATAGGTCGATAGCTAAAATGGGAATACCGGCTATATTATACATCGGCATCAAAGGATTGTCTTCGTTTGGGGTGCTGATTAATAGTAGTTTATCGTTGCTGAACATGACCCAAACCCAGCCCGATCCAATATGTTGATTAGCCATTTGGGTAAATTTGTCTTTAAACGCAGCGAGGGATCCAAAATCGCGGTTAATCAATACAGTCAATTCAGGACTTAGTTTGCTGTTGGTATCCTTACAGATGCTTTTCCAATAGACGTTGTGGTTATAGTATCCGCCACTATAGCTCTTTAAAAGCGGATGTTCCGTATCGGTGCTACCTAGAACCACTTCGATAGACCTTTTTTCTAAAGGAGTCCCGATAAGGGTTCTATTTAAATTATTGGCATACCCCAAATGATGTTTGGCATAATGTAAATAGATGTTTTCAGGGTCTAAAAAGTCTTTAAAATCTTCGTATTGATATTTTAGCCCTTCCATTTGAAAGGGGCCTGTAGTGGTTTTTATTGTTTTGGGATTGGGAAATACGGATTTAGCCTCTTTTTTAAAGATGATGGCATCGGGAATTTGAACTTCTTGTAATTCTTTTTTTTCCTGACATGATGTGGACAAGACGAGTAAAGATGTTAATACGAAAATCGGAATTCCTTTTAGTTTCATTTTGATAAAATTGAATGGGCTAAATCGATATAGGCTTGTTTGGCTTCTTCTTTTGTCAAATGACTAATTTGAGACCAAGCATTAAATTTAAAAGCATTTCTTAAATCATTGGGTAACGAGTCAAATTGCACGTGATTTTTTCCTTCTGTAGCTTGTTTGTAGTAAGCATAAATACTCAACATGGTGTCCGGAGGCAAGTCTGTAGCCTGCTCCGAAATTTTCTGATATGCCAGTTGAAACTCCGTGTCTAAACTATTCATAAATTTATGGTGTAGAATGAAAAAAGGCTTTCTAAAAGGATCTTTGCGATAGATCGTAAAGATCCTTTTACTATACTTTATTTTTGCGCAATTAATGTTTTAGCACCAACGGCCTTTTGATTTAAAACGACCTGAATATCTGTTCCCAAAGGTAAATATAAGTCAACACGCGAGCCGAACTTGATAAATCCAGCATCGTCACCTTGAATGGCTTGAGAATCTACTTTAGCATAATTGACGATACGTTTGGCTAGGGCTCCTGCTATTTGACGGTACATGACTTCTCCAAAAACAGGATTGTCAACAACAACCGTTGTGCGCTCATTTTCTAAGCTGGCTTTTGGGTGCCAGGCTACTAGATATTTACCCGGGTGGTATTTGCTGTATTTGATAATACCACTTAAGGCATAGCGGGTAACGTGTACGTTGATTGGTGACATAAAAATCGATACCATCAATCGTTTGTCTTTAAAATATTCCGGTTCGTAAACTTCTTCAATTACAACAACTTTACCGTCAACTGGTGCTAAAATACTGTGGTCCGTAACAGCAACTGGTCGCGATGGATTTCTGAAAAATTGTAAAACCAGAAGTAATAAAATTAAAATAACAACTTGTACAGAGGTTCTCAGCCACGCTAAAGTGACTAAGTAATCCGATAAAAAGATTAACGCTACTGCAATGACTAACGCTACTAAAATTATTTTTGATCCTTCTTTGTGAAACATATTAGTTTAAAATTTGAAATATTAAATATAAAAATGGCGATACAAAGATAAGACTATCTAAGCGATCGAGTATTCCTCCATGTCCAGGCATAATAGCTCCGCTGTCTTTAACACCGGCTTGTCTCTTAAATTTGGATTCCACCAAATCGCCAATTGTACCAAAAATGCTGACAAAAATAGCACTACTTATCCAAAGTACAGCATTAAATTCTGTGAAATATTTGCTGAGTATAACAGAGGCTATAAGGGTGAATAACATACCGCCAGCAAAGCCTTCCATGGTTTTTTTGGGAGAAATACGTTCAAATAATTTGTAGCGACCCCATTTTTTTCCCACAATATACGCAAAGGTATCGTTAGTCCATATTAAGATAAATATCCCAATGATGATATGAGGATGATAGATTTGATTTAAAAACGGTAAATGTAAAATGGCGTGAAAAGGAATGATTACGTAACCTAGTAGTAGTAGGTATTTCTCAAGATTTGTTTTTTCTGACTTATTTTTCTTAGAAAATAAGTCGACAAACAGATAAATTAGTATGGCGACAGCTACAAAATTAAGGTAAAAAAATGCAGCGCTGTCTTTTAAGGCATAAATAGCGCCGGAGGCCGTAATTCCTAAGGCAAAACTCCAAAGAAGGGATATACGGGTTAATTTGGAGAATTCGTAAATACCTATACACAAGAATAAGCCAAATAAGATTTGAAAACTAATTTCTGAATAAAGTGTGGCAGCCAGTAGTAGGATGATGTAAACAGAACCTGATATCGAACGAACGAAACTTTCAGACATATTATAAATCTTCTAATAAAAGTAAATATAAGTTTTTAGGGGTGCTTCCGTAGTTTAAGAAGTGGTCGTCTTTACTGGGTTCAAAACACTTAAAAGTGGTAATGTTAGTCGGGAATACCGTTTGGTATTTCTTTTTGATTTCTCTTAAACCGTCGCTTTTACTACGTGTAATTTGACTAGTAGTCGCAATAACAACGATATTATTCGGAAGTTCTAACGGTTTTAAATGACTTACTTGCTTCGATGAGAATAGAATCGATCCTTCATCTGCAATGAGACTTTCGCAAGTAGTTAGTAGAAATAGGGGGTTTTTAGGTTGGTTGTAATTAATACGGTTGTCCTTCAACATCGGGATCAAATGCGATTCAAAAGTGATGGCTTCTGTTTCAAACCAATCGTTTTCCATAAGGATACTAACAAAAGTATCTTGTACTTCAGTTTCGGTTTCGCAATAAAGAAATTTACCTCCATTATTCTTAAAGTTAAAAGTAAACTCTTCATCTATCGGTAATTCTTTTTCTGGAAGATATTGGCTTTCCTTCGGACCTAATAGTTCCGACGAATTTGCAAATAATCCCCCTAATATCTTTTTAAAAAAACTCATATTGTCAAATCAACCTAGTTAGTACGCTAGAAACATTCAAAGATAAAAAAAATCTTAACTTAAAATGGCTTTAAGTTAAGATTTTTCAAGTGTTGTAAGAAAAAACGCTTAGTTTGTTTCTTCTAATATTATTTCCTCTTTATCAAAAGGTCTTTTGCCAAAGACATCTTCTAAATCTTGTTTGAAAATCACCTCTTTTTCACAAAGTAAATCAGCAAGTTGGATCAACTTAGTTCTATTTACTTCTAGTAAAGCTATGGCTCGTTGATATTGCTCTTCAATTAAATTAGAAATTTCTTTATCAATAGTTTTAGCGGTTTCCTCTGAATAAGGTTTAGAAAAGTTATAGTCGTTTTGACCTGACGAATCGTAATAAGTCACGTTTCCAATTTTTTCATTCAAGCCATAGATGGTAATCATCGCTTTGGCTTGTTTGGTAACTTTTTCTAAGTCGCTTAAAGCACCGGTTGAAATTTGATCAAAGATGATGCGTTCTGCAGCACGACCGCCCATAGTAGCACACATTTCATCCAGCATTTGATTGGTTCTTACGATCGAGCGCTCTGCAGGTAAATACCAAGCCGCACCCAAACTCTGTCCCCTAGGAACGATGGTTACTTTGATTAGTGGTGAAGCGTGCTCCAACATCCAACTTACCGTCGCATGTCCTGCCTCATGTATAGCAATGGCATATTTTTCCTCTGGGGTGATGATTTTGTTTTTCTTCTCCAATCCTCCAATAATTCTATCAACAGCGTCAAGGAAATCTTGCATATCGACTTGCTTTTTGTCCTTTCTTGCTGCTGTTAGTGCAGCTTCGTTACAAACGTTGGCAATATCAGCTCCTGAAAATCCTGGAGTTTGTTTGGCTAAAAAGTCAATATCCAAATCGTCAACCTTTTTAATCTTTCTCAAGTGAACTTCAAAAATAGCTTGGCGCTCTCTAACATCCGGAAGGTCAACATAAATTTGTCTGTCAAAACGTCCTGCTCTTAAAAGGGCTTTGTCCAAGATTTCAGCACGGTTGGTTGCAGCAATAACGATAACATTGGTGTTGGATCCAAAACCGTCCATCTCCGTCAATAACTGATTCAAAGTATTCTCTCTCTCGTCATTAGATCCAGACATATTGCTTTTTCCACGAGCTCTACCCACAGCATCGATTTCATCGATAAAGATGATAGCCGGAGATTTTTCTTTAGCTTGTTTAAATAAATCGCGTACACGGGAAGCTCCCACTCCTACAAACATTTCTACAAAATCGGATCCGGATAGAGAAAAGAAAGGTACTTTGGCCTCACCCGCAACGGCTTTGGCTAATAAAGTTTTTCCAGTTCCTGGAGGCCCGACTAATAAAGCTCCTTTTGGAATCTTACCTCCAATAGAAGTGTATTTTTCAGGATTTTTAAGGAATTCAACGATTTCTACAATTTCATCTTTGGCGCCTTCTAATCCGGCAACATCCTTGAAGGTGATCTTTACATCGTTTTTCTCGTCAAATAATTTAGCTTTGGATTTTCCAATAGAGAAAATCTGTCCACCACCGCCACCAGCTCCGCCACCAGTCATCCGTCTCATCATAAAGAACCAAAATCCTATGATAATGATAATCGGTAAGAAATTAAAGAAAATGTCTCCCCAATTGCTTTCGGGTTCTGACTTGTAATCTTTAAGTTTACCTAGACTTGCTGCTTCGCCTATGCGTTTTTGAAATAGTTCTGAATTTCCGATATCCGTAACAAATTGCGGACCGGTGTTTTCTTTACCTAAAATGGTTTTCTTTTGTAAACCTTCAAACTCTTTACTTTCTAAAGCCTCTTTAGTAAGGTAAACCTTAGCCGACGTTTTGTTGAATTCAACCTTCTCAACATAAGTGGAATCTAAATATTGATAAAATTTAGATAAACTCAATTGTTTAGAATCGCTAAATCCACTTCCGTTGGAAAGAAAATTTATTGCCAGTATAATTACTAAAGCGCCTCCGTATAGAATCCACGAATTGAATTTAGGTTTGTTTGAATTCGGTTTAATATCTTTAGACATATAATATGTTTAAAAAATTAATATTTAGTATTTAGAAATCAGTTTACAGAGAAGTTATTTTAGCATCTCCCCAAAGACTTTCTATTCGGTAGTAATCTCTGATTTGTTTTTGAAAAACGTGTACTACAATATTGACGTAATCCATCAATACCCATTCTCCATTTTCTTGCCCTTCCACATGCCACGGTTTGTCATGTAGTTCTCTAGATACAAAACGTTGTACCGAGTTGGAAATAGCGTTTACTTGTGTATTTGAATTTCCGTCGCAAATTATAAAATAATCACAGGCGGTATTGTCGAGGGCTCTTAGGTCCAAGATGTCAATGTTTTCTCCTTTTACTTCTTCAATTCCTTTTATGATGCTAGCCAATAGCTCATCATTGTTGATTTTTTTATCTGTCATTTATTTTTTTATAATTTGTGCAAAGTTATAATTTTTGTAAGTAATTTTGACTTCAAATATAATGAAACACTTGCAACATTCCCATAATTATTTCCAATGAATATTATCAAACTCGATGCCACTCCTTCAACCAATATCTATTTAAAGGAATTAGTTTCTCAATTGCCGTTAGAAAACTATACGGTTGTAGTTGCCGAAAATCAAACTCAAGGTCGGGGGCAGCGCGGTTCAATATGGGTTTCTGAAGTGGGTAGTAATCTAACCTTTAGTGTGTTAATTAAGGATTTGTTGCTAAAAGTAGAAGATGTTTTTAGTTTAAATATAATGGTTTCGGTGAGTATTTTTAAGGCTTTAGAAAGTCTGAAAATTAATTCATTGGCTATCAAATGGCCCAATGACATTTTGTCGGGAAATAAGAAGATTGGCGGTATTTTAATCGAAAATACATTTAAATCGAACGGAGATGTGCTTTCTATTGTCGGAATCGGACTAAATGTCAATCAAAAAAACTTTATTGATTATCCACAAGCCAGTTCACTAAGTATGGTGACAGGTCGTGAATTTGATAAAGAACAACTCTTGCATACTGTCATCGAAAAAATAATTTTTTACAGCAATAAATTGCAAAACAACGGAGCAGACGAAATTTGGAACGACTACCACCGTGCTTTATTCAAAAGAGAAGTACCCAGTATGTTTGAATTGCCCTCCAAAAAAAAGTTTCTGGGTATGATACAGTCCGTAACCCCAATTGGAGAGCTTCAGTTGGTTAAAGAAGACCAAAGTGTACATCGATTTCGACTTAAGGAGATAAAAATGTTGTATTAGTTATTTTTTAATCTCGTTTTCCGGTATAAATTTCATGGATACGGAGTTCATACAATAGCGATCGCCAGTAGTAGCTTTGGGGCCGTCTTCAAATACATGTCCTAAATGGCCTTTACAGTTCGCACAAACTACTTCAGTCCGTTGCATCCCATGAGTTACGTCCTTAACATACAGTACCGACGCTTGAATGGCTTGGTCAAACGAAGGCCAACCGCAATGCCCGTCAAATTTATTTTCCGATTCAAAAATTTTGTTGCCACAAGCGGCACATACATAAATCCCTTTCTCATAAAAGTCGTTGTAAATACCTGAAAATGGACGTTCAGTTCCTTTTTGACGTAATACGTAATATTCTTCCGGAGTCAATTGCTCCTTCCATTGTTGGTCTGTTGTTTGGTCTGATTTCATAGGGGGCTGTATTTGAGTGTAAGATTGTTGTTTGCACGACAAACAGATTAATAATAGTAATAGGGAATAGGTTTTCATGATTCCAATGGGGTTATAAAGTTCTTAATTCTTTCGATAACCGTTTTGTCCCCTAAAATTTTACGATGCCCCAGTTTTTTTGTAATCATGATTTCGCCGTTCTTTAGATTTTCATAAATGCGATGCGCTGCGGTAACCGGTACGTCCAAATCGTTTTCGTCGTGAATAACTAAAACGGGTATGTCGATATGCTTGGCTGCCTCATGTACGCAAAAACTTTCCATAGTTTGATTGAAATGCTTTTCAAAACTGCTTTGCATCATTGGGGCAATTTGCGGACTTAATTCGAGCTGTTTTACAAAGTCGCTAATGATGTCTTGTACTACATCACCGCTGCCGATAATAATTGCTTTTTTAACATTTAGGCCTTGCTTAATAGCGTTCATTGTTGCCATACCGCCTAAGGAATGACCAATAATAAGGTCAAAAGGACCGTGTTTTTCTTGTAAAACAAAACAGGCCTCAATAAATTCGGTCATGTTGCTTTTGTTTTTAGGCGACTTTCCGTGTCCGGTAGCGTCAAAACTAATGGTTTTATAGTCCTTTTTTAGCAACATATTGGCGATGGTAACCAATTGGGTGCCCCTTCCGTTCCAGCCATGTACCAAAAGAGCCTTCTTCGTTTTGGGTGCGCCATAGTGGTACGCAATGATATCTTTTTTGCATTTGGGTAACCATATTCGGGTTTTTTCACTGTTCTGGTCCATTTCTAGTTCGCGCTTTGGTGCTTTAAACTTTAATGGAGTGGTAAATAAATTCATCGCAAAACGCGTAGCCCAATTTAAAGAGAAAAACTGTAACGTCTTGCCCGCTAGTCTAATGGGTTTTGGAATTTCTAAATTTTGACGATGTTTAGCAGCAGCGTTTGAAGCCATAACTTTTTTTTATAAAATTAAGCAATATTTCAATCCCTTAATTTATCAGAGTCCTAAAAAAAATATAAGAATTTATTAGAAGAATATTGGAATTCGCGCTATTTTTGATAGCAAATTAATAAAATGATGAAAAAGATTTTTTTGACAGCTACAGTGCTTTTAGCAATGTCCTGTGCTACGAATCCATTTACGGGAGCGAAAACGATGGCTTTGGTTAACGATAGCTCGTTATTTCCATCATCTTTTCAACAATACGACAGTTTTTTAAAAGAACACAAGGTTATCAAAGGGACAAAAGATGCCCAACGAGTTGAGAACGTTGGAAAAAAAATAAAAGCAGCAGCTGAAAAATGGCTGGATGCAAATGGATATAAGGGGTATTTGTCTCAATACCAATGGGACTATAATTTAGTTGACGACAAAGAAGTGAATGCTTGGTGTATGCCGGGGGGTAAAATAGTTTTTTATACCGGAATTTTACCGATATGCCGCGACGATGCAGGTATGGCCACAGTAATGGGGCACGAAGTGGCGCATGCCTTGGCTAATCACGGGCAACAACGGATGAGTGCGGGTATGTTGCAACAAGCAGGTGCGGAAGTACTTACAGCAGCAACTACAAAAACAAAAGCTTCAACAAAAGATTTATTGATGTCGGCATATGGTGGTGGATCTAATGTTTTGGGAATGTTGCCTTTTAGTAGAAATCACGAATCAGAAGCAGATAAAATCGGACTGACTTTAATGGCTATTGCCGGTTATAATCCGGATGCAGCGGTTGATTTTTGGGCGCGTATGGCTGCGAATTCTTCTGGAAGTGAACCGGCAGAATTTATGAGTACTCACCCTAGTAATCAATCGAGAATTGACAATTTAAAGCGATTAATACCTGAAGCAAAAGCCGAAGCAGCTAAATTTGGAGTTAAGTTTTAACTGCGAATGCTGTGTGCAAAATAATAATCTTTCCATTTTAAAGCTATGGCTAACTTTGTAAAAGGTAGTAAAAAAGTACTAAACGCGTGGGCGTTTTACGATTGGGCAAATTCCGTTTATGCCTTAGTGATTTCTTCTTCGATTTTCCCTTTGTACTACGGTGCTTTATTTCGTATTAAGGATCTGGAAACCTATCCGATATTTGGCGTTGAAATTCGCAGCGAATCCATCATCAGTTATGTGACGGCTTTAGGTTTTTTTATCATTGCACTGATGTCGCCGTTTTTGTCGGGCATAGCAGATTATTTAGGCAATAAGAAATTCTTTCTTAAGCTGTTTTGTTACGTAGGATCTATATCCTGTATGTTGTTGTATTTATTTTCCTTGGACTATTTGATTTGGAGTTTGGTATTCTATTTACTAGCGCTAATTGGTTTTTGGGGAAGTTTGGTTTTTTACAATTCGTATTTGCCCGATATCGCCTTTGTAGAACAACAGGATAAAATCAGCGCAAAGGGTTATGGGTTGGGTTATGTAGGTAGTGTTGTACTCTTACTTGTCAATTTGGGAATGTTGATGAATTACCAGACCTTTGGATTTGAATCGGAAATGACGGCGATGCGGTTTTCTTTTCTCTTAGTAGGTATTTGGTGGATGGGATTTAGTCAATATACCTATCGGTATTTACCGGATTTTAAGAATGGAAGAAAATTTACCTCGTCGGTTTTCTTTTCCGGATATAAGGAACTTAAGAAAGTATGGTTGGAACTCGGTAATTACGGAGTTCTAAAAAGTTATTTGATAGCGTTTTTTGTTTACAGTATGGCTGTACAAACGGTGATGATTATCGCGGCATATTTTGGTGAAAAAGAAGTAGCGTGGGGTGGTGATCAAGAGCGAACAATGGGTTTAATCGTAAGTATACTTTTAATTCAAATCATTGCGGTTTTGGGAGCTTTTTTAACGTCGCGACTTTCTGCGGTTTTCGGAAATATCAACACCTTAATAGTGATAAATCTGCTTTGGATTTTTATTTGCGTATATGCCTATTTTGTGGTCACGCCGGTGGAGTTTTACATAGCAGCGGGATCCGTTGGTTTGGTCATGGGGGGAATACAGTCTTTATCGCGATCAACCTATTCTAAATTGCTGCCTGAAACCAAAGATACGACCTCTTTTTTTAGTTTTTACGATGTTACCGAAAAGATAGGAATCGTTATTGGAATGTTTTTATACGGTTTGATTTCTGATATTACCGGCAAAATGCAAAATGCTATTTTGTTTTTAATTGTGTTTTTTATTCTTGGCGTTTTCTTACTAATGCGAATGCCTAAAAATACCCGAATCTAATTTATACTATATAAGGAGGCACTTTAGAGCAGGAGTTTTTGTAGTTGCCTTCTATATAAATTATGTTGGTTTCTTGAAACCTCACCTTTAAAATTTGTTTTAATGATAAATGAGTTTACGACCATATTTTTACAGACTTTGGATGTTGATATGTTAAAAATCATTTAAAAGCGATGTGAAGTATATTTTTTTTTATTTTTATAGCGATGATAAAATAAAAATTCTATATTTGAGCCTTTATGATAATTTAACCAAATATGAAAAACACTTATTTATTTCACATTTTATTCGTTACAATGTTTTCAATTATTGGATTTACTTCCTGTGATGAAGAAAGTATAGAGCCAACTTTATTGAACCAAGAATTAGTTGGGGAATCCATAGTAAGATTGACTTATCAAGACACTTTAATTATAAAAAAAGATATCGTAGCTCAGATAGATGAAAAAGGCGTTTTTTCTTTCAATATTAAAGCAAAAAAAGAAGATATAGTGCGTTTGACAACCATGCGATTTGAAGCGGGACTTTTCCCATCGAACATCAACATGGCATCTTATTATTTTAGCGATATCAATGAGTTAGGAACTTCTGTAGATCCTAAAAATCCTTTAACCAATACAGGATGGGTACGAATTACGAGTATAAATACCATTGCAAATGTGGTAAATGGGGAGTTTAAAGTAAAAATTTACCCGCCTTTAGATCCAGAAAACCCTTCTGCAGTACTTATAAAACCTTTTGAAGTAGAAGGGGAATTTAGAAATCTACGATTTGTTAAGGCTGCTGGAGATGTATTTGAAACAAAGATTGAAGGAAACAATTGGGTGTATAAAAACCGTACGGTTCGGGTAGAAAATGGGCGTATTGTTGTTACTACTACGAATACGGTAACCGAAGAAATGATGGAGCTTGCTTTTGATCAAAATCTTGAAGACGGGAATTATAACCTTGACAAGTTCTCCGCTAAATATGTTTCTGCTGCTGGAGTAGCCTACGCTACTAATGCAGAATTGGGCGGTAGTAGTTTAAAAATCGACCAAAACACGAATAATAAGGTAAAAGGAAGTTTTCAATTAAAAATGAAAAATGCTTCCGGTAGCCAAACCGTGAACTTTACAGAGGGGGCTTTTAACTTAGCATATTAATTACCAACCAATATACTTATGACGTTTTAAAAATCCTGTTTAATACAGGATTTTTTTATGGCATAATGATTGACTTACCTATACTATAATTAATCTATAAAAATTTTGAATCGCTGATATTCACTATGTTGGAAATGTTTTGTTTTCTAACTGTTATAAATAAGGGAATATTTAATGACAAAATGACTTAAAAATAATATGGCAAACCAAAAAATAATTACAATAGACAATTTGTCACTTCACGATATGGATACGGATGCAGAATTTATTCCTCTTTTATCCTCTGAGGATGAAGAAGAGATGAATAACGAAGAGCTTCCTTTAGAACTTCCTATTTTACCATTGCGCAATATGGTGCTGTTCCCAGGAGTAGTTATTCCAATTACAGCAGGCAGAGATAAATCTATAAAATTGTTAGACGACGCCTATAATAGTGATAAAACAATCGGTGTAGTTTCTCAGTTGGATGAAGAAGTAGAGGAGCCGGGGTTTGATGATATTTATACTGTGGGTACTGTGGCTAAGATTTTAAGGATATTAAAATTGCCTGACGGTAATATTACGGTTATCTTACAGGGTAAAAAGCGCTTTGAAATTGAAGAACGCTTAACGGAAGAACCGTATTTGAAAGCCAGTGTTCGCGAAGTATCAGAAACACGACCTGAAAAAGACGATACTGAATTTATTGCAATAATTGAATCGATTAAGGAATCGGCTATTGAAATCATCAAGGAAAGTCCAAATATTCCGTCTGAGGCTACTTTTGCAGTAAGAAATATTGAGAGTAATTCCTTCTTAGTCAATTTTGTTTCCTCGAATATGAGTTTGACTGTAGAGGAGAAACAAAGTCTTTTAAAAATTAACGATTTAAAAGAACGTGCTTTGGAAACCTTGAAAATAATGAATGTTGAACTTCAGAAGTTGGAGTTGAAAAACAACATTCAATCAAGAGTGCGTTTTGATTTGGATCAGCAACAAAAAGAATATTTCCTGCAACAACAGATGAAAACCATTCAAGAAGAATTGGGAGGGGTTTCTAATGAAGAAGAGTTTGAGGAAATGCGTCAAAAAGCTTTGACAAAAAAATGGACTGCTAAGGTTAAAGAGCACTTCGAAAAGGAAATGAATAAATTTCAGCGAATGAATCCTCAGGTTGCTGAGTTTTCAATCCAGCGAAATTATATTGAATTCATGCTTGATTTGCCATGGAGTGAGTATTCTAAAGATGTTTTTGACTTAAAAAATGCCCAGAAGATTTTGGATAAAGATCATTATGGAATTGAAGAGGTTAAGAAAAGAGTATTGGAGCACATGGCGGTACTCAAGTTAAGAAATGATTTAAGGTCGCCTATTTTATGCTTATATGGTCCTCCTGGTGTTGGAAAAACATCCATAGGAAAGTCCATAGCTCAAGCATTGGGTAGAGAGTATGTAAGAATATCTTTAGGCGGTTTACGCGATGAAGCTGAAATAAGAGGACATAGAAAAACCTATATCGGTGCCATGCCGGGTAGAATTATACAAAGTATTAAAAAGGCAAAAACATCCAATCCCGTATTTTTATTGGATGAGATTGATAAATTATCGACCAGTTATAACGGCGATCCCTCGTCTGCATTATTGGAAGTTTTAGATCCAGAACAAAATTCGGATTTTTACGATAACTTCCTGGAAATGGGATACGATTTGTCTAAAGTGATGTTTGTAGCTACTTCAAACAGTTTGAGCACCATACAACCGGCACTTTTGGACCGTATGGAGATTATTGAAATGAACGGATATACCGTTGAAGAAAAGGTGGAAATTGCCAAACAACATTTGTTGCCAAAACAAATCAAGGAACACGGACTAACGTCTAAGAACCTGAGTGTAGGTAAAAAACAAATGGAGTTTATCGTTTCTAAATATACTCGAGAATCGGGTGTTCGTGGTTTGGATAAAAAGTTGGCAGACTTGGCCAGAGGTGTAGCAAAAGCTATAGTAATGGAAGAAGAGTATCACGCCAAAATGAATGAAGAAGATATTATTAAAATATTAGGGACACCGCGTTTTGATGCGGATATGTACGAAAATAATGACACAGCAGGAGTGGTAACCGGTTTGGCTTGGACTCGTGTTGGTGGTGATATATTGTATATAGAGTCGATCATTTCTAAAGGAAAGGGAAATTTGACCATGACCGGAAATTTGGGAACGGTAATGAAAGAGTCTGCTACCATAGCCTTGGAATATATTCGCGCTAATGCAGAAATATTGGGAATTGATCCGAAAATTTTAGAAACCTATAAAATTCACGTACACGTGCCCGAAGGAGCTACACCAAAAGATGGTCCTAGTGCAGGAATTACGATGTTGACTTCTATGGTATCTTCATTTACTCAAAAAAGAGTGAAAAAGAACTTAGCAATGACAGGTGAAATTACCTTAAGAGGGAAAGTTTTACCGGTAGGAGGTATCAAAGAAAAGATATTAGCGGCTAAAAGAGCCAATATAAAAGAAATCATTCTTTGCAGGCAAAATAAGCGCGACATTGATGAAATTAAGGCAGAATACCTAACGGGATTGACCTTTCATTTTGTGGATCGTATGAGTGAAGTTTTGGATATCGCTATTATAGATCAAAAGGTGAAGCAGGCTAAAGTGCTATAGCGATGTTTTTACGGTAACAATATCAAGAGTAAGAGCGTAAAGATTTAGTTCTTTGCGCTTCTTTTTTTGTTCTGCTTTAATAAAAAATAATATCTTAGCGTTTTGATTATCAATTTACGAATTCCCTTTAAAAGATGAGAAAGCATATTTTTCTATTCCTTTTTGTTACCCTATCGTTTCAGGTCTTTGGACAGGTAGGCGGGGAATATACCTATCAATTTTTAAACATGACTCCGTCGCCTCGACAAGCGGCATTGGGTGGCAAAGTAATTACCAATTGGGATGCTGACGTCAATCAACCCTTTTTTAATCCCGCATCGTTAAATTCGAAGATGGACAATCAGTTGTCGCTTAATTTTGGAAAGTATTTTGGCGAAGTTACTTACGGTACTGCGGCTTATGCTAAAACATTCGACAACAGAAAAAACGTTCATATAGGAGTCAATTATGTCAATTATGGCGATTTTGAGGGTTATGATGAAAATGGAACTGAAACGGGCCGTTTTACGGGTACTGAAGTGGCTTTGTCTGTAGGGTATTCCTACCAAATCGTTTCCTCGGATTGGCATATAGGTGCTAATGTAAAATTGATATCTTCAAGCTTAGAATCCTATAATTCATTTGGAGCCGCAATGGATTTGGGTTTATTATATGTAGAAGAAGACAGTAAATGGAATTTTGCCTTCACCGTTCGCAATTTAGGTGCTCAATTATCGACTTATGCTGATGAAAGAGAAAAATTACCGTTGGATGTGATGATTGGCGTTTCCAAAGAATTGGAAAATGTGCCTATTCGTTGGCATGTTACATTGGATAACTTACAAAAATGGGATTTATCGTATTCAAATCCCTCGCGTTCAGAAACCAATTTAGAAGGTGAAATTACCGAAGAGAAAATAGGCTTTTTTAACAACGCTTTGCGCCATGTAATCATCGGAGCAGAGCTTTTCCCTGATAAAAAATTTAATTTGAGGTTGGGTTATAATTTTAGAAAAGGCGAAGAATTGCGCATTGTCGATCAAAGGCATTTCTCTGGGATTACCGCCGGGTTTGGGTTCCGTTTCAACAGAATCCGTATAGACTATTCTTATTCAAGGCATACAGTCGCAGCCAATACCAGTTTATTTGGTTTAGCTGTCGATTTACAATAATTAATTCTATTTTTTTGAAAAAAATCACGATTGCAATTGATGGGTATTCATCAACAGGAAAAAGTACTTTAGCGAAACAATTAGCTAAAGAATTAGGATATATTTATATTGATACAGGAGCCATGTATCGAGCAGTAACCTTTTTTGCGATGCAAAAGGGACTGATAAAAGCAGATTATTTTAATCAGCAAGGACTTATTGAGGCTCTTGATCAAATTCAATTGGAATTTCAATACAATCCCGTTCGCGGTTTTGCAGAAATTCACTTAAACCAAAAAAATGTTGAGGAAGCTATTAGAACTTTAGAGGTTTCTAGTTATGTTAGTCAAATTGCACAAGTTTCGGAAGTTCGTAAAAAACTGGTGGAACAGCAACAGAGTTTTGGGCGTAGCAAAGGAGTTGTAATGGACGGTAGAGATATCGGTACTGTTGTATTTCCCGATGCAGAACTCAAAATTTTTATGACGGCATCTCCAGAAATTCGCGCAAAAAGACGTTTTGAAGAGCTCTTGGAAAAGGGACAGAAAGTCCTCTTTGATGATGTTTATCACAATGTAGTGGAACGCGATAGAATTGATACTACTAGAGCGGATTCTCCATTGGTTAAGGCAACAGATGCCGTGGAATTTGATAATACTAATGTCGATAAAGAAGCGCAGTTTTTACAAATAGCCGCTTTAGCTCACGAAGTTTTAGAACAACAATAAACAGAACAAAACCGGTAATTGTTTTGTGAGAAACTGATAAATTGGTACTTTTGTCGCATTACAACAAAAACAAACATTATCCTGTTTACGTTATGCTAACGTGTACAGTAAAATTTATAGCCCTAATACATGATGTCTTCTAAGATAAAACTGACAATCATGAACTTTATGCAATTTTTTGTATGGGGTGCATGGTTGATTACAATTGCCAATTATTGGTTTGGAACAAAACATTGGGATGGAACTCAATTTGGATTAATCTTTGGTACCATGGGAATCGCTTCGGTTTTTATGCCTACGCTTTCAGGAATTATTGCCGATCGTTGGGTTAATGCCGAAAAATTGTACGGAATTTTACACCTGCTTTATGCAGCCACTCTTTTTTATCTGCCGCAGATTGATGATCCCGCGCTGTTTTTTGATGTAATGCTGTTAGCCATGTGTTTCTACATGCCAACCATTTCCTTAAATAATTCCATTTCTTATTCCGTTTTAAAATCGAGTAATTTGGATGTGGTAAAAGATTTTCCTCCTATTCGAGTATGGGGTACAATCGGTTTTATAGCCGCAATGTGGGTTACGAATTTAACAGGAAATAAAGCTACTGAATACCAGTTTTATATAGCGGGTATTGGTGCTATACTTTTGGGACTGTATGGCTTTACGATGCCTAAGTGTCCACCTAAAAAGACAGTAGATACCGACGCGTCCTTTTTTAAGTTAATGGGATTGGATGCTTTTAAGCTATTTGCCAATTATAAAATTACAATCTTTTTTGTTTTCTCTATGTTTTTGGGTGGAGCACTACAGCTTACCAATGCTTATGGCGATGTTTTTTTAAGTGAATTTGAGAAATTTCCTAAATATGCCGATTCCTTTGTTGTAAAACATTCGACTATAGTGATGTCGATTTCCCAAATTTCGGAAACCCTATTTATCTTGGCAATTCCGTTTTTCTTAAAACGTTTTGGCATCAAGAAAGTCATGTTGATTTCGATGTTTGCTTGGGTATTGCGATTTGCTCTTTTTGCTTACGGAGATCCGGTCAATGGACTGTGGATGATTATCATGTCTTGTGTGGTGTACGGTATGGCTTTCGACTTTTTTAATATATCGGGTTCCTTATTTGTAGAAACCTCTACGGATTCTAAAATGCGATCATCTGCTCAGGGTTTGTTTATGATGATGACCAATGGTTTTGGTGCTATTTTAGGTAGTGTTACTTCGGGATGGATGATCGATAAGTTTTTTACAATACCATTTAAAGATATCCAATCATTGGCAACCTATTTAGAAACGGATGCCACTAATGCCACACTTAATTCGCTCTTAACTAATAATAAAATTGTAGTTTCGGCCCAGGGTATCTTTAATCAAGATTTAATGTTGCGTGATTGGCAATCAATCTGGTTATCATTCGCGGTATATGCTTTGATAATCGCGGTATTTTTTGCGCTTTTGTTTAAACATAAACATGTAGTAGAAGAAGTAATGCCAGATATAAAACACTAAGGAATAAGGACAGCCTAGTTGATAATACCATACAAAAACCCGCAATTTAGCGGGTTTTTGTATAAAATATGTTTTTATTTTTTTTGCTCAAAGCGATTTTCAATCCCGTTGATTGTTAAAATAGCACCACGATCAGTTTCCTTCCATTGCACGCTGTCGTTGCTATAAAGCAAAGCAGTGGATGCGTCGTCTTTTTGTTTGAGTTTGATATTGGGAGCATCTTTGCGCTCCAACATTATATAGTTTTCATTGTTTTCTAGGGTAGTGGTAATTTTGATTTGTTGCCTATCGTTTTCATAGTTTTTGACTAACGGACTAACCTGATGTAGCCTTTCGATTTGCTCGGGTGTTTTGTAGGTTATTTGGTCGGCTTGCGCTTCCCATGAAATCGATTCATTTTTATACAAAGCCCCTTTTGCCCAAGCTTCTTTCTGTGGTAAAATAAGTAGTTTTTCAGGTGTTTGTATGACAACGTTTTGAAGGTTTTGTTCAGTCTGATAATAGGCGCGGTATAAAACACCTTTATCCGATTTATAAACATAAGCATCGGCACCTTCTAATTTAGCTAGTATGGCCGTATTCATTTCGATTGCGGCAGGGCTGCTGTGGTCTGTGGTTTTTGAATTTATTTTTTGTTGACAAGCGTACATCAATAGTGTAAACAGAATCAATAAGTAAAGAAATTTGTAATTCATGATAGAACTATTTGCATAGTTAAAATCAAAAATAGCGCCAATCTCTGCTTTTTGAGATTTAATTGGTTTTTTTACAAGGTATTAGCTTTATGTAGGGCAAAGTTAAAATCGTACTTGTTTAGAGATTATTTGAGAAATGCCTTAAGAATAAGCGTTTGTTTTTTCAACGAATGCTGCCATAGGGTTCTGTTGTTTTGTTGAACGTTCCTTTTTATATAGCGGTTCTTTTGTAGCGACTTGGATTTAGTTGATTATCCAATGGGTGATGATATAGATTAACAATCCTACAAGCCCTCCAACTAGGGTTCCATTTATCCGAATAAATTGTAAGTCTTTGCCTACTTCGAGTTCGAGTTTTTCACTGAGCTCTTTCCCGTCCCAATTGCCTACTGTTTTACGAATAAGGTTGCCAACCTCGTTAGTGTTATTTAGAATCATCTTATACAGACTGTGCTGAACCCAAGAGTTAATCTTAATCTTAGTGTTTTCGTCGTTTTTAAGCTGTTCTGTAAGTTGTTTGACGTTGTTGTGTATGTAGTTCGATACCGTCGAGTTCGAGTCGCTTAATTGCGCTATAAGTTCCTCCTTTAAGCTG
This sequence comes from Flavobacterium sp., assembly GCA_040393465.1. Classification (GTDB taxonomy): domain Bacteria; phylum Bacteroidota; class Bacteroidia; order Flavobacteriales; family Flavobacteriaceae; genus Flavobacterium. The sequence continues at coordinate 423,854 of JBEBUC010000001.1, read as the reverse complement.
TCGAGCATATCGGCTAAATAGCTAGTGATTTTTTCGGGTGTTATAAACTGTTGAAGCAAATCGTCAAATTTTTCTTTCCAGCTTTCGGAGCTGTTTATTTCTTGAGTCAGATCTAACAAACGCGAAGTGAGTTCCAGACGAATTTTATGATCTTGATTTTTTTGTATTTCATCGAAAAAAGCTAGAATGCCGCTGATTAATTGATTGGTTACTGCTTTTCCGCCAATCAATCCCAGTATGGGTTTTTTCTCAGTAACTTTTTGATAAATTTCTTCCCGATTTTGTTCGACATATTTTTTAGCTTCGGGTAAAATTAAATCGATTAGGCGGTTGTGTTCATTGTTCTCTATGGCGTAAATAAGACCTTGGGAGACCACATTTTGAACAGGAATAGCGCGTATACCTTCCTGTGCTTTTACCGCCAAAAAATTAACGACTGCTGTATCGTCTAAGTTTGTAATTATTTTACGCAATATATGGTTGATTTCTCTTTCTAAATTTTGCTGATTTTTAGGATGGTCCATCCAGGTTGATGCAAATAAAGCTAAATCGATTTTTTCAATATACGGGCGGATGTTTTCAGAAGTTAAAAAATTGTCCGTAACAAAATTACCCAAGTTATCACCGATCGAGTTTTTGCTGTTTTCAATCAAATTAGTATGTGGAATCTTAATCCCCATCGGATAACGAAATAAAGCCGTAACCGCAAACCAGTCTGCTAGGGCACCAACCATAGCTGCTTCTGAAAAAGCTTGAACGTAGTTCATCCACGTTTGGGGTTGGTGTTTTAATAAAAAAACCATCAAAAAATAAAGCAACATCATGGCGATAAATAATCCAGTCGCTATACGTTTGTGTTTTCTGAGTTGTTGTGTTTTATCAGTCATGGATATGGGGTATTTAATATAAAGATAGTTTTTTATATGCGAATTTGCAGATTCACGAATCGGCAAATTCGCAAAAAAAAACGCCTATATCACTATAGGCGTTTTTAAAATAAAATATAAACTTATTTAGTTTGTTGATCAATCCAGTTTTTAGCATTTGAAAAAGCTTCCATCCATGGCGAAACTTCATCTTGGCGCCCATCAGGGTAATTTGCCCAATGCCATTGGAACAAGGAACGTTCAATATGTGGCATCATCACTAAATGGCGACCACTTGTGTCACACATCATGGCGGTATTGAAGTCCGATCCGTTTGGATTTGCAGGATAAGAGTCATAAGCGTATTTCGCTACGATATCATAACGGTTTTCCGCTTCCGGTAAATTGAATTTTCCTTCACCATGTGATACCCAAACCCCTAAAGTACTTCCTGCTAGTGAAGACAACATAATCGATTTGTTTTCTTGTACTTTAACGGAAGTAAAAATACTCTCGTGTTTTTGCGATTGGTTGTGTAATAATTTTCCGTGTACTTCGTGTTCGGGATTGATCAGTTCCAATTCCATAAACAATTGACAACCGTTACAAATTCCGACAGATAAAGTATCTTCTCTCTTAAAGAAGTTCTTTAGAGCCGTATTGGCTTTTTCATTATAAAGAAAAGCACCCGCCCATCCTTTGGCAGAGCCCAATACATCGGAATTTGAAAAACCTCCTACAGCACCAATAAATTGAATATCTTCAAGGGTTTCTCTCCCGGATATTAAATCCGTCATGTGGACGTCTTTAACGTCAAATCCTGCTAAATACATGGCATTGGCCATTTCTCTTTCAGAATTACTTCCTTTTTCACGAATAATTGCCGCTTTAGGTCTGGCTTTGCTAGCGTCTAAAATCGGTTTCTTTCCAGTGAATTGTGCGGGGAAATTAAATTGTAATGGAGTATTCTTATAATTGTCGAAACGCGCTTGTGCCATTCCGTTTTTTGATTGTTTTTGATCTAATAAGAAGGAAGTTTTAAACCAAGTATCTCTTAATTCACTTACGCTAAATTCCCACTGCTCATTATAATTTTTAAAACGAACCGTAGCACCTTTTTGTACGGTACCAATTTTAATTGCTTCTATTCCTTGGGCTTTAATTGCCTCTTCAAAGACTTGGTCTTCTTGAGCTTGAATAACTAAAGCGATGTTCTCATTGAAAAGAGCTTTGATGGCATCGGCTTCACCCAGTGCACTTAAATCGTAATCGGCAGCTAAATCTACATCGGCGAAACACATTTCCAACAGCGTTGTGATTAACCCACCACTTCCGATGTCATGACCTGCAGCGATATATCCATTTCTAACTAAATCTTGTACTGCGTTAAAAGCCTTTTTAAAGTACGCACTGTCTTGGATAGTTGGCGCTTCTGTACCGATCTTATTTAAGATTTGTGCAAAAGAGGAACCTCCCAATTTAAAACGGTCTTGAGATAGGTTGATATAATAGATGGATCCCGCATTTTTCTTTAAAACGGGCTCTACAATTTTGGTGATATTGTCGCAGTTTCCAGCAGCTGAAATGATGACAGTACCTGGGGCAATTACTTGATCATTTGGGTATTTTTGTTTCATCGAAAGGGAATCCTTTCCAGTAGGAATGTTGATTCCTAAATCAATAGCAAACTCAGAACAAGCTTCAACGGCACTATATAATCGAGCATCTTCACCAGGATTGTTACAAGCCCACATCCAGTTAGCGGATAGAGATACACTTGCTAATCCATCTTTTAATGGAGCCCAAACTAAGTTGGATAAAGCTTCTCCGATAGCGTTTCTGCTTCCTGCTTTTGGATCGATTAAGGCAACGATAGGAGCATGGCCTACTGTTGTTGCAATTCCCTCTTTTCCTTTGTAATCTAGAGCCATAGCTCCTAAATTGTTTAAAGGCAATTGTAACGGACCGGTACATTGTTGTTTGGCAACACGGCCACCAACACAACGGTCAACCTTATTAGTTAACCAATCTTTACACGCAACAGCTTCCAATTGTAATAGGTCGTTTAAATAGTGTGGTACTAGCGCAGTGGAATAGTCAAGTTCTTGATAAACTCTCTGGATGGTTTGATCGGCCATGATGGTTTTTGGAGAACTTCCAAACATGTCTTCCAAAGCAAAGTCCATTGGTTTAGCACCGGTTTTTTTTGACTCAAAGGTAAAGCGGTGGTTATTGGTAACTTCTCCGACTTCATACATAGGAGCGCGTTCGCGTTCTGCAACACGTTCCAATATAGCCACATTTTCAGGTGCGATAACTAAGCCCATGCGCTCTTGAGATTCGTTTCCGATAATTTCTTTGGCGGATAGGGTTGGGTCACCAACAGGCAATTTATCTAAATCGATCAATCCTCCGGTATCTTCAACCAATTCGGAAAGACAGTTTAAATGCCCACCTGCACCGTGATCGTGTATAGATACAATAGGATTGATGTCACTTTCAACCATAGCTCTTACAGCATTGGCTGCACGTTTTTGCATTTCTGGATTGGAACGTTGGATAGCATTTAGTTCAATACCTGATCCAAAAGCTCCTGTGTCTGCAGAAGAAACCGCTGCACCACCCATTCCAATTCTATAATTTTCACCTCCTAGGATAACGATTTTATCGCCTTCTTTTGGCTGGTGTTTTTGGGCTTGTTCTAGTTTTCCGTAACCGATTCCTCCAGCTTGCATGATTACTTTGTCATAACCCAATTTGCGCGATTCCTCTTCGTGCTCGAAAGTTAATACCGAACCGGTGATTAGCGGCTGTCCAAATTTATTTCCAAAATCAGAAGCGCCGTTAGAAGCTTTGATTAAAATATCAATAGGAGTTTGGTAAAGCCATGGACGTTCTGTCATACCTTCTTCCCACTGACGATCAGCTGTCAATCGAGAATACGCAGTCATATAAACTGCTGTACCCGCTAAAGGAAGGGAACCTTGTCCACCAGCTAAACGGTCGCGAATTTCTCCCCCTGAACCCGTTGCAGCACCGTTAAAAGGTTCCACCGTAGTTGGGAAATTATGTGTTTCTGCTTTCAACGAAATCACAGAATCAAAATCTTTTTCTTCGTAAAAATCGGGCTTATCTGCCGATTTTGGAGCAAATTGTGTTACTCTAGGACCTTTTACAAAAGCCACATTATCTTTATAGGCCGAAACTATTTCGTTTGGATGTGTTTCGGAAGTTTTGCGAATCAGTTTAAATAACGAAGTCGGTTTTTCTTCACCATCGATGACAAAGGTTCCGTTGAAAATTTTATGACGACAATGTTCGGAATTTGCTTGAGAAAAACCAAAAACCTCAGAATCAGTAAGTTTGCGACCGATTTTTAGTGCTAGATTTTCTAAATAAACAACTTCTTCGTCGTTTAAAGCCAAACCTTCTTGCTTGTTGTAAGCGGCAATGTCCTCGATATCAAGGATGTCCTCAGGTTGCAGTTCAATGGAGAAAATAGACTGATTAAGTTCTGTAAATACTTGCGAAAGCATCGGGTCAAATGTTGCAGAATCCTCTTTTTTTTCAAATTCTTCAATTCTAAGAATTCCTTGGATACCCATGTTTTGAGTAATTTCAACGGCATTGGTACTCCAAGGGGTAATCATGGTGGCGCGTGGACCAACAAACTCAGCAATAAGTGTAGTTTCCTTTAAAACTTGAGCTTGGCCAAATAACCAATTGAGCTTAGTAATATCCTCAGATGTCAATTCGTTTAGTACCTGTACGGCAAAGAATTTTTTCGAAGGGTTTTCAAAGAAATGAATCATTTTTTTTGTAGGTGTTAGTTGTTGTTGTATGGTGCAAAAATAATTTAAAAAAAGTCAATTAAAAAATTATTCTTTAGGGGATGTGACATTCTGATAGGCACCTAAATCAGGACTGGAGTTTCGTGCTTTTCCTGTTAAGTCAAAAGGTACTTTTTGAGCGGTTTCCACGTTTCCTTTCCCGATAATGTCGACCGATTTATCGGTAAGCATCAACTCATTTTTCGAAATGTTAAAGAAGTATGGTCGGAATTTATCGGTCTGTGTGCTTAATAAAATAGCTGAAAAGCGATCGGGGTTACTAAAGTCGTAGGGGAAGTTCGTAGAGGTGTTCCCACTCGAGAAATATTTAATCAAGGTGTTTTTAAATTGTATTTTAAAATTTTCGGGAGCACTTTTGGCACGCATTAACAAACTTTCTGTAGCGCTACTATATAAAATACAATTTTCAAATACTGCTTTCACAATTTGAAATTCAGCAGTTCCGTCGTAATCATCTATCGCAACTGCCGTATGGTTGGGTTTATTCCAGTAATTGACAAAGGTAGCATGTAAAAACTCGTATTCCCCTCCAAACGTACAGGCGAGCGAAGCACTTCCAGCATTACCAATCACGACATTAGTTCCATAAATTTTAGCGGCTCTACCCAAAATTCCATTTTGGCTAGCGTTGTAAATTTGTACATTGTGCAATTGTACCGTTTCCGTGTTTTTATTGATCAATAAACCAACGGTTGGGTTTTTAATAATGGTGTTTTCAAAGGTTCCCGTACTGCCAACAGTCAACCAAATAGCTCCCCATTGTCCAGGGATATTAGCAAAATCGGGTTCTAAACGATCGCCTTGAATGAGAATGGGTTTTTCGATGGTTCCACGCGCTTCTACAGTTCCTTTATTGGCAACCAATAGACCGGAATTGTCGTGAAAATGGATTTTGGCTCCTTCGTCTATCTTTAGGGTTTTTGTGGACGGTACTGCGGCATAGCCGTAGATAACATAGGGCTTGTCGTTTTTCCAATGCAGGGTGTTCTCTTGGTTGTGGTTTGCTTCACTTAAGTAGAAACCATAAATTTCCTCATCGTCAAAAGGCAATGTTTCAGTTATACCTTGAGCGTTTCGTTGCGGATATAAAAAATGAGCATCCCGAACTAAAGTAACCAATTCAACCTGTTGTGATGTGGTTTCAGTGCCAAATTTAATGTGATCGGTGTATAAATACTCTGATGAGTCGTTTTTGAATTGATTGTAATCGATAGTCGTTTCTATAAATATAAACATACTGTCTTTGGCAAGGAGTTCCACATTTTGGAATACCTTTCCAGCTTGACCATCAACCATTAGTCTATAGTGTGACTTTTCTCCTTGAGCGAGTTGAACCTGAGGAATTTTAATATTTTTATTAGAGCGATTATACACTTTGAGCATATAGGTACTCGATCCAATATTGGTAAAAACCGTGTCGAGATAAACGGTATCCTTAGAAAAAGTCAATTGTCCAGATTGATGTGGCTCAAAATCAAAATCTTTTCTACAAGAAACCAGGAGGATTAACAAAAGCGAAAGAAAGGAAAGAGAATAGAAACGCATATACTTCTTTTTTGGTAAAAATAGGTAAAAGTTTGCAATTATCGGGCTTTTAAAAATCGATTTTACGGTATTTCATCCATAAAAACAAATACTTTTTATAGGTTGCAAAGGCTTGTAAATAAGCAAGTATAAAACCTTCTTTGGCATCTAAAAAACCCATTTGTACAAAATAGCGGTAGATAAACTCGTTTAGCGGGCGTAGGGTAAAATGAAAGAAATTGGGACGTATATTTCTACTGTGCATTGCTTCGGATAAGCGCAGGCTGTGCTGATCGAGTTTTTTATTGTAATTGTCAAAAGTCGTATAACTGTAATCCAAAGTTGTATTCTTTAAAAAGGCAATTCCCGAATGAGAACCGGAAAATTGTGGATGACGTTGTAAAAGCAAGCTTTTTCGAGCGGTATAACCGCCAAAACGCACAATTTTTCCCATAAAATACAGTCCTTTTTTACGGGTATAAAATTCGCTATAGCCTTTTGAATCGGCGAGTACCGACTGCAATTCTTTATGCAGTTCCGGGGTTATCACTTCATTGAAATTTAAATATAAAATCCATTCATTAGAAGCTTGTTGCGCTGCCTTTAATTGGGTTTTTTCTTCTTCCACTACCGAACATTTTAAAATCCAATCTGCTGCCGGTATAAGGTTTTCTAGATTGTTTTCCGAGTTATTAGTGTCTACGACTATTACTTCATCGGCTATAGAAATACTTTTTAAAAACAAATCAGATAGTTTGTCTGTAGCGTGGCGGGTAATAATGATCGTTATTTTCGGCATCAAAAATATATGTAAGACTTGGTTGGAATTGATACAAATGTAATAATTTTGTTGGAATTAATTTTTAGAAATAATTTGATGAGCCAGTTACCAATTTTGATGTATCATAATGTATGTGAGCCAACAGCAACAGCAAGTGATTTAACAATTTCAACCGATAAGTTGGAAGCTCAATTGATGTATCTAAAACAAAAAGGTTATCAAACATATCATTTCAAAGAATTAGAGCAAAACGAACGCTTAACCCCCCATTTAGCAGATAAAGCCGTTGTTTTGACTTTTGACGATGTGACCGTAAACCAGTTGGAATATGCGGTGCCACTTTTGGAAAAGTATCAAATGAAAGCCACCTTTTTTATCCCTTTTAAATACTTGGGTAAAGTGGATTCTTGGAATGCTGGAGGCGAAGAGCCCATAATGAGTTTGGAACAAATTAAAGGATTGCCTGCAAATATAGAATTGGGATTTCATTCGTATGAACATCGACGTTTTACCGACTTATCACCTGCTGAAATTAAAATTGATTTTGACAATTGTATGGAAGTTGTTAAGAGTCATCAATTGCAAGTGTACCCAGCCATAGCATATCCTTACGGGAATTTTCCTAAAAAGGACCCCAAGCGACTAGCGTTTTTTAAACTAATGCGTCAAAACGGTATGACATTCGGTTTACGAATAGGAAATAAAATTAATAGCTATCCGTTTAAAGAACCTTTTGAAATAAAGCGCCTGGATGTAAAAGGTGCAGAATCCCTATTTAAATTCAAACTTAAATTGCGTTTTGGAAAGTTATTTTAAACCGCGTTCCAGTAACATGGCTTTGGCATAACGGGCAAAAACACCATATGCGTCTGTAGCAGATCCCGCAAAACCGGGTACGCCGTCCATAAACCCGCGTTTGAGGATGTAAGTCGAGAAAAAGCGATAAAAAGGTTTAAAGGCCAAATGGAAGTAGGTGACTTTCTTTTTCTTCTTATAAAATGCACCGGCTTGAAACCAAGCATAAGACTCTTTCTTACTTAAAAAGTGAAATATACCCTTGTAGGTATAGTGCAGCACATAGTTGTTTAAAATACCGATACGTCCCTCTGGTATGTACAGTTTCTCATGCACGTCTCCTGTAAAATAAATGCCGTTATTGCGCACTAAACGCGTAACACGATCGACTTTGTGATAGAGGAAACGATTGAGAAAAAAGTGTGGGAATCTTAATTTATAACCTCCATATGAAGCGTGGTTTATCTGGGATAGTATTTCTGCTTGTAAGGGTAAAGTAATGCGTTCATCGGCATCCAAAAACAAAATCCAATCGCCTTTTGCAAAAGGAATGGCGTGATTTCTCTGAGCAGAGAAATTGTCGAATTTTCGTTGTACTACGATACAGCCCAATGAAGCTGCCAAATCGACCGTATCATCTGTACTAAAAGAATCAATCACTATAATCTCATCTGCAAAGGATACAGAATGCACCGCATCTCGCAAATAGAGATACTCGTTATAGGTCGGAATAATGACACTTAATTTCATGGCGGTTAAAAAGTGTCAAAAATACCTAAAATTATGTTGTATTTTAAGAAATGAGCTATATTTTTTTTCTGTTTTTAAACGGTTTTTTGGTTTAATAATCTATTTTTTTGGTTTATTTTTAGATTATAAGTGCGTTTTTTTAATATTTGATGGGCAAAATATTCGTTTTTTTATAAAGTCTTGATTTTTATAGTTAAGTATTTGATCTAGGGTATAAAATTTGTTTACTGAATTATTTCAAATCACGCTCTAAGAGAATAAGTTTGGCGTAGCGCGCGAATACGCCATACGCGTCTGTTGCTGAGCCGGCAAAACCAGGTATGCCATCCATAAATCCTCGTTTGAGAATATAAGTCGAGAAAAAACGATAAAACGGTTTGATAGCCAAATGGAAATAAGAGGTTTTTTTTCTCTTCTTAAATAATTCTCCAGCCTGAAACCAGGCATAAGATTCTTTCTTACTTAAAAAATGAAACATTCCCTTATAGGTATAGTGAATAATATAATGGTCTAAAATACCAAGACTACCACTTGCAATTTGGAGTTTCTCATGCACGTCTCCGGTAAAATAAATTCGGTTGTTTTTTGCCAGTCGAATGATTTTATCGGCTTTGTGGTATAAAAAGTGATTTAAGAAAAAGTGTGGATTTCTCAATTTATAGGCTACGTGTTTGGTGCTGGCAATGCTATTAAGAATTTCAGTTTGCAAGGAAATAGATATGCGTTCATCGGCATCTAGAAACAAAATCCAATCTCCTTGAGCAAAGGGAATGGCGTGATTTCTTTGATTGGAGAAATTGTCGAATTTGCGTTGTATAACACGGCATCCCAACGATAGGGCCGTTGCAACGGTTTCATCAGTACTAAATGAGTCCATGACTATAATTTCATCGGCAAAGGCAACCGATTTAATGGCGTCTTCTATATAGGGGCGCTCATTATAAGTAAGTATCACAACACTTAATTTCATAGCGTTTTTTTTAAATTAAGGTCTTGGAAGTGGAGCAATCGTAATTTGCGTCTATTTTTCAAAAAGTATGTTTTTGTACGGAACGAGTAACGGATTGACCAGATGAATCCATACAAATCTACAGAAAATAGATTATATTTGCTCAAGTATGCAAAGAAATGTTTCTATAATAATCAGCAATTTCCAGTCAATAGAATGTCTCCAAAAAGTATTTTGGGGGTATTTTACGCAGACGTACCGCAATTTTGAGTTGGTACTTATCGTGCTGGCTGATAAACAAGCAGAAGTTAGTCAATGGATAGAAACTGTTCAAAAACAGGCCTTTTTTCCGATTCGCGTCTTGGTGAGCGATGTGGAATTGCCGATGATGGACATTGCGGCTTTCGTGGAGACCGATTTTATAGTGTTTTCTGAAGCGGATTGTATTCCTCGTCAGGATTTTATCGCACAACATTTGCAATATAGAGAAGAGGGATTTTGGTTGCAAGGAACTGCCGATGAAATTTCTCAGACCACATTTAATTACATCCATCAACAAAGTGTATATACAGGAGTCGCCTTTGAAAATAAATGGATAAAGAAACAAGGAGGTAAGTTGTCTGTTTTTAATGGACCACTTTATCAATGGGGATGGAAGGCCGCATTTTTGGCAACGTTCTCTTTTTCAAAACCCAAACTAAATCTCAAAAATGTTTCGTTTTGGAAATCAGATTTACGCTCTTTAGAAGTGAAAACGCAGTTTGAATTGCAAACATATCTAAGTATTCAGAAGTTAGAAGTTAAAAAAATAGCGTATCGTACCACCGTATTAACTCTTAATAAATCGACTTAATTAAACTAATCCTATAAATAATAATACTTAGCGTAGCGCTGTCGTTCTTTTATAAGGATTAGATGGTAATAAAATGATTGGTTTTTTGTTGTTTATTTTATCGATTTTTTTTTCTTTTGTTCCTTTTAATAGGAGTGTTTTTTGGAGGATATTCCAAAAAAAAATCTAATGCAAGTTCACGTTAAATATTTTTCGACTTATGAGCAGTCTTCTGTTTTGACTCTTTTTGCTGATCCCAACCTTTATTCAAGAATGAAAATCCAAATTAGGATTGAGTATTCTATGGTTCTACGTCTTTTATTCACTATGATTTTTATAGAATAAGTTTGGAATTTTTAGACGCACGTCTTTTTTAAAGAATTATTTTTTTCAGAAACACCAATATTTAAGCATCAATTAATTTCGTTTTTTTAATTATTTTTTTCAGAAAACCTAATTATTTTGGATTAGATATGGGGTAGTATGTCTTTATATTGTAGGGTTTGTTACTGATTTAAAAGTGAGTTTTTACCGCTAGTATAGTGCCAAATTATTAGTTTTCCTAAATACTATTTATTTGGGAAATCAAGGTTGTTTTTTGTTTTTAATTTAGCATTTAAATGAACATCCTTAAAGTTTTTGGAAAGAACATGTTGAGGTAGATGATAAAAAAAATTCTATTTATAATCGGCATATTATTTACGGGTTTAGCTGTAAATGCTCAGGCCAGTATTGGGAAAAATGAATCTCCGGATGGTTCGGGTATACTGGATTTTGAAGCGGGTGGAAAATCGGGTATTGTTTTACCTTGGGTTACTGCTTTGCCAGAAGAAGCTGCCTTAACGGGTGGAGTGATGATTTTTGATACGAACCTGAAAAAAGTACGCTACTATAATAATACAAATTGGGTTGATTTATCCAAAAGAGCGGGGCAAGTCGATTTGACGATACAAGATTTAGTACCAGAATCTATAAAGAGAGGAATCGTTATTGGAGCTCTTATCAGTAGCGTGGCTAGGGTACTTGTACTGGAATCTTCAGACAAAGCTTTAGTACTTCCAAAAGTTGTTTCAACGCATCTTAATATAGTGAATCCGATGCCTGGAACTATTTGTTATGATACAGTAAAAAAGTTGGTTTGTGTTTGCAACGGGAATGAATGGACATTCTGGAAATAACCATTACATACCGGGAAAATAATAAACCTATACTAAAAATAAAAACGGCTAATCCCTTCGAGTTAGCCGTTTTTTATGTTACTTATGTAAGGTTAGTTGATTCTCTCTAACTCGTTTGTTGAACGATTGGATATAAGCTTTGATAAATGTTTCCATCTCTTGGAGAACTTCAGGTTGTGTTTTTATCAAGTCGTTTTGTAATAAGGGGTCTTTCTTCCAATTAAATAAACCCAAACTCTTCTTTCCATCAAAAGCCAAGTAATAATCGCCCTTTTCATAATTGTAAACATTATCTAGGTAATTGACTATAAAGTCTTTTTCTGAACGATAAGATTTTCCGTAAGTAATCAATTTGGTGTTTAATTGTAAATAATCCATCAAACTCGGTAAGATATCGATTTGTTGAAAATTCTTTTCCGATACCCCTATCATAGAAGCATCTCCAGGTACGAAAAACAGAATTGGAATACGAAATTTACCAATATTATTCTTGTATTGAGGCTCTTGACCAAAGGAAGAGGTATGGTCGGATGTAATGATAAAAATAGTTTCGTTGTACCACGGCATCTTAGAAGCCGTTTTAAAAAACTGTTTTAAAGCATAATCGGTATAAGCTACCGATTCGTGTATAGGAGTAGTTCCCTTGGGAAACTTGCCTTTATACTTTTCGGGTATAGTAAAAGGAGCATGAGACGATATCGTAAATAAAGTAGTAAAAAACGGAGCCTTAAATTGATTTAATTCTTTGGCAAAAAACTGTAAAAAGTCTTCATCGAAAACGCCCCATTTTCCGTCAAAAGACTCGGGACCAACATATTCATCTTTACCATAATATTTGTCAAATCCCGCTACAGCAGCATATTGATCAAAATTTTGACTACCGTTAAAAGCACCATGAAAAAAAGCAGTTTGATAGCCGTGGTCTTTTAAAATTTCGGGCAAGGCATAAACCTTATTTACCGAATAACTCGACGAAATATAACTGTTATTCATCAAACTAGGAATACTAGAAATGGTAGAGGGTACCGCATCTATAGATAACTTTCCATTGGCAAAGGCATTTTCAAAAAAATAACTTTTTTGGATTAAAGAGTCTAGAAAGGGCGTTTGTCCACGTTGAATGTTTTCACGTCCATAGCTCTCTAAAATCAACAACACTACATTTTTCTTATTGGTGGTTTCGTGGTGAAACTCTTGTATGGGATTAAAAATAGCATTACTCTCTTCATCGGAGAAAAAACGAACATCTTCTAAGGTTTCCTTCTTCCCAATGGTTTTTAATACAGTAAAAGGGGTATTAAGTATCAGTGCGGTATTGCCAATCTGACTGTATTTTGAAGCGTCTACGATGCGCAAAGGTTTTTGTTGAAAACCACCACGACCGCATAAAAATAAAACTGCTATCGTCAACAAGCAGATACCTAAACCACCCCAAGTAAATTTAGTGGTTACGCGTCGGTAATTGATTAGACGTAGCGAAAAAGCTATTAAAACAGCAAATACAATCATCAACACCGGAATCTGCCAATAGTCAACTACAAACGACTGTATTAATCCCCATATTTCATTTTCCATACCGCTGGCAGTAATCATTCCAAAAGAACTACGGCGCCCGATAAATTTAAAATATTCGAAATCGACAAAGTTTAAACAAATTACAAAAGTATTGACCGCGTAAAAACTGAAAAAGAGAATTTTTTGATAAATCTTGTTTTGTTGAAAATTACCGGGAATAAGATGCAAAAGCGCAAACAACAGATTGACATATCCAATAACGGATAGATCAAAACGTAAGCCACCTATTAATACCCTAAAATCGAGTAAATCTGTAAAAAAAGAATAGTTGTAAATATAAAACGCCAGACGGCAAAGTTGGTAGAAAAATAAGATGACCAACAAGCGTTTTGCAAATAATTTTATACTATATAAAGAAGTTGCATTCATAATTTTAGTGTAACATATAAAAAAAGAACAGCCCCGTTTTCATGTGCTGTTCTATGAGATTATAAAAATTAAACGGCAACGTTATATTCGCGCAACGCATCATTTAATGAAGTCTTTAAATCTGTGGAGGCTTTACGAGTTCCAATGATTAAAGCACAAGGTACTTGATAAGCTCCGGCTGGAAATTGCTTGGTATAAGAACCCGGTATCACTACAGCACGTTCGGGTACATATCCTTTCGTTTCTATAGGTTCGTTACCCGTAACATCAATAATTTTTGTTGAAGCTGTTAAGACTACATTGGCTCCTAAAACCGCTTCTTTTCCAACGCGAACGCCTTCAACTACAATACATCTAGAACCGATAAAAGCACCTTCTTCGATGATAACGGGTGCAGCTTGAAGCGGTTCTAAAACACCACCAATTCCAACACCACCACTTAAGTGTACGTTTTTACCGATTTGAGCACAACTACCTACTGTTGCCCATGTATCTACCATCGTTCCTTCATCGACATAAGCGCCAATGTTGACATAAGAAGGCATTAAAATAACTCCAGCAGCAATATATGCACCGTGACGGGCTACTGCGTTGGGAACGACGCGTATTCCTTTAGCTGCATAATCGCGCTTTAAGGGCATTTTGTCGTGATATTCAAAAATACCGGCTTCCCATGTTTCCATTTTTTGAATAGGGAAGTAGAGAACAACGGCTTTTTTTACCCATTCATTGATCTGCCAATCGCTTCCAACGGGTTCTGCTACGCGCAAAGTTCCAGCGTCAACCAAATCAACCACTTGTCTAATGGCATTCTGAGTAGTTGCTTCTTGAAGCAATTGTCTGTTGTTCCAAGCGTTTTCTATGATATTTCTTAAGTTTTCCATCTAATTACGTTTTTGCAAATATAGGAATTATAGCCGCATCGCGACCGTTTTTTTGTACTTGTAGTTCAAGTTATAAGCTTTGTTTTTTTTAAGTGTTTTTCCCTGCTATAAAAAGTTTTAAAAAGCATTTTTAAAAAATTATATACCAAAAGGTATTTTTTATACATTTGTTTTAAATAATGAGGAAGTATGAATAAAGCAGAAAGGACCAAGCGATTTATTGTAGAGAAAACGGCAGTATTGTTTAATGTAAAAGGATATGCTGGTACCTCATTATCGGATATGACTGCGGCAACGGGCCTCACCAAGGGAAGTATCTATGGCAATTTTTCCAATAAGGAATCGGTGGCCTTGGCGGCTTTTGATTTTAGCGTTCAGCGGGTTTTTGATGGTTTAAAAAAAACGCAACGATTGGAAGCATCCGCTTTTGAAAATTTGACCGCCTTGTTTAATTTTCATAAAGATAATTGGCAAGATATTGCACTAAATGGCGGTTGTCCCTTACTCAATGCAGCAGTGGAAGCCGACGATAATTTACCTTTTATGAAAGCTGCGGTGCAACACAGTTTTATATTGTGGACCAAAAGAATTGTGTACTTAATTGAAAAGGGAGTCAAAGAGGAAGAATTTAATAAAACAACCGATTCAGTAGTATTGGCCCAGACCTTTATCATGCTCATTCAGGGTGGGGTGTTGCTGAGTAAAATGAGTAAAGATTCCAAACATATCGAAACGGCAATCTTACGCATACAGCAAATTATCAAAGACGAATTGTTGCGGTAAAATTTTTGAATAAAAATATACCGATTGGTATATAATAAGACATAGAATCTAAATACATTAAAAAAAAGTAGCAGGTCATATATTGGAATAGTAATTAATAAATAATACAGATGAAAGAAGTATTTATAGTGGCGGCAAAACGCACACCTATAGGAGGTTTACTAGGGAATTTAGCAGCTTTTACAGCTCCGGAGTTAGGGGCAATAGCAATTCGGGGATGTTTAGAAACCTTAGCGCTTGATCCGAATGCGGTGTCTAGCGTGTATTTTGGAAACGGATTAAGTGCGGGCCTCGGACAGGCACCAGCTCGGCAAGCCGCAATTTTAGCGGGTATTCCTTATGATAAGGATGCTACAACAATCAATAAAGTCTGTGCTTCGGGTTTAAAAGCGACGGCAATTGGAGCTCAACAAATTCAATTGGGTTTGGACGAGGTCGTGGTTACAGGAGGTATGGAAAGTATGAGTAATGTTCCGTATTACGCGGCTATTCGAAATGGAAATAAATTGGGACATCTACCTTTGACCGATGGGCTGATTAAAGACGGATTATGGGATGTCTACAACGATTTTCATATGGGTAGCGCTGCCGAACTGGGTGTGCGCCGTTTTGGATTATCGCGACAGCAACTAGACGATTATGCCTTGGAGTCGTATCAAAAGGCACAAAAGGCTACTTTAGAAAAACGCTTTCAGGAAGAAGTGATTTCCATTCCTATTTTTAAAGGCAAAGAAGCCGTCGTGCTAGATACAGATGAGGATATTTATAAAATCATCCCAGAGAAAATGCCGCTGCTAAAACCGGCATTCGAGTCCGACGGATTGTTGACTGCTGCAAATTCCAGTAACATCAACGACGGTGCAGCAGCAGTTGTTTTGGCGTCTGCTTCTGCGGTTAAAAAATTCGCTTATACGCCCTTAGCCAGAATTATTGCTTATGCCGACGGTGCACAAGAACCGGAATGGTTTACAACAGCACCTGCTGTTTCGATAAAAAAAGCCCTGCAACAGGCGCAACTGACCTTAGATGATATCGATTATTTCGAAATCAACGAGGCCTATGCATCGGTGATCTTGTCTTTACAGCAAATACTACAATTTGATTTGAAACGAGTAAATGTGAATGGAGGAGCAGTGGCCTTAGGACACCCTATAGGGGCTTCTGGTGCTCGAATTCTCGTAACCCTAACTCAGGTTTTAAAACAAAACAAAGGACGCTACGGCTTGGCATCTATTTGTAATGGAGGAGGAGCATCCACAACAATTATTATAGAAAATTTACAGAATTAAAAAAAAGCAAAAAAATCTGGGATTTTAAATAAAAAGGATCGATTATTGTACTGGAATTTAAATGACAACGATGAAAAACTTAAAGAAAATTATTGGGATACTTAGTATGGCTCTTGTATTTACTGCATGTAAACAGGAAACAAAAGAAAAGGAAGTAGGAGAAACTCAAGAACCCACTGCTGAAGTAAATAAAGAAATAGTATATATACACAATAAAAATAAAAATGAATTTGTGTTGAGTTTTATACGCGAGGGGGATAGTGTGGTTGGGAAATTTAACTACCATTTAAACGGGAGAGATGAAAATAACGGAACTATTAAAGGCGTTATTAAAGGCAATCTTTTAATTGCTGACTATGACTTTATGTCAGAAGGAATTAATTCTACTAGACAAGTTGTATTTAAAATGGAAGAAGGTTCTCTTTTAGAAGGATATGGTGACGTAATAGAAAAGGATGGAAAAGTGGTGTATGTCGATCCAAGTCAATTAAAATACAACGAGGATTTTAAATTAGATGTAGTCAAATAAAAACGATCGTAGTATTAAACTTTTAGAATCTTTTTTCTGTCGTACAAACGTGTAAAATAACTTTTAAATACTAACTTTTAAAAATTAAACTGATGCAAATTTACTTTCGTTCTGTATTGTTATTTTCTGTTTTTGTTTCAACTATAGTTTGGCAATCTTGCAATACGCCTAAACCGCTTAGCGAAACAGAAATCACTATCCAAACAACACACCCTAAAAAAGTGAAACTACATAAGCCCATTGCGACTATAGACCTGCGTTTTTTAAATTCGGATGAAGTAACCCTATTACCCAACGATTTTTCAACAATAACAGACCTATTAGAAAAAGCGCATTACGATAAAAAATGGAATAAAACCGGTATGATGGTGAAAATGAAAACACCAGACTACAGCTTAAATCTCCTATCGGAAAAAGCGGTTGCTACCATGGTATTTATTTGGACAGAAGGAAATAGAGTAAAAATTGATGAAACTTGGTATCTGTTAAACGCCACAGATACGAGCAAACTTAGTACTTTTTTACAAAAATATAAAGGGGCCTTAAAATAGGTTTATTCTCGGATAATAGGGTTTAAAAAGCGCCGTTTTGATAAAAAGCGGCGCTTTTTGTTGGTGCTGTTTAAAGTACTTTTCTTATAGGACACCACTTATCTCGGATAGAAAGCGTTTTTTATTAAGCCTGATATCCGTGTTGATTTCTTAAATTAGGAATAAAAATGAGTTTTTTTTAAAATACTTAAAACGAATCGATTTATTAGTTAGTTTTACCAACTTTTTGAACGGTTCTAAATGGAAACGGTTGATGTAGACTGCAAGGAAATCATTCCTCATGCTGTTTAGAAAAAATGATTTTAAAAAGTTGACGTTACCTGAAAAACATCCATAATAGCTAATTGATAAACACACTGTTGTAAAGTGTTTGCTACGACAATAAATGAATGAAATAAAACCAAATGACGATCGCGCTCGCGCTGCTATAATGATGATTTGGGCAGTCATAGCCCTAGAGCTAGTCGGTGTGGTTTCTAATTATATGCAATACGATTTGTTGCAAAATTTCTCCAATGGAGTAGAATATTCTACAGAACAGTTGGAAAATAATGATTTACGGGTAAAGCTCGTAACGATTATTTATGGGATCTTTTTTGCCATGTCGGGCATTACTTTTATTATGTGGTTTCGACGGGCTTATTACAACTTACATCAATGTTATAAACCGGTTAGGTTCTCAGAAGGTTGGGCAGCTGGAGCTTGGTTTGTTCCCATTTTAAATTTGTTTCGTCCTTTCCAAATCATGAAAGAACTCTTTGATTTGAATAATTATCTACTAGCAAAAAATGGAATTAAAAATATAAAAACCTTTCCCGCTTTTTATGTAAGCACTTGGTGGGCTTTTTGGCTCATTAATAATGCGATGATTCAAATTTTAAGCAAAGTATCTCCCGAGGGAGATGAGGTGCAGAGTTTGTCTAATGAAAGTCTTTTTTATATTGGTCAAAGCATCATTTCTATTCTTGCTGGCTTGTTGATTATAAAAATCATAAAGGCTTACAATTTTAGAGAAAAACGGTTATTTGAATTAAAACCAGTAGCGGTTAATCAAGAGGTCTAAAATTTTTATATTGTCGTTCAAATACCTATTATGCAAACATCTTCGATAAAACCGCCTTTGACTCTTTTTGATATTATTATGGAGATTTCAGGTCTTTTGGTTATTGTGATCCTGTGGATTGGAATACTGATCAATTACAGCAGTTTACCGGAAATGATTCCGAACAAATACAGCTGGTCAAACGGTGCTATGGGATTAGAAAACAGGTTGTTTATCCTGTTTATCGGTGCTTTGGCAACAATCGTATTTTGGGGAATAGGTGTTTTAACCACTAAACCCGAACTCTTTCATACGAACAAACCCATATCAGCCTCTAAATTAGCCGCACAATTAAAAATCGTAATGCGTATGTTCCGTTGTCTTAAAGTGGCATTAACGGTAGTTTTTACGATGGTAATCTTCCAAATCATTGCTGTGGCACAAGGAAAACCCGAAGTTTTGGGAAACTCTTTCCATTGGATTGCACAAGGTTTAATTGGTTTGCCCATCTTGTTTTTTATGATACAATCATTTAAAAATAGATGGAAAAAAGAAGGCGCTTAGTTATATGAGGAAAACCACATTTTAACGATTGCTATTTAAACGTATTTTTGCAGTTAATTTAATAAATTAGCCATGTGGCCAATAGTCATAATTAGTAAACTGTTATCAGCTATAAAAAACAACTTATTTGCCTTGCTTATTGGCTGTTTGTTGTGGAGTGCTGCTTTTTCTCAGGCGGTTTATTTAACTCCTACAGCTAAAAAGTACCATCTTCAACAAGGCATTAACGTACATCATTTCTCTAAGCGTATCGATATCAAGCTGGCTCAAAAGCGAAACTATCAAGCTTGCGAAAGCTGTATACCCCAAACACAAACTGTGGTAAAAGAAAAAAGTAGTAGTAAGTTAGAAAATGAAAAAGTGTTTTGTACAGCGAGGACCTCTAACGGTAACAAATGCCTCAATACCATTCACGCTCCTCAAAAGTTCTGCGACGAGCATCTAAAAATAGGATAAGCGCGGAAGCTGGAATTAATAATCAACTTTCTATGTTCAAAAAATCTCATTTTTATTAATAAAAGCATCCTTTCTTTAGCCTATTTGCAGTATTTTTGAAGGATTATTTCGACCTATATTCTTATTTTTTATGAAATTAATTTACACGGGTAAAACCAAAGATGTTTACAGTCTAGACAATCATCAAGTACTATTAAAGTTTAAAGACGATGTGACCGGAGAAAACGGGGTGTTCGATCCAGGAGCCAACACCATTGGCTTGACCATTGATGGTGCGGGTAAATCGGGACTTAAAATGACTAAATTCTTTTTTGAACGCTTGGCCGAACAAGGAATAGCCACGCATTATGTAAGTGCTGATTTGGATGAGGTAAGTATGGTCGTTAAAGAAGCGGCTACTTTTGGAAAGGGCTTGGAAGTCATCTGCAGATACCGTGCTGTAGGTAGTTTTTACAGACGTTATGGGGCCTATTGTCAAGAAGGTGATCTGTTAGATGCTTTAGTAGAAATTACTATAAAAGACGATGAAAGAGGAGATCCAACAATTTCAGATGATACTTTGGAAATGCTCGGTATCTTATCAAAAGAAGCGTACCAGGAATTAAAAGAGTTGACGAAGAAAATCTGCGCTATCATCAAAGCAGAATTGGCTAAAAAAGAATTGGAATTATACGACATCAAATTAGAATTTGGAAGAGATAAGGCTACTGGAGCCTTGTTGTTAATCGATGAAATTTCTGGAGGAAATATGCGCGTTTATAAAAACGGGACATACATCGCTCCATTGGATTTGGAAAAAGACTTCTTAGGAGCTTAATCTTTTAAGGTATTCCCTCCGTATAATAATTATAAAACGCTCAGTTGCATTGTACAACTGGGCGTTTTTTTTTGTTAAGTGTAGTTTGGGAAATTCTTAATTCCAACCGCCGCCCAGAGCGCGATACAACTGAACGACAGCCGATAATTTTTGACTTTGATCGCTAATATTATTTAATTCAGCACTCAACAAATTTTGCTCGGCGGTTAAAA
The DNA here is from genome assembly GCA_040393465.1 of Flavobacterium sp. Classification (GTDB taxonomy): domain Bacteria; phylum Bacteroidota; class Bacteroidia; order Flavobacteriales; family Flavobacteriaceae; genus Flavobacterium. Next base: position 403,257 of record JBEBUC010000001.1, on the reverse strand, counting down.
CATCGGTATAATTGGTATTTTGGTGATGTAAAAAAAGTTCTTTATTAAATAAAACTGCGGTAGTAAGTGCCTCGAGTTGTTTCTTTCGTGTCGATTCTTTTCGTTGGGCTGTATCGTATTCAAACAACGCATTAGATACTTCTAAACTGGCCAATAATAAGGTCTTTTCAAAGTGAAGTAGCGCTTGTTGTTGTCGGGATAGAGCTGTGGATAAGCGGGCTTTATTGGTTCCTTTGTTGAAAACAGATTGCGTTAGGCCCCCGGCAATGGATCCAAAAAGACTTTGGCTGGAAAACCATTGACTCCAACCCAAATTGGAGAACCCTCCACTAGCTGTAATGGTCAAGGCGGGGTAGAAAAAGGTCCGAGCTACATTGGTCTCCTCAAAGGCAGCCCTAAAGTTTAATTCGGACACTTGTACATCTGGACGATTCGCGAGTAATTGCGCGGGAATTCCCGGTTTTAAATCGTAAGCCAAATTTTGCTGAGCTAAGGATTGTCTTGCTATAGGCGCAGGATACCGCGCCAGTAAAAAGCACAATTGATGCTCGGTTTCTTTAATGCTCTGTTCGATATGGGGTATTTCCAATTCAGCTTCGTAATAATTGGCTTGACTCTGAACTACTGATACCCCATTGAGCACGGCATTTTCAAATAACAGCTCGATCGCCGCCGCGTCATCTGCCCGGTTTTTAGCCGTTTTTTGAGTTATCAGTAGCTGCTGGTCCAAAGCCAGTAATTGGAAATATCCCGAGGCAATAGCTGCAATTAATTGCGTTTGTACCGCTCTTTTAGTGGCATCTGTAGCCAAAAGTTGGGCTAGGGCTGCGCGTTTGGAACTGCCCAATTTTCCCCAAATATCGAGTTCCCAGTCGCTTTGGATTCCGAAATCATACTGGGTATTGTTGCGCGAATTTCCAAAACTTTGCGACGCGGGTAATTGAAATTCCTTAACGCTTATACCGCTGCTTACCGAGGGGAAAAAAGCCGATTTTCGCAGTCGCAATTGAGCTTGTGATTCGGTCAGGCGTTCAACGGCTATCTTTAAATCAATATTAGCTGCCAATCCTTGATGAATGAGTGATTGTAGTAGCGTATCGGTAAAGATAGATGTCCAGGGTAAAGTAGCCGTATTAACGGTATCTGTCGTTGTTTTTGGTGCTCTAAACGAGGTGTTTGTATGAGTATCTGGACTTCGGTATGGGTGCGTTATTTGGCAGGAACTCCAAGTTATTAAAGCAATCACAAATAAGAACCCCCACGGAAGTATTTTTATTTTTTTCATGTTATTTTGTTTTCTGCCGTATCAAACAGCAACGGTTTTAAATACTGCCCAACTCCGAGTTGGGCAGTGGTTTGTTATAAGTTTTCGTCTAAAATTCTAGGGGCTCGATCCGGTGTTTTTACGCCAGAAATACTTTCGTGTAACGACTGAAACACGACAAATAAAATGGGAATAACAAACACGCCAAACACCGTTCCAATCAACATGCCGCCAACCGCTGCAGTACCGATAGATCGATTGCTTAAAGCACCTGCTCCCGTGGCTAACATCAGGGGTATCAATCCAAAAATAAAGGCAAAAGACGTCATCAAAATAGGTCTTAAACGCGATTTCGCTCCATAGATAGCCGACTGTACCAATGTTCTACCCTGCAAGCGGTGTAGTAGGGCAAACTCGACGATTAAAATGGCGTTTTTTGCTAACAAGCCGATGAGCATAATTAGACTGATCTGCAGAAAAATATTGTTATCTAACCCAAATAATTTAGCAAAGATAAAGGCGCCAGCTAAACCGATGGGCAGCGACAATAATACCGAAAAGGGCAGTATGTAACTCTTGTATTGAGCACTCAAAAGAAAGTAAATAAAAAGGAGGCAAAGCGAAAAAATCAGTAGTGTTTGACTGCCACTAGAAAGCTCTTCTCGAGTTAATCCCGAATATTCATAAGAATATCCTCTCTTCAGTGTTTGTGCTGCTACTTCTTCAATCGCTTTTATTGCATCGCCAGAACTGTAGCCTTCGTTGGGTATACCGGTAACGGTACTCGATGTAAACAAATTAAAACGCTTTATAAATTCCGGCCCGTAGGTCTTTTTTAAAGTGACAAATTCAGAAATGGGAGCCATTTCACCGTTGGAGGTCCGTACAAAAATTTTATTGATATCGTTTTCCTTGGCTCTATAATCGGCATGCGATTGTATCATTACCCGATATTGCTTTCCAAATCGGTTGAGGTCCGAAGCGTAAATTCCTCCAAAATAACCTTGTAAAGTAGTTAGTACACTGTTCACGCTAACCCCTGCAGCTTTGCATTGTGCTACATTAATATTGATTTCCAATTCGGGAAAACCGATATTAAAGGAACTCGCAGCGTAATTAATTTCGGCGCGCTGATTTAAAGCCGTAATAAACGCATCGATATTTTCGTTGAACTTCAAATAATCGCCGCCTGTTTTATCTAGTAATTGAACTTCAAAACCGTTGCTATCTCCGAAACCTTGTAAAGTAGGTGCGGCAAAGAAGATGATTTGAGCACCTTTGATATGGGCGGTTTTTTCAAATAGTTGCTGTACTATAGCCGCAGCACTTTGATTTTTATCAGTTCGTTCTTTCCAGGGTTTTAATCGAATAAAAAGCGCTCCATACGAGCCTCCAAAACCGTGAAGTAAATCCATACCAGACAATGTTGAGGAAAGTTCTACTTCGGGAATACTAAGAGCTATACTGTCTATTTCGTGAGCTATTTGCTCGGTGCGCTCTAAAGTTGAGGCCGGTGGCAGCACTACATTTCCATAAATAGCACCACCATCTTCATTGGGTACAAATCCCGTTGGAGTGGTTTTGACTAAAAAAAAGAACAATAACGAAAATCCAACGATGCCGACAAAGGAAATCCATTTTCTACGCATTAAAAAACGCACAACGCCAATATACCTGTGGGTTACCACTTCAAAGGCAACATTAAAACCCGTAAAGAATCTGGGTAAAAAACCGCGTTGTTTTTCCGTATCCTTTCCGTGTGGTTTTAATAGTAAAGCACATAGAGCAGGGCTCAACGTTAAGGCATTTACAGCAGAGATGATAATGGCAACAGCTAAGGTTAAACCGAATTGTTTATAAAACACTCCTGCCGATCCGGTGATAAAGGTAACGGGAATAAATACTGCCGACATGATTAAGGTAATGGAAACAATGGCACCGCTTATTTCACTCATCGCGTGTATCGTTGCCTTTTTGGCTGATTTGGCTCCTTGATCGAGTTTGGCGTGCACAGCCTCGACTACCACGATGGCATCATCGACCACAATTCCTATCGCCAACACTAACGCAAAAAGGGTAAGGAGGTTGATGGTAAATCCAAACAGTTTTAAAAAGAAGAAGGTCCCAATAATGGCTACGGGTACAGCAATGGCTGGAATCAAAGTCGATCGAAGATCTTGTAAAAAGATAAAGACCACAATGAAAACCAGTATAAAGGCTTCAAGAATAGTATAAACTACTTTCTCAATGGAGGCATCTAAAAAATCATTGGCATTTAAAAAAGTATGGTATTCCACTCCTGGTGGGAAATCCACAGCAGCTTCTTTAAGAATATTTTCGCAGGCAATGATCAATTCTCTTGCATTGGATCCCGAGATTTGGCTGATCGCGCCACCAGACGAGGGATGCCCCTGAGTAATCAAAGAAGAAGTATAATCCAAGGCGCCAAATTCGATATCGGCCACTTCCTTGAGCAGGAGATAATCGCCAGCCACACCGCTTTTTAAAATGATGTTTTCAAACTGTAGGGGCGTTTCTAATCTGCCTGTAAATTTTAATGCGTATTGTAACGAATGCCGACTGTTTTCTCCAATTTTTCCTGGTGCAGCTTCGATATTTTGTTCTTGTAAGGCCCCAATGATGTCTTCGGGAATCAACCCGTGCGTAGCCATCACTTCTGGTTTTAACCAAATGCGCATCGAGTATTCTTGATTGCCATAAATATGAGCATCCCCAACACCCTCTATACGTTTCATTTGCGGCATAATGTTTATTCTCAAATAATTATCGAGAAACTTTTGGTCGTATTTTCCGTCGGTACTATACAATAAAAAACTAAAAGCGGTACTGCTCAATTGTTTACTTGTGGTAATTCCAGCTTTAATTACTTCGGCCGGTAGTAAGCTAGTCGCTTTGCTTACCCGATTTTGGACATTGACCGCCGCCATATCGGAATCGGTTCCTTGTTTAAAAAAAACCGTTATGGTGGCACTACCGTCATTGCTGGCGGTAGAAGTCATATAAGTCATGTTTTCAACACCGTTGATTTGTTCTTCTAGGGGTACAATAACACTTTTCATCACTACTTCGGCATTGGCACCTTGGTAGGCGGCGGTTACCACAACCGTAGGAGGTGCAATTTCCGGATATTGTGAAATGGGTAAAGAAAGGAGTCCCAATACACCCAGTAATACGATAATAATTGAAATGACCGTTGATAATACGGGGTTTTCTATAAATTTTCTTAACATAAGGATCTGTATTATTTATGAGAAATAGGAGTAGGTTGTATGGACATACCGTCTCTCAGCGTTTCAATGCCTTCGGTAACGAGGGCATCTCCTGCTTTAAGTCCTTTTAGCACTACGAAATCGCGCTCAGTAGCCGTAGGAAATAATTCTATTTCTGTATGGTGTACCGTATTTTTGGCATCAACTCGATAAACAAAAAACGTACCCTGTATTTCAAAAACGGCTTTTTTAGGTACGCGAATCGCTTGATCGATAATAGTGGGAATGCGCAACGTAGCGCTGGCACCACTCCACAATATTCCATCTGGATTTGGAAATAAAGCTTTGAAATTTGCCGAACCGGTTTGTCCATTCAACACACCGCTAAGGTTTTGTATTTTACCGGGCAGTGGATAGTTTTCACCGTTGGCCTGTATTAAGCTCAATTCGGGCATGTTTTTAATCTTTTCATCTCGGTTTTTACCCGGATATTGATCGATAAAAAGATTGAGCTGTTTCTGACTCAGCGAAAAGTGAGCAAACATCTCCTGCGTGTTGGCAAGGGTAGTTAGGGCCAATTCAGAATTGCTGTTTACCAAACTGCCCTTTTTAAATGGCAAACGACCGACAATTCCCGAAATCGGACTGCTAATCTGTGTAAAAGCCAGTTGTGATTGCGCATCAGACAAGGCTGCTCGTGCTTGTTGGAGCTCTGCGCGTTTGACGCGTTCTAAGTTTTTGGCCGTGGTTAATTCAAAGGTATTGACTATCTTTTTATCGACTAACGCCTGAGTGCGAACCACTTGAATACTGGCGGTTTCCAAAGCCGCTTCTACCGCTGTTACTGCGGCTTTACGTTGATTAACCTCCTGCATAAAGCGGTTAGCATCGATTTTAAATAACCGTTGACCTGTGGTAACCGTGCTGCCTTCTTCTATATAAACCGCTTCTATATAACCGTCTATTTTAGAACGAATTTCAACGGTTTCTACACCTTCTAAAGTAGTGGGGTATTCTAACTGTAAAACCGTTTTTTGGGCACTTAAAACCAAGGTAGGGTAGGTGCCAATAAGCTCGGTAGCGGTTTCTTTTTTGGATTCGCAAGCAGCGACGATTACGGCAAAAGCGACTAACAAATAAAGGTTTGTTTTTCTCATGATGATAGATGTTTGATGTTGTAATGCTGTGGGTTGAGTTTGTTGTAACGGCCAGATTGTCGTGTCAAAATTTAGTTAACTATAAGACATGAGAAGTCCGCTCCCCGCTCAAAACCCTGTTGTGGTTTGGGGACATTAATAAATGAATACGGAGGAGGTAAAGATTCTTTTTATCCTCTGATGGTAAGTATTACTTGGGCAGCACATTCCAAAACGGAACGGTCCTGCTGTAAGGCAAATGGGCGGAAAAAGTAATCTGCCTTAAACGGTATATTTTTGGTTTTTCCATAAACATAAAATATAAGTATGACGTTGCTGTGTTAAACGGGTATCAAAGGCGGTAATCGAAAAGGCAAGACTTAAAATCACCATTTTGATAAGTGAGACAAAAGTAGTACTTTTACATAATAAAACAACCAAATACTTGTTTTATTATTATATGACAACAAACCGAATTTTAATGTTACTTAAAATGCGAGGACCGTTAACGGCTCTAGACATTGCTAATGAATTAAAAATCACCAAGGAAGGGGTTCGCTTACAGTTGGTTAAGTTTATGGACGAGGGCTTGATTGAAGTAGATAAAGAATCGAAAGGGGTGGGGCGTCCGCAAAAGTTTTTTCGAATTTCTGACTACGGAAACAGTAAATTTCCGGATACACATGCGGAATTAACGGTTAAATTGATTTCTATAATCAAAGAATCCATGGGCGAGGAGGCACTGCAAGCGGTAATCGATATTAACGAAGCAACGGGAAAGAAAAGATACCATGAAGAGATGGATTCCCTAACGGATTTGGAAGAAAAATTAGCTTGCCTGGTAGCCATTAGAACCAGAGAGGGGTATATGGCAGCATATACTAAAGATGATGAAGGGTATTTATTAATAGAAAATCATTGCCCGATCTGCGCTGCTGCTACCGTATGTCAAGGATTTTGTGCATCGGAACTAGAGATTTTTAAATCGGTTTTAGGCGATACCGTGTCCATCTCTCGCACGGACCATATTATTTCAGGTGCGCGTCGTTGTGCTTATAGAATTGCCGTACGATAAAAAAGTACGACAGCCGTTTTTTTAGTGAATTTGTTGGTTATTTTGATTGTTACACTAAAAAACGATACTAAAAAACGATTTTTATTAAAATTAATGTAGCAGTTACAAAAAAGAAGTTATCTTTAAAAAATAAAAAGATGATGTATTCCTTTAAAACTACCCAGCAACTGGCTTGTTCAGTTGCAGAGGCTTGGACCTTTTTCTCATCTGCCAATAATCTTTCGGATATTACACCTCCCGATATGAATTTTACGGTATTAACTCCTTTTGAAGACGATAAAATTTATAAAGGAATGAAAATAGACTATACTGTATCGCCTTTGTTTCATATACCATTAAAATGGCAAACCGAAATCATACAAGTCGATTTTGAAAAGAGCTTTACCGATTTCCAAAACAAAGGCCCCTACAAATTGTGGTCGCATCATCACATCTTTGAAGCCAATGCCGATGGTGTTTTAATGACGGATCATATCGATTACGAACTTCCCTTCGGTTTTTTGGGTACTTTTGCACACCGGATTTTGGTGAAAAAGAAAATTGAAAACATTTTTGAATACAGAAAGCGAAAATTAAACCAGTTGTTTACTGCGGTCAAATAGAATACGTGTTTCACCAAATTCAAGTTACCTATTCTAATAACAAAAAAAGGACTGATCAACTAGGAACAGTCCTCTATAGCATGGCAAAAAAACGTTTATTTTTCTTTTTTTGCCGCTTCTAACTCAGCCTTGGCTTCTTCGAGTTTTCTTTTGCGTTTCTCTATTTTTTCGGGCTTTTGATTTTCTCGTATAGCCTCGTTGAGTTCAACGGTTTTCTCTTGAACCTTTTGCTCCTTTTCTAAAATCTTTTTATCAACATCGTAGGCATACGCTCCAGAACCGGAATTACACTTCTTTTGAACTCTTTGTATCGCATTTTCCAAGCCACGGATTTGGTCCGTTCGACCGTATTGTTTGGCATAGTCTAATTTGTTTTGCAATTCACAGAGTTTACGCTCGCATCCTCTTAGGTCACGACAGTTGCTTTGTTGGGCAAAAGCCGTAGTAGTAACTGCAAAAAATAATAGTAAAAAAGTTCTTAACTGTACATTCATAGCTTATTTATTTATAATTAATTTTAGTTAAAAATATATATTAACTTCTTTTATTTGTGATTAAATTAATAATATTTAGGTATTGTTGTGATTTTATACCTGCACAAAGTGTGCCATGTTTTTTTGTAATGCACTTCTGTTTTATAAGCCGGTCTATACCAACAGCATATCAATAGGACGGGTAAACCCTTATCGGTTTGTATGGTCTTGTTGCAAATTAATAGAGCGTATGTAAATGATAGATTTCGAAAAAAGATAAAGCTGTCTCGCTGTTGATGTCTTCTAGAAAAAGCGGGAAACGAAAAAAGCACTATATCGCTATAGTGCCTTAGTTTAAATATGTGTTAGTCTATTTCTTTTGCGGTAAGCCTCGCGTTAACCAGCCTCTTCTGTTGGCGGTAGCAATGGCATAGGGTGTAATCCAAAACAGCGTAAAGGTATAGAATATGCTGTAGGGATATACCCAAAACGATTCCATTATCGTATAACGTTTGGAGTAGAAAAATACTTGAATACTCGAGAATATAAAAATACTTAATAAAGCAGAACTCAAGAATAAGATCGGATGTGTAAAAACAAAAAACAGCATCAATAAAATCATCGGGTAAGCCATAATTACTTTAATCCATTGGTTGATAAGTAAAATTCTCGAACCGGTTTTCGGACCTTTTCTAAAGTTTTTAAAAGCAAACTTACTCATCATGATGTTTTCACGTACATTGCTTCGTTCCCAACGGATAAACATTTTATAAAGACTCGTATAATTTTCGGGTATATTGGTCAAAACATAAGCATCGCGTTGAAATAAAACGTGAAAACCCTGTTTTAAAATCATATTAGTCATGGCACGATCCTCTCCAATATCGGTGGGTTGCCCCATAAAAGTTTGGTTCATCCAATCTTCCAAACAAGTCATTACCGCTTCTTTACGATAGGCAGCCAAAGCTCCAGGAGTACATAAAACAGTACCCAAAACACTTTGTGCAGAACGAATAAACTCGAAGCTAAACACAAAACTCACATTCAGCATTCTTGGTATTAAAGCCTTTTTATTGTTTAAAACACGAACGTTTCCACCTACTGCACCACATTTTTCATTAGTAACAAAAGGGCTAACCAAATTTCTTAAAGTATCTTCCTTTACAATAGAATCACTATCAACCGTTATAAAAACGTCGCCTTGTCCCAGTTTAAAACCGCGGTATAAAGCGTGTCTTTTTCCCATGTTTTTGGGTTGTTGGTAAATCGCTACGCGATCGCCTAATTCTCTTTTAGCTCTTTGCATCCACTCCCAAGTGTCGTCCTTACTTCCATCATCGATGGAAATCAATTGTATTTTATCTTGAGGATAATTACTAGCAGCTAAACTTCTAAGGGTTTCCAAAACTAATTTCCCTTCGTTATATGCCGGTACGATAATGGTACACGTAGGCAATAAGTCGTCTGAAACGGAAGGTACAGCTTTGTAACGCAGATACAAATAAAAGATATATAACAGAAAAGCGATTTGTGAAGCGAGTAGGGCAACAGTTAAGCTCATCAACGCTGGTCCCCATGCCGTTCGCATACGTTCTAAATGGATTTGCTGAAAACTGGGTTGCAATACAAATACTAAAAAGGTGGCGCCGAATAAAAGTATAAAAGTACCAATTAAGATGAAATAATCTCTACCTCTTAATTTTGGAGCGACTATCTTTTTTAAGATATTTGTTTTATATCCACTTGTTTGTTGCAAGTCGGAATAAATGACAGTAGTATCTGTCCCGGAATTATTTTGATTGTTTTTAGTCATTTTTTTAAGGCCTAGAGTTTGTACTTAGTTTCCAATACCTTTATGTGATAAAAACGAATCTATTGCCTTATTCAACAGTTAATTATTTGATATGATTAAATCAGTGTCTAAAATTAAGGTAGTTAAAATAGAAAGCTTTTTGTCACGGTATTACAATATGAGATTCAATTACTGTGCCGTGCCATTTTGTGAGCTTAAAAGGGGTTTTAAAGAGGTGCATGACTACATAATGTAGAATTGAGCTACATAATGCGGTTGGGGAAACTGTTTAAATACAAGGGAAAAGGCTAATAATACCCGGGATGTTAGTAATGAAGTTCGAAACCCAAGCTTTTACACAAATTGTAATTTTCTTCAAATAAGGTCGCTACTAATTCCGATATATCATCGATATCCTGATACAATCCAAAGAATTTAGAATCCAATACAGCACTCAAAATGGGGGCTTTTTCTGTGTAACCCGATAGGGCTTTTGCACCGGTTACACTTAAAAAGTATTGGGCTGTTTCGGTGTCTATATCCAAACTTTTAGTGTTGGCAAAATGGATGATTTTATCGGTCAATTTACCTTCGAAAAGCTCGGCAATTTCTTCAAGTGAATAGGTGTAACGATCAATTTCTATATGGTTTTCTCTACCCTCAAATACAAAATATAGAATTTCATAATCTTGAAAATTCCGGTCTTCATATAATAAGATATTGAGGCTTTCTTCAAAACCTTCTATACTGTCACAGGATTTGTAAACATTGGTAATTCCGTAGCGCAACGCTAAATGTTCCAAACACGGAAACATTTTACTGGGTGCCGTACAGTCTGTATCGGCAACCCCTTCAAGACAGAATAACTTGGAATTATCATTGGGTAAATACATACAGTCGTTTTGTGTTTATGGGTGTAAAATTAAAACTTACTGTTGACATGAGAAAGCTGATGGAAATAAATAATAGTTCCGATGAATACCCGAGCGAAACCAGAGGTTTATGGCGGTATTTTCTTGTGCAAAAGAGGTTGTAAATCGAATTTACAACCTCTTTCTTTACGGTTCCTGACCACGTTAATGGTTATCTAAAGCGCCAAACTATTGGAGTACTTCCTCTAAAAATAGTAAAGTGTGCTTCCAGGCGCGTTTTGCCATAATTTCATTGTAATCGACTGATTTTGGATTGGTAAAGGTATGTTTGGAATGTGCGTACGTAATCAACTGCCAATCGGCTTCAGCCTGATTCATTTCGGCTACCATTTGATTCAAATGCTCGGGCGTAACAGAGGCATCATCCGCTGGATGTTCGATTAATATTTTAGTTGTAAGAGGTCCATTTTGGCGGTTTACAGCCTTGGCTAATCCTCCGTGTATACAAACTGCTCCAGCAACTTTTAGTTGTGCACGTGCGGCTTCCAAGGCCCCTGTGCCGCCAAAACAATAGCCGATTACCGCGATCTTACTTGAATCTACGCCACGAGCTACTAAGGCATCCAAGGCCAATTGAATGCGATGTTGATACGCTTGATAATCGGTTTTATAATGGGTGGCAATCTTAGAAGCTTCAGCAGCGTCTTTCGGTACATTCCCTTCTCCATAAATATCGGCTATTAAGACGGCATATCCTTGTTTTTCCAAATCCATAGCAGCTTGCTTGGCTTCGTCATCAATACCCATCCAAGCCGGTAAGATTAAAACAGCGGCCTGGTTTTTTTTGACGGTCGAACTGATCAAACCGTTTAATTTTTGCGTACCATCGAGGTAAGTAATCGTTTTTAATTGTGCTTGCATCGTTATAAAACTAAGGGTAAATAGTAAGGGAAGTAATTTTTTCATAAGGAGTTGCTTTAGTGTTTTAGCGTTTTATTATGTGATTGAAATACTTACGACACCAAGCGGAAGGCAATCGTCAAAATCGTGCTGTAAATTCTTGAAAAAATACAAAAAAATACGGTAAACACCGCCGATTTTCCTAAAATAAATAGCAGAGGGAAAAACCAATGGTATCGCGTGGTCGACTAAAAACGAACAAATTTTAGAGGAAGTTTATTAAAAGGGTTAGCTTTGTGTAACGGACTTAATGAGGTCAGCAATTCTAATACAACACAAAAAAACGATTTGAAAACGACTACGATATTGATATTGTTGGTACTGCTATCTACACTATATAGCTGTAAACAAAGTACTAGAGAAAGTAAATCGGACCAAGTCACCGTAGGCACTACCGATAAAAACAACTTACAAAACGGCGATTTGATTTTTCAGACCTCCCTTTCATCACAAAGCAAAGCGATCCAATTGGCTACCCAATCGGTTTATTCGCATTGCGGCATGGTGTTTCAAAACGGAGCGGATTATTTTGTATTGGAAGCGATTCAGCCCGTAACCGTTACACCCTTAAAAAAATGGATCGATAGAGGTAAAGACAAGCATTTTGTAGTGAAACGTCTAAAGAACTCGGAAAGGGTATTAACAACGGCTGTTTTACAAAAAATGAAAACCATAGGCCAAAATTACATTGGTAAGGACTACGACTTAAGCTTTGAATGGTCGGATGATAAACTGTATTGTTCCGAACTGATTTGGAAAATCTACCATCAAGCTGCAGGGGTAGAATTGGGTAAACTGCAACGACTGCATGATTTTGATTTATCGCATCCGGCGGTAAAAAAGAAATTACAAGAGCGCTATGGTAAAACCATTCCCAAAGAAGAAACCGTTATTTCGCCCCAAGCCGTATTCGAAAGTGAATTATTGGAAACGGTAGCATCAAACTAAATAACATTCTAATCCCGATTTTATGCGGTTAGAACCCCGTGAAGAATGATTTTCTTATCACAGGCTCTGTGGAATGCTATACAACCCCAACCCCTTAATAAGCTAAGCTGAATACCTTATTGTCCGAATAGGCTGTACAAGCGAACAGCTATTGTCCGTATTCGAACAAGCTCGATTAGAGCTTAAATTCAAATGATTTAAAATCAAGCTGTTGTCTTTGTTTAATTTAATGGCATAAAAATTTCATTGCTTAAAGCACTAATACCTATTAATTTAAAAAAAGAAGGCATGAATAAAGATTTATGGTTTTGTCTGCTTGTATTAATGCTGGCAACCTTTCCAATGCAGGCACAACAATATACCATTTCAGGAACACTTACCGACCAGAACAAACAACCCATAGCGTGGGCAGAAGTTTCCCTAAAAACGGCTGATTCCACCTTGGTAAAACAAACCACTATAGAAGCTACAGGGCAATTTATAATCAAAAATTTGCCTGAGGCGCACTATTCATTAGAAGTGCTTTATTTCGGAAAAATAGCCTATCATAAAGAAATTCAACTTCAGGCCGACTTAGATTTGGGTTTTATAGAAATTATCGATGAAACCCAATTGTCGGAAATTGTTGTAGAAGCTCAAAAAAAAAGGATAGAACGCAAAATAGACCGTCTCGTTTTCAATGTGGAAAACGCTATTATGGCAACGGGTGGCGATGCCTTGGATGCCCTTAAAGTAACACCGGGTATTCGCGTTCAAAATGATAAAATAACGATGATTGGCAAAAGCGGTATGGCGGTAATGATCGACGATCGTTTAGTCCGGCTTTCAGGAGACGACTTGGCGCACTTTCTAAAAACCATTCCGGCAGACCATATAAAAAGTATTGAAGTCATCACAACTCCTCCAGCAAAATACGATGCGGAGGGAAATAGTGGATTGATTAATATTAAACTAAAAACCGCGAAAAAAGACAGTTGGAATGCGTTGTTAGGAAGCTCGTATTTACAACGATTTTATCCGAGTTCAGCCATGCAGGGAAGCTTTAATTACAATAAGAACAAATGGACTGTACAAGCCTCGGTAAATGGAGGTCTGGCAACCAGACGAAATGTGGATGAGGGAAAAACCTATTTTGCCGACCAACTTTGGTCGAGCGACAATCCGCGAAAAATTGATCAAAATTATATCAGCACCCGTTTGGGGGTTGATTATGAAATTTCTCCGAAATGGACCAGTGGTATACAATATTTAGGTAGTTTTTACACCATGGATATTCACGAGGATTCAAAAACAGCGCGTTCAGATTACGAATCAGAAAAAATAAACTCCTATATCAAATCGCTCTCGACGTCCAGGACTACTCCAAATTTACACTCGTTTAATTGGCATAATTTGTACAAATTGGACACCGTTGGTACCGAGTTATCTACAGACTTGGATTATTTTAGTTATAAAAGTCAGGACCAACGCGACTATTATGGAGAAGAATTCGATGCAAACCAAACTACATTACCACAGACCTATTTTGCCGGAATCAATACCAATCATAAAGAACTGAGCAACTTTTCGGCTAAGGTCGATGTCGCATTGCCTACCTCATGGGCAAAATGGAGTTTTGGCGGAAAGTTTTCTAAAACCAATACTCAGAACGAATTGACTTTTTATAACAAGCAAAGCGGGCAGGCTGTTTTCGATCCGTCACAGTCAAACCGTTTCGATTATTCCGAAGTCAATGAAGCTATTTATATGAGTATCAATAAAAAAATCAACCCCAAATGGGAGGCACAAGTGGGTTTAAGATTGGAAGCCACACAAACCAAAGGGTATTCGTTGAATTATGATCAAACCACTAAAAAGGATTATTTAAAAGGATTTCCAACCTTGTATGTGGTGTATAACGCCAACGATAAAAATAGCTTGTCGCTGGATTACAGCCGAAGAATACAAAGACCTAATTACGAACAGTTAAATCCGTTCCGAATCAATGAAAACCCCTTTGTATATATAGAGGGAAATCCCCTGTTGCAACCGGCTCTTCGAGACAATTTGACCTTTTCACACACCTACAAAGACAAATGGATCAATGCCTTGTATGTATCGAAGCAAACCGACGGCTTTGAGCAGGTTTCTATCATAGATTTAAACACCAACATCACCCAGGTAATTCCCTTAAATTATTTAAAGGAATATGCTTTCGGTATATCGGAGTCTTATACCTTTAACAAGTGGTTGTGGTGGACGAGTATCAACGCTATTGATTTTTCCTACCGTTATGCAAAATCTTCGGTGCCCTATACCGAACACACAAATGAAGGAACCAAAACCTCGTTCAGTACCGATAACGATTTTATACTTACCAAGGATAAAACACTCGTGATGTCTGTAAATTATTGGCTCGATTTTCCAGGGACGAGTTCGTTCTATACCGAAACCATGACTTCGAGTTTAGACATCGCTTTTAAAATGTTGTTTTTAAACAGAAAGCTAACTTTAAACGTTAGCGGAAACGACATTTTAGGAGGTCAACGCGGTTTATACACAAGTCGATCCAACGGGGTTAAGGTGAGTTACCGAAATTATTTTGATTCACAAAGCATTCGTGTAGCAGTAAATTATTCGTTTGGAAACAGCAAATTGAAAGTGGCCAAACGCAATTTTGGAAATCAGGAAGAAAACAATCGAGTAAACTAATTCCCTCATTCCCCTCCACAGGAGGGGAATAGAAATATCTGATAAAAGAATTTTTTGCAAAAATCGACCAAGGAAAACATCAAATTCCAGAACTGTAAATTTGCTTTAGATAAGCCTTATATAAACCGGTGGGTATTTGACTTAATATTTTTTTTCTTTCTGTTGAACTGCAACTGAAAAGGATGCTGTCGAGTGAAAAAACGAATACATTTTCAATGGCATTTTTCACTACAGTATCGCCTTTACTATAGCATAGCCCAACTAATCGGAAACATTTCTCTACCGTTTCCTCTTGGTGTTGTTCCACCATTTTCTGGCAGTATTTCGTAAGTACTCGAATAAGAGCATAGGAGTTTTTAGAACTTATAGCTCTTGATATTTCTTTTTTTAATCCGGGTATAGTTGTGGCAATCTCTTCACCAACTGCGATTTGATTCATTTTAAAAGTGTATTTGTTTCAATAGCCATAGGCCATTTTCGTTCCACTTTTAAATAAAAGGAATTAAGTGTTTGTGAATTAGCTTGTTAAGTGTTTTTAGATCTTTTATAAATCTATAAAAAATGATCATTATGATAGGTTTTTTTAGCAAAATGCTAGTATTCTTAAAGAAAATAAACCATAATTTTCTCCGTTCAACTCCTTTGGAGAGCTGCTGAAGGAGGGGAGTACAACAGTCTCCGAAGTGATGATGGATACAGCAGTCTCCGAAAACCTAGCCCACAGATCGATTTCCAAACCCAAGTAACCTAGTCAACACGACCTCAAATCTACCCTATTTATGGTATATTTTCAAAAAATCTAAAACCTACATTTGTATGGTTCTTACAGGCGAAATAAAAGCCAGATCCAATAATTAAAAGTAAATTAGTTATGAGTACAATTGATTTGAGTGTAGCAGTCCTTTCTTCGAAGTTTGATGGAAAAACACCATCTGTAAAATCAATGCGTCAAAATTTTATGATGGCTTGTCCATATATGTGTTGCCTGTAGCAACACTTTCTTTACTCCGCACGTAATCCTACGGGAGTTTTTAATCTTATTTATTTTATCCATGCCCTTTTTTAATTGGGCCTTTTTAACCTTAACAAAGCGAAGGCTTAGGCTAAGCCTGTTGTTATAAACTGTTTTATATGAACAAACTTTATTTGTTGTTAGTATTAAGCGGACTGTTTGTAAACGGTTTGCACGCACAAGAAATACGCGTTAGCGGAGTCGTTAACGACAACCAAGGGCCACTTCCCGGAGTTACCATTAGGGTATCCGGTTCACCCGACACGGCAACCGTGACGGATTTAGATGGACGTTATCAAATTGAAGTAGAGGCCTCAGGTCAGTTAACGTATTCCTACCTCGGATACGAAACGGTAAACGAGTCGGTGAAAAGCCGAGAAGTAATCAACATCCTTTTAAAAACCACTTCAGAAGAACTCAGTGAAGTATTAATTACCGTTCCTTACGGAACCGCCAAGAAATCGACTTTCACCGGATCGGTTGGAATTGTAAGTGGGGCTACTATAGAAAAATCGCAAGTGAGTAACGTAACCAAAGCCTTACAGGGAACGGTTGCCGGTTTGCAATCCTTTTCGGCTAGTGGACAACCCGGATCCGAAGCCACCATTAGAATTCGGGGTATCGGTTCGGTTAACGCGTCGAGTTCGCCGCTGTATGTAGTAGATGGTGTGCCGTATGACGGAACCTTGTCGTCCATAGCAGCATCGGATATCGAATCCATTACCGTATTAAAAGATGCAGCATCGGCTACCTTATATGGGTCCAGAGCAGCCAACGGGGTCATCATGGTGACCACCAAACAAGGGCGTAAAAACAGCCCTACCAGCATCGAAATCACCTCTAAATATGGTTTTTCCAGTTTGGCCCGTCGCGATTACGACCAACTCAATACCAATCAGTATTTTGAATTGTATTGGGAATCCTTGCGCAACAGCCGTTTAGATAATAAATTTACTCCAGCTCAGGCCGCGCAATATGCCACCGAAAATATTGTTGGGCGCATTGGAATAAACCCTTATGGTACCAACAACCCACAACCCGTAGGATTGGACGGTAAACTAACCCCCGGTTTAGAACCTTTATGGAACGACGATTGGCGCGATGCTTTATCGCAAAGTGCGCACTACAAAGAAATCAATTTGCGCGTTAGTGGAGGAAGTGAAAATTCGAGATACTTTATTTCGGGAGGTTATTTAGACGATCAAGGAGCCGTTATAGAATCGGGATTTAAGCGTTATAACTTCCGGGCCAACATCACTTCAGACGTGAAGGACTGGTTGCAAGTGGGTTTAAATGTATCGGGTACCCATTCCATTCAAAACTATCCAAAACAAGACGATTCGGCCATTTCCAATGTCATTGGATTTAGTCGTGGAGTACCGTCGTTTTATCCTATATACGAACGCAATCTCGAAAACGGCAGTTACTTAATCAATCCCAATACCGGAGAACGCATCTTTGACTACGGAAACTATAGAGCCACGTCGTATGCCAAATACAACTTGGTAGGATCCATGCCACACGACAAAAATGAAATCAAAACCGATGCGGCCTCGATCAGAACCTTTGCGGAGGTGAAAATTTTGGAGAACTTAAAATTCAAAACCTCTTTAAACGTCGATTACAACAGCCGTTTCGAACACAATTATATCAATCCGACTTACGGACCCGATGCCTTAAACGGTGGAAGCGTTTCCAAATCCAATGTACGTACCTTGGGAATGACGTTTAACAACGTACTAAACTACAACCTAGACATCAACGACCGCAACAGCATTAGTGCTATGGCGGGGCAAGAATTTTACCATTTTAACACCTCTAATTTTGGAGGTACCCGAGAAAAATTGATAACCGATGGTTTCTACGAACCCGATGCTGCTTCGGTATTGAGTGCTTTTCAAGGAAATAGCGACGAATACAAACTGTTGAGCTTTTTCGGAAATGTAGAATATGCCTTAGATAAAAAATACTTCCTGTCGGGGTCGGTTCGTTCCGATGGTTCGTCTCGTTTTCATCCAGACAACCGTTGGGGAACTTTCTGGTCAGTAGGGGCCTCATGGCGTGTGATCGAAGAAGATTTTATTCAAAACCTTCGCAACCGCGGTTTGTCTAACCTATCCTTAAAAATGAGTTATGGAGCACAGGGGAACGACAACATTGGTTACTATGCTTACCAAGCCCTATATGCCATTCAAAACAACTTGGGCGAATCCGGTTTGATCGCTTCGCGTTTGGCTACGCCGGATTTGAGTTGGGAAACCAACCTCAATCTAAACATCGGTCTTGATTACGGATTCTTTAATAACCGTTTAACGGGGAGTGTAGAATATTTTGAACGTAAATCCAAAGACTTGTTATTCAATAAATCCTTGGTTCCTTCCACAGGATTCTCATCGACAAGTCAAAATATTGGAGCCATTAAAAACTACGGTTTTGAATTCGTAATTGAGGGTACGCCTATCGCTACACCCGATTGGAATTGGAGATTGTCGTTAAATGCCACGACTTATAAAAATAAAATCGTATCCCTTCCTTCTGCAGAAATGTGGAGTGGAGCTAAGAAATGGGTCGAAGGCGGTTCCTTATACGATTTCTATTTAGTAGAATGGGCTGGAGTAAATCCAGAAAATGGAAACGCCCAATGGTATCGTTATGAAACAGATGGAACCAAGGTTGTAACCGAAGACTATGCTTCGACCAAAGAGAGCGACAAAGTCAAAAGCGGTAACTCCTTACCCGATGTAAGCGGTGGATTCCAGTCGGATTTATCCTACAAAGGTTTTGAACTATCGGCTTTATTTACCTATTCCATTGGTGGAAAAATATACAATGGCGACAAACAGAGTTTACAGCATTTGGGCGCCGAGGGTAGAACTTGGAGTACCGATATGTTAGACAGATGGACACCGGAAAACACCAGTACAGATGTTCCGCGTTTAACCACAGATCCCAAGAGCTCGTGGCTAAATCAATCGGATCGTTTCTTGGTAGACCGTTCATTTTTAAAATTAAAAACAGTAACCCTATCGTACAACCTACCGCAAAATTGGTTGCAAAAAGTGCAATTAGAACGTGTTAGTGTCTATGTACAGGCCGAAAATTTACTGACTTTCACTAAAGAACAAGGTTTGGATCCTGAACAAAATCTCGATGGAACCACCTACTACAGATACCCATCCATGAAAACCATTTCTTTTGGAGTAAACGTAAAATTATAAGAAAAAAACGCCGCATTGGGACAAGGGGTACTTAATTGAAAAACCGGCTCCAAAAGGCAAAAAAACAACTACGATGAAAAAAATATATAAACACAGCCTACTGACCTTATTAACCGCTTTTTTGGTAGTGTCTTGTGAATTAGACACCAGTCCAACTACGGCAGTCGATGCGGCCGAAGTTTTTAAAACCACCCAAGACGCCGATAAAGTATTGATCGGTTCGTGGAGTTACTTAATGGAAACCTTTAACTCCTATGCCAATCCCGGCTATGGAGCCATGTTAAGAGCCAACGATGCTATGGGGTCGGACGTGGTACTCAACACCCGTTACGGATTCAGTTCGCACTATGCCTTTTCGGCCTTATTCGGAAAAGGAGGAACCAACAGTTTAAGTTGGGTATTGGCATACAAAACCATCAACAACATGAATGCCGTTATTAAAAACATCGACTACGCTACCGGATCAGAAACCGACAAAAGCAGAATCAAAGGACAGGCTTTAGCCTTACGTGGTTTTATGTACTTGCATTTGGCCTCCAGCTACTCCTTTGCCATTGACAAAGACCCCAATGCTTTGGCGGTACCGATTTACACCGAACCCTCAGACGAAAAAACCTTGGGCCGTCCGGCTGCTACTGTGAGTCAGGTTTATATGCAATCCATAGGCGATTTGGAACAAGCGCTGCAATTAATTCCAGAAAACTACCAGCGTTCTTCCAAATACAAAGTCAACAAACAAGTGGTATTGGGATTACTATCCAGAGCTACTCTATACGCTCGCGATTGGCAAAAAGCCAAAACCTATTCCGATCAATTACTGGCAATGGATCATTATTTGATGAGTGAAACCGAATACAAGGCGGGTTTTAACGACATACAAAACAGAGAATGGATTTGGGGACATCCGCAAACCACAGCACAGAGCGATGCCAGTTACCAGTTTCACTTTTTGGACACCACCACAGAAGAGAGCTATTACTACAGCTTTAATGCCGATCCGTATTTCAGAACCTTGTTTGACGATTCGGACTACCGTAAAAAAATCATCAATTGGGCAACCGACCCGGGTAAGGATCCTAAAAAAGAAGCCTTTGTATGGATGCGTGTAGCCAAATTCAAATTTAAACCTGGCGGTATAGCCGATATTGTACTGATGCGTACAGCCGAAATGTATTTGATCAATGCCGAGGCCAAAGCCCGACTAAATGAAGGCGACGCCATCGACGTCCTAAACCAACTAAAAACCGCTCGTGGAGCAGTTAACGTACAAGGATTAAGCGGACAAACCTTACTAGACGCCATCTGGTTGGAGCGACGTAAAGAACTGTTTGGAGAAGGCTTTAGCTTAACGGACATCGTGAGAAACCAGCAAACGGTGGTTCGTAAAGAATATCCACAAAGCCCTAAAATCGATTATACCTATACCGATTCAGAAGGCCAACAGCAAACCGTTGCTTTAGCCCCACAGGGACACCGTATTTTCGTATTCCCCGACCAAAGTAATTTTGTACCCAACAGCAAATATTACCTATACAGAATACCCAACTCTGAAGAATTGGAAAACACCGATTTATACAGTGAAATGGCAAAAAAATAAAGTTGATTAATTAGTACGAAGGGGGCTGCTTTTTTTAAGCGGCCTTTTTTGTACACCGAAATTAAAGTGTTTCGTTATTACGGGAACCCTGTTACGTAGTCCTACACTGGGCGAATGGGCAGAGGCTAAAGCGAACCGGCGAAGCCATCATCAATATAACAAACATCTTCTAACTTCTAGTATCTCTGCGACCTTATAAAAAATCCGTTAAAAAATCCCTGCACGTAGCCGTAAAAAGATTTTCTGTTTGAGCGCAGCGAGTTCAAAATCTTTTAGGCGTAGTAAAGGGATTTTAGGAATTTTTTATATAGTCTTGACTTTTTGTTTCGTTGCATCGGCACCCGCCTCGGGTTCAAGACAAAATGAAAAAAAACTAATTGTTTACAGGAATTTTGATGTTTTAATTATCTTGTTCAAGACAAAACGAAGGAATAACGATATTTTAACTGCGTTGTAAACTAAAACGTAACTAAGCGAATAGGCAGATAGACGAATGGGCAAATATACCAATCACTAGTTATTTCAGTTTGCTATTATTTATCGTAGTAATGTCCTTGAGCAGACAATACCGTTACCATAACTTCTAAGTCATTTATACTATAAATCAAACGGTCTTTTGAATTAATTCGTCTGGACCAAAAACCGGATAATTCATATTTCAATTTCTCGGGTTTTCCGACGCCACTTTCCGGATGCATTTCCAATTCTTTGAAAATTTTCTCAATGATAGCAATAGCAGACTTGTTGCCAGATTTATAGATAGTTGCCAACTCTTTCTTTGCTTTTTTTTCAATAGTTATAATATATCTTCCCATATATTATTACTGTCTCTAATAGTGGTAACAGCGCCTTTTTTGGCAGATTCGCTGGCCTTCAATATTTTTTTCACAAACTTGGGATCATACCCCTTATCGTCGAGAGTGCTTAAAGGCACAACGGCAAATGCTTCGCCATTTCCTCTACTGACAATTATTTGCTCTGTATGTGCCAGATCAGCATATTTTTTAATGTTTTTTCGAAATTCAGATACGCTTATTGTTTTCATAGTATACTATATTATAATACAATATACCATTTATTATGTACATAAACAAGTACTTCTTATGCAACTAATTGCTGCTGCTGAGGTACAGAAGCATTATACAGAGCTTAATCAATTCCTTTTAAAGATTACGAGGGAGTCTAAAGTTATACCAGAATTTTCATATAACCGGGCTATCACGACCTTATAAAAAATCCGTTAAAAAATCCCTGCATGTAGCCGTAAAAAGATTTTCTATTTGAGCGCAGCGAGTCCAAAACCTTTTAGGCGTAGTAAAGGGATTTTAGGAATTTTTTATATAGTCTTGACTTTTTGTTTCGTTGCATCGGCACCCGCCTCGGGTTCAAGACAAAATGAAAAAAAACTAATTGTTTACAGGAATTTTGATGTTTTAATTATCTTGTTTAAGACAAAATGAAGAAATAACGATATTTTAATTGCGTTGTAAACTAAAACGTAACTAAGCGAATAGGCAAATCTGCAAATAGGTATATGGGCGTTAATTCTAGGCACCCGCCTCGGGTTCAAGACAAAATGAAGAAATAATGATATTTTAACGGTCTTGTGTTTACAGCAAATCAGAATTAAAAACAAAAACCTTTTAGGCGGAGTAAGGCAGTTTTTAAGGAATCTTGACATTGTGAATAGGCAAATCCACTAATTACGCCTTAAAAAATTATACCGCTCTAAAGCAAATCCGCAACCCGAGACTATAGCCGAACAGGCGGAGTCATTTGCAGCAATTATTTCAGAACCATAACTTTTTCTAAAAGCGGGGGAAGATTTGTTTGGGGGTTAATTTGCGCATTATTCCAAAAACTCAAAACGCAACTGATATTTTTAGAATTCACCAATTCGGCAACATAATAAATTGTCAATGTTTTTCCTCCAGTCAAACCTACTATAGCTGATGATATACCAGTAAAATCGTATATAACTTTTTTAGCTTTTGTTGGAACGCCTTCAAATTCGATAGCCACTATTTCTTCCGATACCACCTTTCCATTTTTTTTCGCTTTGGTAAGGTCAATCTGGTTTTCAATAGTTTCTTGAGCATCTGCGAGGGTTCTGTGAGTGCTCCAATTCATTGCTCCAGAATAAGGACATAGTACCGTGTTTATATACGACAAATAACAACTGCTGTGTAAATCGATATCTCGTCCTGCAATATTAAGTTTTGATAGGGGCAACGAGATAAAATTCTCTTCGGGTATTTCTACTTTAATAATTGAATCTATCAATTTATGTTCTGTTTCGCGATCGGTAGTTCCGTTTTTAATAAACCATATTACGGTAATGGTCTTGTTGAGGTTTTCTACAATATAGTAATTATCGGTTTGAAAACTTTTATCGCTAACCTTTTGCTTTTTTGTTACAAATAAGTTGTCAAAAGGAAGGTCGTTGTCTTTAGTTTTAAGGTCGTTTTTAGAGATTCGGAATTTTTTGAAGACCTTTTTTAAACCTTTTTCATCAAATGGATAAGCGAAATACTCACTAGTAACGGTATAGCCATCTAGGTTATACCATTTTTTACCATCATCATTGAGTGCAGTTAGTCGTTCTAAAATATTATTTTCCTGTGAAAAACAAACCGAACAGCAAAGAAAAATAAACAAATGGAGCAGTTTCATATTATAAACGTTTTAATGAAAATTATTTGGAATCATACAAAAATGCATTTCTCCATTAAAGAGCGTGTAAGCATTCACTTTTTTGCATATTCGAACGGAGTGTAAAACTATAAAAATATAAATGATTTACAAATTAATACAAATCATATTTTTGTTTCAACCTTTGAATTATTATTGTTTTTTTATCTTATTTTTAAATACATTGTTTAGGTAATGAGTGCGAACTGTCTGATATATGGTTATTTTCTGCGAGTAGTGAACTGATGTATAGTTTGTATACCTAAATAATCGGTTACCGTGGATACTTCATCTCGGTCGTTTACCAACTTGCCGTTTGCGAATAAACCAACGGTTTTATTCCAGCATAGCATCAATCTTTATGTAGCAGTCAATCGTATTTCAAATTACACTTCAATATATTTTCATAAACTTCAACAGCAATACTTTGGTTTTCCATATCGATTTCCAGCAGATTTTCCAGATACAAATACAGCGTAAACAACAGGCTGACGTCTAGATGCTTTTGATCGATAAAATCGAGTAAAATCAGAATCAGCTCATCGTTATAATAGGCTTCAGATTGTGGAACCTCGCAATCGGCATCTCGAATCAATACCGCTATGGACAGCAAATTGCGATTCTCGACAAAAAATGTAGTAAAATCGATCAGGACCTTTTCGGAAGCACTTTTAAAATACAGTTCCATACAACGGACCAGGTGCAAATAAAACCGTGTTGCAGTTGGGGCGTTATAAGCTGCTACAAATGCGGGCGACAATCGGATGCGCGACCCCGTAAAATCGATATCAGGGTATCCGGTTAAAATCGAATTAATCAGCGGAACCAATACGGAGTAAAAATCGTTCCTTTTCATAAATCGGGCTGATTTTGAAACAAAAACATCCCGTTACTTTTTGCGTTTGCAAAACCGACAAACCAACCATAGTTGTAGCGATTCCTTTTGAAGTTTATACCGAATAGACTGGTAATTAAAAGGGGAGTAGGGTGTAAAACATTTTTCATTGTGCCTGTATTTTTTAGGGTTAAAAAAAGGCGTGAAGCTAAAATCTATCGTCAACTGAGGTACTGAGAATAACCCGACAACCAGACAGACTTAGCCCACGCCAATATAAGCACGGGCGTAAGCCTATCGTTTGTGGTTATTTGAAGATTCTCAGTTTTCAGTTGTACCAAACGATAGCTTACGCTTTATATAATATTTTATGAGACCAAAATAAATAATAAGGCATAAAAATCCAAATAGGGGATAAAAATAATTGTGTTAAAAGTAAGGTTGCGGATAGGCCCATACGCATATGGGCAGATTTGCTTTGGAACTTGGTGGATTTAAAATCGTTGTATGTGGTTGTTTATTCTCGAATCAACAACCCGAGGCTTTGCCGAATGGGCGAAGCAATGTTGTAAATTCGGAGCCGTACTAACGGAGCACTAGGTGAAGCCGCATTGCTTTTAGCAATGCTACGGGTTGTACAAAATCGTTAACCAATCAAAAAACAACCTTTACGGATTCCCTACGAAAAACCCCTATAAATTCCCTTCTTTTGCGTTTCGTTCCAAAATAACATTGACTATATTTACGAATTACTTTAAAGACGGAAAAGACATCATCGACAGTTGTTTCCAAATCAAACTCAAAGATTATTGGGAAAATTGGAAAACAGTGCATGCGACACTCCGCTTTTCAGTTGGGCAATGGTTGTTTTTGATGGAGATAATCGATAAAATGAAACTGCCTACAGCCAATAAGATAGGGTCTCGAATTGCTTCGGTACATCATGGGGCTTCCTTATTTACGGGCGATGCAGTTTCAGGTGAATCGATTATCACTTACTTTATTCGCGAAGTAGAACCTCATGTGACAGAAGCATGGATTAATCTGGATTCGGTGAAAATTGATTGCGAATTATTGTTTAACAAATACTTTTACCAACATACACCTTTGCGTTCTTTAGAAGCCATTACCAAATATTTATGGGCTTTGGATAAACAAGGTGAAGGTTTGGCAGAAATCTTAAACGTTTAAAACATGGAACAAGAAAGTACCATCCTAATCTATCAAACGGAAGACGGGCAAACGCGTATTGAGACACGTCTCGATCAAGAAACCGTTTGGCTGACGCAAGCCCAAATGGCTACTTTATTTGCAAAAAATAAGCGCACCATTTCGGAACATATCAGTAATGTATTTAAGGAAGAAGAATTAAGCGAAAGTGCAGTTGTCCGGAATTTCCGGACAACTGCCGCTGACGGTAAAAATTACGACACCAAGTATTACAACCTGGATGTTATTATATCCGTTGGTTATCGCGTAAAGAGTTTGCAAGGAACGAAATTTCGCCAATGGGCTACAACGCGGCTACGGGAGTATATTGTAAAGGGATTTACCATGAACGATGAGCTGCTAAAACAAGCGGGAGGCGGAAACTATTTTGAAGAACTTTTAGCGCGGATACGGGATATTCGTTCTTCGGAAAAAGTGTTTTGGCGAAAAGTATTAGACATCTATGCTACCAGTATTGATTACGACCCTAGGGCTGAAGAGTCTCAAATATTTTTTAAAACAGTACAAAACAAAATACATTGGGCTGCTCACGGAAATACAGCCGCTGAGATCATTTACAAGCGCATCTCGGCAGAAAAACCTTATTTAGGATTGACAAATTTTAAAGGCGAACAGCCGAGCAAGCAAGAAATACAAACCGCAAAAAACTACCTATCCGAAGCGGAGTTAAATATACTTAATCGAGTGGTTACAGCCTATATGGAGGTGGCGGAATTGCAAGCATTGAATCGTAAGGCAATGTATATGAGTGATTGGATAGCGCGTTTGGATGATTTTCTTAAAATGACGGGTAACGACGTTTTGCAGGGGACTGGTGCGATTAGCCATCAAAAAGCTTTGGACAAAGCGGTTCGGGAGTATGCGCTGTATAAGGAGAAAACAAAAAACGAGCTAAGCCGGGTTGAAAAAGATTTTGTACGTTATATCGAACAGACCAGCAAAACAATTGAACAAAAAAATAAAGGCAAGTAATCCTACAAGGGAAAACTCGAAGAATATAAAGATAGTAGTGATTCCGAAGCATAGAGAATATCGAAAAATGAAATTCTTGTTTATTGATATAGCACAAAAAAAATAAGCCAAATGAAGTAATATTAGCTGTTATCCAAAATTAAGGAGTAGTTCCACCTAACTGGATTGAGAATAGAATGGTTATGCCTTCAGGGAATTTATAGCGTTTTAAATATATTAAAATAGGAGGCTTTTGTATAAGTTTAAAACCCGCTAATTACGTCTTAAAAAGTTATACCGTTCTAAAGCAAATCCGCAAAACCATCTACAATATATCAAACATCTTCTAACTTCTCGTATCTCTGCGACCTTATAAAAAAGCCGTTAAAAAATCGCTGCATGTAGCCGTAAAAAGATTTTCTGTTTGAGCGCAGCGAGTTCAAAATCTTTTAGGCGTAGTAAAGGGATTTTAGGAATTTTTTATATAGTCTTGACTTTTTGTTTCGTTTTGTGTCAAGACAAAATGAAAAAAACTAAATGTTTACATGAATTTTGATATTTTAATTGCGATGTAAACTAAAACGTAACTAAGCGAATAGGCAAATCCGCGAATGGGCAGATAGGCAGATAGGCGTTAATTCTAGATACCCGCCTCGGGTTCAAGACAAAATGAAGGAATAATGATATTTTAACTGCGATGTAAACTAAAACGTAACTGAGCGCATAAGCGAATCTGCAAATAGACGAATTTGCAAATAAAAGAATAGGCGTACTGAGAAACTTTACTAGGGTAATTGACTTGTATATTTACATAACCTATACCACTAACTGAATACTGATAACCATTCACTCTTGTATATCAACCAGATTACTACTCAAGGCTCTTTTTCGAAATGCAATACAAAAAAAGCCACCTTTACGGATTCCCCTACGAAAAACCCCTATAAATTCCCTTCTTTTGCGTTTCGTTCCAAAATAACATTGACTATATTTACGAATTAACGTGATTTATACATCACAGCTATATTTGCACAAATATAGCATCCATAACTACAAATTTAACAAAAATAGACATGACAGAAATTGAGTTTTTTGAAAAGATTAATAAACATAAGCAATGGTGCAAAAATTTAGCAGAAGGAAAGGGAACATTTAATATTAGGAGGGGACAAGCAAAGGTTTCTTCTGGTTATATTGAAGATTTATTCGCATTGTACTTAGCTGAGAAGATTCAAGACCATTCCTTAGAATTCTTAGTTGATAAAGTAACATCATTGAGAATTTTTGAAGGAGAAAAGGCAATAATGTTTAAGCCAGATGTTTCGATTATCAATTCCGAAAATATATTAACGGATTATTTTGATGTTAAAACGAATCTAGGATGGAACAGGAATATTGAAAATTACATCAGAGAAAAGAACAAATTTATTGACAGTATTAAAGATAGAAAAGGTTGGATACGCTTTTCCAAAGATGAAGTTAAGCGCATTATTTTTAGCCCTGATTTAAAATATAAAATGGTAGTTGTTGATGGTGGGAATATTAATCCAGAACAATTAAATGAAAATATCAAAATCGCAAATGAGTTAGAGAATATCGAATTATATATTCTTAATGATTGTAACAAAGTCATCAATATAGAAGATTTTAATAGGCTATATAACTTTAAATAGTGAAATTCATACAGGTGTTTATGGTATAAATGCTGTAATATTAAAAAACAAATTTTCTACTCATATGTGACTAGTTATTTAAATCTGAAATCAGCTGTTTCAGTTGGCAGGTGGTAAATAAAAGTTTTTAAAATGCATCTATACATTTTAGTTTTAAAGCTGACCGTTTATTATAAACTTTGAAATCAGTGAAGTCAAAATAAAAAAATAAAAAAAATAAAAGCTTATTGCTGTCGAATTTCAGTATGCTTTTTTCTGTTTTTTTGCTTTACTTATCGGAGGAACATGTTGTATATTTACTGCTCATTTTATGAGGAGTTAAACACCTTGTTGACAATAATAAGCTTTATAAAAAGCTGTTGTTTATTGAAAAAAAAATCAATTTAAAATCATTTTGAGTATTTTCGAAAATAGTATAAACCATTTTCGGGCATAATAATAAATTCGTTACATGAACAAACAACAACTCGCCGCTAAAATATGGGAATCTGCTAATCAAATGCGTTCCAAGATTGAGGCCAATGAATACAAAGATTATATATTGGGTTTTATATTCTATAAATACCTTTCCGAAAAAGAATTGAAATTTGTTAAAGGGCAGGGGATAACAGAGGAAGATTTTCAAAAACTGACGGAAGCAGATACCGATGCGGTTAATCATATTAAATCGAATATAGGTTATTTCATTGCACACAAAGATTTGTTTTCGACGTGGATTAAAGTAGGAGCCGATTTCAGTGTTTCAGACGTTCGCGATGCCCTGTCGGCATTTAGTCGATTAATCAGTCCTGCTCATAAAAAGTTGTTTGACGGTATTTTTGAAACCTTGCAAACGGGACTAAGTAAATTGGGTGAAAGTGCAGCAGTACAAACCAAGGCGATTAACGAACTTATTCAGTTGATTAAGGAAATTCCGATGGATGGCAAACAAGACTATGACGTACTTGGTTTTATTTACGAATATTTGATTAGCAATTTTGCGGCTACTGCTGGAAAAAAAGCGGGGGAGTTTTATACGCCTCATGAAGTATCTTTATTGATGTCCGAAATTGTAGCCCATCACTTAAAAGATCGCAAACAAATACAGATATATGACCCTACTAGCGGATCGGGCTCTTTGTTGATTAACATTGGGAAAAGTATAGAGCGGTACATGGATACTAAAAACAACATCAAATACTACGCACAGGAATTAAAGCAAAACACCTACAACCTTACGCGTATGAATTTGGTGATGCGCGGTATTTTGGCAACCAATATAGTTACCCG
The DNA here is from genome assembly GCA_040393465.1 of Flavobacterium sp. Lineage (GTDB taxonomy): Bacteria > Bacteroidota > Bacteroidia > Flavobacteriales > Flavobacteriaceae > Flavobacterium. The sequence continues at coordinate 373,738 of JBEBUC010000001.1, read as the reverse complement.
TAATGGAGACACCTTAGAAGAAGATTGGCCGTATTTTGATGAAAATGATTCGCTGAATTCTTATAATCCATTGTATGTAGATGCGGTGGTTTCCAATCCACCTTATTCGCAAAAATGGGATCCGACAGATAAAGAAACGGATGCGCGTTATGCGCGTTTTGGAATGGCACCGAAGTCAAAAGCTGATTTCGCCTTTTTACTACACGATTTATACCACCTTCGTCCCGATGGAATTATGGCTATTGTATTACCGCATGGCGTATTGTTTAGAGGAGGAGAAGAAGGGGCTATTCGACGAAATTTAATTGAAGACAACCATATAGACGCTGTGATTGGACTGCCTTCCAACATCTTTTTTGGAACGGGTATTCCGACGGTTATTCTGATACTTAAACAAAAACGAGAAGCTTCCGATATCTTAGTTATTGACGCTTCCAAGGGATTTGTTAAGGAGGGAAAAAACAACAAGCTCAAAGCATCGGATATCAAACGCATAGTCGATACGGTTATTGCGCGTCAAAGTGTTCCCAATTATGCCAAATCGGTTACCCGCGAAGAAATAAGAAGTAATGACTATAACCTAAATATTCCACGTTATGTGGATTCGTCTGAAAAAGCAGAGAGTTGGGATATTTACGCCACCATGTTTGGCGGTATTCCCATCCATGAAATTGATGATTTAAATGCATATTGGCAAGCTTTTCCTGCGCTTCAATCCGAACTTTTTGCCCATACTTCCGAACAAATGGCGGTGTTAAGAGTCGAAGACATAAAAACGACTATTGCGGAGAACAAGGATGTGAAAAACTTTGTACAGCGTTTTAAAAATGTTTTTGCTGATTTCGACAGCACACTAAAACAGCGTTTGATTGAGGGTATGTTTGACGTAAATCTATCCAAAGAAGTTGCAATGTTAAGTGAGGATATCTTTAATCGGCTGACAGGAATACCTTTAGTGGATAAATACCAGGCTTTCCAATTGCTGGATAATCAATGGCAAGGCATAGTTGGCGATTTAGAAATGTTGCAAACCGAAGGTTTTGAGATAACTAGAAAAGTACTTCCAAATTTGGTGATTAAAAAGAGAAATAAAAAAGATGTTGAAGTTCAAGAGGGCTGGCTTGGGTATCTTTTTCCATTTGAATTAGTACAAAAGTTGTATTTGACAGAGGAGCTTCAAAGTGTATCTAGCAAACAAAATAGGTTGACAGAAATTACGGCTGAAGTAGATGAATTGTTAGAAGCTTTATCAGAAGAAACCAAAGAAAGCAGCATCGTAAACGAAGCCCAAGACGCTTTTGTAAATGCGGAATTGATAAAAATGGCTAAAGAAATCAACCTCGATATTAAAAAAGGTTCAAAATATACCGAAGAGGAGGATGAAACAAAAATTCTACAAGCGAATGCCTTTCTAGCGGAGGAAAAAACGCTTAAAAAAGCAATAAAAGAGGAAGAGGATGCCTTGCATCTCCTTACTAAGAAAACCATAGAATCTTTAAGTGACGCCCAGGTAAAAGAATTGTTGGACTATAAATGGGTTAAACCCTTGGTAGAAGCGCTCAATGATCTACCGGTAAATATTATCCAAGCGCTATCCCAAAAAGTGAGTTTTCTATCAGAAAAATATGCCACTACTTTGCAAGAAGTGAGTACGGATTTGCAGAATACGGAGCGTGAATTGGCTAAGATGATGGAGGAATTAAGGGGTGATGAACATGATATCTTAGGCCTAAGCGAATTGCAAAAACTGTTAAAAGGGAATGAGCATGGAAATTAAAAGGCTCGTGCCAGATATTCGTTTTAAAGGGTTTGAAGATGAGTGGAGTGTTAGTAAGTTTATTGAAATTTGCGATACTTTTATTGATGGGGATTGGATAGAATCAAAAGATCAATGCTCTGAAGGAATTCGACTGATACAGACAGGTAATGTAGGTATAAATAAATTTATAAATAAACCTAATTCCACGAAATGGATTAGTGAAAGTACATTTTATGAATTAAAATGCACTGAAATTAATGCTGGTGACATAATTGTTTCAAGATTGCCTGAACCCGCAGGTAGGGCTTGTCTTGTACCAAATCTATCTATTAAATTAATTACATCAGTCGATTGTACAATTATAAGGCCCTCAGAAAATTATATTAATAGTTATATAGTTCAATTTTTATCATCTGAAGGATATTTTAAAGTTGTGAAAGACTTATTAGCTGGGGGTACCAGACAACGAATAAGTAAAAAGAATCTTTCAAAAATTAATATACCTGTAACCTCATACGATGAACAAACCCAAATCGGAAATTATTTCAAGCAATTAGATGACTTAATTGATTTACAACAGCAAAAGCATAAAAAGTTAAGCCAACTAAAAAAGGCCATGCTCGAGAAAATGTTTCCTAAGGAGGGAGCTGATATGCCCGAAATTCGTTTTAAAGGGTTTGATGGAAAGTGGGAGGAGAAAGAAGTGAGACAAGTTTGTGCTAATACTTATGGTGGTGGTACACCAAGGACAAATATAAAAGATTATTGGGACGGGAATATACCATGGATTCAATCTTCTGATTTATCACAAGATAGATTATTAAACGTTGTTATTCGAAAATATATTACGCAAAAAGGATTAAATAATTCAGCGACTAAACTAGTTCCAAAAGATTCAATTGCAATAATAACGCGCGTAGGTTATGGGAAATTAGCTGTTTTACCATTTGAATATTCCTCGAGTCAAGATTTTTTTTCTTTAAGTAATTTGCATATCGATATCTTCTTTGGTGTTTTTGCAATAAGTAGAATGCTTAATAAGGGACTTCATGAAGTGCAAGGGACTTCTATAAAGGGCATAACTAAATATGAATTATTAAATAAAAAATTATTTATTCCAACAGACAAGTGCGAACAACAAAAAATAGGCTTATATTTTCAGAAATTGGATGATTTACTAGTCAATTCCCAATTACAAATCGACAAATTTAAAAATATCAAACAAGCTTTACTTGCCAAAATGTTTGTATAATGCGCTGCCAATAACGAAATAAACTTATGACGACATTTACCAAAGAAGCCGATTTTGAAAAAGCTTTAATACAGTTGCTAACCACCAAAAAATGGGAAGCAACGGTGTTAAAAAACCCTACGGAAGAGGATTTATTGGACAATTGGGCTAATATTCTATTTGATAACAATCGAGGTATAGACCGTTTGAATAATATACCCTTAACTGTAACCGAAATGCAACAGATTTTAGAGCAAATCCATGCCTTGCGTACACCCTTAAAACTCAACGGTTTTATCAATGGAAAAAGCGTTTCGATCACACGCGATAATCCTTTAGATACCCTGCACTTTGGTAAAGAAATAAGTCTTAAAATATACGACCGTCGGGAGATTGCAGCCGGACAAAGTCGCTATCAAATTGTACAACAGCCCGTTTATAAAAGCAAATCAAAAATACTAAACAACCGTCAAGGAGATATTACCCTATTGATCAACGGCATGCCGTTGATTCACATCGAACTGAAACGCTCCGGTGTTCACGTCAGTCAGGCGGCTACCCAAATAAAAAAATATGCGTACGAAGGGATTTTTACGGGTATCTTTTCATTGGTTCAAATTTTCGTAGCCATGACTCCGGAGGAAACCAAATATTTTGCGAATCCGGGATCAGAAGGAAAGTTTGATCCAGATTATTATTTCAATTGGGCCGATTTTAATAACGAGCCAATTAACGATTGGCGGCAAATTGCGGACAAACTGCTCTCTTTGCCCATGGCGCATCAGTTGATAGGCTTTTATACCGTTGCCGACAATTCGGACGGCATTCTTAAAGTGATGCGCAGCTATCAGTATTACGCGGCTAATGCCATTTCCGATCGCGTTGCTAAAACCGACTGGAAGTATCCCGATATACGAGGGGGATATATTTGGCATACCACAGGCTCGGGTAAAACCATGACCAGCTTTAAGTCAGCACAGTTGATTGCCAATTCCAAAGATGCCGATAAAGTGGTTTTCTTGATGGATAGAATAGAGCTAGGTACCCAATCACTGAGAGAATACAGAGGTTTTGCAGATGACAATCAATCGGTACAAGCTACGGAAGACAGTTATGTGTTAATCAGTAAATTAAAAAGCAACGACCCGGCAGATACCTTAATCGTAACGTCCATTCAAAAGATGAGCAACATCCAAGCAGAAGAGGAGGGTTTATATGCCCACGATTTGGAAATTATGCGTTCCAAGAGGATGGTTATTATTATAGACGAAGCACATAGGACGGTATTTGGAGAAAATATGTTGCCCGATATTCGCAAAGCTTTCCCAAAAGCAGTGTTTTTTGGCTTTACAGGCACTCCCATTCAGGAGGAAAATCAACGTAAGGAATCGGATACATCCACTATTTTTGGTGACGAATTACACCGTTACAGCCTTGCCGATGGAATACGCGACAAGAATGTATTGGGTTTTGACCCTTATAAAATACTGACCTATAAAGATAGGGACATTAGAACAGCCGTAGCCTTACAAGAATCCAAGGCTGTTGACGAAACCGAAGCCATGGCAGATTCGGAGAAAAGCAAGGTCTATTACCGTTTTATGGATAGCTCCAAAGTGAAAATGGCCGGATTTACGGATACCGCAGGGAAGTATATAAAGGGAATAGAAGATTATCTTAATAAAGCACAATATAGAAGAATCCAACATCAATTAGCGGTGGTTACCGACATCAAAGATAGTTGGGTACGACTGAGTCATAGCAATCAATTTCACGCTATTTTGGCAACCAGTAGTATAGCCGAAGCTATTGAATATTATAGATTGCTAAAGGTAGAGTTTCCTACCTTAAAAACCACCGCCTTATTTGATCCGAATATTGATAATACTGAAGGTTTCGAATTTAAAGAAGATGGGCTGTTAGAAATTGTGGAGGATTACAACAAACGGTACCAGCAAGATTTTACTTTTGCAGCACATGGCAAATTTAAGAAAGACATTGCCAACCGTTTAGCTCATAAAAAACCCTACGAACGTTTGGCGACAACGCCGGAAAAACAAATTGATTTATTAATCGTAGTAGATCAAATGTTGACGGGTTTTGATTCGAAATGGTTGAATACCTTATACTTGGATAAAGTACTCGTATATGAAAACATCATTCAAGCTTTTTCGCGCACCAATCGATTGTTTGGGTTGGAAAAACCATTTGGTAATATTCGTTATTATCGTTTCCCACATACGATGCATCGCAATATTGACCAAGCGGTAAAGTTATATTCGGGCGATAGACCTTACGGATTATTTGTAGAGCGCTTAGATCAACATCTAAACAAGATCAACTTTACTTTTCAAGAAATTAGACAATTGTTTGCCAATGCGGGTGTTGATAATTTTGAAAAACTACCAGATAATCTTGCAGAGCGAGGTGTTTTCGCTAAATTGTTTAAAGCATTGACGCAATATCTAGAATCAGCAAAAGTTCAGGGATTTCAATGGAATGAACCGGTTTATGAGTTCTCTAATGGTCAAGGAAAACCCAAAACAACAATAACAATGGTTCTCAATGAAAACGACTACAATACTTTACTAGCTCGTTATAAAGAACTGTTTTCGGATCTAGTTGATGGAGGAGCTGGTGCAACCAGCATTCCATTTGAAATTGACAGCTATATTGTAGAAATTGATACAGGGGTTATTGATGCGGATTATATGAATTCCAGATTTGTGAAATTTTTAAAAGATTTAGATCAAGAAGATGTATCAGAACAGCAACAAAATAACGTTTTAGAGGAGTTGCGCAAGTCATTTGCTTCCTTAACGCAGGAAGAACAAAAATTCGCCAATATTTTTCTAAGCGATGTTGAAAATGGCAAAGCACAATTAACTGATGGAAAGACCTTTAGAGATTATATAACGGAATATGCATACAAAGCAAAGAACGACCAAATTGATGCGTTGGTAAATGCCTTAGGGGTTGATAAAGACCGCCTAATAAAATTTATGGAGCTTAACATTACGGAGAATAACATAAACGAATATGGACGTTTTGACGAATTAAAAACTACGGTTAACCTACAACTAGCAAAAGTTTATTTCGAAAAACTAAGTAAAAGTGAATTAAGTGTTTTTAATGTAAATATTGAAATATCAAAAACATTAAGAGCATTTGTTTTAAAAGGCGGATTTGACTTGGAATACTAATAAGGAATTTTTTGGCAAAAACTTTATAATAGCAATAATTGATGAATATATATCACCAAAATAAAAACCAACTATCCAGTTTAAAAGAAAAACACTTTAAGTTGGAAAAAGAGATACAACATCTTTTTGAGGCAAATTTTGAAAAGATTACAGGATGGAAATTGATTAAATCAGAGTTCATAATAAAATCCAACCGCTTTGATTCGTTGGCTTTTGATAAAGAAACAAATTCGTTTATTATTGTAGAGTACAAAAAAACACAAAGCAGTTCTGTTGTTGATCAAGGAATAACTTATTTGGGCTTAATGCTGGAATATAAAGCGGATTTTATAGTAGAATATAACGAGAGTCAAAATGCCAATTTAAAACGCGCCGATATCGATTGGACGCAAAGCAAAGTTGTTTTTGTATCCCCTTCGTTTACCAATTTTCAAAAACAAGCATCCAACTTTAAAGATTTACCCATTGAACTTTGGGAAGTCAAACAATATGAAAATGATATTTTAGTAATTAATCAGCTTAAAAAATCCAAATCGGCTCCTTCCTTAAAAGAAATAGAAAGTAGTACTACTTCAGAAATCGCCAAGATTGCTAAGGAGGTAAAAGTGTATACGGAAGAAGATCATTTGGATGGAAAAAGCGATGATATCATTGAGCTATACGAATCTTTTAAGTCTGCCATATTGCAGTTGTCTTCTGATATAGAAATTGTTCCAAAGAAAATGTACATCGCATTCAAACTAAGAAACAATATAGTAGACGTCAGAGTACAGCAAAAGAATATGATTTTTTGGATCAACATGAAGAAGAACACACTTGATGATCCCAAGAACTTGGCTATTGATGCTTCGACTAAAGGACATTATGGTAATGGAGACTATGAGTTGAATGTGGTAGATACTAAAAACTTAGAATATATCATGAGTTTAATTAAACAGGCACTGTAGGTTGTTGTCAGATTCATTAATTGTGCTATAAGTAACTTCTCAGCAGTATATTATTAGATTTAAAGATAGCAAGTAAATCCTTAATTTAAAGAATTATCTATTTTACGATTAACTTTTATAAATAAGAAAATCATTAAAAGGGAATTTTATAATTCTATATTAAATTTTATCAGGATCTAAACAACTATTGATGAAAATATAATATGTCAAGCGATGTAGGATTGAACTATTAATTAATATGAATATAAGAATAAAACGCTATATCTAAGTTAGTTGCTAATGAAATTTAAAGTGGTAAAATAAAACATTTCTTATGGATGAAAATAATAAAGTAAAAGATAGCTCTAAATCGTATAGTGAAGAAATAGATTTTTTCTACTATAAACAAAAAGAATATCATACTTCAATTGTAGAAAAAAACAGGATAGAATCACTATATTTAGTTGGAAGAGATGAAGATATCCGAGATAAAGTTATACGAAATTTAAAGGAAGCAGAAGAAAAACTAATTTCATCCGGTAGAATTGAAAAGAAAGATGTTAAGTTTTTTAGTAAAACTTATGAGAATGTTTTAAATAAAAGATATTATTATATTGAAAATTTTCAATTCGAAAACTACCTATTTGTAAGAGCTATAGCTACTGATTTTATATTTAGAAATATCAATTTCTCAAAAACTATTTTTGATGGTTGTTATTTAAAAGATTGTAGATTTATAAGATGCACATTTGAAGGTGCGAAATTCATGAATTGTAATTTACAAGGTGCTTATTATGAGGATTGTAATTTTAATTATGTAATTTTTGAAAAAACTTTTGTAGATGATGAAATTTTTGGATGTGCTCCAAAGAAAGATAATTTAAAGTATAAATTTGCACGATCTTTAAAATTGAATTATGCTTCAATTGGTGATTACGTAAGGGCATCGAAAGCTGTTACTATAGAATTAGAAGCAACAAAAAGTCATTTAAAAGATAGCTGGATTTCGGGAGATGAATGGTATAAAAAAAAATATGGAGGGCTCCAAAGAAAATTGTACCAATTTTGGAAATGGACAAAAGTCAGTATTTTAGATTTTGTCTGGGGAAATGGAGAAAGTTTATGGAGATTAATTCGGTTTAATTTTTGTATTTTTTTAGCACTTACTTTTTATCATGTACTCGAGAAATCTATAAGTAATATTTGGGATATTTTACCATTATTTTTTATAGAAATACCAGCAAATTATTTAGGGATTCCAATTATAGCGAAATGTGGAGCTAATTTATTTGAATATTATCCAGGTTGGTTAAATTTACTTTTAGTAATAAGTAGAATGATTTGCTTTGGATTGTTGATGTCAATAATTATTAAAAAATATAATAGACGATGAAAAGTATTTATATTTTTGGATCAATAGTTAGGGGAGAAATGGATCAATATTCAGATATAGATCTTTTATTGATTAGTGATGAAAACATGCAAAGTATAGATTCCGCAAAGTATTCTATTTATACACCAAGTAGAATAACTACAATGTATATTGAAGGGAATCCTTTTGCATGGCATTTATATTATGAGTCGAAATTGGTATACTCTTCGGACGAGGATTTTTTATTGAGCCTGGGTAGACCTTCAGTTTACGAAAATTGTAAATCTGATTTATTAAAGTTTAAAAAATTATTTGATGATAGTGTTATTTCTATAGAAGAAAACGATTTTTCAATAATTTTTGATTTAGCAATGATATTTTTAGCAATTAGAAATTTTGCTACTTGTTATTCGTTAGGGTGTTACGAAAAACCGATTTTTAGTAGGCAATCTTTTGAAAAACTTACAGATTACCCTTTAATATTAAGTATTGAAATTAAAGAGTTGTTAATGATGTCGCGAATTAGTTCAACTAGAGGACTTAATTATTATATTAGTGATGAAATGTTATCTTTATTTATGTTGGAGAAAGAGAAAATCACAAAATGGTTTAATGAAATTATAGTGAGTTATGAAAGTAGAGTTTAATAATAGAGTAGAGTTACAAAGAACGGTTATTAAGATAGTTAATAAGAAAACTTTTAAAAATCAATTAACAGGTTTGTCGAAACCTGCAATTGAAAGTTGGTTTGCGGTAAATAATCTTGCAGATAATTTTCTAAAAGATAGTTTGTTAACTATTTCTGAGAAATTATTTTTTATTGCTAATAAAAGTCAAGATCAGATTACTGAAGAATATATGAGTTTACAATTCAGTATTAAAAAGAATATTGAAGATCTTAAGAGGTTAGTATAGCTAATGTTTTTCGTTATAAATTCCAGAAAACATAAATTAAGTGCATTATATGAATACTTTTAGCATTGCACTTAATAACCAGAAGTCAAGAAAATACCAAATCATAAAAACCAAAGAGACCGATCTACACGGTCTCTTTTTTATTAAACAAAAAATCCTTACGAATCCTTAGATTCGTTTTTTAGCTGTCCTTCATCAACCGTTACTTGCGCTACGGCGCTGAGTACGCTGCTGGCTACAGCGATATAACCGGCGGCGGTAATAACGGCAGCGGGTAGCGCTATCGGAGCGGCCAGTACGCTACCGCTGATGGCGGCCAATACCAAACCGATCGTACGCAGATTTTTAAAAAAGCGGGGAGTTGGTGCGATGGCACGCTCCAATACATTTAAATTTTTCATAATAAATACATTTTAAAGTGAGAAAATAAGCCTTAAGCCTTTTCGATTTGAATAAGCTGTAACGCATTGTAAGCACCATTATTTAAAGCATACGCATCCCGATTCACAAACTGAAAAAATCGAATACCGAGCAATTGCACCAGCGTTAGCGTGCTTGCAGCAGGCAGTTGCAGCGGCAAAACAACGGCTGGCAAATGATGGTGCTCATACGGTAACTTATCGGTAGTACTACTTACTAAAGTAGATTCACCGTTGGAGAAATCGATCAGTGCACCAGCGGCAACAATCTCGAAGTGGGTAGTTCCGGGCGGAGCCTTAATGGCTTCTAGCGGAACCAAACTCGGAATATTTACCGTCATTTCGCCCGTACTGCGATCAAAAGAACTCCTAAAAGGAGCGTACAAAGTAGCTTGCAGCAAACCGCGATTATTAAAATCAAAACCGCGTAACAACGACAAATCCCCATCGTGTGGCGTGCGTTGTCCGCGTTCGTTAACCGTATCGGTTTTTAAAAGGATCATTAAATTTTGAACCAGCCTACTCGATAAACGATTGTCTGCCGAGTGCATTAAAACCGGACGTATGGCGTTGCGCAAATACTTACCGTATTTACTAGCCGTTCTAAACTCTGCTGCATTTTCGCGCGTGCGTTGAAAAGCGGGATCGGTGGCCATGCGCTTGCGGTCAATACCGCTTTTTTCGCGAACCAAATACCCGTCTTGGGTCTTGTAAAAGGTAACACCTCCCAGGGTACCTTTAATTTTGAATATACCATCTTGTTCTGCCATAATAAAAAATTTTTAAGTGAAACATCATTAAGAGTCATCAACTGTTGCAACGAAGTATGATACTGCTGTTCAAAAATCTGCAAATCGCTACTCACTCTTTAACCAGTGGAAACCAAACGGCCTATAACGAACCATTTGTCTTCCTAAATAATCTAGAGAAACTTCAGAGCGCAGCCGTTGCGCAATCGGACAAAACAAAACAACCGGCACACCCGCAATACACCATAAAAAAGACTGTTGAGGGTAGAGTAGGCATAATGGGGAGATAAAGCGGGGATAAAGGGGAGGTAGAGCGGTTGTGTTACACAAAAAAAGAACGGTAAAAAAAGGAAAGTAAAAGCTGTAAAAAAGCTAGTGTTTAGACGAAATAAAAAAGACAAAAACCTAAAAAATAGAGTCCAAGTCGTTCCCACTTGGGAAAATAAATGCAAAAAAAAGCTTTAGTTTGAGAAAACCAAAAACGAATAAAATGAACTATATCAAACACTTGAATGGCTTTTTTGAATTGGTGGCGCGCATGGAAAACGTACGACCTACCCACATCAGCCTCTATTTAGCGCTGTTTATGCAATGGAACAAACAACGCTTTGAAAACCCTTTGTCGGTGCACCGTTCCAGCTTGATGAAACTGAGTAAAATCGGTTCGCAAACCACCTACCATAAATGCTTGATAGAACTCCATCGGCAACAGCTCATCATATATCAGCCATCCAAACTGGCCCTAAAAGGGAGCCTCATCCAACTGATTCCTTTAGACCATAATAGGGATCGTACCAGTCCAATAAATGATGCTGTCGTGATACCTTCTATAAACAACACAAATACAAATAAAAATAAGGACGACAATACAAAAAAAACGAAAACCGCAAACCCTTATAACGAACCCCTTTGATCATGAATATCAGTGAAACCTTTAAATTAGAAAACAACTACCGACACTACAGCTTAGAGCAATGCTACAACTATTTGCAACAAGTCGGAAAAAAGACGTACGGTGCCCATTTTAACCTCAATCGACTAAAGGGCGAAATACTTTACAAACTGCTTATCTATGCCATTAGAGACGAAGTTAACGCGCTAAAACTCCAATTAGACTTGCAAAAAGGCTTGTTGCTAATGGGGCCTTCCGGCTGTGGTAAAACCAGCTTAATGCACTTGCTAAAACCTTTTTTTTATAGAAAAAACCAGTACATCATTAAAAACTGTCGCGAATTGGCTATTGACTTCAACCGCAACGGATTTGAAACCTTAGCGGTATATACCAAGGCCACCGGTCCTATCTATTGTTTGGACGATTTGGGCAATGAAGTACAGGGAAAACATTTTGGAGCGAGTAGCGAAGTGATGAAAGAAATATTACAACTGCGTTTTGAACTCTTTCAGCAACACCACAAAATCACCTACGCCACAACCAACTTAACAGCATCGCAATTAGAAAAACGCTACGGAAGCGATTTGCGTTTAAAAATGCGCGACATGTTTGAGGTTATCGTATTGGGTTAACCAAAACTTACATCACAGAGATGTTTCCGATACAGCAACATCTATAAAAAAGCATGCTCCTACTATTTAAAACCCGACAAAGATGAAAAAACCAGCCCGAATATGCATCTATCCCAAAGACATACAACAATTGACCGGCAAGAGTTACAGACAAAGCACGCGGATATTGCAAGACATTCGCATTCATTTGGGTAAACCACCGGAAAGCTTAATATCCGTTATGGAATTTTGCATCTATACGGGCTTAGATTATGAAGAAGTTATCTGGTTTTTAGATTAAAAATAAAAGACACTTAATACGAGTCGATTTTTTCGCATAAAATAGCTTGGAGTTTATTTAAAAACTTGGTGGGTTCTGTTTTTCTATTCTTGATATCGATCAGATCCCGATAAATATTTTTTTGCAATTGGGTACCCAACAGCTCATCAAAAATTTGCGCGATCTTATAAACACTCAGTTCCCCGCGGTTCAACACCTTGCTATAGTATAAGGCATAAATCAATTCGACGGCTTCGATTTTTGTTCCCGTCCATTGGGCATTCAAATTGGAAGGAGCATGTAGGAGGAAATGTTCTTGTTTTTTTAAAAAATTTATGCGCTCCATCAGGCAGATTTGAATTTGTTCGTAGGCCAATAATTGCGCTTTTAAATGGCCGTGGGAACAGTTGATTTTAAAGTCAAAATTAACGAAATAATGGTTTTTTTCACTGCAAGCTATAGGTGATTTTAAGCGTGTAAAGTATAGTGAATCACTAGCGGTATCACCTCTTTTTAAATAGCTGTAAAATTCGGACTCATCAATAAATAATTGATGATACGTACCGAGCAACGAATCTAAATACACCGGATTTTGAAGGCAATAGGAGGTCGTGGTTTCATGGGTGTTTTTTAACCAATTCATAAAAATATACTCCTTGATCAGTTGGGGCTTAAGATTTTTAAAAAAATGAATTTCATCGGCTTGAGATTCAAATTGGTATCGACGAATTCCTTTGTGCATTTGATGAACCAGTGGAGTGATTTCTTTAGTTTTTTTAACACAATATTGAAAACCTTCTTCCGAAAAGTAATCTACGAAGGGCACTTTATTTTGAAGTGAATCCAGCGTTTTTTGTATTTTTTCTAGCATACGCAATATTTTAAATAAAACAACAGCGCGCTCTGTTTGTAAAGGTATATGCAGCCAGGTATAGTAAACTTATAGAAAACACAGCCGATATGATTTCAAAACAAAACACAGACCGATACTAAAAACAAATACTTGTTTTTAATATCTATTTTAAAAATATAACAAAACAGAATAAATAGGTTTATTAAATTGTAATTTAACATTTTTTAACAGGCTATTAATTTATATGTGCTTGTTCATTAGCTGATAATGGGCTGTTGTAACACAATATCAGGTAGTACAAATTTGGGAATCCCCAAATCCGCAAAACCATCTTCAAAATAACAAAGCGCTTATATCCTCTAGCATTTCTACAACCGTATAAAAAATCCGTTAAAAAATCGCTGCACGTAGCCGTAAAAAGATTTTATGTTTGAGCGCAGCGCGTTCAAAATATTTTAGGCGTAGTGAGGGGATTTTAGGAATTTATTATACCGTCTTGACTTTTTGTTTCGTTACATCGGCACCCGCCTCGGGTTCAAGACAAAATGAAGGAAAACGATATTTTAACTGCGTTGTAAACTAAAACGTAACTAAGCGAATAGGCAAATTCGCAAACCGCGAAGCCATCATCAATATAACAAACATCTTCTAACTTCTAGTATCTCTACGACCTTATAAAAAATCCGTTAAAAAATCCCTGCATATAGCCGTAAAAAGATTTTCTATTTCAGCACAGCGAGTCCAAAATCTTTTAGGCGTAGTGAGTCCTTTTTTAAGGAGCCTTGACTATGTGAATAGGAGAATCTGCAACCGGAGGCTTTAGCCAAACCGCGAAGCCATCATCAATATAACAAACATCTTCTAACTTCTAGTATCTCTGCGACCTTATAAAAAATCCGTTAAAAAATCCCTGCACGTAGCCGTAAAAAGATTTTCTGTTTGAGCGCAGCGAGTTCAAAATCTTTTAGGCGTAGTAAAGGGATTTTAGGAATTTTTTATATAGTCTTGACTTTTTGTTTCGTTTTGTGTCAAGACAAAATGAAAAAAAACTAATTGTTCACAGGAATTTTGATATTTTAATTATCTTGTTCAAGACAAAATGAAAAAACTAATTATTTCAGAGGAATATTGATAACTAAACTGTCTTGTGTTTTCAGCGAATCAGAATTAAAAACAAAAATCTTCTAGATGAAGTAAGTCCTTTCTTAAGGAGCCATAACTATGCGAATAGGCAACTAAAAAAACATATCTTTGTACTAAATTCCCCATACTTATGCGAACATTGGTTATTGCGGACAAACAAGAAATCACAAAGTGGGGGGTTCGCCAATTGGCAGACGCGCTACTCGGTTTCCAATCGATTGACGAGGTTAGTGGTAAAAAGAAACTGCAAGCTTATCTGGTTAAACACCCACAATCGGTCGTTGTTTTGGACTACAACCTGTTCGACTTTGTAAGTTTTGACGAATTATTGCGGTATTGCGCGGAGTTTGAGCAAACCGATTGGATCTTGTTTTCCGATGATTTTAGCGATGTGTTACTAAAACAACTCTTGGTAGAAAAAGAGTTGTTTGCTGCTGTACTCAAAACCGATAGCTTATTCCAGATTCGGACTGCTTTAGAACGGAGCCTTAAAAAACAGCGTTACCTCTCCGAAATCATTGCTGATAAAATAAACAACTACACCCGTTTGTCGGGGCGTGTGGATCGGGTATTAACCCATTCGGAGCGTGAGATATTGAGGGAAATTGCGTCGGGTAAAATGACCAAAGTCATTGCCCTAGAAAAAAATCTAAGCATACACACCATCACCACCCACCGTAAAAACATCTTTAAAAAACTCGAAATCAACAACGTTCACGACGCCATACGTTATGCGATTCGCGCGGGAATCATTGAACGCGACGACTACACGATTTAAACTGCCACACCCTACACTCCTTTACATCGAAATTCCAAATCGGCTGATTATCATCGCAGAAACCGAAACCGTAGGGTTGACAGGACTAGGGGGTGGAATCATTAGGGACCACATAATACGACACCATACGATAAGGATTAAAAAAGCCCTTCTACAGACAAATAGCGTTCACCGGTATCGTAATTGATGGTTAAGATTTTGGTTCCTTGCGGCAATTTTTCAGCAATCTTGTGCACTGCAGCTAGGGAAGCGCCGGTAGAAATTCCAACAAACAATCCTTCTTGTGTAGCGGCTTTTAACGTAAATTCATAGGCTTCGGCCTTACTGATTTGTTCGATTCCGTCGAGCAAATCGACTTGGAGGTTTTTGGGAACAAATCCTGCGCCTATACCTTGTAGTGGATGTGGAGCTGCAGTACCGCCGCTGAGCACGGGCGACAGTTCGGGTTCTACCGCAATAATCTGTAGGGTGGGGAAGGCCTTTTTGAGCACGTCGCCGATACCGGTTAAATGCCCGCCGGTACCCACACCGCTAATAAAATAATCGAAACCTTCGGGAAAGTCGGCTAGGATTTCGAGAGCGGTTGTTTTACGGTGAATCTCTGGATTTGCGGCATTTTCAAATTGCTGCGGTATCCAAGAACCTTCGAGTTCTTCCGCTAACTCATACGCCTGCGCAATAGCGCCTTTCATCCCCAAATCTTTTGGTGTCAGCACCAAATCGGCTCCAAAGGCCTTCATTTGTTTTTGACGTTCTATCGACATGGAGTCGGGCATCACGATAATCAGTTTATATCCTTTTAAAGCGGCTACTAGGGCCAAGCCAATACCCGTATTTCCCGAAGTGGGTTCAATAATGGTACCGCCGGGTTGGAGTTCGCCCGATTTTTCAGCGGCTTCAATCATACCCAAGGCAATGCGGTCCTTTAAACTTCCGCCCGGATTGGTCTTTTCCAACTTAATCCATACCTCGTGCTGGGGAAACAAATGACTCAATCGGATATGTGGGGTATTACCAATGGTTTCTAATACGCTATTGTACTTCATGATGGGCTGTAAAAAGGGTTAACTCCTTACAAAGGTAAGCTTTAACTACAAAAGATAAAAGCATATAAACGATAGATATATACAAAAGATAAAGAATCCGATCCTATTGGATTGAACCGATTTACACCTTAATAATTCAAGATAAAAGGGATTTTAGGACGACAAGCCATCGCTTAAAAAACTACCGGTGTACTTTTTAAAAAACGGTTTTTTATAGATATCTCCAATGGGAATTTCGTGGGTGTTTACATACACATTGTGTTTATCAAACGAACTGATGTGTTGCATATTGACCACATACGACTTACTCACGCGAATAAAATCGTTGCATTGGATTTTTTGTGAAATCGACTTTAAATTCATCGCAGTGACTAATTTTTGCTGGGAGGTATGTACGATACAATAATCCTTTAAGCCTTCAATATACTGAATATCGTGGTGCTGCACTTTAAAAAACTTGCGGTCCGATTTGATAAATATATAATTTTCACCTTCGCTTTCGGCAGGCATCGTAGCAACGGAATTTTGATACTTGCGATACGTTTGAGCTTTCTCAATCGCTTGTAATAGGCGTTCCTTTTGGATGGGTTTGAGCAAATAATCAATGGCCTGCAACTCATAGCTTTTAATGGCATATTGCGAATAGGCTGTAGTAAAAATGGTAAGGGTGTTTTGATCGATTTTTTCTACAAATTCCAATCCGCTCAATCCGGGCATTTCGATATCGACAAAAATCAAATCGACCTTGTTATTGATCAAAAAATCAATGGCAGCATGCGCATGGGCAAATTTGGCCAATACTTCTAGACTAGAAATCTCTTCTACGAGCAGTTTTAAACCTTCTCTTGCAATGGGTTCGTCGTCAATAATAATGCAGGTCATATCGGTAGAATTAATTGAACGGTATAATTTTCTTCTTGATTGTCAAATATAAGCTCATAATCGTTGTTATACAACAACTCTAAGCGCCTTTGAATATTGATCAGTCCCAAACCGTTGCTTTTGGAGCCGCTGTGGAATCGGGTATCGTTGCTTTTGGAATTCACGCATTTAAAACCCAACTTTTTGCCGTCCAAATAAAAATAAATATTGATATGTGTAGGGCCTTCGTCGAGTATCACACTGTGTTTGATCGCATTTTCAACAAAAGTGGTAAACAAATTCGGCGGAACCACGATGTTTTTTTTCTTGTCGTCGGCAATTTTCGTATCGATGTTAAACGAAAAATTATCGCGTCTGATTTTTTCGAGATTGAGAAAATTGGAAAGAAATTCCAATTCGGCGTCTAAGGAAACGTGATTTTGATTGTTTTCATACAATTGATAACGCAAAAATTCCGACAATTTATGGATGGTAAAAGACGCTTTTTCCGGGTTTTGTTTCACTAAAAACGAAACGTTATTCAACATATTAAACAAAAAATGCGGATTGATCTGATTCTTTAGTTCGTTTAATTCCATTTTCAGTGTCAGATTTTTTAAATCGTCGATGCGATCGCTGTCTTTAATCCAACGCTGAAAGAGTTTAAGCGTGGTGGAGGCTAAGATAAAAGGAGAGAAGAATACCGTAGCCGAGATAATTTCTCTTGACGGTTTTTTCCAATGAATTCTATCGACCAGACGATGCGGTTCAAAATATATTTCGGATATCAATTTGAGCGACATGATTCCCAAAGCCACCATAACAAACACCAGTAAAAGGTAACTGATATAGTACGACTTAAAAAAGAAGCGCGGCACTAATACATACATATTGATATAAAACATACAGATAAACAACAGGTAGGCGCTGGCCAAACTATAGTACTCATAGATACCGGAATACTCTTGCCAATCCCGAGCATTTAAAATAAAAATAGCGAGTATAATCAAAATGGCACTATGTCGAAAAAAGCGAAAGCGGTTTTCGATTAACAAATTGATAAACGGATTGCATTTGATGCTGTGTTCCATGATTTAAGGCCTCTTTTTTGACGGATCAGCGACAAAATTACGGTTTTCTAATTTGGTACTACAACAATTGGTTTGGCTTTTAGTGGTGGTTTATGGAATAAAGGCGGAGGTCTCAGGTCTTTGGTATAATATAAAGCACCTTTGGTAGAATAGTTTCAAGGGACGCCCAGCCATTTTAAAGGGATACTTTTACACAGTTGCGAATTACTGAAATAAGCTACTAACGGTTTTGGTATAATAAATAGGGGCTTTGGTAGAATAGTTTTGTTCGATGATTGATAAATGCGGTCATTTGCCTTATTAAATAGGAAAAATCGTGATACTGGACTTTCATAAATGGATGCAAACGGCCGAATCTACAAAACTAACAACACGGCAAAAAAACGATAAACTCATTCAGCTTATCGATATCAATAAGTTTATAAACGGATACCATTCCGAAGAAATTGAGATGGTCGATTGTTTAAGCTCGTCGGTAAATATCATCAACGTTAAGGAGAAATTATCGGGTGTAGTGTTTTATGAATTGGATTCGTTTTTAAACGAAAGCTTTCATAAAAACTTGGCTCGAGAACTGTTGTTAAAAACCAAGTTGGAACGAAAACTAAGCGAATTGTGGTTGATTTTTGTAAAAGACGATTACCGCAATACTACAGTGTCTATAGAACCTAAGCAATTGTCGTCCTTTACGAACCTATTTGAGCAAATTTTCTTGTTCGACTTTCATAAATCGTCGATTCAAAAAATTATTTAATTCTACAACAAAACAAATGCATAGAATACATATTAGTTTGATTTTGGTATTGGTTTCCGTATGGGGATATGGACAGAAACAAGATAGTTTGACGGAGAAAATAAAAACGGTTTTGGCAGATAAATTCCCGGCTACTCGGGTTTTAAATTTGGAGTATCAACAACTTGCTCCTTATAAAACCACCTTAAAAACGGCTACGGGCAATACCTCGCAAGAAATTAAGATTAAACAATTGGAGCAAGTCCGATTTAATGCCAATATCGATTTGTTTAAAAAACAACAATGGGTGTTGTCCACCTCACTATATTATCAATACACCTCGTTTAATGGGCAAAATCAATTGCAGCAACCGCTGGCGGTTAATTCTTTTTCGGGCGATTTTCACTACCACAGCACCTCATTAAACCTAAGTCATTTTACACGATTGTTTCATAAACCCGCTATTTTTAATGCCAGTATCAGTGTCAATGGTAGCGAAGAACATTTTGAACGGGTAAAGGGATTTTTAACCGGAGTAGTGGTTCTAAAACACACGGCCGAAACCACCATATCGCTAGGTGTAATCGCCATTTTAGAACCCAGTGTTGAAATTCCCATTTTACCCGTTTTTACTTATGAAAGGCGTTTCCATAACCAATGGGTATTGGATATCGCCTTACCTCAAAAAATCATGTTGCGCAAGCCCTTGTTTGATCACAGTAGAATTTCGTTGGGTACCCAGATCAATACCACGTCTTTTTATATGTACGACAATCCAAAGCAAACCTATGAATTTAGACAATTGGAAATCAATTCGGGCGTGACCTACGAACGCAATATGGGGCATTCGATAATTGCAACACTTAAAACCGGTATGCAAAACACCTTTAATTCCAGGATTTTCGAAAAGCAGAAGTCGTTTAAAAATTACGCCATCGAAAACACGCCGAAACCGAGTTTTTATTTGAGTGCAGGTATTTCGTTTAATCCTTTTTATAAAAAGTAATCCTTAATATCAACAGTACAATTTTATAGTTATGATTAAGATTTTTAAAACGAACGTTTCCGATTCCAAAGAAGTTCATACGATTCTTCAAATTTTGTCGTTAAACTTTCCGTCTATGGCTGCTGTAAATTTTGATTTAGAAGACTGCGATAATATTTTACGAGTAGATGCTCGCGAAGTATGTTCAGAAGACATTGTGGTTCAACTTCAAAATTTGGGGTATCAATGCATCGAATTAGAGGGATAGGTAAGATACAGTTCGTCTCTATTTTCAATTGGGTCGTTTGAAAGTAAAAAGGCAAGCGATCCAATTGAAAATAGGAGACGGAATGCTTACGGCTTTACAAAGTTCCAAAAGCTAATTTTACGTCGGGTCTCAAATCCGAGTTTTTCGTAGAGATTAATAGCGCCGGTATTGTTTTCTGCAACGTGTAAATAAGGAATTTTACCTTCGCTGAAAACGGTGTTGGCCACCTGGGTTACCAATTGCTTGGCATAAATTCGGATGATACGATCGCAATCCATCGAGCCCAATAGCAAATTCGCTATGCGTTTCCAAACAGGAGTACCAAACGGAATTATCTAATTTTTGTTCTTCTAAAGTTGGGGTCATAAAAGGGGGTAATAAGGAAAGTATTGCTAATTTTATAAATGATGCAGTCTACGCGATTTTAGGGAAGCCTTCCGGTCCTATGCTCGATGCTACAAGATGGCGCGGCTTAGGAATTTTTCTTGACCGATTGGCTCATCGTTAAATTGTCGTAATACCGATTATGGTGATTAAAAAAGTTTTTGATGACGCCGTTTTCCTCAAAGCCCATTTTTTTATATAGGGCAATAGCCATTTGATTTTCGGTATACACCTGTAACCAAAGTAACTCTAAAAGGGGGTTTTCCTTAGCCCACTGAATCCCGTGCTGCATTAATTGCGTACCCAAACCGCTATTTCTCCATTCAGAAAGTATGCCCATACCGATTACAGCTGTGTGTTGCATCATGTTTCGTTGGTGTCCGCTAATATCGATATTTCCAATAATACGACCTGCCGATTCGGCTACAATCAACAATGAATTTTCTTTTTCTAAAAAAGAGCGAATCCAGTTTTCTTCCTGTTCTACAGTGATGTCAAACTCTTCGGGTGATTGTGGAATATATTCGCTATCGGCCAAGTAGGTCTTGATCGTATGAATTAGGGGTAAAGCATCGGAAATTTGGGCGGTTCTCAAAACGATTTGTTGGCCATTTTTGAGAACAACGGTTTTTGGAGTAAAGGTCATAAGTTGGCTGTAATGGGTTGTTGGTAACCAAAAATAAAAGTTTTATTTGATTACAGTGTGCATAGAGTACAAGATATTTAATACTACATGTGTTTTCGATGTGTATTCTTTCTACAAATTGAGGTAATTTACAACTAAAATTTACGTTTAATTAAATTTATTTGTTAATATATTTTGTATTTTATAGGTATTTATCCTTATAATTGTGTAATAATTTTTATTGGCATCAATCTTGTTATTATAACTTATGTAACCTTAAAAAGATATATTATGAAAAATTCAATGAAAGCTGTTTTTAAAGTATTAGGTGTGTTGTTGGTTACCGTTTTTGTGATGGCTGCCTGTAGTAAAGATGATGATCCTGCAGATAACGATTTGTTTGTAGGTACCTATAAAGGACATGTAACTTATGTAACTGATGGTGAAAACATCGACAAGACCGATGGGAACGTACGTGTGGTTAAAGTAGGTAATAACTACAACTTTATCTTTTCTGACAATATTCCTGATATTACAGGAGTGGAGTTTGAAAAGAAAGGAGATAACAGTGTTATTAGCGTAGGTTCAGATGACACCCATTACATTAAAATTAACGATAGTAAATTGTTGATTGCTTATGCAAAAGACGGTAAACTTTGGACAGCCAATGCCGACAGATAAAAATGCATAAAGCCACTTTTAGCGCTATATTAAGCGCACAATTCCTCGACTTACTAAGTTGGGAAGAGTAAGGGATATACAACAACCAAAAGCGGCTATTAGGAAACCTTCGCAAATTTTGCGAGGGTTTTTTTGTTGGTACTACCCATTCCCAAGTGCTACAAAAAAAGAAAGCGCTAATTTCTTAGCGCGTGGTGATATAGAAAAGAGTATAACTACTCTGCTTTGGGCTGTTCTTCCTGAGCTTGTGGAGCCGTTTTTGTAGTTGGATTGTCATTCTCTTTCGTAGCATTTTTAAATTCCTTGATACCGGTTCCTAAACCTTTCATCAATTCTGGAATTTTTTTACCTCCAAACAATAACAATACAAATGCAACAACTAAAATAAGTTCAGAAGGAGCTATTGCTCCAAGAAATACTAAGGATGAATACATGGTGTAAGTAATTAATATTATTATGTACAAATGTAATTTTTTACATTATTTTTTCGGGTTTTCTTATGATTATTTTAACTTTGCTGCGGTTATCGTATTTAGTGGCGCTGTATGTTGTTAAATTTAAAATAATTTAAAACTTTGATTAATTGTCAAGATTTGGACTTTTTTACTGTTTATAATGACGTGTTTTTTACGAAAATAAAACAATTAGTAATAATGTTTTTTTTTAAAAAAACTCTAAATACCAACCCATTAAAAGCTTCAAATTTCCATACCCCGCCTTTTTTATAGACTGTAATTGGTTAAAGGCGGGTATGGGAACTTCCTTTTTCTAGGAGTAAACTAATGTGCAGCGGAAATAGCTACTTTTCCAGCACCTTTCTTGATGTAATACAAGATAAATGGAATACAGATTAAGAACAGAATTCCTAAAAACATAAATATATCCATATAAGTCAATACGGTAGCTTGTTTGGTTACACTCATATCCAGTAATTGATAGGCTTTATTTAAGGCTTCATTAGGTGCAAATCCCTTGGCTATAAAACTTTGTTGTAATCCGACAACTCGCGACTGTACTTCTGGTGCCGTAGTTTCTAAATGACTTACTAAGTTTAAACGGTGGTTGATAGTCCATCTGGAGATAAAGGTGGTAATTAAGGCGATACCAAAAGAACCTCCCAATTGCCTCATCATTCCGGTAAAGGCCGCTCCTTCACCGATTTGTTTGCGTTGTAACGAAGCTAGTGACAGCGTGGTAATCGGTACAAATAATAACCCCAGACCCACACCGCGGACCACTAAAGGCCAGAAAAAATGTTCTGCTCCGGTATCGGGTGTTAAAACGTTATGAGCCCAAAAGCTGTAGATAAAGAACACTAAAAATCCGGTTGCAACGAGGTATTTTGGTTCCACACCTCTTTGCAGTAACTGCGCGATAATCGGCATCATACAAGCGGTCATTATGGAACTCGGTACCAACAGCATTCCGGCATCGGTAGCCGTCCATCCCAAGATGGATTGCGTATAGATAGGGATGATAAAGGTAGAACCGTATAAACCAAACCCCAAAATAAAGGACAGTACGGTACCTATGGCCAAGTTGGAATCTTTTAATACCCTAAGATTGACGATGGGGTTGGAGTACACCAATTCCCGCCATACAAAGCAGATAAATCCAAATACAGAGGCGATACTCAGCGTTACTATCGTCGTGTTTTGAAACCAATCGTCTTGTTGACCGTGTTCCAATACAAATTGTAATGATCCCACGGCAATAGCCAACAGTAGAATACCGAGGAAATCGACCTTCATAAAACTTGTTTTTTCCGAGTACTTCGGGCTTTTTACAAATATAAAAGTTAAGATAGTGGCTATAATACCGATCGGGATATTGATATAAAAAATAAAAGGCCACGAATAATGATCCACGATATATCCTCCTAATGGCGGACCTAAGGTAGGACCAACAATAACACCCATACCGTAAATGGCTTGGGCAACACCGCGTTTGGCCATAGGGTAACTCTCGGTAATGATGGTTTGTGAGGTAACCAATAAGGCGCCACCACCGAGACCTTGTATAAATCGAAACAGGATAATTTCCCACATTGTGCTTGCATTTCCACATAAGAAAGAAGCAACGGTAAAAATAATAATCGAGGCGGCAAAATAATTTCTACGACCAAACTGTTGCGATAACCAGCTGGTCATCGGAACAACAATAACATTGGCGATCGCGTAAGCGGTAACTACCCAAGCGATATCGGTAAGGGAAACACCCAAGCTTCCCTTCATATCGTTCATGGCTACATTGACAATAGTAGTATCTACGATTTCAAGTAAGGCACATAAAATGGCGGTAATCGTTATGATTACACGGCGCGAACCATATTCTACTAAACTGTCTTCCATAATATTCGGTTTAGGAGATAAATTATTGCTTGTTTTTACCGTCTTTAATCAAAACATCAACGTCGGCGTTCATTCCAGGGCGAATGAGCTGTAACATCTCGTCCTTAACATCGGAAAACTCGATTTTAACCGGTAAACGCTGCACGGTTTTCACAAAGTTTCCTGAAGCATTATCTGGAGGTAATAAGGCAAATTTAGCTCCCGTTGCTGGCGAAATGGAATGGACTTTTCCTGCAAACTTATGGCTTGGAAAAGCATCTATTTTGACGTCTACCTTTTGTCCGGCTCTAAGGTGTTCCATTTGGGTTTCCTTAAAGTTGGCCACCACCCATATTTCATTAACCTTAACCAAGTTAAATAGCGCTTGTCCGGCTTGTACAAGTTGTCCAACTTGTAAGTTAATTTTAGAAACCTGCCCGTCTTCTGCTGCAACAATGACGGTATATGTCAAAAATAATTTGGCGTTTTCTATAGCGGTTTCTGCCTGTTTTAAATTGGCTCTAGCTACATCGGTTTGCGATTTGGTAACGTCGGTTTGCGATTTGCTCAAATCGACTTGTTTGCCCACGGCATAAGCTTGTTTTTCGGCGGCTTTTTTCTGCTCTTGAAGCACGTTTAATTGCTTTTCTGCCGTCTCTTTACTAGCCTGAGCCTGTTCGAATTGCTGCTTGGTAATCGATTGATTGTTGTATAATTTCTCGTAACGATTAAAATCGTTTTGTGCGCGCCAAACTTGAACTTTAGCGGCCTCAATATTGGCTTGTGCCGTAGCTACATTTGCCCATGCAGTAGAAGCTCCAGCTTCGCTAGAAAGTATAGCTGTATTGCTAGACGAGATTCCCGCTTGTGCTACCGCCAATTGACTGTTTGCACCCAAACGAGCATCTTCAGCTTGCTGCAATTTAAGACGGTATTCGGCATCGTCTAAAAGAAGCAAGGTGTCCCCTTTTTTAACGTACTGATTGTCTTGAATTCGAATGGACTTGATGTATCCGGAGACCTTGGGAATTACAGGACTAATTTTGGCTTCAACCTGAGCATCGTCTGTGGTTTCATGTGCCTGTGAATGAATGTATTTGTAAATTCCAAAAGCGCCCCCAAGGACTACTAAAGCAGTTAAGGCTGCGATAAATTTACGGTTTAATTTTTTCTTTGGTGAGGATTGTTCGGTTTCCATATAGGGTGAGTTATTGAACGTTTTCTAGTAAATTTCCCGTTGTAAATGCGTATTCGTAAATGGCCATTTGCTCGTCAACGGATCCGAGTACTTGATTGATTTGTGCTTGCAATTGTTGAATATCAGCTTCCAGTAAATCGTCGGTGTCGGCCAAACCGTTGTCGTATTTGTCTTTGACAATTCTATAATTTTCATCAGCTTGTTCTAAAGCAGCTGTAATCACAGCATTCTTTTTTAAAGCTAAGGTGTATTTATTATAGGATTCTTGTGTTTCTATTTTGGCTTTATCGCGTATAAGTGCGCGTTGAAAATCATTTTCGATATCCTGTGATTTTGCGATTTTAACTTCGGCGCGATTTTTAAAAATTGAAGTTAAGTCGTATTTTAAAGCCACACCTATATTGGTTGCATTGGTTACCTTAAGTACTTGATCTAAATCCAAAGCGATATACCCGGCAGAGATTCCCAAAGAAGGATAATAACCGGAACGCGCTATACTGATCGCGTTTTTGGTCATTTTAGAACGCTCTTCTAAGAGTTGATAGTCCTTTCGGTTGGTATAAGTGGCTTGAGGTTCAGGTAATAGGGGCAGTTGCTCTGCATCCAGAACCTCTATAATCTCCTCTTCGGGCTGACCCAGTAAAATGTTTAAGCGGTAATTGAGGTTTTTATAGGTGGTTTTGGTTTCCTCTAAAGACAATTGTACGTTTGAAGCCTGAAGTTTGGCTCTTAAAAAATCGTTTCTAGCGATGATACCGTTGTCTAAAAAATGCTGAAAATCCTTTACCCTTTGTTGCGCTCGACTTAAATTTTCATTTAAAACCGCAATAGATTGCTGGGTTTTATATAAACCAAAATACAGATTAATGGTTTGCCAAACGGCATCCTCTTTGGATGAAATTTCAGAAATTTTCGACAATTCAACGGCAAACTCACTTTGCTTAATGGAGTTTCTAATTTTAAAACCATTAAAAACGGGCAGACTAGCATTGGCTTGACCGATAATTACATGACTGGGAGTTACTTTTTCGGTAGAACCAGTGGTTTCGGATGTGGGTAGCGGAATTTTTAAATCAATATGGGTATTGGTAAATAAATGTAAATATTCGGCACTGAGATTTACACTGGGGTATTGAGCATTTTTAGCGCTCTTTACACGGTATGCGGAGGTTTGCGTAGCAGCCTCTGCAGCTTGTACTGACTTGCTGTGGGTAAGCCCTAAGTTTATAGCCTGTTTTAGGCTAATGGGATGGGACTCCTGAGCTTCCAAATAAAGGAAAGACAGCAACAATACGGGGAGAAAATAATTAGTTTTCATTGGTGTACATTAATATTGCTTTTAGAGAATCTAGTATATATGGGTAAAAATTATTTTCGATATAAGCGGCATACTCCTCATGAGTGTGAATTTGCCATTTGTCGGAGTAGGTATTTTCGTTTAAAATAAGGTAAGAGGTGCTACCGATAACCACACTAATAATAGCTTCGGCATGAGCCCGACGGCCAAATATCTTTTGTTCGTAGCCGGTATCGATCATTTCTTGAACAATACGCAGGGTTTCTAATTTCATCTTTTTGATACCGTCTTTTATTTGAATATGAGAATCCGTTTTAGAGTATTCGCGCAACATAATACGATGAAATTCGTGCTCTTTTAAAACCCTACGTAGAAAACCGCGTAAAAAAGTAGAGAGCTTATCCATAGAGTCGCCTTTTTCGTTTTCGAGTAAATCTTGTAAAGTAGTGTTGAGTTTGGTGAGTCTCATCTCAAACAAAGCCTCAACCAGTTTTTCTTTAGACCCAAAATAATAGCTGACCATAGCTATGTTTATCTTGGCTTGTTTGGAAATCTCTCGTATACTACTGGCGTCGATGCCTTTTTTAGAGAAAATTTCTTCAGCAACCAACAAGATTTTTTGTTGTTTGTCATTCCATTTCATGAAAGGGGAGCATTAAATTTCGATACAAAATTAAACAAACGTTTAATTTCTTATTCGTTTTCTTTTAATTTTTTTTACAAAAAGATGAAAGAAAACTGTTTTTAACTAATAATTGATATCTAAAATGTATTTTGTAATGGAAAACCAATTGGAAATTAAATTTTTTAAGAAATTTTGGCAGCAGTTATAGAACTTATATAAACGAAAAAAAGGAGTGCCCTTTTCTTCTGGTGAAAAGGACCCTCCTCTGAATTAAATAGGTGTGAAAACGGAACGATAATTCCTGTTTAATAAAGCTTAATTCAATGGTTTATTGGCGATTAAAACCGTTTTTAAGTTTTTAGAATCGACAAAAAACTCCAAGTGTATAAATTGGTCTTTAGTACTAAATTCCACTTGTAAATAGCTGTCGTCATTGTCGCCAACTACTTGTGTCCACTGAGGCAAATAGCCTTTAAATTCGTGTAAACAACCTTCTAAAGTAGTATAATTCATCTCTAAATTAAAAGGTAATCCGGTAACAATACTTTGGTCTAGCGTATAAAAACTATAGTATTCCAAATCGTTTTTTAACTTAACATATAAAAGACCGATGGATTCATCGAGATTCCAACTGTAATACTGACCGCCAATTGCTGCTTCAAATTCGTGGATGCTGGGTTGTTGATTTAGTTTTTTGCTAAAATATGCTGCGCTTAGTGGAAACGGGATGGTTTGTCCCTTTTTTATAATTTTTTCAAGAAGGGCAGATGTCTTTTTTTCGGGTTCCTCGTAGTTAAATACGGACTCGGCCGTTGTAGTATAATCGGCATAATCGGTACTTACTGCCGTGCTATCCTCTGCGGTTTCATAAACTTCGTGTACTACTTGATAATCGCTATTTAGAAATTGCTGCAGTTCTTTTTCAAATGCTCCTGTCGATTGTATCTTGGCTCTCGCAACTGGAGTATTGTGATTGTCCAAGGCGCTTTCCATGTTTACCTTAATTTCAGAATTTTTTTCGTTAAGGCGAATAACCTCGATATTCCAGTTGGCCTTAACCAGAAAAGTGTCGGTTTTCGCGTTTTTTAAAACAGCGTACTTATCGAGCGAACGATCGCCTTGACGCGGATTTATTAAAGCGTAGCTGGTACCTTGTACGTTATCTCCTTTGTAGCCGTCCGTAATTTCGTCGCTTTTTAGTTCCTGCGGAAAGGCGTAAATCATGTCCATGATTACGTCGTCGTTTTTGTCGATTTTAAAAGAGACTGGAGTTTGAGCAAACAGGCTAATACAACTGAGAAAGCAAATGCTGATGAAGTAGGTTTTTTTCATATAAGGAGGGAATGGTTATGTTAATTCGTAGGTTTTTAAAGCTAGGCTGTTTATATCAATCAAAAATAATAAAAAAATCCTGCAACGGGAGCTGCAGGATTTATATTTGATGAAGCCTTCTAAAGAAGCTTTAGTTGGATACTAATTGTTTTAGTTTGGCCCATTGTTTTAAGGCATTTCGCGCTTCTACAGCAGGATAGCCCAACATGGTTTTTCCAGCTTGTACATCGCCGGTTACACCTGATCCAGCGCCGATAACAGCACCATCTCCGATGGTTACGTGATCCTTAATTGACGCACTTCCGCCAATCATAACTTGATTGCCTAGGGTTACTGATCCGGCTAAACCGCTATTTCCAGCCATAATACAAAAACGACCCAAGACACTATTGTGTCCGATTTGAACCAAATTGTCTATTTTACAGCCATCTCCGATAATAGTGGCACTAAATTTTCCGCGATCAACACAAGAATTGGCGCCAATTTCAACGTGGTTACCAATAATTACATTTCCAATTTGTGGAATTTTAACCAAGCCGCGTTCCGGACAAGGGCGGAAACCAAAACCATCCGCTCCAATGCTGGCGTTGGGATGAATAATGCAGTCTTTTCCAATATGACAACGCTCTCTTATAGTAGTACCGGACCACAATACGGTGCGGTCACCAATCGTGCACTCGTCTAAAATGGTTACATTCGGATAAATGGTAACGTCTTTTCCTAAAACTACTTTCGGACCGATATAACAACCGGCTCCAATACGAGATCCTTCTCCAATTATGGCTAAAGGGTCTACTACGGCATTGGGATGAATTTCGGTGTGAAATTGCGGGCTACTAGGTGCGAATAAATCCAAGACTTGAGACATGGCTAAATCGGCATTTTTTACCTTAATAAAGGCGCGATTGTCACCTGGAACTATAGATATGTCTTCATTTACAACGGCTACACAAGCTTTAGATGTAATCCAAAGACGTTCGTATTTCTTGCTTCCGATGAATGAAATTTCAGTATCACAGGCGCGTTCCAATTGCTCTGGAGCTTTTATCATTTGCAAGGTGTTGCCAACAATAATGCCTTTTAGAACTTGATTGATTTCTTCAATGGAATATGATTTCATTTATGGTATGGTTGATTTGTTTTTCAGTTGCCAAATAAACAAATTAAACATTAGATCTCCTAATTTTGTTTAGTTATAAAATTGTATCCTTATTATAATCTTAAAAATAAAATAAAATGTTTGCTGTTTCTATTTGGTTACTGTGATAACGCTGGATTAAAAGTTTAATTGTTATAGTTCGCGTAAACCCCAGCCTATACGAGAGGCACTTGCTGCCCAATTGAAGTTGAGCCTAACAAAATCAGGCATTAAGCTAATATGTTAAAGTTTGAATATAATTGTAATATTAAGTATTTACAAAGCTGATACCGTCGATTTGGAGGAATAAAAAAGGCTAAAAGAAACTTCTTTTAGCCTTAAATGTTGAATGAATGAATAAAAAACGTAACGAATCAATTTATTTTTAACCGGTTCGACACGACGGTTTTTAAACCTGTTGCCTTTGGTGTCGTTTGTAAATATGGCTTTACGAATTCTAAATTCGTTGGAATTTAGTCGAAAAGCGGTTGGTTTTCTTCCTTTTTTCGATCTTAACCCTAAGGAGCGCTACTAAACAGAAAGCCCCATTTGTGTCAATTCAGGTTTGGAAGACCAATCCAGGGATTGCTCCGTTACTTAAGCGTTTTTAGCTGCCGTTTCCGGATTGGTATTTTGTTGGAATCGAATCGCTTGTTGTTGTATTTCTCTCTTTTCGTCAGAAATACAAGAGCACGCTGCAAGAAACATAACCAAGGTAACTTGTCCCTTTTTTATCCAAAAAGGATATAGGAAATGGTTCGATTTCACAAACACTGCAAATATACGCATTTATAAAATAATAGTTGTTAAAAAGAAGTGTATTTAATATGTTTTTTCCGATATATGTTATTTCTAAGCTTGTTTTTAGTATTGTTTTGGAAATTAATCACTGTAAATGTGCGCTTGAGTAGATTTAAATACTGTTTTTTACTATATATGTGGTTGTTAGGGTGATTTATGGAGGAGCTTGTTGGAGCTTAACGGATTACGGAATTTATCGCGGAGTATAATTTTTTATATAAGAAGAAAGTAAAGTCTTGTTACTGTGGTTGTGGTTAACATCAAGTATCTTTGTATTTAAATTTTTTGTGTGTCATGAAATTATTAAAAGACCGTATCCTTAAAGATGGTAAAAGTTTTGAAGGAGGTATATTAAAAGTTGACAGCTTTATCAACCATCAAATGGATCCTATTTTGATGAAATCTATCGGCGTCGAATTTGTACGTCGCTTCGGACATTTGCCAATCAATAAAATAGTAACTATAGAAGCCAGTGGAATAGCTCCAGCCATAATGTTGGGGTATTTATTGGAGTTGCCGGTGGTTTTTGTAAAAAAGGCGGTACCCAAAACGATGGATAATATGGTAACCGCTTCGGTATATTCTTATACCAAAGACAAAACATACGACATTTGTGTGAGTCGCGATTTCTTAGGGCCAAATGATCAAGTGGTTTTTATAGACGACTTTTTGGCCAACGGTAATGCATCTATAGGAGTATATGAACTCATTCAAAAAGCAGGGGCTCAATTGCTGGGTATGGGGTTCGTTATTGAAAAATCGTTTCAGTTGGGCAGTGCTCGCTTGGAAGAGCTGCATATTACTGTCGAGTCTTTGGCTCGAATAAAAGAGTTGGGCGAGAATAAAATTATTTTTGATTCTTAAATTAAAAAAAGCTGTAGTTGATCCATAGCTTTTTTTATATCCGATTAATTGTAGCGGTCGTGCAAATAGTCAGCTTTTCCGCGGTGTACTCCATTGCAAACAACACTTTTTTAAAATACCTACAGCCGCATCCAATTCCATTTCGTTTAGCGAGGCAAATCCAAAGCGAAAAGCGTTGTGGGTTTCGTTGATTTCGTTGATTTGCAAATGGAATTTCAAAGCTGTTTTTTGAAGACTGCGGATCGAAATTTCTGGAATAAGTCGTATCCACACGGCCATACCTCCCGACGGATTGTCAAAGCTTATATATGGTAATAATTCTTCTTTGAGCAAATTATCGAGGTGTGCTCTACGTAATTGATAGGTTTTTTTGGCTTTTTTTAGATGGCGTTTCAGTTCGCCATCGGCAATGAGTACTGCGAGGGCATCTTGCATATAACCGTCACCGCCGATGTCAATCATCTTTCTAAAAGTTACGGCCTGCGCTATAAAATTCTTCGGCGCAATCATAAAACCTAGGCGTAACGACGGATCTAAAATTTTTGAAAACGAACCGATATAGATAATGTTACCAAGGTGCTGAGCGCTGGCCAACGGTAAATATGGTGAAGAAGAGTAGTGGTAATCGTAGTCGTAGTCGTCCTCTATGATGATAAACGAATACCGTTTAGATAAATTCAATAAGTGCAGGCGGCGCTCCGTACTGAGGGTTACCGTAGTCGGGTAGTGGTGGTGCGGTATTACATAGACTGCAGTAAGGGTTTGTGTTTGGCAAATTGCTTCTATTCTATCGGTGTCTATACCCCATTGATCAACAGCTACTTCGACGAGTTGCGCTCCAGATTGACTAAAGACCTTATTGGCCATAGGGTAATTAGGGGTGCCTACAACGATGGTGGATTTGGAGTCTAAGAGCAATTGACTACAAAGGTATATGCTCATTTGTGCGCCATGCGTGATCATGATATGATCGAGCGTCATGTTTAGCCCGCGACTCTCTGCTAAGTAACGGACCAAGGCCGACCGCAAAGCCAAGGTGCCTTGTGCCATATTTTGCTCGATATTTTTACGGGCATACCTTTGGCGCAATAACGACCGGTAGGTTTTTAACAGCAAATCGATCGGGGATATACGAATATCGGGACGCCCATCGTCTATAATGATTTCGGCACGACTAGCCTCTGGCAAAGCAAGCGCAGTTACGGGAGTTTTAAATGAGGTCTGCATCGCATTTTCATAGGGCATAAGCGTGCTTTCCGCTTGCCAACTCTTAGCTTGTAACAGCGGAATGCGCTCGGAAACGATGGTTTTTTTTCGCGGAATTATCGCAATCCAATCCTGAGCGTGCAATTCCTCATAAGCCGCAACAATGGTTTTGCGGTGTAATTGTAACATTTTGGACAACTCCCTACTGCTGGGTAAGGTAGCCCCCGGTTTTAAAATTCCGTTTTGAATGGCTTGACTCAAGCTAAGCGCAATTTGTTGATAAAGGGGCTTGCTGCTGTCTTTATCCAAATTAATAAGACTTTCGAAAGGAAACATGTGGACTACTTATAAAGTTAAAACTGGTACACAAATGTAGTCCATCTTGTATTTAATTTTGTCGTATTAATCAAAAATAAAATCATGGAATATCAAATTAAAAAAGCGGGTTTAGAAGATTTGAATCAAACGGCAGAATTGTTTAATCTGTACCGTATTTTTTACCGGCAACCGTCCGATTTAGAGCGAGGAAGAGCCTTTTTAAAAGAGCGTTTTCTCAAGGAGGAATCGGAGGTGTTTTTGGTGATGGTCGATAAGAGGGCTGTGGGGTTTGTTCAGCTATACAAATTGTTTCACTATGCTAAATTGGAAAAACAGTGGTTGTTGAGCGATTTATTTGTGCATCCCGATTTTAGGGGGAAAGGGCTGTCGGTAGCCTTAATCGACCGAAGTAAGCAATGGTGTAAAGAAACTCAGGCCTGTGGTTTACTACTCGAAACCGAAAAGACCAACGACATCGGAAATCAATTGTACCCGCGTTGCGGCTTTGAACGCGACGAGGTACATAACTATTATAATTATTGGTTGGACTAATCTTGTTTTATAGCGAAACCCAGCCTTTTAAAGAGGCAAAAAGAAGCGGTAGTAAAATTATTTTTACTACCGCTTTTTCTTGATATCGGTAAAGCAACTCACTGGGCAACAACCGTGGCTCTAAAGCAGTAATAATCGGCTTTTTTTAACACTTTTAGGTGAGCTGGTTTTTCCTAAGTAAGCGGCTGTGAGGTAGTTGGTGATGTTAAAAAACGAAATTCAGATTGAATTTAACTATATTTTAACAATAATTTAATAATTAACGGATTTTTAAAAGTTAATATTGTTATATGATTTGTGTAAAAACACTTTATAATTGGTTTTTCGCAGTATAGCTTATTAAAAACTGTTAAATTATTGAGTTATGAAACAAAATTATTTTTATTTAATTAACGAATTGCTCTTGAAGAAGAGAGGGCTTTTAACAATATTGTTTTTTATCTGCTGCTCCTTATCGAGTGTTGGGCAGCAGTTAAACAATGGAGCTTGGTTGAGTTGGGATAAGGAAGCGGGATGCAGAACCTATGATTACGATCCCAACCCCAAATACGACGGTTATTTAGAAGATATCGAACAGGGGCCTTGTTTGGCTGTTTGTGAAAATGGACCCATGACTTTTTATATGCGTGGAAACAACATCAGTCACGTAACTTGGGAAATCACAGGTGGAAGTATCTCCAGAGAATATGATAATCGGATTCACGTAAATTGGGGAAACCGTGGTGTTGGAGCCCTTACTTTTAAGGTGGTTTTTACAAACGGAGGCAGCACTCAAGGCAGTTTGTGTATCGACATACTGGCAGCTCCTTTGGCGGAATTTGAATTGCAGTTGCCCGAAGGGGCAGAAAAGGATTTGGTGTGCTTAAACACGCCTTTTGTGATTAAGAATAAATCCAATAATAATGGAGGTAGTCAAATCGTTTCTTATGAATGGGACTTTGGCGATGGAAATGTTTCCTACGAGAAAATCCCTCAGCACAATTATTCCCGACCGGGAGTATATACGATCCAACTCAAAGTAACCAACGAATGCCATTGCAGCAGTTATTTTAAATCGGAGATTCGGGTCGAAGAGCAAATTGCGGCTACCATAACTTGCCCAACGGTTTCTTGCGAAGAAACCGTTCAAACCTATACAGTGGAATCCGAGTGTGGGGGGCAATGGTTTGTAGAAGGAGGGGAGATTGTACAAGAAAATGCATGGGAAATCCAAGTGAAGTGGCACGATGTCGATGCCGATGGGTTTGGATATGTGAGTTTTATTAGTCGGTGTGGTTGTCGAAATTGGACAACGGTTAAAATTCCCATTATCAAAAGCAAAGGAACCATTCGCGGAAATCCAACCGCTTGTTTAAATAAGCAACAACGCTTTTCTTTACCCCAATGGCCCACTACCGATTTCCAATGGGAACTGATTTCCTTAAGCGGCGGCCAAAGTACGTTAATACCGGTAGACCAACGAAACGAAATTGTTTTAAATCCGCTAGAAGCCGGCACCTATTTGCTGGTGTGTAATTATACCAATACCATGCTCAAATGTGGGGGAAGGGCAGAATTTGAAATTGAAGTGGTAGCGGTTCCAGAAATTACAGGGCCGACAGAATTCTGCGAAACCCCAAAGGACATACTTTATGAATCCAATCTAAATATACCTTTGTTTTGGGAAGTGAAAAAGGGAAATACAGTAGTCCATTCCGAAACGAGCACAAGTTTTTTATGGCAAGCGCCCACCGCCGGATTTTATACCATTACGGGCACCCACCGCGATCATTGTACCAGTATTCCCCTCTTGGTAGAGGTTACCGAATTGCCCGATATCAGTGACGTGGAATTGATCGGCGAACTCATGGTATGTCCAGGAGCTCCTTATGTCTACAAGATCGAAAACGACGACCCAAACTTTACCTATGAATGGGGGGTAAGCGGAGGTCGTATTCACGGATCCCGATTCGGAAATGAAGTAACGATTACGTTTAATGCAGGTGAATTTATCCGGCGAAGCATCACCGTAAAAAAATTCTCGCTCAACAGCCTTCGTTGTACTTCCGCTCCAAAGCGTTTTAATATTTCGGCCATGAATCCTACGGCAACCTTTACCAATTTGGAAAATACCGTACTGTTCTGTCCAAGTACCTACTCGAATTTTAAAGTAGATTTTAATAACGGTGTAGAACCCGATCACATACAATGGGAGTCTTTTCCAGATAATTTTGCCAATATCGTACAAGGGCAAGGAACCAAAACGGTACAAGTGAGTTGGAACGAAGTGTCCAATTCCAATTCCGGGTTTTTAAGATTAACCATTCGAAAGTGCGACAGGTTGTTTGTGTTTAATCATCCGATTACTCTGTTTCAAACGCCTAATTTCACTTCGCAGAATCCTACACCACTAAATATATGTGTATATGAACCGTTTACCGTGACCTTGGTTTCCGATTCAAACCTAAGCAGCGGATCAGTGATTTGGAATCTAAATAACGGATCACAGCCTTCGGCAGCAAGCTCGATTTCTGGAAGGAGTATCACCAGTCCGCCTTTAATTTTTGAAGAGGATTTAAATGACGATATCGCTAGAGTAATTACCGCTACCATCATCAATCCAAACGGATGCCAAACGGAAATTCAGGTGAATGTGAATGTGCTTTTACATCCAAAACCGGTGATTACCGTGACTCCCAATGGCAATATATTTGTTTGTCCAATAGACGGCTATGCGGTTACTTTATACGCGACCCATCAATTGG
Source organism: Flavobacterium sp. (assembly GCA_040393465.1). Lineage (GTDB taxonomy): Bacteria > Bacteroidota > Bacteroidia > Flavobacteriales > Flavobacteriaceae > Flavobacterium. The sequence continues at coordinate 337,528 of JBEBUC010000001.1, read as the reverse complement.
ATATACCGGATCAAAACATGGAATGGTATAAAAACGGGCAAGCAGGGGTTTTGGGTTACGGACCGCGTTACACGGTAGCGGGAAACCAAAATCACTCCGCAGCCGGAAGTTATTATGTGAAAATGACCAGTCGTTTCGGTTGTTCTAGAACCTCGGAATTAGTCCATATATATGAAAACTGCAATCCGAGCTGCACAGGACTTAACGAAACGGTATCCACCTCATTAATGGAGTCGTGTAATGATTTTTCGCTCACCGGAACCTATACCGGAACCCCGGTAAAGGTAACCTGGAAAGAGAGCAGGTACCTGACCAGACAAGCCGGACATACAGCTAACAATATAACCTTTACAACCAAAACTCCGGGATTGCATTTTGTACAATATTGGGTCGATTACCTAATCGACGGCAATATTTGTAGAATCAATATACAGAAATCGTTTTTAAAACCATACGAAGCCAAGTTCAAATACAACATGTCGTGTGTGGCCAGTAACAATACGAGAGATGTAACCATCATCGACAATTCGATCTATGCCGATAGAACCAACGTAACCTATGCCTTTAGTAGAGACGGCATGCCCGCTGTTTATAGCGGTAGCTCCAGTCAATATACCTTTAGGAACTTACCGCCGGGTACCTATAAATTTAAAATACAGTTGAGCAACGGCAGTGCCTATATCTGCAGCGAAGAAAAAACAGTAGTGGTCAAAGGCCGTCCCAACGCACAGTTTACGGTAAATTACAACCCCAATTGTATGGAAAACCCCATTTTACTCGCTCCGGCTGTTTATGATCCAGAATACGTGTATAAATGGGAGTTTAACAGAACCGCATTAAAAATACCTTATGCGGAAATCAATTTGCCAGAAGGGCGTAATGCTATTACAAATAGAATTACATTAACGGTAACTGACCGTTACGGCTGTACGATGAGTACCGAACAAGGACCGTTTACAGTGAATAAGGCATTATTTCCTGATTCCCAAGCAAGACCGGAGATAACCACTTTTTGTGAGGGCGGTACGGCGCGTTTAACGGTACAAGTGCCCGGTCAGGTCCGACCGGTGGCCTACCAATGGATGGACGGGGCCAATCCGATTCCACGGGCTACTGGAGCCACTTTAACGGTCAACCAAACGGGCAATTATTGGCCGGTTTTGTTCCATGCCAACGGCTGTGGTTATTACGGTGCAATTTCGGCGGCGGTTATTGTCAAAAAGCCGCCTTTGGTTACCGTAAATCCGCCGGCACAAACCTGTAGCGGCAGCCCGATTAAAATCAGTGCTACGCTAGCCGATCCAACGGTATTGCGCCAATGGACGCGAAACAATACCGTGATCCATAATTGGAGCGCCAACACCCCTTTGGATTTGGAAGAAAACCTGGCTGTAGGCAATTATGTATATGTATTAAACGTACGCGATCCACTAGACCCAGAATGTATAGCCACGGCGATGGTTGAATTTAAAGTAACCGCGCCACCTCCCGCACCTTATATTCGAGTAGATGTGGTCGATTGTACCCCCTATCGCGTACGCTTATCTGCTAACGGTCCCGGCAACCATACCTATATATGGAGCAACGGCATGGTCGGAAGAGATATCGAAGTTTCGGAAGGCGGACCGTATCGCGTGCGCGTGATTAGCGAAAACGGTTGTGAAGCCACCCAAAGCATTCAAGTACCCAAACACAGCGATACCTATATGTGGGTGGTTCCTACCGGTTGTATCGAAGCTTGTGCTACTAAAGACGAGTATTGGTTTACCATTTTAGGTCCCCTGTCCTTTTTTAATAAACACTATTGGATATGGAATGATCGACCGATCCAATCGGGTACTTATAGCGCGGTCAATCCGCTGGGAGTCAATAAGGAAGGATTGTACCAATTGTACACGGATCAGGGGAATTGCGATGCGTTCTCCAAAGGATTGTTTGTAAAAAAATCGCATCTCGATTGCTATAATTGTGATGTTTATGTAAAAAGCCATGAAAAATACAAAAGGGATAAATATCCTTATAGTTATATAGCCTTTGATTTGGATGCCGGGAATTATAGGGGAGAGTATGTACAACTCAGCTTTGAAAACCCAGAGGGCGAAGGGGTTTTTGTACCGGCGAACATCAGTTTAGATCCCCACGAACAGCGAACCATAGAAGGGGTGCAGTTTATTCCTTTTAATCCGAATTACAGCCAAAGCAGTACCACGCTTAAAGTATTAGTTAGACTAAACGGTAAAGTGGTGTGCGATGATTATAGGATCAGGCTAAATTTCGGTAGATCGGGTTATGGGAGGTTTTCGGAAAGCTCGAATTCGCAGTTGCGGGCCACAGCCCAATTAACCCCCAACCCGACGTCGGGCGAAAGTGTGCTGCATTACGACAGCGCACTAACAACCCCTACAGCCGATATCATGGTCGAAGTGTTTGATTTGCTGGGTAAACCACATTGGAGCGGTTGGGCAACAGCGGCTAAGGGCAGCGTAGTAATACCGGCTGACCGCTTGGTCAGTGGAAAATACCTGGTGGTTTTATACGTCAATGGACAACGAAGTTACCAACATATACTGATTAAAAATTAACCCAAAGGGCGGTGTAAAAACGCTTGTCTGCATTTTTACACTGCCCTATAAATATAAAATTTATGAAAACCAGTTACAATCAACTTAAAACAGCCGTACTGCAAAACGGATTTATATTGTTGTTAGCTCTTTTTTTTACAGTGCCTTGTTTGGCGCAAAACTACCAATGGAAATGGCATAAAAAAGGGGGAGGGGCTTATGGGATGTTAGACGACAAGAGTTATTGGTATAATAGAGGATATTACGAGTCGATTTTGGACATCAAGGTCGATGCGCAAAACAATACCTATATATTGGGAATTATCGGTTATCCCGATGCCCAATTTGACGGAAATCCCGTTAAGGTTTACAACCATACTGCCGCTGGCAATCAATTTACAGATGTTTTTTTGGCGGCTTTAAACTGTGAGGGGGAGGTGTTGTGGACCAAAGGCATAGGCGGTTATTCATGGGATTACGCCTACAATTTGGGATTGGATGCCAACGGCGGTTTGTATGTAGGGATGTTTGTCAATAATTTTGAATCCATGTTGCCTTTTGGACCGTTTCAATTTACTAAAGAACCACCCCATTTTGACGACGATGTCCGTATGGATTATACCCGGGAATTGGATCCCGATATCCCCAATGAGAATTTTAAAACCATGGTTTTGGCCAAATACCAAGCGGATAACGGCCGTTTGCTTTGGCACCGTTTTCCACAGGGAAATGCGACTCGAACGTTGAGCTGGAGTGCCATAGGCGATGTATATACCGAGGCCGACGGCACCACCCATTGGTTTGTCGGTTTTTTACCGGGTACCCATTTGGAAGGCCGCATTACGGTCGAAGCTCCTGAAATTGATCCCGATCTTTATTACCAGTGGTATATCATTCGCTACGATACCCACGGCAATTACGCCTCCCATACCTTTTTGGATTTCCGGAATTTAGGCACTATAGAACGGGTTCGATTTACTTACGACCCTTTGCTACAGCAGTACTATATTGGCGGAACTTGCTGGGATATTAGCGAGGTCATTTCATACGGTGATGACGAATTGATACAATCGATGTACATCTTGGCTCTCGACAAAGCCGGAAGAAAGTTATGGAGCCACGATATGGATGGAGGTATATTGGCAGAAATAAAAACCGATGCGCAGTCTCATGTATACATATCGGGTCTGGGATCAGCGAAATTTCATGACCTACCTTATGTCAATTCCTTTGCGGGATTAGAGTTTCCAGAGGTCAATGGTGATGTCCTTCCCTATGTTTTAAAACTGAATGACAAAGGACAATTGTTATGGGGAACTGCGGCTAAGAGTTTAAGCAGTACCACCAGCGCTTATTCTTCGGCTCGCGCGATAGCTTTTACTCCTACCGAGGTGGTGGTCGGAATAACGATGGATACCGAGCTTTGGGGTACGGTTGAATCGGGTATGATACCCAATGACGGTTATTTACCCGATCCCTTTGTCGGTCGTTTTGATAAGGTTAGCGGGCATTGCAATGCGTTGCACCGCATCAAAGGACCTTCGGGTTATCACGACGGTTTAACGGCTGTTGCTGTGGACCGGGACCAAAACATCTTGGTTGGAGGTCATTTTAGCGGTTCCTTATTTGTAGATGACCCGCAGGTATCGCGCATGACTCCTATTTTTTATTCCGGCATACCCGATTTTTTTGTTGCCAAGTTGGCGGCTTGGAATTGTGGAGAAAACCAAAATGTGAGTATAGCGAGCTTTAAGCCCGCAGAAAAAGTAGTGCTCTACCCAAATCCAACCAGCGATAAAATATTTTGGAAATCGGATCGGCAATGGACCTATTACGAGGTATATGATTTACAAGCGCGTATCGTAGCTCAGGGGCATATGGTGGTGCAAGAGGTGTATTTAGGACAATTGCCTGCAGGTCAATACCTGCTTGCTTTGCTGGACTACGACGGACATAAAGTGACTCAAAAGGTGGTGGTAAAATAAAATTTTGTACCCATGAAAAAGTATAGCCCTACAGCCGATATCGCAGTCGAAGTGTTTGATTTGCTGGGTAAACCACATTGGAGCGGTTGGGCAACAGCGGCTAAGGGCAGCGTAGTAATACCGGCTGACCGCTTGGTCAGTGGAAAATACCTGGTGGTTTTATACGTCAATGGACAACGAAGTTACCAACATATACTGATTAAAAATTAACCCAAAGGGCGGTGTAAAAACGCTTGTCTGCATTTTTACACTGCCCTATAAATATAAAATTTATGAAAACCAGTTACAATCAACTTAAAACAGCCGTACTGCAAAACGGATTTATATTGTTGTTAGCTCTTTTTTTTACAGTGCCTTGTTTGGCGCAAAACTACCAATGGAAATGGCATAAAAAAGGGGGAGGGGCTTATGGGATGTTAGACGACAAGAGTTATTGGTATAATAGAGGATATTACGAGTCGATTTTGGACATCAAGGTCGATGCGCAAAACAATACCTATATATTGGGAATTATCGGTTATCCCGATGCCCAATTTGACGGAAATCCCGTTAAGGTTTACAACCATACTGCCGCTGGCAATCAATTTACAGATGTTTTTTTGGCGGCTTTAAACTGTGAGGGGGAGGTGTTGTGGACCAAAGGCATAGGCGGTTATTCATGGGATTACGCCTACAATTTGGGATTGGATGCCAACGGCGGTTTGTATGTAGGGATGTTTGTCAATAATTTTGAATCCATGTTGCCTTTTGGACCGTTTCAATTTACTAAAGAACCACCCCATTTTGACGACGATGTCCGTATGGATTATACCCGGGAATTGGATCCCGATATCCCCAATGAGAATTTTAAAACCATGGTTTTGGCCAAATACCAAGCGGATAACGGCCGTTTGCTTTGGCACCGTTTTCCACAGGGAAATGCGACTCGAACGTTGAGCTGGAGTGCCATAGGCGATGTATATACCGAGGCCGACGGCACCACCCATTGGTTTGTCGGTTTTTTACCGGGTACCCATTTGGAAGGCCGCATTACGGTCGAAGCTCCTGAAATTGATCCCGATCTTTATTACCAGTGGTATATCATTCGCTACGATACCCACGGCAATTACGCCTCCCATACCTTTTTGGATTTCCGGAATTTAGGCACTATAGAACGGGTTCGATTTACTTACGACCCTTTGCTACAGCAGTACTATATTGGCGGAACTTGCTGGGATATTAGCGAGGTCATTTCATACGGTGATGACGAATTGATACAATCGATGTACATCTTGGCTCTCGACAAAGCCGGAAGAAAGTTATGGAGCCACGATATGGATGGAGGTATATTGGCAGAAATAAAAACCGATGCGCAGTCTCATGTATACATATCGGGTCTGGGATCAGCGAAATTTCATGACCTACCTTATGTCAATTCCTTTGCGGGATTAGAGTTTCCAGAGGTCAATGGTGATGTCCTTCCCTATGTTTTAAAACTGAATGACAAAGGACAATTGTTATGGGGAACTGCGGCTAAGAGTTTAAGCAGTACCACCAGCGCTTATTCTTCGGCTCGCGCGATAGCTTTTACTCCTACCGAGGTGGTGGTCGGAATAACGATGGATACCGAGCTTTGGGGTACGGTTGAATCGGGTATGATACCCAATGACGGTTATTTACCCGATCCCTTTGTCGGTCGTTTTGATAAGGTTAGCGGGCATTGCAATGCGTTGCACCGCATCAAAGGACCTTCGGGTTATCACGACGGTTTAACGGCTGTTGCTGTGGACCGGGACCAAAACATCTTGGTTGGAGGTCATTTTAGCGGTTCCTTATTTGTAGATGACCCGCAGGTATCGCGCATGACTCCTATTTTTTATTCCGGCATACCCGATTTTTTTGTTGCCAAGTTGGCGGCTTGGAATTGTGGAGAAAACCAAAATGTGAGTATAGCGAGCTTTAAGCCCGCAGAAAAAGTAGTGCTCTACCCAAATCCAACCAGCGATAAAATATTTTGGAAATCGGATCGGCAATGGACCTATTACGAGGTATATGATTTACAAGCGCGTATCGTAGCTCAGGGGCATATGGTGGTGCAAGAGGTGTATTTAGGACAATTGCCTGCAGGTCAATACCTGCTTGCTTTGCTGGACTACGACGGACATAAAGTGACTCAAAAGGTGGTGGTGAAATAAAATTCAGGGAGTAATACTCTAAATTTTGATATAGATTGGGGTTAAGAATAGGATAATTTATACCATATATTAACTGTAATAAAAGGCTTGTAAAAATCTATAATTAAGGCTTTTGTAACAAATAAATAACATTTAGACGCGATCCATACCAGCTTTTTTTCGTAATTTAATGATATCAATTAAAAACGCTAAGAATTATGAGAGCAGTACGTTATTTAGGAGTCAATCATGTGGAATTAGTTAAGAATGCTATAAAACCAAAACCAGTAGGTGATCAGGTGTTGATAAAAATTGCTGGAGCGGGTGTTTGCCATTCCGATTTGCATGTAATTGATCATGGAACGGTAGCGGCTCCTTTTACTTTGGGACATGAAAATGCCGGTTATATAGAAGAAGTAGGTGATAGTGTTACGGGATATAAAAAGGGAGACGCAGTACTGGTTTACGGACCATGGGGCTGTGGGCATTGCAAACCTTGTCAGCAATCGTTCGAGAATTACTGCGACCACCAATCCGAAAAAGCTTTCGGAGGCGGTTTAGGTCTTGACGGAGGAATGGCCGAATATATGTTGGTTCCCGCTTCGCGTTTATTAGTGCCTATCTATGATTTGGATCCCGTGTTGGCAGCACCTTTGACCGATGCGGCTTTAACGCCTTATTCCGCTATTAAACGATCGTTGAATAAATTAACGCCCGATGAATTTGTCGTGGTTATCGGAATTGGTGGCTTGGGACATACAGCTTTGCAAATTTTAAAAGCGACTACAGGAGCAACGGTTATTGCTTGTGATATTTCGGAAGAAAAACTAGATTTCGCCAAAGAATTAGGAGCCAGTTATGTCGTTAATTCTAAAGACACGGATGCGGCACAACAAATCGTAAAACTCACGGGAATTAAAAAGGCCAAAGTAGTTCTCGATTTCGTTGGTGCTCCTTCTACGATGGATTTGGGGGCTCAAGTCATCGCTTTAAACGGCGACTTAACCATTGTTGGTTTAGGAGGTGGGTCTTTGGCTGTAGCCTCCGGAAAAATACCATTTGGAACCAGCGTGAGTTTGCCTTATTGGGGCTCTCAGGCAGAATTGGTTGAAGTAGTTGCCTTGGCTAGACAGGGTAAAATACATATCGAAATAGAAAAATTCCCCTTGGATCAAGTGTTGGATGTTTATGATAAAATGCGTCAAGGAAAGTTAAAGGGACGTGCGGTGTTGATTCCTTAAAAACAACCGAATGGAAATACTTTAGTTTTTACAAATAACCTATAAAAAAAGAGACCTTTTAGAGTCTCTTTTTTTGGGTTTATAAAACGTTTATCTAAAAGTAAACGAATGGTTTTATCAAAATCTTATTTGCTTTGGGCTAAGGTTATATAAAACCTTCGAACGGACGTTATCGGATATTGGCAATAAAGTTCATCAAGTCTTTCTTTCCTCGTTCAAAGTCAAAACTATCATACACCACGTAAAAATTCGTTTTATCGGAACAACGCGGATATAAAACTTTACCCGCTTCGACCTTTTGTTCGTCGAAACTAAAAGTTTTTAATAAGGATTTAATTTGTTGAGAAGTAAACATACTCAAGGCGGTTTGCTGTTTTATAAACGCCAATTTATCCTGGTCAAAATTCGAGTTTTTCTTGAGGCTTTGCAAGAAGTTTTCAAAGGATTGTGGGCTCATTACTTGGTTGGAACCACTGTTTCCAGATTGCCAGTTTCCGTTGTCATAAGGATTATTCCATACATCGTCCCATTGATTAAAACCATATTGTTGACCTTTTATCGGGTAGGAATCGAGTAGATACAACCCGTAATTGGTAAAATAGTCCAACACGATACGACTGTCGTTACGCACTTGAATTTGGCTGCGGTACACTAAATAACCGTCTTCGTAAATGGAAATCGGCATTTTGCCAGAATTCAAATCGAAAAATCGAAATTTACCCGATGCATTGCTGATGGATTGATTGCCTATTTCGACGGTGAAAGACCCACCTTCAGGTATTCTTAAAAAAACCTCGGCATAACCGTAATTTTGATTCCAATTGTAACGCGGCGTTACTTCTCGGTCGCGATTTGGCGCTCGGGAAACCGTTCTATTGGAATTGTTTTCCGATGGGGTAGTCCTGCCGTTCGAGTTGTCTTTCGAATGGGTTCGCGCTGGTGAAACCGTCCGTTGCATCTCTTTAGTATCGGCTTCATTTTTTAATAATTCGCCTTTTTTACCCGCTTCTTGCGCAAACAAGATTGCAGCAGAAAAAACAGCTATAAGTGTCAAAGTTTTTTTCATGTTTATTTCGGTTAGTTGTAAAGAGCCTATTTCAGGAATCGTGCCAAAAATAAACGGTTTGAATCCATTTACGGGTATTTTGAGCTAACTTTTTTAAAATGAAGGCAATTCTTTTTTAATAAATACCGGAGCACTGAGGCAGCTCGATTCGATATCGATGGATTGTAGTATATTTTAGATTTCATACAGACGGTCTAAAACTCGAGTCTTTTTTTACTGGTTCATCAACTCGTGAGTAAGTCCAAAAATCACTTTTCCGGTTTTTAAATCAAATAAATATTTACCTTGACTATGCGTATTCACGCCGATAGCCTTGTCTTTTGAAAAATAAATTAGATCGTCGTACAGGGGCTGGTTAATCAGTTCTCCTTTTTTGTTTACAAAAGCGGCTGTGGTAGTTGCGCCATAAGGAATACTTACTTGAGATTGGTGGTAGCTATAAAATAGAGCATACCCCTTATTAAAAGAGCTCATCGCACCAACAAATTGGAAATCAATTACGGTTTCGCCTTTACTATTGATAAACCCCCACTTTCCATCTTTAATTACAGGAGCCAAGCCTTCGGAAAAGACATCCGCACCGTCGTAGATTAAATCGATAATTACTTCCCCTTTAGTATTTAAAAAACCATATTTTTGTATTGTAATTTTTATGCTATCGCCATGTTTTCCGAAAACCTTTTAAAACAGTTAGACTTTATAAAGGAAATTGACAAAGTCAAATACATCCAACGCAAAACCAAATTATTTCATAGTGATCGAAATGAAAACGATGCCGAGCACAGCTGGCATTTGGCGCTTATGGCCTTGGTATTGACGGAGCATTCCAATGAAGATATTGATGTTTTAAAAGTGGTGAAGATGGTATTGATACACGATATCGTAGAGATTGATGCGGGAGATACTTTTATTTACGACACCGTAAACAACCACAGCAATACCGAGGTAGAAAGATTGGCTGCACAACGTATTTTCGGATTGTTACCCCAAACGCAAGCCGAGGAATTCCTCGCTGTTTGGGAAGAATTCGAGGCAGGAAATACGGCGGAGGCCAAATTTGCTAAAGCCATGGACCGATTGGAACCTTTACTGCAAAACATTTCTAATAATGGGGGTACCTGGAAAGAGTTTGATGTGAGCTATGATAAGGTAATGGAAAAAAAGAAGGTCATCGGCGAGGGTTCCGCTGTGATTTGGAATTATGCAGCGCATGTAATCGACGATAGTGTAGAAAAGGGAATACTCAAAAAATAGTAGGTTTTTAAGTGTCTCAAAGGCAGTAAATAGGAGTTTATGAAAAAAGAAGCAGCATTGTATTGGAGGATGTGTGAAGACTGTTTGGGGCGCGGTAAAAAAAGCCGCAAACTCAGTACCAAGGCTCGACGCGACTACGAGTTGTTGGTCGACGCGTATAAAAAAAGTCCTGAAGAACGAACCGAACCCGTGCGGCCTAAAGGGCATCAACACGATTGTTTATCCTGTGGTGGATCGGGCTTGCTCTCGAGTTTTACGGCTCCTATATCCGATTTTGAAAATTACCCGCATATTGCCATTATTGGTGGGGGTATTGGCGGTGTGGCTTTGGCTGTAGCTTGCTTACACCGCGGAATTCCATTTACACTTTTTGAGCGAGACAACGATTTTAATGCGCGATCTCAAGGTTATGGACTTACGTTGCAACAAGCCAGTAAAGCCATAGCGGGATTGGGACTTTTTTCTTTAAAAGAAGGAATCGTTTCAACGCGGCATCTGGTACATACCACTTCGGGTAAAGTAATCGGAGAATGGGGGGTTCGGAAATGGATGGAGTCCGCCATAAAAACAACTTCCAAACGAACCAATGTACATATAGCACGACAAGCTTTGCGGTTGGCACTTCTAGAACAACTCGGAGGACAGCAGGTTGTGAACTGGGGGCATCAAATGGTGGATTTAAAACAAAGTGCAGCAGGTGTCGATATGACTTTTCGTGTCGATGGGCAGTTAAAACAAGTCAAAGCCGACTTGGTAGTAGGTGCCGATGGCATTCGCAGTTCGGTACGGCGATTGCTTATAGAGGAGAACAGCGATCCTTTGCGTTATCTGGGGTGTATCGTTATTTTGGGAATTTGCCCTTTAGCTGCACTAGACGGAATGGAGAGTTCTTTGTTGGATTCGGCCACGGTATTTCAAACGGCCAACGGCAATGAACGGATTTATGTGATGCCTTATAGCGCAGACACCATTATGTGGCAACTCAGTTTTCCGATGGCAGAAGAAGATGCCAAAGCCTTAAGCGCACAAGGGCCTCAAGCACTAAAGGATGAAGCCTGCCGTAGAACGCTATGGCACGATCCCATACCGCAGATTATGAAAGCTACTACTGCTGCAAAAATATCGGGTTATCCCGTATACGATCGTGAATTACTACAACCGATAAGTTTAACTGGAGCAGGAGCAGTGACTTTGATTGGTGATGCCGCACATCCGATGAGCCCTTTTAAGGGACAAGGAGCCAATCAGGCCTTACTCGATGCCTTGATATTGGCGCGTGGTATATCCAAGGGCTGCGGATTTTTTAATCCGTGGAGAGAACAAGGAATAAGAAATAGTGTATTGATGGAATTCGAAGCAGAAATGCTTACACGCAGTGCTACCAAAGTAAAAGATTCGGCAGCTGCTGCACAGTTTTTACATTCTGAAATGGTGCTTTACGAAGGCGATGAACCCAGAGGACGTTGTTTAAAATCATCTCAGACCGCAATCTAAAACTACTAATCGAAGCATTATCGGCAATATTCAACTAACCCTCGTTTAAAAACGAATCCAATCGCAATTAGCTAATTGCTCCATAATATAATTTGCAAGGTAAAATGCGAGTCTGATCATTTGTTATTTTTGTACTATTAAGTGTGGTGAAATACTTGGAAATTTTAACCTAAATAATGGCTAATTTTATTGATTAACAGATAGGATTTCAGTGATGACAAGCTGTTTTTTACGCTCAAATGTCAGTTGGTAAATCAAAAGTAAAAGAGGAAAAACCATTAGAATTAGCGCGTATGGAAAATCGAGCGTTTCCTTTAATACAAAGTCGAGCAACAAAATAGCGAATCCGCTATAGAAGAAATACGACATCAATTTAGAAGTTCTTTGAGGTATATCAATAACGAATCTTTTATTTGCAGCAGCGGTTATGTTTGTAAGCAAAAGAGGACTGCTGTAGCAATCTATAGTAGCGTGTAATTGATGTTGCCCACCCGCTTCAATTGTAAATGCTTTGGTTTCGTTATTGGTGATGCTACCGATTAGTTCACCGTCCATAAAAAGCTTGTATTTTCTAAACCTGTTGGTAAATCTATTCGGTCTTTTAATAGTAATCGTTGGCATATTGTCTCTAATTTATTTCACAAAACTAGGGTGAAATACAGCACTAAAATTGTAAAACTGGGACATTTCAACTATTCTTCTAAAAAATGCCAGTATAAATCTTCACTGCCTATTTGGACAATTTTCGGGAGTAGTGTTTTTGGGGTTTCCTTAGTGATGCTCTTAAAGTGTTTGATAAAATGCGATTGATCGTAATACATGGCATATAAAGCGACATCAGTTAAATTAACCAATTCTTTGTGTTGCAGTGCGTAATTTAACGAATTGCGAAACATCACAATTTTTTTGTATTCCTCTATGGTGGTAAACGTGTGTTTTTTAAACAAGCGCAAGAGCGTTTTTCTACTAACCGTTGTCAGCTGCTCCAATTCCTCTACTTTTATAATGCCGTTGGATAATACAATTTCGCGAACGGCTTTCTGGAGGTTGCTTTCTTGAAATGGTCTGTAAATCGCTAATAAGGCAGTTTCTAGTATATCTAATTGCTCTTCTACAGCTAAGGCTTTGGTAAGCGGGGCTATCTTGGTGTCAAAAATTTCATTTAAAACTACTTTTTGTAAAGCTTTTTTTAGCCATTGATCCAGTGGTTGATCGATAAAATGATTGATTCCAAGAGGGTAAAAGACAATCCCTATTTTGTAAAAAGCACCCTGTATATCAACTTGAATTTTATCATTTACATTTATGGTATACAGTAAAGTACTTTTGTTTTTATCTGACGAGGGACGCACTTGAGAATTCAATTTATCAGCATCTATAACGATTTCATTGCCCTTATAAATCGTCAAAGCATGTAAGTAATTGGGATAGAAATAAAAAGCTTCTGCATGCGCCTCGTTACTGGAAGCATGGAAATAATAGTATGCAATCTGTTTTTTTAACAGCTCGTTTATAGGTTTGCGAGTAATTAAATAATTGCTTTTGTCCATGGGTGGAAGATAGGGCTTTTAACCGCAATTATCCAAATAAGCTTTACATATCAAGTTGTAAACCGCTAGCGTAGAAAAGCGCGCAGGCTGTTGTAGTATGCTTGCTAAAATCGCCTTTTCCGTTGTTGCTGCCATCCCAAACTAAACTAATTTCGGCCAACAGTTGTATTTTACTACTGTCGTAGGTTTTGAGGGTTTCTAAGCATGTCTTCGCTTAAGCCAAATCCATAGGGTTTGCGGTGTCTGTTATGGTAACCCCATTATCTATAGCCGCTTGAACAGCGGCTATAGCCTCTTTTTTGGCGTTTATTTCCTACCTATTTCCTCCGATGGCAAAGGCAATGTAAGCAATGGTAGAGAGTTTTAAATTGGTATCGCCTAATTTTCTGTAACCAAAGTATTTAAACTTTAATACTGAGGTATATTTGAGTTGGTTCTTGTAATTTATCGTGACTAAAAGTCCCAAATTCCCGTATATATTCTTGTTGATTATGGTTGTCTAAACCCACTTGATCGTGCCATATTTCGTAGAAAATAAAAGTATTCGGGTCGGCTATTCCCTGATGCAAGTCGTATTGTACACAAGCTGCTTCCTTTCGGGTTTCTTGAACCATGTTTTGTAGAAACGCGGTGAGGTCGTTACGATACTCCGGTTGTACTTTTATAATTGCGGTTAAGTAAATCATGCGAACTGTTGTTGCTTTATCAGTTGTTGTTGAAGGTGCTGAAGGTAGTGAATACGGTAATGTTCCAGTCGTGCTGCTGTAGCGTTTTTCTCTAAATCGTGAAAGTGAAAGCCATCGATTCGCTCCAAGCCCGCAAACTGATTCATCTTATGGAATCCAAAAAGAACCCCGTCATCCACACTGCGTTGATCAAAAAACTCTCCCTCCATCGTAAAGGCCGTTTCTGGTGCATTCCAAGAAGAGGTAACCATATATTTTTTTCCGTGCATCAATCCGCCAGTACCATAATTGATATCCGGATTGGTTCTGCTTCTGCCGTCACTGGCGTAAATTCCGTTGTTATGACCTGCCGTAAAAACCTCGTCTATGTATTTTTTTAGACGATTGGGAACTTGAAACCACCAAATAGGGGTGTGATAAATAATGAGGTCGGCCCATTTAAAATTTTCGACCTCAGCTGCCGCATCAAAAGCGTCGTTTATATTGGTCGTTCTAACTTCAAAACCATTTTCTAAAAAAGCATCCTTAGTCCATTGGGTAAGGCTGTTATTAAAAAAACCTCCGGAATGCGCAAAGGTTTGTCCACCATTTATAATAAAGATATTTTTCATTTCTATTATTTTAATTATTGATATAGCAAAGGTCTATAATTTTTATATACAATAAAAATAACTTAAATAATACATTTGTATCATAATAATGATATTTGAATTTCTATTAGATAAAAGTATAGCTAGAGAGCTTCACAGTTGGTTTTTACATTGGACTTGATTGCGTATTGATTCCGTTTTTTTTATTAACTGTTTGTTGTTTAGTATGGTAATTAGTGGTTTTTCGTTTTAATATACTTTTAATTACAAATTTAACGGTTGTTTTATTGTAAATAAAATAATTTAAATACTACATTTGTATTATAAAAGTAATAGAAATGAGATGGAATTTAGAATGGTTACGTACGTTTAAAGCAATCTATGAAACGGGGACTTTATCGGCTGCGGCTCAACAACTTTTTATTTCACAACCGGGTGTAAGTTTACATCTCAATTCGTTAGAATCTTACACCGGTAATAAATTGTTTGATCGTTCTGCTCGAAAAATGGTACCGACTGAGAAAGGTAAAATACTATACAATTGGGTGTTTGAACCCTTAAAGAAAATGGAAGGGGCAGAACAGCACTTTCACAAACGTTCCCAAGAAGAGCGCGTTACGATCAGCGTAGGTATGTGTTTTGAAACCTTTCAATATACCTTAGAAGAACATATAGCGAGTTTGCCTTTTAACCTTATTATCAAGTTTGGCGATTACCCTCAAATGCAACAAGATTTGGACAACGGGCTTTTGGATTTGATCATAACCCCTCAAAGAGGCAATCAGGTCAATTTAGATTACCTGCCTTTTTCAAAGGAGCGTATCGTGTTGGTTGCAGGTAGTAAAACAGCTACTACAGAAATAGAAAAATTATTAGCAGCTAAACAAATTAAAGAAGTGTCTCGTTTATTAAAACAGCAATTGTGGTATAGTACAGCAGCGGATATGGATCACTTAAAAAACTTTTGGTTAAACCATTTCGGAGAGCATCCGGATTTTAGTCCAAACTATATCGTGCCCAATATCAGTTCGATTATTCGGTGTTTAAGCGACAATACGGGCTTTTCTATAGTACCTGATTTTTTATGTGGGGATGCTATCGCCAACGGGCAGATAAAACAGGTTTGGGAAGGGATGGTACCTTTGGAAAATACCCTCTATTTCGGAACCAGAAAGAAAACAATATACCACAAAGAAGTCGCTCAGCTCGAAAAATTATTGATGAATAAATGGGAAAAATAGTTTGTAGGTAAAGGTTATGGAATTACCATTGATGCAGACAAACAAAATCAGCTCTTATGCGAAGTTTATCGATTTTACCTCCGGATTTTTTGGTTTGAAATCCGGATTTTTTCATATACTGCTCAATATAAGTGTGTTATAATCTATTTTAAAATAATATTTTACACCTATTATTATGTAATTTTGAAAAAAAAAGTTATGAATATTGTCTATTTTGTTTTTGGACATCAACTGAGTTATTATCAACAAGTATTTTTCTCGATTTACACTGCTTTAGCGAATAAGGACGAATCGGATAATATCTTGGTCATAGCAGAAGACCCTTCGTTTTTTAAACAACTCAAAAACCGGATAACGGTGATTCCGATTGATAAAAAGACGATAACCGAATGGCAGGGAGACTACAATTATTTTTTTAGAGTAAAAATTAAGGCCTTGGAGATGATTGCCAAAGAATATCCAACGCAACCTATCTTATACTTAGATGGCGATACCTTTATCTATAAACCGTTAAGTCTTTTAAAAGCAGCATTAGACTGCGGACAGAATCTGTTACATCTAAACGAAGGAACCTTACCTACTTTAAAGACAAAAACGGAAAAAAAACTGTGGAGTCAAATACAAAACAAATCGTTTGCAGGTATAGTGATTAATGAAAATACTTGTATGTGGAATTCCGGGGTCATAGGTATTTCGGTGGCGCATTTTGAGGCCATTCCGATGGCATTGCAAATCACCGATGAAATGTGTGCGGCTCAGGTCACTTGTTTTACCATGGAACAATTGGCTTTTGGCATTGCTGCCAATCACTTTTCAGCCCTAAAGCCGGCCGATCATGTAGTAGGACACTATTGGGGCAATAAAGAGCAATGGAACGAGCACATTTCGAATTGGATTAAGAAGTCCCTGATGACCGACTTAACGGTAGATGAAATGATCGAACAAGCACGTTTGTTTCCCTTTCACGAAATCCCTTTTTATCTCCAATATTCCAATACTTATAAGCGACTTTCTAAAAAATTACAACATATTTTTAAAGCGAAGAATCCGGTTTATATAAAATTGTAAACTGTTGATGAATAGAGGGTTTGTAGCGCTAATGGTTCGCGTATTAGCGCCTTTTTAGGTAGCACTACATACCGCCATAACCTACGGGAAACTTAAGTAGGGTTTCTCGTTCCAAGTAACAAGGGGATTGATTTGCCGACTTCAGGAGTCCTGGAAAAAGACTGGCAATGAATGTCTACAACTATAGCGATTGCCTGAATACTTTTCGTAAACTTCGATTTACAATAACTTTGTAGCAGTATCTTTTCTGTTCCAACACTTCACAACATATTTGGTAAAGTTTTTTTCTTTTTAAGATGTAAATACCGTTTGTGCTTTGGCTGTAAATCGATTTATATCGCGTAGTTTTTTATTGAAAAATCAAATTTACAAGCTCCATTTTCGTTCTACACCGCGAATTAAATACCAAACACTTTCGATAAGTTTCCAAGGAAATATGCTCATTTTCTATTTCTATTTGCATCAAATTTTCCAGATAAAAATAAAGCGTCAAATGCAAGGTCATATCAATTGTTTTTTGATCAAGGAAATCGAGGAGTATCAGAATCAACTCATCGTTATAATATGCTTTGGACTGTGTGGATTTACATTCGGCATCCCGAATCAAAACCGCTACCGACAACAAATCGCGATTATCTACAAAGAAATGGGTGAGCTGGATAAGTTCCTTTTCGTTGAGGTTTTTAAAATACGATCGAATGCAACTTAGAAGGTGTGGGTTGTAGGAGGGAATACTCTTAGCCGATAGGGAATCTATAAATGCGCTCGACAAACGAAGGCGATTTTGTGTACAATCGGCAATGGGGTTTCCGGTAAGTATGTGGTTGAGCAGCGGTAACAATACGCTATAAAATTCTTTCGTTTTCATAGGCTGGGGACATTTTGAGGTAATAGAATCTGGTGGTTCTTCACCGTTTTAAAGCCTAGAACAGCTCTTGCAATATCGTGGGGTGTTTTTGTGGAATCAGTCGTTACCACTGCGGTAAAAAGGGGAGGAGTGTGGGTAGAAATTTTCATCGTGCCGGTTTTTTAAGGTTAAAAAGGCGTGAGGCTAAAGTCAATCAGTTGCAGAGGCACTCGGATGCCCAAAACCCAGAAAGACTTAGCTCACGCCAATAGTTGGCACGAGCGTAAGTCTATCGAAGTTTGGGGTTTTAGAAGATTCCGAGTTTTCTACAACCAAATTCGACAGCTTACGCTTGTTCGTTATATTTTCTAAAACAAATTTAGAAAAATTTGGAATAATTCCAAATTCGAGCTGCAAATAAAAGTGTTAAAAAACGGGTATTGAGTAGATTAGCTTTTGTTGGTTGTGGATTTTATCCATGATGTTTTTTAAAAACAGTTTACTGTGTTTTATAGCAATACTTTTGTTTAGCTGTAGGAGTCGTAAAAGAAGGAGGTTCTCAAAGGATAGAGTAAAAGCTTAAGCGAAGACCGAGCGTTGACGTTTTATTTTCCAGAAAATTTTAACGCTAGAAACGAAGCCTAGATATACAGAAGAATATACGGACAAACGCAACAGTGAAAAGAGACCTAAAAAACGACAACTAATCCGCATTACTAAAGTGTTAAAAAGCATAAAACGATTTTTATACTTGTGGGTTACATCAAATAAAACTACTTTAGTAGCCTTATGAATAAAACCGTACCCAATAGCACCATCAATTTTAAGCAATACGGCTATGTTATTGCTGTGCTATTAATGGTACTGCTTACATCGTGTCCGGTTAAAGGCAATATTAAAACCTTAACGGGGTTGCCGATAAACACCGAACAAGGATTTCCCAAAGGCAGTCAGCATACGTCGTTAAATACGGTGGAAAAATGTGCTGAGTTCGAAACGGAAGATACCACCTTAGTTCAAAAGTTTTCGTTGGCTGACAACGAGTTGTTACCCCTGCTTATTTTTACTGCCGCGGCATTTTTACTTTTTAACTTTCGCGTAGAAATTAAAGAAAACAAACATCCTGTTTACAGCGATAGCGGCAAAATTAAAACGGCGATTCCCCTCTTTTTGGAATATAAAAAGCTGATTATACATTACGCATTGTAATTTCCCTTTCCTTTAAAACGCACTAGTTTTAGAGGTAACCCCCTATTTTTTTATTTTAACACTAGGACAGGTTGCCGCTCGCAATCTCTTCAAAATAGCTACTATTATATGATTAAACATATTTTGGCAACGGCTTTATGCTGCTTTGCCATTGCTGTTATACGGCCCGTATATGGACAGCAACCAAAAGAAAACACCTTGGGCAGTTTATGGCCCCAGGTAGCCCATCAATACTCGGGTATAAAATCCAAAACAGCTGCGGTGGAAGCGGCAAAATATCAGGAACGAGTGGTAAAAAGCCACCAACTTCCGCAGCTTAAAGCACAAGCCCAGAATACCTATGGTACTTATGAGGGTAGTGCTGGAGCTTTCTTTCCACAGGCGGGTTTCTTTAATGTTAGCGGTGCAGCTGTACCTTTAGAAAGTAGTACTACTGCCGCCAATACCTTTGCTTCAGCAACGGTGAATTGGGAGTTGTATTCCTTTGGAAAACGACGCAAACAAAATCGAGCTGCATCGGCGTTATATGAACAGGCTCTCGGTGAAAAAGACGCCTATGTGCTCCGTTTAAAAAAGCTTTTATCCGAACGGTATATTAGCCTTTTATACCATCAGACCAAATGGAATTGGACATTGAAAAACGTAGCGCGCTTGGATGATATCCGCAAAATTACAGCAGGGCTATCGGCTTCCGGTCTGAGGCCGGCGGCAGACAGTCTATTGGCTTCCTCCTCGCATATTCAAGCCAGGGGAGAACAGGATAAATGGGAGGGATTTAAAAGCGCAGCGCTGATCAAATTATTGGAACTCTACGGTGGAGATACCATTGATTATAGTGCCTCTTCTGAGCGATTTATCCACCCTCCAGCGGCGACGATAAACCAAAAAAATGCAGTAGACGCTTCCCATCCAATTCTCCATGCCTTAGAAGAGAAATCCAAATATTACACCCTTAGTGGCGAAGCCCAAAAAAGAGCTTCCTTACCGGCGGTTAGTCTGTTGGGAGGGTATTCCTATCGCGGAACCGGGATTCAAACGGACGAAGTCGTTTCGGGAGCATGGAAAGACGGGTTTAACAATTCCGCGACCAACTATCTCGTAGGTATTGGTATCACTTGGGATATTAGTAGTTTACAAACAGACCACCTCAAGGGGGAAAAACTTTTTAAAGAAGCTGAAAGTGTACAACAGTTACAAACACAATACGAGCAAGCCATGCAAGCCGATTTAGCAGCTTCACAAACAAAAAGCGCTCAACAATACCAACAGCTGCTAAAAACGAGTGAGGCAGTCAAGCAATCAGAAGCGGCTTATCAAATGTATTGGGCTCGGTATAAAAGCGGTTTAATTGCCCTGAGTGAATTACTGCAGATACAAAACCTACTCGAACAAGCTGCGCAACTCCACATGGATGCCTCGCGCGACTATTGGATGCAACTCGCTTATGAAGCCGAGCTGACCACCGATTTTGATTTTTTGTTTAACCACCTATAAGCCAAACCTATGAACTTGATAAGATTTGCGTTAAGAAAGCCGATTGCCATCATGGTGGTTGTGCTTGCCATAGTTTTCTTTTCCTACAGCACCGTAAAGAAAATAAATATAGATATATTTCCCGAGGTAGAATTGCCCGCCATGTATATCGCCATGCCCTATGGAGGATTAACTCCGGCTTATATGGATGGATTTATGGCCAATGAATTCCAGAAAGTACTACTTTTTGTTAGCGGTGTAAAAAATATCGATTTTAAGAGTGTACAGGGTTTGACCTTGATGAAACTCACCTTTTATCCAGGAACGGATATGGCACAAGCTGCCGGAGAAGTAGCCACTTCGGTATCCAGAGCGATGGGCTTTTTACCCGCAGGAGCCGTACCGCCTATGGTTGTTAGATTTGACGGGAGTTCCTTACCCATTGGTCAATTGGTATTTGAAAGCGATCAGCGTTCGGTGAACGAACTTCAAACCTTGGCCATTACTAGAGTAAGACCTATGTTTACCGAAATACCCGGCATTACATCGCCAGCTCCGTTTGGAGGTACGATCCGATCATTAGTAGTCAATATCGATCCCGAAGCCATGCAGGCCAATGGACTAAGCCCCGAAGAGATTACCATAGCCATTACCAAAAATAGTTTTCCATCGCCAGCGGGAAATATCCGTATCGGTGACGAAAACCTGATGACACCGATTAACTCCATCGCGAAAGGACCTGAAGAGTTAATGAAAACGCCGATTACAACCAGCGGTAATCGCACGGTGTATGTAGGCGATGTAGCTCGCGTTGAAGACGGTGCCGACCAAACTGTAGGATATGCCCTAATCAATGGAAAACGCTCGGTGTACCTACCGATTATCAAAAAAGCCGATGCCTCGACTTTAGATGCCGTGGAAAACCTCAAAGCGTCGATTCCAAAACTAAAAGAACAATTGCCCGAAGACGTAAAGGTCAGTTATGAATTTGATCAATCCATCTATATCGAACGCTCGCTATCCAACTTGATTCACGAAGGCTTGTTGGGAGCCATTTTTACCGGTTTGGTCATTTTGTTGTTTTTAGGTGATGTCCGGGGCGCCCTTATTGTGGTATTTACCATTCCAATCGCCATACTTTCGGCCGTTACCGTGCTGTACCTTTTTGGGCAAACCATCAACATCATGACCCTCAGTGGTCTTGCGCTGTCTATCGGTATTTTAGTCGATGAGGCCACCGTTACCATAGAAAATATACACCAACACATGGAATTGGAAAAACCCAAACAACGGGCCATACTCGATGCGTTGATAGAAATATCCATACCGAAATTGCTGATTCTATTCTGTATACTCGCGGTGCTGACACCGGCTTTTATCATGACAGGTATTCCCAAAGATATGTTTATGCCGTTGTCTATGGCCGTAGCCTTTGCGATGATTGCTTCTTTTTTAGCTTCTCAAACCTTTGTGCCCATATTGGCCAATTGGATGATGAAGGATAAACACAACAAACCAGCCCATACCCCTAGAAAAAGGGCTTTTTTCGAGAAATTTAGAGTCAACTACTCGTTTCGTATGCGCAAATGGTCTACCAAGGCGTTGCCGCTTTTTGTGGTATATGTACTGATTGCTGGTAGCATCGCCGGATTACTATTGACTGTAGTGGGGACTGATGTGATGCCTTTGTCGAATAACGGCGATTTTCAATTGCGCATCCAAGCGCCGTCTGGAAGTCGAATAGAAAAGACGGAGCAAATCGTCAAGGCCATTACCGAAGATATAAAAGACGAACTACCGGAAAACGGTCTAAATATCACCTCTGCTTTTGTCGGTATGCACCCTGCGGGATCGCCGATCAATCCGATTTTTCTCTTTACCAATTCCTCTCATGAGGCCGTTTTGCAAATATCGATCAACCAAAGTGTGTATAGCGGTTCCATAGAAGATTTTAAAGAAAAGATTCGAAATACCATTGCCAAAAAACATCCGGAGGTGGTGATTAATTTTGAACCGATGGAGCTCACGGAAAAAATCATGAGTCAGGGGGCGATGACACCTATAGAAATCAAAGTAGGGGCCAACCAGGTCAAAGCGGCCTTTGCGCACGCCTCAAAAATAGAGGCGAATCTTAAGCAAATCCCGTATTTACGAGATGTACGAATCGCCGAACCCGTTGCCTATCCTACCTTGGAAATCGAAGTAAATCGCGATTTGGCGGGACAGTTCGGACTTAGCATGCAGGATGTCACCCGCAGTTTGGTAACCGCAACATCATCCACGCGTTTTACGGACAAAAACCTGTGGATCGACCCTAAGTCCGGTTTGGTATTCCAAGTTCAGGTTCAGATACCGGAACGCCTCATGCAATCGGAAGAAAAACTGCGCTCGATTCCGTTGAGAAAAGGGCAGCTACGCCCTGTACTCGAAGACATTGCCACCGTAAAAAGAGTGAGTAGTCCGGCACAGGTTAACCGAAAAGGCCCGAACAGGTATGTAACTGTGATTGCCAATGTATATGGTAAAGATTTGGGTACGGCTTCGCGAGCGGTAAAACAAGCCATTGCAGATGTGGGCGAACCACCGCGCGGTATCAGCGTGTGGACGGAGGGAACTTTACAATTGTTAGACGATACCTTGGACAGTCTTTTGGCGGGCTTGGGAGTAGCTATCATCGTTATTTTTCTGATGTTAGCGGCCTATTACCAATCTTTTAAAGTACCTCTAGTCATCTTATCGGTATTACCAGCGGTTATTGCTGGAAGTTTAATCCTGCTTTTCATTACGGGCAGTACGCTTAACCTGCAGTCGTATATGGGAATCATTATGTCATTGGGTGTATCAGTATCCAATGCGGTTCTACTGGTGAATCAGGCCGAATATTACCGTAAAAACCTAGGGCTTAAACCGGCCAATGCAGCACGATTGGCAGCCTCGTCCAGATTGCGACCGGTATTGATGACAGCGGCGGCCATGTTTGCCGGTATGTTACCTATGGCTATGGGTATGGGCGATGGATCCGAACAAATAGCCCCTTTGGGTAGAGCGGTAATCGGCGGACTTATAGCGTCTACACTAACGATTTTACTCTTGGTACCGCATTTCTTTTCTTCGATCATGTCGAGAACATCGATCATCAGCCCGTCCCTAGATCCAGACGATACGGAAAATAAGAACTATATAGAACAATCCGTAAAGCAATAACACCCTAACTATAAACTATAAAATGATGTATCACAGCATGATAAAAAATAAAAAAGCAAGTCTATTCGGAACAACCGCCGCGATGGTATTGATTTTTGCGGCTTGTTCACAGCCCAAATCCGAAGTAAAACAGCAACAGAAAGTAGAGCGTATAGCGGTTACACATCAAACAGCCCTGGTACAAATGATCAATCCCG
Organism: Flavobacterium sp.; assembly: GCA_040393465.1. Taxonomy (GTDB): domain Bacteria; phylum Bacteroidota; class Bacteroidia; order Flavobacteriales; family Flavobacteriaceae; genus Flavobacterium. The sequence continues at coordinate 313,709 of JBEBUC010000001.1, read as the reverse complement.
AATACGAGATATCGGTGCCGGCAGAACTAAAACCCTTTGAGCAGGTAGTAATCTATGGAAAGGTGAGTGGATTTGTAAAGCAAATACAGGTCGACCGCGGCGACCGCGTGCGCAAAGGTCAACTTTTGGCCGTATTGGAAGCGCCTGAAATGCAACAGCACTACTTGGCCACCAAATCCACAGAACAAAAGTCTTATGGCGATTACCTCTACGCCAAACAAGCTTACGACCGTTTGGTAGAAGCTTCCAAAACTACGGGAGCTGTTGCTGCGATTGAATTGGATCGTGCTAAAAACACGGTAGAAAGCGCCAAATCGGCTTATGAAGCCACCCAATCGGGTACGGCACAGGCGTCTCAATTGCAGCAGTATTTGCGCATTACAGCGCCGTTTGACGGGATCATTACCGAACGAAATGTTTCGGTAGGTGCCTTGGCGGGTACCGGTGCGAATACCCCTTTGTTTGTGATGGCGCAGGCAAATAAATTGCGACTCACCCTTTCGCTACCCGAAAAACACGCCTCATCGGTAAAAGACGGCATGATGGCGACATTTACCGTGAGCTCCCAACCGGGCAAATCCTTTGATGCCGTACTTTCCCGTAGCTCGGGTATGCTCGATCAGCACGATCGCGCACTAAAGTTGGAATTTGATGTAGACAATACAGCGGGAGAACTGCAAGGTGGCGACTACGCTCAAGTAAAACTAAAATTACAACGCAGAAAACCGTCGAATTGGGTCAATAGTAAAAGTGTGTTGCAAACCCAATCGGGCATTTATCTTTTAACCCTTAACAACGATGAGGTAAAGCGAATTCCGATAAGCATCGGTGCACAATTGGATACGTTAACCGAAGTGTTTGGGAATATTACTGCTCAGGATTATGTACTATTAAAACCTTCTGAAGAGATTAAGGAGGGCAAAATAAATAAATAGCAGCGTTTAAGGCGCAGTTACTAAAAAGGCAATAGTGGTTTTCCCATTATTGCCTTTTTTATGTTTACGGCGAAAATACTGTGGTTAGAATAAAAAATCACCTCCTTTTCGTTTCGCTGTTCTTCTTAATGTAAAAACACTAGGGGTTCTTAAAGAATTTCGTAAGCAATTATTTTCAAAACTCTTACCATTTCCTTGGTAAGTTGGTAAATGCTACTAATAACATTTTAGATTCTTACTCAACGCAGCTGAGAAATAACTTTTATTGATAGTTGATAATTCCCATTAAAAGTAAAGCCTTAACTGTGGTTGTGTTTATAATAGATAGGTAAGTTACCTTCTTTTACAAATAAGAAATGGTGTCCTTCTAGAATAGTGATAAGTCAAGTGTTTTGTTTGTAAAACATAAGGTTTGTTGTTGTTTAGTCTTGTTTTTTGTAGTTATTATTAATTGAATAAGATTTTTAACATTTTTTTTTAAAAAGTATGGATAAAGAATCTATAGATATTTATAGCTTGTAAATTAACATAATAAATACATTATGTCATTTTAATTAATAGCTGTTATTTGTTTTACTCTATTTATATTGATTTTAAAAATAACATAAATTTTTGTATATTAAATACTAATTCATTTATTTGTTATGTGAATATTTAAATAATTATGTGTTATGGTTGTTGATAGGGTTTTTTTATTTTTCTTAGTAATATTTCTTTTTTTTTGTAAAAGTAGTATTTACTCACAGCAATATATAGTAAAGGGGAAATTGATAAATCAGGATCAGCAGTTTGTAGAGTTTATGCAAGTTAGTTTGGTGAAAATGGATACAATTTATCTCAGCGAGACAGTAACGGATAGTCTAGGTCGTTTTCAATTCGAAAGTGAAGCAGGCGAATATTTTTTAGTTATGGAGCAGTATGGTGTTCAATATTTAAAGAAGAGTGTATCACTTTATCAAGATTTGGATTTTGGTGAAATTGAAATAGACGAAACGACGGCATTAAATGAAATAACAATTACAGCCCCAAAAAAAAGAATTGAGCGTAAAGTGGATCGACTGGTTTTTAAGGTAGAAAATACAGCACAATCTTCTGGAAGTACAGTATTTGATCTTTTAAAGATAGCACCTCGTGTTAAAGTACAAAACGATCAAATTTCAATGATAGGTAAAAGTAGTATGAAAATTATGATTGACAATCAAACAGTACAGCTTACTGGGATGGACCTCACCAATTTTTTAAACACCATGCGTTCTGACGACATAAAAGATATAGAAATAATAACCAATCCTCCGGCCAAATATAGTGCTGAGGGAAATAGTGGTTTGATTAATATTATTACTAAAAAAAGTAATGAAGAAATGTGGAATTCATCTATACAAACTTCTATTCAACAAAGGAGTTATGGAACAGCAACAGCAGGAGGGAGTTTTAATTATAAAAAAGATAAATTAACCTTAAAACTAAATGCAAATTATACTGATGGCTCAACAGCACCTATAGAGAATAATACAATTGAATATAGTGATTTCACTTGGAAAGAAAACTCTAATGGACGGAATTTTTCTACTCTTTACGGATTTAACTTGGGGGTAGATTATCAAATTTCAAGTAAGTTATCTCTTGGACTAAATTATAGATACAGTCCAAGTGATAAAGAAATTATTAGCAATCAGACCAGTAATATAATCAATGCGAAAACGAACAGAGTAGATTCTATAATTAAAACTCCTAGTGTACAATGGGATAAAGTAAAATTGCAGACAGTGAATACTAATTTTATCTATCATATCGATAAAATGAAAAAAAAGTTGACTTTTGATTTTGATTATTTCAGTTACAATTCGGATTCGAATTCTTTTTTTAATTCAAATACTTATGATGGAGTAGATTTAAGTAAACCTTTGTCTACGTCTCTGGGAAATAATAGCGGAAATCAACTAATTGATAATTATTCACTTAGTTTAGATATGGAACATCCTATAAATTGGGCTAGTTTTAATTATGGCGTTCGATTCTATAATATAGAAACCAACAGTAGTTATTTGTATAATGATACGACAGCCGGGATAGCTACTGCACAGCCTAATCAAAGCAATCATTTTATTTATAAAGAAAATACAGAAGCGGTGTATTTTTCTATTCATAAGGAATGGTCTTCTAAATGGGAATCTAAGGTTGGATTTCGTTTGGAAAACACAAATACTACGGGAAACTCTCTGACGTTAAACGAACAGAATAAAGTGAATTATACCAAGTTATTTCCAACGGCCTACATTTCTTATACTCCAAATGATAACCATGCTTTTTCGTGGAGTTACAGCAGAAGAATTAGCCGGCCAAATTATAAATTACTTAATCCTTTTAGATGGGTAGGCTCTCCCTATTATTATATAGAAGGAAATCCATACTTGCAACCGGCATTTACAGATAATGTAGAATTCGAATATGTATTTAAAGAAAATTTTATAAGTTCTCTTTATTTCTCATATACTGATAATGATTTCGAGCAGTTGACGATTGTAGATTTAGAAACGACTACCCAGAAAGTGGTGCCTCAAAATTTCATAATCAATAAAATGCTGGGATTTAATCAAATGATTGTTGTTAAACCTTTTAATTGGTGGAATTCCAATCTTTTTGGAACGGTCTATTATAGTTATACGGATTCCAAAATTCCAGTGACCCTCCAATATCTTAAAGGTTGGAACGGAGAGTTTTCTTTGGATAATGACTTTGCCTTAAATAGTTCTAACACACTTTTTTTTAATATTCGATATAGTTTTATTACGAAAGGGGTTTCAAACTTAGATCATAATACTGCTTTTGATCAGTTAAACGCATCTTTTAAGGGAACTTTTTATGATAAAAAACTAACGGTTTCTCTACGGGCTAATGATCTTTTAAGTTCCAATAGAGTTACCTACACTGGATATTCTAATGGAGTAAAAAATTCTTTTACAAATTATTTTGACAGTAGATATGTAGTGTTATCAGCAACGTATAACATCGGAAGAAAGTTTAAGACAAACAGTAGAGAAAATAAAAACAAAGTAGAACAAGACCGAATAAATTGAAAATAAGTCATTGTTATATTAAAACATAGTTTGCAGACGAACCGGCTACACGGGTTTTAATTTGTAGAAAATTATCTAATAATTAAATTTTTTTAAACATTATGAAAAATTCAAATTTTATGAACTTAGTTGCTACGATGCAGCAACTAAAAGAAACAGAACAAGGGAAGCTTAAGGGAGGTTTTAGTACAATTCCTGGGTCAAAATCAATTAACCATAAAGAGATTGAAGCATCTAATGACGGATGTACAATCAAAAACAAAAATAGAGGTACAAGCTGCACTGGTTGCGCGGCCTAATTTTTTATAAAAATCCCTTTATCTGTAAAAGGATAAAGGGATTAATTGAATTACTAAATATAACTAAATACAGCTAAATATGAGAAAGACTAAATACAGTAAGTATAATATAGACATTCCTTTTGAAAATCAAATATTGCTATATAATTCTATTTCAGATCATTTTCTTGTGTTAGAACCATTGTTATTTGATTTATTACAAGCAGCAACAAATGAAAATAATATAGAAGCTATCAAAGATTATCATGAGTCGTTTTACGAAGCATTATTTACAAACTCGTTTATAGTTGATAACCAATATGATGAGTACGCATTTGTTCGCAGTAAAATACTTTCTACAGATTTTAATGTTACAGATTTTAATATAATAATTAATCCTACAATGAATTGCAATTTTAATTGCTGGTATTGTTATGAAGAACATATTAAAAGCTCAAAAATGCCGGATTCAGTAATTCAGAGCATCTATTTGCTTATGGATAAAGTAACATCAGATAGTAACCTTAAAAACTTGCATTTAGGATGGTTTGGAGGAGAGCCATTATTGAATTACAAGAATGTCATGTTACCCATTCTAAAATATGCCAATAAAATATGCCAACAGAAGGATATAGTTTTTTATTCGGACATAACGACCAATGGTTATTTAATTAAGCAGGAGATGATTGATGAGTTTAAAGTTAACAAACTGCAACACTTTCAAATTACTTTGGATGGAAATAAAGAAAAACATGATAAAGTTAGATTTGTTAATGATAAGACTGGTTCTTATGAAAAAATTATTGAAAATGTAAAACTCCTGACTTTTAATGAACTACATGTGAATTTGAGAATAAACTTTACAATGGAAAATTTAGAGGGTTTAGAGGAGATTATTGTAGATCTTAAGGAGTGTAATGCTGATTTCTTAACCGTAGACATGCAACAAGTGTGGCAAACAGAAAAGACAGACGACTTAAAATTAAAAATTATAGATATTAAAGAAAAATTCAGGAATAATAATCTTACAGTAGTTACTAATACAGTAAGTTATATTAAAGATTCTTGTTATGCAGACAAGTTGAACGAAGTTGTAATAAATTATAATGGTGATTTATACAAATGTACTGCTCGCGATTTTAATAGTGAAAATAAATTAGGGTTTATAGATTCGGAGGGAAATTTGGTATGGAAAAATGATGTTTACAATAGCCGTCAAAAGGCTAAGTTAAATAATAAGCCATGCCAGGAATGTCCTATACTTCCTATCTGTGGTTCTGGTTGTTCGGAATATGCATTTCAGAATCAAAACATAGATTATTGCGTTTATGATTTTGAAATAAATAAAAAAAGAGAATTAGTATTAGAGCATTTTCAAGAAAGTTTAATCGATCAAAAACAATTGTGATGAAGTTTATTGCTCAACATGATCAAATGGATTGTGGCCCTGCTTGTTTAGCTATGATTGCATCTTATTATGGTAAGAAATTTGGGTTGCAGTATCTTCGCAATAAATGTTTTATAACGCGTGAGGGAGTATCTATGTTAGGAATAACCGAGGCTGCAAAAATAATATGTTTTAAGACATTTGCGGTTAAACTGCAGTCACGAAATTTTAGTAAAGATTTATTACCGTGTATTTTGCATTGGAACCAGAATCATTTTGTGGTTTTATATAAGATTTCAAAAAATAGATTTACAGGGAAAAGCATTTATAAAATCGCGGATCCCGGTTATGGCTTTATTTCTCTTTCTGAAGATGAATTTGAAAAAGCCTGGATATCAGAAGGACAGGACGGGATTGCTCTATTTTTAAATCCTACAGAAGAATTTAATAATCAAGTTTCACCAAAAGAAGAAAAACTACTTATAAAGTACTTAGGAAAGTACTTGAAAACTTATAAAAAACAGTTTTTACAATTATTTTTACTTCTGTTTTTAGGTACTCTCACTACATTAGTCTTTCCTGTGTTAACGCAAAAACTAATAGATGAGGGAGTTAATAAAAACAATTTGTCAATCATAATATATATATTGTTGGCTCAATTGGCTTTTTTTTTGGGAAACATCCTCTTTGGTGTATTTCGAAACTGGATTATGCTAGTAATTGGTGCAAAAATAAATATCCAAATTATTTCTGATTTTCTCAGAAAACTACTTCAATTGCCAATTAATTTTTTTGATACTAAAATGATGGGCGATTTTAATCAACGAATTCAGGATCATGAAAGAATTGAGCAATTTTTAACCTCCGACAGTTTATTGACTCTGTTCTCAATGCTGACATTTTCAGTGTTCTTTGGCGTCTTGTGGTATTATGATTTTGAGATTTTGTTGGTTTATTTTTTTCTAACCGTAGTCTCTGTTAGTTGGTCAATGTACTGGTTAAGAAAGAGAAAAATATTGGATTATTTTCGATTTCAACAAAGATGCGAAAATCAAGAGTCAATTTATGAAATCATCAACGGAGTCTCTGAAATGAAGTTGAATCAATTTGAAGATTTTAAACGTAATCAATGGGAAGAAATTCAACAAAGGCTGTTTGCTGTAAATATCCGTATTTTAAAGCTTAATCAAATACAGCTTGTCGGATTTGAATTTATTAATCAATTAAAAAATATTGTTGTCACTTTCCTTGCGGCATATTTAGTCGTTAACCAAAAAATGACTTTAGGAACTCTGTTGAGTGTTTCTTACATTATAGGGCAAATGAATTCTCCTGTAAATCAATTAATTTCTTTTTTCCGTTCTTTACAGGACGCAAATTTGAGCTTGGCGAGGCTTAACGAAGTGCAAAACCACACAGAAGAAGAACATGTAAATCTTAAAGAATTATCCCTAACTAAGCAAAATAAAGACAAAAACAAAGGGATTGAATTCAAAAATGTTTGTTTTCAGTATGAAGGACCAAAATCACCTTTAGTGCTAAAAAATATAGATTTGTTTTTTCCAGAAGGAAAAGTAACGGCTGTTGTGGGCTCTAGTGGAAGTGGAAAAACAACTTTGATGAAGTTGTTGCTGCGGTTTTACAACCCCACAAAAGGGGATGTTTTTTATAATGGAGATAATATCCTTGCTTTATCTCCTAAAAGTATTAGAGAGAATTGTGGGGTAGTCATGCAAGACGGTTATATTTTTTCGGATACTATTGAAAGGAATATTGCTACAAAAGATGAAGTTATTGATCAACAAAAATTGGATCTTGCCGTTAATGTCGCAAATATAAAAGACTTTATTGATGAGTTGCCTTTAGGGTTTAAAACGAAAATAGGTTCTGCTGGAAATACTATTTCCGGTGGACAAAAGCAACGTATTTTAATTGCACGCGCCGTGTATAAAAATCCACATTATATTTTCTTCGACGAAGCGACTTCTTCATTAGATGCCGCAAATGAAAAAGTTATACATGATAATTTACAGGTATTTTTTAAGGAAAAGACTGTAGTTATAATAGCTCACCGACTTTCTACTGTGAAAAATGCAGATAATATAATTGTACTTAATAAGGGTGAAATTATTGAACAAGGGACTCATAAAGATCTTGTGATTTTAAAAGGTAATTATTTTCAATTAGTTAAAAATCAATTAGATTTAGGCAACTAAAACATGCAGAACATTGAAGTTAGAAGGGAAGTTATGTGTGATGTAATTACAACTGTATCAAATGGGATTCTAAAATGAGGTAATTTAATTATTTTAGTTCTGCTTTTAATTAAATAAGCCTTTTCTTGATTTATCAAAGATCCGGATATTGGATGTTTGGAAATCGTTACAATAAAAAAACGGCTACAGCGAGGAAAGTTCATTCAAAATGATGATATGATTCCAGTGTAAACTAAATTCCTACTTTTGGTGTAAATGGACTATTAAAAATCACTTACTCTTATTGTGTTTTTCGGTCTATAGATCAGTTGAAAAACACGCGGATAATGGGGGTGTTTTTTTACAGCTTAATAATTAAAACTCCTAAACGGTATGCGGTATAGACTATGGCTTAATCGGTCCTATAAGTTTTATTTCGTATTGGATATTAGGAACGGTTTTAACGGCATTATTTAAAATATGGTTTTGAAAAGTATATTGTACTGTTTCGTCTATAAATTTAGGCTCGGGAGTGATTTTTTTGAGCCTTCTTTTGTTTTGATTTTTGATGATTTTACGGGATTATCTATTTCTAATAATGCTTTTAGGAATAATGCATACATCGTATCACTTTGTAAAAAAGCGGTGAGTTTTTCTTCCTCATTGATTCTCCATTAAGGTCAATTCTATGTGAAGAGTTTACGATTCGATAAAGAACCGCATCTGCAATAGTATTTTCTCCGATTAGAGGATACCAAGCAGATACAAGTATTTGTGAGGATAAAATAATAGAAGCTTGATTATACCTTTGATCAACGATACCAAAGTGTGCTTCTCTAATTAGATTATCAAAAGGTTGTAGTCCAAAGTCATCCAAAATAAGCAAGTCACATTTGAGTACTTTCTTGATTTCTCTTTGATATGTTCCATCTATTTTACTTGATTTTAGCAGGTTAAATAGATTAGCTGTATTAAAGTAAAGTACTTTATGTTCCATAAGACAAGCTTGATGTCCTAAGACCTGAGCAAAATAACTTTTACCAACTCCACTGGCTCCAGTTAAAATAATATTCTGTTTTTTCAGTATAAAATCTAAGGAAGTTAGCCAATTAATGGCATTTCTGTCAAGATCTCTGTTATGGGTATAATTAATATCAGCTATACTAGCATTTTGCCTAAAATTAGCTTGTTTAATTAATCTTTCTACTTTTCTATTTTGTCTGTTTTCATACTCATGGTCTGTTAGTAAAGCAATGTATTCATCTATAGTAAAAGATGTGATTGTGTTGTCTTTAATGTGTCTGTTGTGTAATGAAGCCATGTCGTTTAATCGCATTGCTTTTAGTTTTTCGATAGTCTGATTGTTATCCATATAATTAGTTGTTAAAATTTATTGATAAGAAGACGCTCCTCTAATATTGGAGTGTGAAGGGATGTGAGGGGTATCAGCGTTAAGCTGTTGTATCGTTTCTTGATTGAGATCCATCTTGTGATGAAGGATGTTTTTGATTTGGATATAGGTGGCAATATTTTCTTTTAAGGCTAATTCACAAGCTTTATCTAATCTTTGTGAACCATAGCTTTTAGATAACTGTATTAATCCCATAACTCGTTTATATCCTATCTCTGGATACTCAACGTTATCAACTATTCTTTCCACACATTTAACTACATTATATCCATGTAGTTCCGCTTGCTTCTTAAAGAGCTCAGGACTCCAATTGGTGTAGTATTGATGTGTACTTGATAGATCTTCCTTCTCTGTTGTATAAATCCCTTTTGCAAAGCTTCTTTTATGCAATGCTATACGCAAGTGATAATAATAGACTTCAACTGAGGTATTAGTGTAATGAATGGTAGTCTGATGACCTATATAACGGTAAGGAACACTGTAATAGCTCTTATCCGGTGAAAAGCACACATAACCTATCTTTTGTACTTTAGCTCTTGTATAGTCCTTGATTTGATAGTTAGTACAAGGCAAAGGTTTTAGATATTGCTTTTCTACAGATTGGAACAGCTCTACACGACTTGCCTCTTTACGTTGAAAAGGAAGTTGATTATAATGAACTAACCTAGTTTGTATCTCTTGGTTTAACTCTTCTAATGAAAAGAAGGTCATCTCTCTAACAGGGTATGAGATTCTTTGATATACTAGATGAACTGCATTCTCCATTAAGGCTTTATCTTGTGGAGAGTAGGCTCTTGTTGGATTTACAATACAACCATAATGTGAGGCGAAGTCTTTAAAACTTCTATTTATCTGTGCCTCCTATTTACTAGAACGAGACACAGCTGATTATAAATTGTCAGATACAATAACCAAAGGGACTCCTCCATAAAAGTGTAAAGCATTAGCACAGCATTGAATTAAATTAAATCTTCTTTCTTCTGACTAGCACATGCTTGAACAAAGCTGTATTGACTGTTGGGAAGAATAGCAACAAAGACTTCTACAGGAATTATTTCTCCTGTCTGTTTGTCTACATAAGAAAGCTTTTTACCTGCAAAGTCAATATACATTTCTTTATCAGGTTCATGCTCTAATTTCATAGAACCTTTTACTTGTTTATACTTGCGATTATAGTGTTCCATAAACTGAGTATAACTATATGGATTGACTACACTATCGGCATATTGGCTATAGTAATACAAGAAGATAAAGTCAGGATGATTACGAGCTTTATTAACTGTTTCAAAGTACAGCATAAGCTCATTATGACGCTGCGGATCAACAGTGGTAAAGCTAGAAAACAACTCTGATAATTGTAGAGTTTCAAACGATAAGAGCTGCTCAAGTGAATATTCACTGGCAACAAAGAGTTGCATATAGGTAGTATTGCGTGAAATACTTAATGTACTAGCTATCTTTCGATTGCTGTAACCAGCTAAATGCGAGGTAATAATTTGTTTTAAGTCCATTGGATCAAGTTTATTAGCCATATCTTATCGTTTTGAAAACAACAAGATAATGGTATTAAACCTTCCAAAGTGGCACTGTTTGAACCGAAATAACAACAAGTGTTACTCTAAGTGGCACAAATCGGAACGGAATCACTGGCACAGTTTGACCGAAATAGGGGGCACAAGTACTCCGAAATCACTGGCACAAATCAAACCGTAATATCCACGCAAATAGTCTACCAAGGCGTTGCCGCTTTTTGTGGTATATGTACTGATTGCCGGTAGCATCGCCGGATTACTATTGACTGTAGTGGGGACTGATGTGATGCCTTTGTCGAATAACGGCGATTTTCAATTGCGCATCCAAGCGCCGTCTGGAAGTCGAATAGAAAAGACGGAGCAAATCGTCAAGGCCATTACCGAAGATATAAAAGACGAACTACCGGAAAACGGTCTAAATATCACCTCTGCTTTTGTCGGTATGCACCCTGCGGGATCGCCGATCAATCCGATTTTTCTCTTTACCAATTCCTCTCATGAGGCCGTTTTGCAAATATCGATCAACCAAAGTGTGTATAGCGGTTCCATAGAAGATTTTAAAGAAAAGATTCGAAATACCATTGCCAAAAAACATCCGGAGGTGGTGATTAATTTTGAACCGATGGAGCTCACGGAAAAAATCATGAGTCAGGGGGCGATGACACCTATAGAAATCAAAGTAGGGGCCAACCAGGTCAAAGCGGCCTTTGCGCACGCCTCAAAAATAGAGGCGAATCTTAAGCAAATCCCGTATTTACGAGATGTACGAATTCCGATAAGCATCGGTGCACAATTGGATACGTTAACCGAAGTGTTTGGGAATATTACTGCTCAGGATTATGTACTATTAAAACCTTCTGAAGAGATTAAGGAGGGCAAAATAAATAAATAGCAGCGTTTAAGGCGCAGTTACTAAAAAGGCAATAGTGGTTTTTCCATTATTGCCTTTTTTCCTATAAACAATAACAATTTGCATCACAGTACGACTCCTACACAAAGCGATGTTATAATCTGGTCTTATACTTTAGCCTTCTTTTTCAGCCAACCTTGGGCAGGTGTAAAGATTACTGCAAGTCCGATATAATCTCCTTTTATGGTATAAACACCTGTTTGAGGTTCTTTTTGATTTAAATGAAACTGATAAATACCCTGTTTAGGATAGGACAATAATTGAGAATTACTAAAAAACTCCAACTGAAACAAACCGAAATTTGTTTTGTAATTTAAACCCAACGAAAAATCTATTGAACCGGTAACTTGTTGTTCATCAGATTCTACTGAAAAAATTGTTTGATAGGTTTCTTGGTTGTAGTCATATATAGCAACCGTCAATCGATCATTTCCTCCACTGGTTCTAATGTCTAAGCTAATACCTAAGCCCATTACCAAATTTAATTTATCAGTGATATTATAAAAATATTCTGTTTTAAACGTTTCCGAAATAACAAATTGATTTGCCATTTCGAAATGGTCTAAACCACTAGAATAATCGTATCCTGCATTTAAAATGTCATTGGGAATATGGAGATTAAAGGTCGGAATAAATGCTTTTGCTATAATACCAGCTTTGAAATTAAAATTGTTTTTCTGATAAAAATTGTAAAAAAAACCAAATTGTGGCGAAAAAGAATTGTTAAATGAAATGCCTGGGGTCTTGTCTGTAACCCTTTCAGAACCAATTCCTAATTCATAGCCTCTAAGTAGGGATGGTTGTAGCACAAAACTAAATTTAGTCGATTCTTCTCCAAATAATTTTTCCGCAGTTTGACCATGTGATTTAGCAGTGAAGCAAAAAATAAAAAGCAAGAAGATAAGAGTTCTAGTACATATCATAATAATCCAATTTTAAATCTATAGAACCTTGCTTATGATAACCGTATGCTTTCTGAGGTTTTATACCTATAATTAAACTTGCACCTTCATAGGTATGTCCTGTTATCTTAGCTTTCACTCTTCTTCTTTTTCTTTCTTTAACCTTATGTTTTTCAAATGCCCTCATGCAATCTTGAAATAAAATGCAATTATTTGTTCCATAAACCCCTGTTATTCCTGCTGTAATCCAAGTTCTACTTCTTTTCCACTTTCCTTTTTTCTTTTTATATCCCACGGTTAAAGCTGATATTTTCTTTGCTCCCCAGCGATCATTATTAATAACTTTTGATTTGATTTTTATTCTATTAGGGCCATTTTCGCGATGTTGGGTTTTCTTTATATGTTTTTTACAGTCCGACGAGTTTTGTGAGTTTTCTTTTTTTTCACTATCGATTATAATTACATTCGGATTGTCACTTGGAATAAAACCTTTACTTATTTGTATAATTGCTTCTAAATCCCAATTATGAACCTCAATCCAGCTAAAGTCATCTATTAATTTGTAATAAACATATGCTGCTTTTGTATCACCAATTATAACTTCTGTATTTCGGCTAAACAAAGTTCTTTCTGTTTCATCAAATATAAAATGATTATCGGGGTCTTCAGAAATACTCCATTCCCCATCACCTTGACGTTCGAGCCAATCATTTTCTAAAATTTCTATTTTTCTTCGTAGAGAACAAAACCCTAAATCGTTTTCAAATTTTATTAATGCATTGTCCTCGTCAAATCCAGCCATATCAGCTAAAGTATCATACTCATCATCTGTAATATCTATGGGAATTTTTGCATCAAATGCATCACATTCGTATTCTATCATTTCATCTAACTTGTCCGCTGTTTCCCATAGTTTTTCCCAAGACGGGAAAATTAGAATATTGTTTTCGCAATCAATACCATTGTTGATTTGGATTGTTTCAATGTAACTAAATATGGAACTTCGCCTTAGTTTTAATGAATTATCATTTTTTTCGTCGGATAAATCTATTTTTTCGCACGAAACTACGACCACCCCAATCAGGATTAAAATGTTTAAAATAATTTTTTTCATAATTAAAAAATAATTGATTAATAAAATATTTTTAATGTAGAGGTAAATGCTTATGCTATCTTGGTTTTTTGCTGGAACTTCAATATCTTTTTAAATCAAAACCTTGAAGTCTATTGTACAACTTTATTTGTTGAATTTCCACCAAAGATTCGGGGATTTACGTAGGAGGGGATTAGTAAATTTGAGTCTTATTTTAGATATTCATCTAAGCATGAGTTATTTACTTTTGACTAAAATAAAAAAAATATAATAAAAACAAAAAATAATTCTTATTAATTAATCGAAGTGTTGCTGTTACATTTCACAAACCCGATAGTAAGATATTGTTTTCAATAGTTGGCATGAGTGTAAGTCCATCGAAGTTTGGGTTTAGTTAGAGGCAATAGCCGAGTGAAACGACGCTAATTATAATTATAGTTTGTGAGTGCAAGTATACAATTGTCAAATCATACGTTAAAGAACCCATAAAACAAATATCCGTTGCAATTCTAAACCCAGTAGCGCGTAAATTTGTAACTTTATTAATATAAAGCCAGTAATTCCAACCGCAAGGGAACGGCTAACTTTTTTTTAGAAGATTGCGGAACTTTATTTTATTTCGAAGGCTATATGAAAATTTTAATCATTGAAGACGAACCTGTTTTATTGGTTACACTAAAGCAATTTCTCGAAAGCGAAAAATTCATCGTAGAAACGGCCGATGATTATTTTCTGGCCATTGAAAAAATAGGCACCTATAATTACGACTGCATTTTATTGGATATTATGTTGCCTAACGGAAGTGGTATGGATATCCTAAAAGAAATTAAAAAACTCAATAAGAAAGATGCGGTAATTATTTTATCTGCAAAAGACTCGGTAGAGGACAAAGTATTGGGATTGGATTTGGGAGCCGATGATTATTTGGTAAAGCCGTTTAATTTGATGGAACTACATGCGCGTATTAAATCGGCCATCCGACGCCATAATCAAGAAGGTGAAAAAAGCATCGAGTTTAAAAACGTAAAACTCTTTCCAGAGGACCGTGAAGTATTGGTAGATGGTAAGGAATTGGTACTAAACCGAAAAGAATTTGATTTGTTGTATTATTTTATGATACGTCCGGAGAAAACCTTGCAAAAAACTTCTTTGGCAGAATCGGTTTGGGGCGACGGTATCGATCAAGCAGACAGTTTGGACTTTATTTATTCGCAAATTAAAAACCTGCGAAAAAAATTAAAAGATAGTAACGCCGAAATCGACTTTCAGGCGGTTTACGGAATTGGATATAAATTGGTATGAAAATCTCACTTAAAAACTATACTTTAAAATATTTAGCGCTGGCGTTATTGCTGACTATCGCTATATGGGCGGGATTGTTCTACGCCGTAATCCTCGATGAACTGTATGACAATACCGACGACGGACTTAAGGACCTTAAAATTCAGATTATCCGCAAGGCTTATATAGATGAGAGTATACTGCAAATTAAGGAGTTTGATTTTAATCAGTTTCGCATCACCGCAATCGACGCAGCGGATTACAAGGAAGGTAACTTTTTTAGAAATGAACAATTCTATATGGAGTATGATAACGATAGGGAGCCGTATCGAATTTTGGAAACCTATTTCACCGATAGAAACGGCAACCCACTAAAATTGGAAATTAGAACTTCTACCGTAGAAGAAGATGATTTTGGTGAAGATCTGTTTTTAGCGCTTCTTTTTTTATACCTCTTTTTGGTTGTGAGTATTGTTTTGATTCACAATGTCGTTTTAAAAAAAGTATGGAAACCCTTTTATAAAACCTTAAATAATTTAGAAAACTACGAATTTGGTAAGGGGAATCAATCGGAAACGAATCCGACTGAAATAAGCGAATTCAAATTATTAGATCAAAAAATAAATCAGATGATTGTACGCAACGAAGCCGTGTTTGTACAACAAAAGCAATTTATAGAAAATGCGGCCCACGAATTGCAAACGCCCTTGGCCATTGCCATCAATAAATTGGATCTGCTGATCGAAGGTGAGGAAGTCTCTAAACCCAATCTGTTAGAACTTAGTCAGACTAAGGATGTGTTGTTGCGACTCGTAAAATTGAATAAATCGCTGTTGATGTTTTCGAGAATTGAGAACCATCAGTTTGGCAAAAAGGAAGAGGTGGTGGTGAATCCAATAGTGGAAGGTCTTGTCGAAGATTTTTCTGATAGCATGGAATATAAGAAAATCACCTTAGAATATGCCGTAAACGGCCTTTTTAAAACGCTAATCATTCCAGAGTTGGCTTATATTTTAGTTTCGAATTTGATAAACAATGCTATTAAATATACCAAATCTGATGGGAAAGTTAGTATAACACTATCGGAACATGCTTTGCAGATTAAAAACACTTCCTGGGACGGAATTCCACTAAACACGGATTTAATCTTTAATCGGTTTTACAAATCCAATCAAGATTATACGTCCACAGGTTTGGGGCTATCAATCGTAAAAACCATAGTCGAAAACCATTCGGATTTAAGTATTACCTATACTTTTGAAAACAATTTTCATGTTTTTTCGCTAAAGACCCGAAATTCCTAATTCTTTCCTAAATCGTTTCTAATCTTTGTCATAGAAATTTTAAAAATATCAGTTATGAAAAGTACAGCGATTAAATTTTTAACGGCTTTTTTCCTATTAATCGGAATTAACGCCCGTGCACAGGAAACCATTATTACCATCAATACCTTACCCCAAGCTGCACAGAAATTTGTTTCCGATCATTTTTCAAAAAGCACCGTTTCCTATGTAAAAAAGGACAAAGAAACCTTTTCTACAGACTATAAAGTCAAATTTGCAGACGGAAGAGAAGTGGAGTTTGATACCGATGGTAATTGGACTGAAGTCGATGGAAACAAAACAGCTATTCCAACGGTTTTTATTCAGAAAAATATCTTAAATTACATTGAGAAAACGTTTCCGAATACACAAATTGTAAAAATTGAAAAAGGACGTTTTGGAAAACAAGAAGTAAAACTGAATAACGGATTGGAATTGGAATTTAATTCAAAAGGAGAATTTAAAAGAATAGACGACTAGTTGTAAACATTTAAAATCGAATGAAAATGAAAAATTTAGTTCTATCAACCGCAACCTTAATACTGTTGTCTTTGAGTGGTGTTTCTTGTTCTTCGGATGACAATAATTCAACGGAAATGCTTATTCCAGCTTCGGATTTACCCGCACCATCTAAAACATTCTTGGAGGCTTATTTTGTAGATGTGGCTGTTGTCCGTGTAGAAAGGGATATTCATTCGGTAACAGAATATTACGAAGTACATCTTGCTGATGGATCGCAGATCGATTTTGATCAAGCGGGTAATTGGACAGAAGTCGATGGCAACCATAAAGCCATACCAACCGGTTTTATCCATCCAACTATTGTTTCGTATGTAGCAACAAATTATCCAACTACGGTTATTGAAAGCATTGATAAGCAAATATATGGGTTTGATGTTGATTTGTTAAACCAGGTTGAATTGCGTTTTGACTATCAAGGAAATTTTTTAGGTTTAGATAAGTAAAACTTTATATTTTTTACAAAGACCAGTTGTTCTTTTTGGAGTAAACCTCTAAATAAGAGTAACTGGTTTTTGTATTTTACGCATGGTTGATTATTTCTTTTTGGGCTACTGTCGAGCAACTGCTCTAGAGTATTTTATATCAACTAGTTCAATAAAGCTATGAAATAATTTGTGTAGTAGTAAGATTTGTTAAACGCAACTGCGGGGCAATGCACGACCGAGGCAACTATACTAGCGGACTCGCCGATAAACAAGATAGTAGCTTAGCAAGTTCGTAAGGGTAATTACAGTTGATCTAAACAAGTGGTTGAGTTTGTGTTATTTGTGGTTATGATAGTATTTTGTAGTTGTATTTTAATTTTTTGTATTAAAAAAATAAATTTACACCCTATTTGTTGTTTTGTATTGTGTTAAATAAAATGTAATATTTGTATTTTAATAATCAATTTTACTCTATCTTTATAGAATAAAATGATTGATTTATGCGTCTTGAAATAAAGAACTTACACGATGTTTGGCTTTCAAATAGGACGAGTATAGACACACCTCTATATCAGGGTTCTTTTGATGAACTGACCAATTCGATTATAAGTACAGGACCATTTTCTTTTTTTATTATCGATTTTTTTGACATGTCTCTTTCTAATATCAGTCCTTCTTTTTTTGAAATGCATGGCCTGTGTCCAGAACTACTATCAATCAATAAGGTGTTGGGGGTTATTCATCCTGACGACCTCGACTTTGTCGTTAAAGCAGAAGCTTTTTTGGCTCATTTTTTTTCTGAGAAAATTGGTCGTGAGAAATTGTTAAGTTATAAAATCAGTTACAGTTATCGCGCTTGTTTAGAAAACGGTACCTATGTTCTAATGAATCATCAAGCATTAATGCTAACTATGGATGTTAACGGTGGTTATGGTAAGTCCTTAAATATCAATACACGTATTGATCATCTGAGTAATTCGAATACTTACAAAATATCGCTTATTGGTTTATATGGCGAACCTTCTTTCATGAATTTAAGTCTTGAGGAAGATGATCGGTATGTCGTTGAGTTTTCTAAACGAGAGATCGATATCATTAAATTGATTAGCAATGGACTAAGCAATCAAGAAATTGCCGATAAACTATTTATTAGTGCCTTAACCGTTAAGAAACACCGCAATAATATATTGACGAAATCCGATTCTAAAAACACAGCTCAACTCATTAAAAACTGTGTTGTTCAGGGTTTAATATAGGTATACCACTCAAAATAAATACTCCTTTTGGGGTATTTTTTCAAATTTATATTTGCTTTATTTTTATACTGAAATCAAAGCCGATACCCAGTCTAATCAAAATGCACTAAATGCTTATTAAAACCCAAAATGAGGATTAGAATAAATTGGATATTAACGAATTCTTCGACAATCATGAAAAAAATAATAGGTTTGTTATTGGTTTTATATTCTTTAATCGGTAACGCCCAAAGTGGGTATCAACATGTTCGTTTTAGAACGACACCAGAAACTAGTTGGGAAGGAATTGATGTTGTATTTAATATTAAAATAGCTTCAGAGATTACTCAAGGAGGTATTACCTATACTTTTATAATTGATAACATTAAGATCAATAGCATAAAAATTAGAAAACGAGAAATTCCAGCTTCGGAAATTCCCTATAATGTTTTAACAAAATTAAAATCCAGCATCAGTCTTGGAGGAATTTACGGTGACCTATATCGAACAAGTACTTTTATAAAAAAAATCAATATACCGACAACATTAGGTTGGGCAGAACTGGCAGCGGTATCGAATGAGGAGGGATACAAGCAATCCGTAAAGGATAAGGTGATTAATTTATATAACGTTGGTGCTTTCTATACTCAGAATCCGACCATAACGAGTATAAATTATTTTATTGATGATGAATATAGAAAAACCGTTGAACAGAAGGTTACTTCGGAAGGAAAATCAAACGCATCAAATCCGGTTAATAAGTCTTCAAACACGATAAGTACAGCACTCCTATTAACCGCACCATCAGGTGAATCTTCTGAAACTGCAGCGGTCTCAACACCTGAGACTACTACGCAATATGTACCAACTAATAGCTATAATAGTCCGACTGAAACAGAAGTTTATGTACAGGCTGCTGCCACAGTTCTAGGCAATATATTAGAGGAGATGAATGCTAATTACGATAAGAAGATGGAAAGATGGGCGGCAGAATCAAAAGCAAACACGGAGGCCTTACGTAAAGAAACCAAAATAAAAAATGAAAAAGAATTTAGAGATAACTATTTACCATTAATGGATATCGCAGTAAAAGGAGATGAAAAGGCTAAAATGACTTTATACTTCGCCAGTAAAAAGCTCGATTGTGAACTACTGGTTCCAGAAGGTTATTCCTGGTATGTAAGTGCCTTAAAAAACAATAACTGCGATGCCATCATGAGTCTTTCTACACAATTATTTACCTATAAAATGGAAGATGTTCCGCTGTTAGAGCATCTTGCATCTTTGGGATGTGTGGATGCGATGGTGCATTTAGGCGATTTTTACGACCGCAAAAACGCCAAAATTTTTGGATCCATTTTTACCGGCGGAGAAAATGAACAAAAAGCTATAGAATGGTATACCATTGCTGCAGAACACGGTAGTCCTAATGCGATGTATTGTTTGGGAATGATTTATAGTTATGGCATTACTCAAAGCCCGAAAACAGAAAATATTTACAAGCGAATGCGTATTAAATATACTGTGGAAAAGGATGAAAAAACAGCTTTTGAATGGTTTACAAAAAGTTTGATACCCGATTATAATTCTTCAAATTTTGAAAAATTTGCCTCTCACTTTTATAGTTGTGCAAAATTTGATGATGGTACTTATCTAGAATTATCGAAGATTTACAATGACGGTAAAGTAGTAGCAAAAGACAAAGTCAAAGCTAAAGAATTTAAAGAGAAATTCTCAAAGTAAGATAGGTGTTGAACAAATAGCTAGAATTATGGTGGAAACTTAATCGGATTACCCAAAATGAACATGCACTCTTACTTAAATACTAGAAACTATGAAAACAACATTTACTTTAATCATTTTATTTCTTTTTTGTATCCTTAAAATAAATGCTCAGACTCCATCAATTAATGAGAGAAAAAGTACTATTGGTAGAAATGCTAGTATAGAAACTATCGATGAAAAAATAACCAAAGCGCGTATTAAGGATTTGAAGCGGGAAATAAAAACAGTTAAAACTGAAATAAAAACGGAAGCTGCTGCTGTTGTAGAGGTGAAAAATAAAAAGATTGAATTGCTTAGTCAAGAAATTCAAGATTTAAAAAGACACAAGAGTTTTGAAGGCTATAAAGATTATTATTGTAAAACGTTAGGTATAAAAAATGACAGTATTACCAAATACTATGCGTACATTAAAAATGGTGATTTAACAAAAGTAAAACTAGACTCCATCAACGCGCTGATCGCTATAAAAAAAGAGCAGCTTCTTTTGTTGACTATAGAAAGAAATGAAACTTTAGCTTCATTGGATAAGTTTTCGTGGGTTTTACCAACGTGGAAGAAAGCAAATAGAAAAAAGTTCTTTCACGATATGTATAGTAATAGAACCGACAGACCTATTTTATTAAATTCACTTGCTTTAAATAGCAATAGTGATGCGACCTCCATTCAAAATGAGATTATTACAGATAATATGTGGGCGGTAAGATTAACTTTTGGTAGTGTTTTATCCATTTCATCGAATCAGAATGATGCTAGCTTAACTCCAGAGCAAACACAAGAACAAATTAAAGCAGAAACAGAAGAAGAAGCCTTGAGTAGATTAATAAACGGTGGAGGAAATTTTTATTTAGAAGGGATATTTCCGCTTTTCACAACAAATCAGGATAACGGGGATCAAATTACTTCTTACACCTATGCCAATATCAGAGGTGCGATGGATGTAGAAAAAATTAGTAGTAATATAGATACATCAACGGGAAATGGAACGCTCGGATTAAATTCTTATTTTGGAATCTCCTCAGATAATAGAAAATTTAATTTTTTCTTTCAAGGAAATGTAAACTTCACCGTAGGAAGTACTAGTTTTTATAATAACCTCGGTCTTGATCATGAGAAAGCTTTTCTTAATGGAAAAATCATTGCAGGCATAACTATATTAAACCAATTTAGATTTTTAGCAACTATAAAAACTTTTGGAAGTGATGAAAAAATTAGAAGTAGTAAAGTCGCGATTGGGATTCAAATACTCCCAGGCTTATAGGTTCTAGTTAGGGTTGGGAACCTTCCATTTCAGTTCATGGTGCTTCAGTGTGAATTCACTGTGGTTGCTTAGCGAAAGTGATCAATAAAACAAGAGAATCACTTCCGTGACACTCGTATTATTAGATGATAAAACCAGTTGCTTACACCAGCTGGTATCGTTACTTTTTTTGTAATTGTTCCCGGATAGTTACAAATGTTACTTTCTGCTTAAAGATTGAATTTTACTGCGACCATTGCTTGTTGCGGTCTTATATTGAACACACTTTGATAGAAATAAAAATCAGAAAAGGAGGAATTTACATAATGATTTTCATTTAAGATATTGGAAATACGCAATTCCAAATCGATTTTTCTCTTGGTAATGCTGTACCGATAGAGACCATCGAGGTAAAAATTATGGTTGTTGGTGGATACAAAATCATTGTAGTAATGTTCTGCATTAAAACCAATATAGTGATTGGTGTTGGGATACAGGTGAAGCTTTAGAGCTTGAGACCACACAAATGTGTTTTGTTTTAGTATGATTTTGTTGGAATTAAAATGGGATTCCAGAGCGTAATCTACCGTAGTGATATCGGAAAATCGGGTGTTGATTTTTAAATGGGGTTTCCAAATTTTATTTTGAGAAACGAGTACAACATCATTGATTAATTGATCTTTCCGCAGTGAATTAAAAGCTACCCCTAAGGACAGCGTAGATTTTAGATGATGGAAGTACTTCGATATTTTGGCATTTACTTGGTGGTTAGTGGTGGTATTGTTTACTTCGTGAGTGGTTAAAAAGGTAGTGCCATTTTCTTGCATGAGGTTGTGAAACAAGACCGGACTTTCGATTAGGGTGAATATATAGGCGGAACTGAAAAAAATGGATTTAAATGCATTTCTGTAATTTAGGCTCGACATCACCGTATACTTGTTCGTTCTATAAATCGGAAAGTCCATTTGTTGAAAACTGCGGTAATTTTTCATGACAATCCCGTGCAACAGCGAGGGCGCGCTTTGAAATTCATTGTTATAGCCGACGCTCGTATTATATTTCCAATCTAAATTTCCGTCGTATTGAATGCTAAACTGTGGTTTTACAACCATTCCAGCGCCTTGAAGTGTTTTTTTAGAAACGCGGTCGTCAACAGCTTCTATCTGGTACTGGATTGGGAGTTGTAATCTCGTTTCCCATTTTTTATGCTTCTGTGTGATGTCTGTGTGTAGGTAATATCTATGCGAATTATTGAACTGTTTGTTTTGATTTTCCCAATCCCCAATAAGCGATTCCCGTCCATATAATTGGCTGTTAGTATAGCGAGTTATGATGTTTAAACCGGCTCTGGTTTCCAGCGTATAGTTTTTTATTTTTTTTATGTATTCGGTGTAATTATTCGTCTGGAATACCTGTCTCGTAATTTCTTGATGGGTTTGTATTTCATCTGTAGCATTTTGTGGATTCGTAAATTGGAGGGTAGTAATGTAAAGGTTCTGTGGTGTCTGTGTATAATTGCTAAAAGAGTAAAAAGACAAAAGCGGTCCGCCAATGGGAACCATCCATTGCAATTGATGGGTTAGAGAAAAATAGGGATTGCTTAAAGTTTGATTGTTTTGAAGGGGACTTCGTTGTACTATTCCATTTTGATTGTCCCAATGGAAATCGGTTTTAAAGCTGTTCTTTAAAAAATGGTCCGCCGTATTTTTCTGAAAAGTTAGATTTGTTTCTAAACTATTAATGAAAATTTTATTGTTAATAGACTCTTCAATGATTCGATCGCCTTGTGGTAAGAAATAGGTCGTTTTGCTGCTGCCTACTTGTTTTTGGTAGTCGTTTAAATACGAAAGATTCAGTCGTATTTCGGACTGGTTTTTGAGTTTAGTTAGTACATTTCCAGTAAACAAATGGGTGTTATTGTCTAAATACCTTCGTTCGGAAATAGGTGGAATTGCCGGCGATACAAGTTGTACTACATTATCGGGTTTTTCGGTATTGTTGTTTAGTTGTTCTTTTAAATCCTGAAGCGTTAGGGTTTTAAGTTGTCGGGCTATATTATTAGCTGTATTGTTGGCTTGATAAGAAAAAAGGGATTGCAGGTTTTTCCTAAACAACATCGGCGTGATATTAGCGCCCCATAAGAAGGGTTTTCCTCCTGCTTCTGCCGTAGCAACTGCGGTAAGAGTCGTGGCTTTTTTTAGTCGGATATTAAGGGAGGCTCTATTACTAGAGACTAAGCTGTCTAAAATTTTTATAGGTTGGTGGTTTTCTAAAATCTCAACACTCGTAACTACTTGGTGAGATAGGTTGTCGTTGGCAAGATTGTATTTTCCTTCGAGTAAATCCATTTCTTCGATATAATACTTTTCTATAGGAGTTCCTTGATATAGTATTCTACCATCGGTAAGGACTTCTATTCCGGGTAATTTGGCGATGACATCGCCAATAGTTCTGTCTTTTTGTTCTGAAAAGGATTCCACATCGTAAATAAGGGTGTTTTTGTTTCGTATAATCGGACGTTTATTTACGATAAGAACTTCATCGAGTAAGGTAGATTCATAGACTAAGCTTATGCGTATGTACTGTGTTTTGTTGTCGAGGGGTTGAGAGTATAGCGTATAGCCGAGTTTTTGTGCCTTTATAAACAGTTTGTCGGAAGTACTTTTGTCTAGTTGAATGGAGAAAACACCATGGCTATCCGTGATTGCAAATCCTAAAATTTCTTTATTCAGGTTTGTAATGGTGATATTTGTTCCGCTTAGTGGTTGCTCGTTGTCTTGTAAAAAGACTGTCCCTTTTATATTTATTTGTGCAAGTATAATCTGGGTACTTAATAAAAATAAAAAGCACAAGTACCCTGCTTTGTTTTTTAGTTTTTTTTTACTCACTAGTCAATTCGATTGGGTTGTTTCTGGTTTTGTTTCTCTCACGTCCTCGTCGATCGGTTATTTCATAAGCTTCGGGAGTTAATTGAATATTTGGATTCGCAAGTAATAACGAGGGGGTCTCTTTAATTTTATCTTGAAATTCTCGTAGTTCTGCTGTGGAAATTTTTTTGTACTTTTTAAGGGAAGCTATTTGATAATCATAAGGTTTAGGTAGTTTTTCTATAGCAACGGTTTCGAAGTGATACTGTTTTTTAGTGTCGTATAGTTCTAAGATCATTCCCGGAAGCCCTTTAAATTTATAAGGTCCATCCGAAAAGGGAATCGACTCTGTGAAATAAGCGATATAATGGCGTCCTTTAAATTCGGCGGTTGCTTCTATACAAGTATATCCGAGTATCTCTTTGGTCTGACTCTGGATTTTCCAGTTAAAAGTTATGGGTTCATCGGCTAAAATGAAGTGGTATGCTATATAGTCGAAATAAGTCGTAGCTTCCTTTTTTTCTAGTTTTTTTTGAATCCTATAATTAAAATGTGTTTTGGGTATTTGTTGTCTTAGACCAAGAAGACTGGCAGGATTTTTCGAATTAGTAATAGAATCTTTTAGATGCGTAGTTTCACTTCTAAAAATGGATTCCTTATCTGAAAAATCAAGAAAAAATAATTCCGATTCGATTCTTTTGGAGTTCGTTGAGTCCGGTTGGTACTTTAGTTGGTATATCAATCTTTTGTTGAGATGGGATGCGATTTGAGCTGTCGTACTAAAAGTACAGAGTAAGAAGACGATGATAAAACCGTATTTTCTTTTGGCTGAATACTGTGGCATAAGTTTTTTTTTTAAAATGTTAAGTAAAAAAAGTATAGCGCACGCAACTAGGCATACGCTATAGTGATGATGCTCCTTTTTAACAGAAACCATCCCAGTCAAATAGGAAATCGGCTATTTCATCAATATATCCGTGATGACATACTTCCCAACTTCCATCACAAGAATCATAAAAATCAAAGCAACTATAAGTGCTCGTTTCCATGCGGATGGATTCTTTTAATTCTAATACATCGGAACTATGGCTAGTCGACGTATTTGCTTGAGCCAAAAATCCTATTAAGGCAAAAGCAACTGCAAACAAATTTTTTTTCATTTGTAACTAATTTAATGGTTACTAATTATTCTTTTAAAAATAAATATATTGTCGTTTTTATTAAATCGATACTGTTGTAATTAATGTTAATTTATTTATAAAATTATTAAAAAATCGTTCTTTTTATTATGTCATTTGTATTTTTTCACTTCGCTTGTTGCGATTTGTTAAACGTGGTTTTGGCGCAATTTTTAAGGAAAACAGGAAGTTTAATAATTCGGTCATCTCGGATTGGTGCATCCTTCTCAAAAGTGGTGGAAAAATTAGACAGGAAATATTCCTTATGTGGAAGCGTAGTTTATAGAAAATAAGCCGATATTTATGTATAAACCTGTAGGGTAGAGAGTATAGATTAAATTCAAGTAACCGACTTTTTAGCCTTATCTAAGCGGATAGTAGGGATAGGTGTTAGGGTGCACAATCAAAGCGAAAAGTAAGTGATAATGGTAGAAAGCCGAAAAATTTCATAGATATTGTTAAGAAATTGAGAACTCCTTTTTTTATGAATAATTTTAATCAGGGATATGTTATTCCTCCAAAGGGTTTTGAAGTTAATAAGGCTTTTCAAGCTGCGATATTTTTTTTGGCTAGTGAAATTTCACGTATCTTAAACTCAAAAAAGGCATGTGAAATGAAGGGGTTTTGTAAAAGTAATAATGATGGAATCGACCCTACTAATAATCTATGTGAAACAGCTCCTTTAAATAAGTTGAATGAATCCTCTGCTTGCCCTATTGTACAATTGGAATAGGTGATAGAGAATATGTTTAGATTGGAGAAACCGGCCAAATTAACCATCTATTTTCAGTGTAAATTGACCGTTAAAAACTATTGGTTTTTTCATGTTGTTAGTACCATGCTTTCGTTAAAAAAAACACGGATTATGGCAAACTAAATAACAGACCTAAGTAAAATTAGAAAAGCAATTAAAATCTATTGTAACGGAAAGAGCAAGTGATTTATAAGTAGCTACTTAATCCTTTTTCACGTAAGTACCCTAGCAAGTACATGTTGTAAGGTAAATAAATTATTCTACAGGACCTGATATTAAGGTTTTGTAGTTAAGGATATAGATGCGTAATATTCTTGTGGTTTATCGATTGAATATTTTCAAGGAGATACTTTAAACATAGGTAGGGGTTAACGTCGTACTTTTACAGTTTGCAAAAAAGGTATACACCATAGTAACCCTTTAAGAGGCATCATGGGAACCAACAAAGAGGTAGTTTTTACGGACAAATGCTACAGGTGTGATTGCATTTTCTACAAGATTATTGTCTATCTGTAAGTTTCCATTACATAGATAAGTACTAATATGTGCCCAATAACCAAGATGCGTCACTTCATACTTATTTCTATAGGCTTTATAACCGTTATAACCATCTGTATATAGATGTCCTTTTGAAGTTTTCTAACACAGGCGGTGCAGCATTACTGCTACGAGTAGGGCTGTAATTAAACATCACTAGATTGGATAAGGGTGCGTGATATTCCCAGTAGTATCCAAGATGAGATTTCTCTTTCTTTTTCTCATCCATGACTTTGATAGTGGTTTCATCTACGTGAAGATAACCTTCGTTTTTGAGATCCACCAAAAGCACTGAATACACAATAATCAAAAGTATTTTACTTTATAGAAAACGTCTTTTTTGGCTGCTTTTTATAAGCTGTATACCTTCTATCATTAACACTAAATCACTCTAACTAATTTGAGTCTTTTTGTGATTGGGAAATGCAAAAGCACCTTGTTCTAATCGCTTGTGATACTATACAAAGCCCTCTGTCTCCCAGTGTAAGAGTTTCATTTGATTGCCTCTGCGATTTATAAAAACATAGACACCGCCATTATAAGCTACTTGAGTAAGTTCACTTTGAACGATGTTTCAAATTAGTGATATGTTAAAAAAATGTTTCTTTTAATTCAGATTAGAACAATCGATTTGTTTTAACAAAATAGTAAGTTGTTTGAATATCAATATAATAGTGTTTTAGCTTGTATCATATTGTTAGGTTGTTGTGCAATCTAGAAATTTGAGTCTTTTAAAGATTGTGTTGTAGATTACTTTTGCAGTATAAGTCTATTTTTATATAAATGAATTTATTAAAAAGACCTTAAAATAATAATAGTTTCAGCTGTTGTACATTTTTGGAGGGAGTTAAAATTTAAAAAAATAATTTTATATAATACGAAATCAACTTAGTAAAGGACTCAACGAATAATTAGAAAACTATTAAAACAGATAAGAACTTTTCTCGAATCTTTAGGTTTATTCAATATTATAAGAAAGCGTCAAAATAAGCAAGAACTAAACTTTAATTATTTAAGTTAATCATTGTTCTATATCAACGAAATATTTAAATCTAAAATAAATTAACTATGAAAAAAAATACCTTTTTTAAGCTGGTAGCCCTGTTTACTTTTTTTTGCATATCTACGCAATCATTTTCACAAGAAATGGGTGCAGGTATAGGAACCTTAACACCTGATGCAAGTGCCGCGCTGGATGTTGTAAATAATAATGCTGGAGTTTTGATTCCTAGAATTTCTAATGTTGCCATAAACATTCCTAGACCTGCAAATGGATTGTTAATTTATGATATAGATAAACAATGTTTAAGTCAAAATACAGGAACTCCTGATGCGCCAAATTGGGTTTGTATTAGCGGAAATGTGGTGAAATTCTTCTACATGCCATCGATTTCTTTGGATATAGTAAGTGCAAAACCATATGATCTATATACGTTGTATAAAGAACAATTTGCAGCTCCAAAGCATCAAAGTCCTGGTTCTCCTGGTTCTATACCTTTTTTTGCAGCAGCTACTGATTTATATTATTATATAACCGATTATAATCCTGCGGTATTTCGTACGATGGATGTGAGTGCGGACGGGGTATTAACCTATGTATTACAAGATGATGCGGTTGCGCAAGCAGGGCCTTCGGAGTTTGTAAATATCGTATTAGTCGTTAGATAATGATGATAAATTCAAAATATATGAGATTAATTTTTACTCAGTTTAATTCCTTGTTCTTTCTAATATTCTTTTTGGGAACCTCTAGTTATCTAGGAGCTCAAACTACGGGTTGTGAAGGAGATTATGATTGTGATGGGGTTCCAGATATCCTAGATGTAGATAGAGATAACGATGGAATTTATAACCATATAGAATCCCCCAATTGTTTTATTATAGATAAATCTCTTTTAGAAAGTGGAGATCGTAGAGATTTAATCACAGTTAGCACCGAGCTAGTAGGACTGACTGGAGCGCTTAGTTCCGTTATAGATGGAAATATAGCTAGTACGCTTAGAATTCCTGCAGGAACTCCTATAGCGGGTTTAACTATACTGCAATTTTCTATTCCTATAGAGTATGGAGTAGAATATTCCTCTCTAACTTTTCCTTCTTCTGGAGGTTGGACAGGAGCTACGGTGATCTTGAAAGGTTCAGTAGATGGAACGACTTGGGTCGATTTATCAGATGTAATCACTCTTCCAACGGTTTTTAATTCAGAAGTTGTTATTGCAGTTACTCAAAATCAAAACCGATATAGATACTATAAGATTTCGGGTCTAACAGGACAGAAGAGCTCCAGTGCTGGATATATTACTGAGATAACCACTGTGATGGAGAATTTTCATATTTCCTTGTATGCCAAAATAGACTGTGATGACGATATTGATGGGGATGGAAAACTCAACCATTTGGATACGGATTCAGACGGGGATGGATGTTTTGATGTGGTAGAAGCTCAGTTTAAGTTTCCTTTTATTGACATAGACGGGCATATTCAGGGGGATGTAAACCCGGATGGATCGTTAAAAAACGCAGATTATCTACCTACCAAACATATCTATTATTATGACCCTAACGCTAATGTTTGTCATGGATCTGGGTTAGATCCTGCAGTGGATGAACCTGGATATTTGGATTGTACTACCCTAGATTTGATTTCTAATGATACAGAATTGATAGTAGCGGGACATCATACTTCGATGTCGAAAACTAGAGATGGTTATGTTATTTTTGGAGAATATGCACGTCCCGTTGCGATATATCAGCCTAAACCGGGATCACCAGGAGTTACGGAGCAATCTAGGAATATTTACAGGCCCTTGGCAATCACTCCTGAAAATGGTTTTCCCTATACCGGTAAGGTTTTGGAAGCTACCTTAGGCATCGTTGGAGGAGGTTCTCCGAGATTTTTTCTCTTAACTACGGATGGCTTGTACACTTGGGGGGTATCTAATGGAATTATTACAGGGTTGGGAAGTTTTACAAAGATGGACTTACCAGTGGGGGTATTACCTGCTCAAATTAAGAAGATTTCTGGAAGTACAACGGTTATTGCTTTATTAACCTACACAGGGGAGGTCTATTTAAAAGGGAATGAAAGTTCTACCGCTTTTAATATGTATGGAGATGGATCATCAGCGAACGATAACCAATGGCATAAGGCTAGTGTGGGACTCGTTAAAAGCATAAAGCCTGCTTCTGGAGCTATTAGTATTTTAACCTATGCAGGAGATCTGTATAGTTGGGGAAATAGGGTTTACTTAGGAGATGGATCCGCCGTATTTACAACTAACAAACCGAAAAAATTAACAGCTCTTCCTACAGGAGAAAAAGTAGTAGAATTATCAACAGCTGGTAGTAATTCTGTTTATTTTGCTCGAACATCAACTGGGGCGGTGTACTCTATGGGAGCCAATACCATGTCTTCCTTAGGTAGAGGGACTCCAATTACAGTTTCTACAGCAGCCACTTGGGGTAGGGTATTGGGTGTTGGAGGTGTCGGTTTTTTAGAAAACATTAAATTTATAGCGGCAGCTCAGAATAGTGGGGTTGGAGAATCTTTTGGAGCTATTGATACCAATGGGATACCTTATTATGTAGGGCATAATAGTTTTCAAATTCTTGGGGGACCGACACAGGAGGGTCGTTTTTATACCCCTTTTATTCCAAGGGGGTTTACTCCGGGAGAAAATAATGCTGTTTTTATAGCCTTTGGGAGCCATATTACTCCTCTTCTGGATCTAACCACTGGTAAATTTGGATATGTTGGGCATCGTGTAAACGGTAGTATGGGAGATGGTACGGCAACAAGTAATAACGAAGCGGTCTATAATTTTAAAGACACTCCAGAAATAGATTTTTGTGCTCTTGGTAAACTTGTGATTGAGAGAATTATTGTGAATCCGATGATTAGAACAAGTGTCTATAAATAAAGGAGTTCATTTTAATTAAGACGCAAAAAATAAGATAAGGAGCCTGTGAAGGTTATAATAATAGCAAAAGAGGTTATTCATTCACGAATAACCTCTTTTGCTATTTAAACGGTAAGTGTTTTTTTATGAAATTTAGTTCCTATAGGATTGATCCGATTGATCCGGGATTACCTTCGCTTAGCTACGGTGTTCCCTGAGGAGGAAGCGGTTCAGTGGCACGACCACAACGGCTTTTTAACACACATATGAAAAGGGATAAATATAGGATTACCTCCGCTTCGCTACGGTGTTCATGTTGAGGGAGAGCTGTTCAGTGACGCGGCCACAGCGAATTTGCATAAGACTTATGAAAGAGGGGAGGCTAAGATGGGATTACCTTCGCTTCGCTACGGTGTTCCCGTTGAGGGAGAGCTGTTAAAAAAAACGACACCGTTACTGCGTAACGTTGCTTTTCGTTTTACACTTTTTGCGCTTACGAGCGAGCTCGACGCCAAAAAGATGTAAAACGAAAAAACCCGATCAAGATCGGGTTTCTTTTTTTGGCGGAGAAAGAGGGATTGGCACCACACTCCGTATACTTTATAAATAGGGGCTTTCTACGTTTTTAATTGTTGTGCGCACCTAATTGACCGAGTCTTAAATCTATGATTTTTTAGATATGAAAATTTTAATTGTAAATCAAAGGTATGTAATTTTATTTTAAAGGAGATTTGTATACAATACTATTTGTTTAATCGATTATTTATCGAATTTAGTAGTGTCTTAAAAGAGGGAGTCTATACCTTAGCAACAATCTTTTATTATTTTCTAAATTTATGAGAAAATAAAATATAAAAGGCTGTCGCGACTAAAAAGTGAGAAACTTTCAATTTCTCACTTAACCCGCCATTTTGCCAATACGATGTTATGTGATATTTTTTATTGATTATACAAATTGATAATATTACTTAGCCAATTTTCAAATCTCTTACACTTAGAAATAATAACATCTATATTAATTTCGTCTGCAATTATTGGTCCATGGAATGTCTTTTGATAACCTGGAATTAAAGACATAAGTCTTTTAGAAGGAGCAGTTCGAACTCCTTCATTAATCAATTCAGGATTATTATAACTGTTGACTAATTGTTCTAAAATAATTAAATTATCTTGGGGTACATCTGTTAGATAGTTAAATCCTTCCATAGAAGAAAAAAGTAGTCCTTCAAATTCATGTAATTGAATGTATGGAATAAAACGTGGATTTGAAATATCATTCCCAATAGCTTCTTCCAAGCTATCTAATTTCATGAATTTATCTTGTATAATTTGTGATTCATTATAATTTGGAAATCCTGTATCCAATTTATAATAATCAATTAATGAAGTAACAATTATGTTGGACTCCTGTTTTAATAACAATTGAATATTATATTTATAACGATTATAAGTTACATCACCACCTTTATAACCAGGGCTAGTTTCCATTAATATAGCTCTAACATCATAGATGTTAAATCTAAAAAAATAAGGACGTAAAATTTCATTTATGAATTGTTCCTCAGTTTGACCTTCTGCTATAATATATACTGCTCTCATGCTATTTTATAGGTCTTCCACCTAAAAGATTTTTTTCCCATAATTCACCTAAAGAATATTCTTCAAGCCATTCTTCAAATGCTTCAAAATTCAGTCTTTTAAAAATAGTTTGTCCAGATTCTCTATTTACAATAATTAAATCTTCGATCTGAAATTGATTGACCAATCCAACAGATTGTGTTGAAATAATTATTTGTGATTTTGATGAGGCTGATTTTATTAATGCCGATAATTTCTGAATTGCAAATGGATGTAATCCAAGTTCTGGTTCATCTATAATTATTGTTTTAGGTAAATTAGGTTGCAATAGTAATGTACTTAATGCAATGAATCTAAGTGTACCATCAGAAAAATTATGTGCGTTAAATAATTCATCAGAATTATTTTCTAACCAATTTAATTCAATTAAATTTTCGTTTAATACATTTGGTTCTAAAACAAATCGTTCAAAAAAAGGAGCAACTGATTTTATTGCTTTTTCAATAATTTTAAAATGTTTAGGGTTTGTTTTATTTATGGCATATAGAAATGCTGGCAGATTACTTCCATCTTCTTTTAAGTTTCTATTATCGTTAACTTTTGCAGGTTGTTTCAATGGAGAATTATTTCCAGTATCGTGAAAATGAAAAATTTTAAATTCTTGAAAATAATCTTTTAAATAATTTGCTCTTGTTGATGAATTATTAATTAATTCACTTTCTTCTTTATATTCGCCTCCAAATTCAATATAACCCCACGATTCATTAAATCCATTAGCATAAGAATTAAATCCACCTGCATCTTTCTCTAAATAGAAACCTGGTCCATTTTTTTGTGGAACGAGTTTAAAGTCATATCTATTATTCACATTCTTTTTTTCAGGTTTAAAAACAATATTACCTTCAATAAAATTTGATACTTTTCTTCCGAAGTAAAGTAATTTATGTGAATAACCATTTTCAGCTACAAACGCTCTTAATCTTTGATTATATATGCTATTTAGTAACTTGAAAAAATTGATAAAATTAGATTTCCCAACACCATTTGGGCCAATAAGGATATTTATTGGCCTAATTTCAATATCACCAGAATCTTTGATTGACTTGAAATTTTTAATATTTATTCTATCTATCGGCATTAATCTATCTAAATATTTATTAATTGTAAATATACAAAAAATTATGCTTTTAAATTATTCTGATTCTATTTACATTTCTTACAACAAAAAACACGTACATCAATCAGTGTAAAATCAATCTTTCCTGTTGTTTTTTTCAGACTCTAGATGGGCTAAATTATATTAAATATCCTTTAAATTTCTTTATTGTAGAGTTTTTATATATTAAATCTAATGACAGGTTTTATTGCATTTCAATATTTTCATATTTACTCATTAGATATTGCTATTATAGTAAAAGATACTTGATGAATTTTTCATTAGGCCTGTTTTTTTTCACGAAAATAAAGGGGTGGAATTAATTTAGGAATCGACTAAAAACATCAATATGAAAACAACTAATTTATTTATATTCAAGATGTTATTTTGGATAGATTATTAGATCATAATTGTTAAATTTACGTCTATTTGTAATGACTTGACTAATATAGATTAAAAAAAGAAGTATTTTCGGATTTCCTTATATAAGAGCTGAGTGAATATTTTAGCTGTTTTAAGAGAATTGATTAAAGATTACTTGTTGTATTTAGTAAGAAGTGTAATGAATGTCTGAGTATGTTAATTTAGAATCAGATATTTTAAATATTTACTGTATTTTTGCAAGCAGAATGTTAAATAGAAAATATTTTGTGAGAGATTAATCTAAAGAAACGTAATATATTTTTTAATCGTTTGTTTTGGTGTCAAAATATTAGTAAAATAAAAACAAATTAATGGTAAATTATGTCAGAATCAGATCATAGTATCGATGTGAGAAAAGATGTTTTTTTCTCTGAGAGAACGGGGAAAATACTCTCTGTAATAGGTATTATATTAATAATAATAGCAATAATACTATTTATAATATTCGGTAGTTGGAATCATACTTTATTTCTTGATGAATCAATAATTGGGCAGTTTGGTGATTTTGTCGGAGGTTTTATAGGGAGTTTATTTTCACTTGCTGGTGTCATTTTATTTTATGTTGCCTTAAAAGAACAAAGAAGGGATATTGGTATAAATCAAGAAAATTTTAAAGTACAAACTTCTGCTTTAGAACAGCAAGTGATCGAATTTCAAGATCAAAAAGTTGAACTTAAAGAAACTAGAAAAGTATATGAAGAACAAACGGTATTAATTAGAGAACAGACTAATCTTTATAAATTGCAAAATAAAGAACTTAAAGAACAATCTCATATTGCAAAAGTACAACAGTTTGATTCGAGCTATTTTTCATATTTAAATGTTTTTAATAATTATAAAAACTCTTTAAATAGAGTTGTTGAAAGAGGAGATTATTTTGGAGAAATAATTAAGGAGTTGAAAAATATTGACCTAAAGGAAAAAAGCATTGATAAAATTTTAAATCAAATATGTGATAGATACTTAGTGATTTTTAATTCTAATCGAGATAAACTATCTCCTTATTTTAAAACCTTATATAGAATAATGGTTTTAATTGATAGTTCAAATATTGTTGATTACAAAAAGCAAGAATACTTCAAATTACTAAGATCACAATTGTCTGATGCTGAATTATTAATACTCAACTACAATTACCATACAAATATGGGATTGAAAGTTAGAGGATTAGTAACTAAATACAATTTTTTGAAGCATTTAAACATATTTGATAAACTTGAGTTTAATTTTGACCTAGATGAAAAAAATAAAATTGATATTGAATCTTTATTGAAATTTAATGAAATTATTATATCGGAAGGTATAAGAGATTACAAAAACATTGAAAATACTGAAGATATTGATAGATCTTATTCTAAAAAATTACTAAAAGTAGATGTTGAAGTTAAACTAAAAATAAACGGTGATTTTTTATTTTCAATTGTTTTTTTAAAAAGTGAAATTATAGCTCATGATGTATTAGAAACTGAGTTTATTATGGATTTATTTAAAAGACATCTTTATACAATTTTATATATGTCAAGATATATTGAAAAGAATGAAGATGATTTGTCAGTAAGTACAATTGACGACAATAAGGGGAAAGTTGAGTTTTTATTTAAGATAAGTAATATGGAGAATTTATAATTATGAGTAATTTAACCGAAAAGAATTTTTTAGATATTTTTAAAGGGAGTTTAAAAATTACTCCAAGAACAATTTCTATTAAAACTTTATTAAGTGATAGAAATTTAAGAAGAATCAATTACAAACCGTATTACCAGCGAAATTATGTATGGGATAATATAAAGCAAACTTTTTTTATAGAGAGCGTCTTATTAGGGACAGAAATACCACCATTAATTTTGTTTAAGTCAGGAACAAATATTGAAGTAATTGATGGAAGACAAAGGTTTGAAACGTTAAAACGATTTATTGAAAATGATTTTTCATTAACAGATAAAGGTCTGTTGTCTTTGCCAGCATTAGGTAAGTTAAATTTCAATAAACTAAAAGATGAAATAAAAGAGATATTTTGGAATTCTAATATTCGAGTTTTTGAGTTTGAGGTTATTATTGGGATAGATACAAATTTAGAAGATAAAATAAAAAAGGAAATTTTCAGAAGATATAATACTGGAATTACGCCGCTGACGTCAGTTGAAGTGGATTCAGCAAAATATGATGCTGATACTTTATCAAATTTGTTTGAAAAAGAATTGTCTATTAATTTGTATTTTAATAATCAGTTGAAACAAACGTTTTTTATAAATGACCAAGATACTGTTGAACTAAAAGAGAAAATGATAGATTTTTTACGAAAATCGTTTGTTTTATCTAAATTTCCTATTTCAAGATTTGCACAAGGCAACAGAAGAAATGAAACGTTATCAATTCTTTATAAGGCTTATATAAATACAATTGAAGATATTGATATTGAATTTAAGATTTTTAAGAAACAGATTTATAAGGTATTTTTAATTAATAATTATTTTATTGAAAATGGTTTAGTTCAAAATAATAAATTGATAAATGAAAGTATTTTATGGGCTATTAGAATTTTAGACATGGATGGGATACCAATTTTAGACATGGATGTTGAAAAAGATTTGTTTAGTTATATTAATAAATCCTTGTTTTTATATTCTGAAGATAACTCTTTTTATTATAAAAATATTATAGATAGGTTTGTAAATATTTCTGATTTTTTTAAAGATAGGTGTAGTTTTGACTTTGAAATATTTATAAGACGCACAGACTTTAAAGAGATTATTAAAGATTTAACGCAAACTGATCAAGATGTTCAAGATGTACTAAGTAATTTAGAAAGTTTAAGGATTAATAAACCGTCACCAATTTCAAAACCAATTGAAGAGGTGTTATCAGATGTTATAACATATAAATATTTAATTAGACCTTCTTATCAAAGACAAGAGAGAATATCTTTATTTAAAGCGTCTTCTATTATTGAAAGTATTTTATTAGGTATTAATCTACCCCCCATTTTTATATATAAACGTAAAGATGGTGTAAAAGAGGTAATTGATGGACAACAGAGGTTATTGTCAATAATCGCATTTTTAGGTAAACAGTATGTTAACGAAAACAATGAGTTAACATACTCATTTAATAATAGCTTTAAATTAAAAGGATTAAAAATTCTTGATAAAAATGGTTTAAATTATTCGGCATTGTCAGCTTTAGAACAGGATAAAATTTTAGACTTTATTATTGATGAAATTATTATTGAGCAGAGTTTAAATGATAGTTTTTCGGCTACTGATTTATTCATTAGATTAAATCAAAAGCCTTATCCAATTAATAATAATTCTTTTGAAATGTGGAACTCAACAGTTGATAATGAAGTGATAAATCAGATCAAAAGTGTTACAGAAGCTAATATTGGATGGTTTTACAATAAAGAACGATTAGAAGGAAAGACTGATAGGATGGAAAATGAAGAGTTGATTACCATTTTATCATATATTATATTTCAATTAGAAAAAGATAAAACTTATGAAAAGGTTTTAGGTTTGTTTTTGAGAAGTGATCGTATTACTTGTAGAATAAAGAATAAATCTGCTATTACAGATTTTCTAAGTAAGCTTGATGAAAATATTATTGATAAACATTTGTTTATTAAGTCAATTGAAAAGACTTCAGAATTAATAATTCGTTTCGGTACTTTGTTTGGTAAAAATGTTAGTAAAGAGATTGTTAATGAATTTTTTAATGTAAAGAAGTCTAAAACTTTTAGAAGATCTTATCAAGATTTCTATATTACATGGTTAGTAATATATTCTAAGCATAAAGAATGGGACGATCATTTAATAAGTGAAACAATTATTGAGATGTTGATTGATCTAAAAAATGGAAGAAACATAAAGGTCGATAAATTGTATTTTCACAATTTTAAATCTCGTTTAGATTCTATTGTTTTACAAGATACAAATCGTAAATATTAGCATAAATACTATATGTAAAAAGATTATTTTTAGGGGAAACTTTGTAACCTATAAAAAATGATTTGGAATAGTAGCAATCGAAGTCATTTTTTGTTTAAATCTTAATTAGAATTGTTCTATTTTTAGGGAAACCTACAGTTATTTTTTTTACCATAGTCCGTATTTTTTTAATGAAAGTATGGTGCTAACTAAATCAAAAAACCAGTAGTTTTTAATGGTCAATTTGACAGGTTTGTCCAATATGGATTCAAATATATAAAAATTTCACTAATTGTCAAATTTGACAATTTAATTTTAATTTAAATTCGGATTTTCACATGGTGGAAGACTATAGAAAGAATTATTATATGAAGTTTGGTCAACATTTACAACAACTTCTTAAGAAATATGATGTAGATGTGGTAACAGTTGCCTCATTTTCTAATATTGAGCAAAAACAGATATATAGAACTTTAAATGGAGAACATGGTCCGTCAATGAAAACTATACTCTCAATTTCCCAAGGTTTAAATATACACCCAAAGGAATTATTTGATTTCGATTTTGAAACATCCGATGATTTAGATTCTGCTAATAATTTAATAAAGTAGAAAAAGATTTAAATTTCAAATTATATAAAGGTGCTTAGGCATCTTTTTTTGTTTTAGGAATATTCGTCTGGATAAAAAAATAGAATTTTACTTATAAGAAAACTTTTAATATCAACTGTAATGTCAGCTAACCGTAATTTAGAAAATTTAATTAGTCTTAAGGCTAGATGTCTTGTACTTAAGCAACAGGATACATTTACTGATCCAGAAAAAGTGGTTGAATTAAGAAAATTACCTCTACATATTTATATGATCTGTAGATCACCAAAAATACTTTTAGACGCAAATAATTCTTTAGTCACAAAGGAAAATATAAATTGGAATTTTTATACGAACTTAAAAGGAATACGTAAAGACATTTTTGTTTCTATTTTAAATAGATCTGATCAACAAATAACAGAAGTTGATTGTCCCTATCCGTATAATTATTTCCATACTTATTCAGATAATAAATCATTTCGTTCTGAAGGAAAAACAAATCTGCTTTTTAGACATTCTTCAGCCCAAAATGAAGTCTATTATGATGAAGCGAATTTAGAAGTATTGTATGTAGGGCAAGCCTTTGGAAAAAATGGAAGCAGGATAACTATTGATCGTCTGCAATCACATGAAAAAGCACAGAAAATCTATTTTGATACTCAGAATAAATATCCTGATTATGAGATATGGTTTTTAAGCCTGACATTTGAACCAACACTTATAACAGTCTTCAATCCACGTTCTTTCTATAATCCCGATCAAATGCATGTTGACCTTGAACATCAGGTAAAAATAGAGACTACTCCAATTAGTCTAGACCAGCAAATAACGATTCTTGAGGCAGCTTTGATATCATATTTTGGTACTTCAGAATTTAATAAAGAATATTTAGATTTTCCTTCAAATAAGCATATCTCATATAAGGAAGCTTATGATTTGGATTTTAATTCTGTGGGATTTGAATTGTCAACTAACAGTGTTTTTTCAAAGCTTTTCAGTAAAACTGTAGATCCAAATTTTTTACACTATAAAAAGTTCTTTTTGCATAGTGACACAGAAAGAAAAGAGATGTTGGAATGGATAATCGAATAACAAATATGAACAAAGGACTCCAAAACCATAGTAATATTTGTTCATATAAATCATCATAAAATAATATCTATCAAACACACAAAAGTATTAAAGAATCTCATATTACAGTAACATAGAGAGCCAGGGTCTCTTAATACTGGCAAAAAACAACTTATGAATAAAAAACAACTTATTGATGAGCTTTTTGTTGAAACATCAACTTATAATCATCCTGCTCAAGCTGAAATGGCAGCTGCATTACTTAACACAGTCGCTTCAGATATTTATTCAGAAAGTGAACGATTCGTATTTGAACTTATACAAAATGCTGATGATGCTGCATCTGGCGATAGTAACGAAATTTATTTTGATTTCCTGCCAAATAGTCTAATTGTTTCTCATAATGGTAAAGCTTTCAATGAAAATGATGTCAGATCTCTGACTACCGCTGGATCAAGCACTAAAAAAGCAGATCCAAAAAAAACAGGGTATAAGGGAATTGGCTTTAAGTCGGTGTTTGGTA
This sequence comes from Flavobacterium sp., assembly GCA_040393465.1. Taxonomy (GTDB): domain Bacteria; phylum Bacteroidota; class Bacteroidia; order Flavobacteriales; family Flavobacteriaceae; genus Flavobacterium. The sequence continues at coordinate 273,683 of JBEBUC010000001.1, read as the reverse complement.
TTTCAAAAAAGGTTACTGTTTTCTCCGATGGATTCCAGTTTCGCTTTGACAAAGAAATTCATAAAGGAATTCTTCCATGGCAAGTCATTCCAATATGGACAAACGCTGATGAATTACCATTTAATATACAACAGAGGCTGAAAGAAAGCAGTCATAATGTTTCTACCATACTAGAACTTGATAATACTACATCTTTGGAAAACGATTTGAAGAAATTAATATCCAACGGACACATCCTTCTCTTCCTCAGGCATATTTCTAAAATTTCTATTTCCAAAAATGGTAATGCATATTATTCTATCGAAAAAAATATCATTTTAAAGAGTAAATCATTTAATGAAATACAATTAATAGAAAATAGTAATCCAATAAGCAACTGGATTACGCGAACATTTGAGGAGATTCCTGTTTCAGAATCCACTCAACTATTAATGAAACAGGATGAAAAAACCCCTGATAAGTTGAAAACTTCAGAGTTTACCGAAGTATCTTATGCTGCAAAAGTAGAGAATGGTAAGATTAAGTCCTTGAAGCACGAGGAAAGCCTTATTTTTACCTATCTACCCACAAAGGTGAATGATTTTCAATTTCCATTTCTTGTAAATAGTAGTTTCATGACAAATGCTGCGCGGGAATCCATCAATAGTGATGTATCCTGGAATCAGTGGTTGTTTGGGCTAGTCGCAGAAAAAATGTTCGATTGGCTTTCGGAATTATCACAATCCGAATATAAATTCCAGGTTTTACATTTGCTACCTACAAGATTCAATGATACAAGTAACGACTTGAAAAAATCATTTAACAAAAGTTATAATAAATGTTTTAACAAGAAGCCATTTATCACAACAACTCAAGAGAATACTAAGAACTCCAAAGAAGTTATTTACGACCTGACTGGCCTATCAAAGCAGTCCTTTATAGATCCAAAATCTATTACTGAATTTATCCATAAAGAAAGTAGACTACATTTTGACGATGATTGTTTTGTCCATAGTGCTATTGAAGAACCTGGCAAACTTAAATTATTGTCTGTTGAAACTTTCGAATTAGATAGTTTACAACCTTTTTTCCTTTCTGAACATTTTACAGCACGGCATAGCATTTCTCATAATTTTGACTTAATTGCTTATTTCAAAGAAATGTCCGATCTCGACACCGTGGGGGAATGGTTTCAACATGCAAAAACACTTCCTTTTATTTATTCTGAAGATGAAGTATTATACAATCCGTCTTACGGAATTTGTTTTCCAAGCGATATAGGAACAAATTCAACAGAATTGGGAAGCCTTCCCGTTATACACTTTGAAGTATATAAACAAATACAAAGTAATACTGCTGTTTTTGAATGGTTAAAAGAACTTGGTGTAAAACATCCATCGGAGATTGCTTATGTTACCAATGTAATTATTCCTAACATAAGAGCTGAAGGTTTTATAAATGTTGACAATTACCTTTTAATCACATTTAATCTATTCCGATTGTATTGGGAACGGGCATTAAGTGAAAGTATATTGGAGTCCTTACGGGAGTTGCCTTTAAGGATAAAAAACGATAATCTATCTTTCGTCCAATCTCAACATTGCTATCTATCCAACCGTTATAACCCTAATCTAAAACTAGAAGGAATTATTGGTGACATTTCATTTGTATCAGAAGCGTATTTAGGAAACAATCGCGCGGAATCTGAGTGGAATATCTTTTTTAAGGCTATTAAAGTAAAAGAGAAAATTGAAATTGAAACTATAGATAATAATAACACTTTAGCAACCTTGCAAGAAATAACAGACCATTTATGGGTGACTTCCTGTGATAGTATGGCTAGGGCTGTTCCGGAAGCTTTTGGATTTGGTTCGCATAATGTTATTGGTCTTGTGAAGATTCCATCATTTTTAAATATCACCACTTCAAACGTTGAATATAGCAAAATATTCTGGAAAAATTTGCTAGAAGCTCCATCGGATACTTTTACAGAATTAACTTCAGATGCACGTTTTCGTTATGGTGTAGGTTATGGTAGAAATTCCTACAGTACCGGTGTCGAGAACTATTTTCCCTGGTTTGTAAAAAATAAACAATGTATACCAACCACCCAAGGAATCCTTGACTTTTCGAGAAATATCTATATTAATAATAAAGAAATAAAGGATATTGCTGGAAATTATTTTCCAGTATTTGATTACGATGATAATATTACTGATAATTGGAAATCGTTATTAAATTTCAAGAACAAACTTGAAAATAATGATTATTTCAGCATATTAGAAAAAATTGTTGCACAATCTGAAGCTGACCCTGGCCATAGGCCACCAATAACTAGGATTGGTCAAATTTATAATAAGCTTGCATCATTGTTGCCTGATTTTTCAAGAGATTGGAAAGAGTATCTATCTGTATGGGCGGCAAAAAATAAATTGTACGCTACAAATGGTAAATTTGAATCAGCTTCTTTACTGAAATATATAACTATTGAAGGTTTTTCAGCAGAATCGGACAACTTCAAGATTATTCATATTCCAAGCAATTGTAAAAAAGATAGTAATTTTACTGAATTATTATCATTATTAGAGATTCAAACGATCAATAAATTTGAACCTACTTTTCAAAACAAGAATAATGAATCTACTTTAAAAGATGTTCTTGAGGATATACTCCCTTATTTTGCTGCCGTTATTGAGAAAAAAAAACCAGACGAATACTCCAACCAATTTGGAAGGCTATTCAATTTGATCGATAACACATTTTTTTATACGGCGGATGAAATTTCTTTGTCTTTTAATCACCAAGGAGAACAAATTGCAGGTCCAACGCTAACTGTTTTTCGAGAAAACTTAAATTTTTATTTTAAAGGTAAATGGTCTAATGAAAGAACTTTATTAAGCTTAATCAAAGAATTGTCAAATCATCTTGAAATTTATGGTTTTAATGAAGAATTAGGTTTCCTCTTACGCGAAAATGATAAAAGTGAAATTTTGGAATGGATAAAAGAAATGGGCATTTCAGAAAATAGCTTGAAAAAAAAGAAAATCTTTACAAAGAGAGCCGTACCAACCATCTCTTTACCTATACATGTAGAAAAACCTTTAATCATTGATAATCCTATCTTAATAGATTTTACTGATGCAGTAAATGACACTCCTTTTATACCGGATTATAATCCAGATAGTTACGACATGGGGAATGTCAGTTTTCAAAAGAAAAACTTTTCAGTCGCAACACAAAATGGGACAATAACCTATTCAGAAATTGGTAGTGATCTAGTACGTAGTGATATTGGATTATGGTCCGAAGAATTTGTCTATGGATATTTGTGTAGTAACTGTAATTACTCTGATATAGTTTGGGAAAATCAATATGAAGAAAGTGGGAAGCCATACGATATCAGATTCCTTTACAATGGCGTAGAGAAATTTATCGATGTTAAGGGAACTCCCTCCGATACGAAAGATTTAATTTATATTTCACAAAATGAGTGGCTGTTCATGCTTAACAAGGAGGATAAATATTCTATAATTAGAGTTTATGGTGTTGGTCAGGAATACCCTAGGATAGTTGAATTCGAAAATATAAGAGAATTATTATTGACGGGACAAATATTTCCTCATGGTTTACAATTATAGTATATCAAGTTTTTGTAAAAGAAAAAAATGTATAAAACAAACCTCTTTTAAGCGAGGCTTGTTTTTATCTAAATATTACTTAGTAGACTCTTCTATAGAAACTTTTCTAAATTCTTTCAATAGCTTCACTACCTCTAAAGTTGATTTACTAGCTCTTGCTCCGGCAGTTTTAACACCCCGCTAGCGCGCGAAAAATATAATGACTCGACTACGCTACCGCGCGAGTCCTTTCGCGTGGTCTATATACAAGAATTCTCAATCATGTTGAGAGTTTTGTGTTTATAATGACAGTTTATCGATAAAAGTAGGCCTTAGATTGTGTCAAAATAGAATAGGGTTTATTAGTATGTTACTTGCGTTTTACGAGAGGGAATATCTGTATATTGAATTTTGCCACGTGAAAGGATTGACTCTGTTGAATTTCAGTTGGTGATTTGATTAAATTTTTAATTACCACACGAAAGGATTCGTGTGGTAGCGGGGATATCGTTTTCTAGACCCTCTACCATACTTTTTCGTTTCGGGATTAGCATAGTGTTAAAACTTGCGTCTCGGTCCCTAGGAACTTGGATTTCATCTTGCCCATAACTGGTTTTAATGGTCTTTGTGGAATAACCATTACGGGTATTGGTTTCTTTGCGAGAATCATGCTTTTTGTAGTCTAAATGAGCAGCTAGCTCACCTTGTAGTATTTTCTCGAAGGCTCGTTTTTGTAGCTATCTAAAAAAGCTATTGAATTTTTCTCCTGTCTTAAATTGTTTGAAAAACTCGTCTGGAATGGAATCGATTGTTTTCATAACTGTATAAAATTTAAATATAAAAAAAATGACTAGGTTTTTTAATTACCCAAGTCATTTTTAACTATTTACACAGTTGTAACTGGTGTTAGCTGTAGTTTATGTTTGTTCTTTAATAAATAATAAATAAACATTTAATTTTCCAAGTAATGCATGTATAAACTGATCGAATGCACTTAGTGTTTCAATATTAAATTCTAACCTATCACCTACTTTACATTTAATATCATTTATAGAAGGTAATTTTGATGCGTCAAACAATTCTTGTGTTACAGTTGTTGAACCATGAATTAAAGAGTTTCTCAATACAGAAAAGAATTTAATAGATTTAGAAATTTCGTCTATTTCTTTGAGATTAACAAATTCTTTTGATAAATTATCTAAATTGCTTAAAATTTCAATTTCTTTTATAAATGAAATAAAAACTTTGTCAAGTCCATCGTAAATTTTTTTTCGTACCCAATTATCTAGTTTTTTATTCCATTCATTTTCCCAAATTAATTTATCTTCTTCTGAAGAATGGCTATTTCTATATAAAACTCTTAAGTGTTTGTTTTCCTTACCTGTAATGTATTTAGAAGGGTTATATAATCTATATGTTTTAAATAATTTTAATATTAATTCTTCTAATAAACTATAAATATCTATTATTCCATACGAAGTTAACATTGGAATCGTATTCAAATGCTTTTTTGCTGCATTAGCACCATTCCATACAGCCATATTAACAGTTTTTAATTCATCATTTACTATTCTATTTGTTTTAATAGCAAATGCATTGGTGAAATTTGGATTATTATATTTTTCATTTGCTACGTTTAGTCCATTTATAGCTAATGCCCATCTTATATAACTACTCTTGAATAAATTTCTATATTCATCTGTCAAATCTAAAAGTGAAGTTATTGTTATATCACCTTCAAATAATATACTATCTGGTTCCTTGAAAATTAAGTGCGAATATTTTTCTTCAAAATTTAAATCAAACTCTAAATTTTTAAAAAAATCAATATCTCTAAGTGTACTCATGGTTTAATGTTTAGATTATAGTTAACGGTTTGGCGCTTGACGAAGAAGCGGATTTCGGAGTATAAAACTGTCAATAAACCACAAAAGTTGGTGCGAGGTAGAATATTCAGTTAACCACTTCACCCTCCACTGTTTCAAATGCTTGTTATAGACTATTCTTGTCTTTTTATCAATTTTTATCTTCATTTATTTTACGGGACTAAAATGTTTTTCGTTTAGTAAATTTACTGTTCCACAGTCACACCTAACATAATTTGTACTGCTAATATTCTCATAGTGAATAAATGACTTACAAGAGCTACAAAATATGGTTTCTTCAATTTCAATCCACCTTTTAAAAATTGCATTAATTTCTTCTGATGTAAACTGAGCAGCTTCGTTTTTCCAATGCACACAATAGTTTCTAAATATTGTTCCACTTTCAAATTCATTAAGTAATGTAAAAAGTTCGTGTTTTTTATTGGGAATTTTGATTTTATCTCTAAATCTTTTTGCAAGTGGATTGTAGTAATCTAAAAGTGTGTATGTATTTTCCACTCTGTATGGAATTGGTGTTTCCATATTTTGACAGAGAATACCAAAAATCCATTCCAAATATTTACCTAAAGTTTGACCTGCAGTTACAGGATTATCCTCATCTATGTATGTTTGAATTTCTTCCAAATAATTTTTAGACGTTTTAAATTTAGGCCCAGTTGAATAATCCCAAGATGTGAATTTATATCGCTGCCATTCAGGAAAATTTCTTTGCACGGTATCAAAGAAAATTTGGTCGTGGGTAAGCATTAGCACTTGGTAGTCACTGAATTTGGAGGCAATTAGCTTTGCGACTTTTGGTCTTTTAAAACTGTCAAAACTATTTACAACATCGTCCAAAATAAAAAACTTGAAATCTTTGTTAAAACGTTTTACTGCTGCAAGAAAAAATGCTAGACCAAAACTATTCACTTGACTTTCACTTAGAAATTTAAATGCAGGTGTAACTTTTTCTGAAGCAAATTCAATCTCTAATCCAACAGCTTTGTCTTTGCCTGTAATAAGTTTTAATGCAGGGTTCTTAATGTCAGGATTGGAGTTTTCTAGAACATTAAAATAATCAACTAAATCAGAGGAAATAACAGTGAAAGTATTTTGGATCTCTGTCTGAATGTATGTGGTGAGAGAATTGAAGAAAGTTTGAAGATTAACTGTGATGTCTTTCAAGTAAGTCACTTTTGCCTTATTAATTGAATGACTTTTGAAATTGTCGATAATGTTTGAAAGGTTTGTGTAATCCTGTGCTAAATATTTTGTCGTTTCATCTTTTGATAAAGTTGCAATTTTATCAGCAACGAGCTTTTTATCAGCAACTTCATCAGAGATTATTGTATCAATTTTTGCAACCGAAATATCATTGCTTATTAATAATGTTTCTAAATCTTTAAGCTGTTTTTTAAGCGTTGAAATTAAAGTCGGAAGTGTGGAAGTGATTGTGTTTAAATCATCAAAAAAAGTTTGAAATGTTAACAAAATAACTGGACTGGTTTCGGCTTCAATAACTGCTATCTTTCTTGAAATTCCTTCAAACTGCTTTTCTAGTAATGTTTTTTTTGCGTCAAATTCTAATTTCTTTTTATTCAGTGCTGCCAACGAATTGTGTTTGACCGTAATGTGATGCAACAAATCACCATCAAAATTTTGGTCGCAAAGTGGACACTTTGATTGGTCGTCCAGCTTGGAAATTACTTCAATACTTTGTTCGTAAAGGGAAGAAAGGATAAGTTGTTTTATGCTTTCTTCATTCTGCTTTAAGTCAGTAAATAATTTTTCAAGTGACGTACAGTTTGCTTTTGCAGTTGTGATTGGATAAAACTGGTTTTGTCGTAATAGAAACGCTTTCCATTCTGTAAGTTCTTTTGCTACTGGATTTTCCTGTACGATTTTTTGTAAAGCGATCTTAACAGTTTCTGATTGTTTGAAAGAAGTGATTGTCGTTATTTTATGTTTTGTTGCTATTGTATTGATGAAATCGACAACAGTATCTTCGTCAACCGTTGTCAACCCAGTTATTGTATTTATAGCGTTTCTACTTGTTTCAAAATCTGTTTGAATTTTTTGTAAATTAGTTGATTGCTTGTTAAGACTTGTTTGCAACGTGTCTTGTAGCAATGAAAATTTTTCAAGGCCAAAATATTTCGCGATGTATTCGTATCTCGCTGCTTTACGCTTGTTACAAATAAAATTGTTTAGGTCTGTATATCTTAAGTAATTTGGATAAGTACTTAACGCTTTGAATTCATCGTATTCACCTGTTGTGGTTGGATTAGTTATTTTCTTGGGATTGAATGTAGCAGTCGCATTATTTATTGAATTGTGTTGGAAGTCAACTGAAATGTAGCTGTTGATTCCTCCCGATGCCTTATGTGGCAAATCAGTTAATAATATTCCTTCTCGGCTTAAATTTTCAATATTGAATTTATGAAGCCATTCCCAAGCATCCACCATTGAACTTTTGCCCGTTCCATTTCTTCCATAAATCAAAGCCGAAGTAGTCCTACTACCTTTGACAAAATCAATTGAAACAGGTAGTCGAAGTCCTCTGAAATTTTCAACAGTAATTTTCTTAATTTTCAACATGTTCAATAAAAGTTTTTCTCACTTCTTGTTCTTTTTTTTGTAAACCAAGAGTAACAGCATTTTCGAACTTTGATGCATTAAATCCAGTATCAGAAATAAATCCCTCTAGTTTTATAATAAAATCATTTAATTCTGGCTTTTCGGTCTTGATTTCAGCAATCCAATCTTTAAGTTCTGTCATATTCAAAGTTTATTTATAGTTCATGTTTGGTGTTATCATAGAATAGCATATAACATTTTTTTGCGAAATAAAATAGAGCATAGTTTCGTAAAACCGCATCTATATCAGTATTTCGGATAACACGCTGTTGGTGTTCTTAGTTTTTTTGTATATCAAGTATTTAGTAGGTTGCTTTATTACGGTTAGCGAAACTTTCTAAATAAAAAATATCTTTTTAAAATATGGATAGCGAAATAGTTATCAAGTCAAACATATTAAATTTTTTGTTAATTCTATTACGGAAATCCGCAAACTCCTCAATATTTTGAGTCTATCTACTATTTCAACAAAAAACTATCGACTTCGGAGTAGTTTTATCGGCCCGCTACCGCCAGAGTCCTTCCTGGTAACTAGTCAATACCACCGGAATTCGCAGCTCGTCTTAATTTTTATTCACTTTGTTAATTTTAGGGTCTTTTTGTAAATAAAAAAACCATAGTTTTATTAGCTAAACAAACAGTGCAATGACTTCGATTGATTTTATCATAAAAACATACGACCTTTTAAATAGTCAAGATTATAGAATAACATTTTCCCCTGCCAAAAATAAAAACTGGATGATGCTGTGCAACAACCATTTTATTGGCGGATTATTTGATGAAGATTTATACTTTGTTTATACAGAAGCCGCAAACCAAAGGCTAAATAGTCCTCCAGCAGTATATAAGGGGTATTCAACGCAAGCACAACATAAAATGCTTTTAATACCTATTGAAAAGGCAATGGACTTACTAGTTGTTACGTATAAGGAAAAATTTGATTGGGCTACTTTTGTATGCGATATCTCGATTCATTTCTCGGCCAATAGAAAATATCCGGAACACATCGTCAATACCTACGAAATGTTTGTTGTATTTCTTCGTTTTTGTTATGAGAAGAAATTATTAGCTGTAAATCCATTGGATAAAAACAATCGCATTCTTTATATGAACTATAAAAACCAAGATCTCACTGATAAAGGAAAATTGGTATTCCATGACCTTATGATAGTTTGGTTTACGTATACCGATAGAACCAATAAGATTGATAACACTAAAATGTTAGAGAAATATTACTTAAAAATACTTCAAAAAAATCAAATAGTAGACTAAAAGCTGCAATCAACAAAAAGGTCAAATGAAGCTTTTTACAGAAAATATAAACAGTTTGTTTTTTTGTGTAAAGTACCCAAAACCATATAACTTTTGCCCAGGCCAAGCTCTGGAAATCTTAATCGTAATTTTTGTAGCCACCTATACAGAAGAACCCATTTTTTATAAATCAAGTTAGCATGAAGTTTACCAACGCCCATAAAATAGCCTTTAATAATTGCAAAACGCAGGCAGCGTTTAAACTGTTTTTAGATGATTTTGAAATAAATTCCATAGATGAAAGTGCTAAAAACATATTGCATTATTACCTCGGTAGTTTAATTTATGATAGCAATTTGGAGGAATTTGCCATAAATCGACCATACCTATTAGATCCCATTCCAGTTATAGACGAGCTGCTAAAAAGAGGTATTGACATTAATGCACAACCACAGCGAGGCCCTAGAATGTATACCGCATTATGTCTTAGTGTTGGTTTTACCTACAAATCAAAAGAAATATTTGATTACCTTATTAAAAATGGAGCAGATGTAAATAGGCGCATCGGACATGGAGGTACTGTCTTGACAAAAGCTATGTTGAGTACCGGAGCTAAAGCAAATGACGATTTATACTTTGTAGAAAAACTCTTAGAGAATGGAGCCAATATTTATGCAGAAAACAATTTCGGTATATCGGCATTTAGCTTAGTTCAAGGATTTGCAGATGATGCCTTATCGCTTAAAAACTTGATTATGAAATATCAGCATCAGGATCAATAATTTGTTGCTACTTTAGATTTTAAAAGTGTGAGTAAAACGGTATTGATCGACCGCAAGTAGCTTATATTTACGACTCTTTTTGACAGTAAGTACAACAAACTAAATAGGGTAGTAGAACCGAATACTTACTTTATTGCTGCCGTTCGAACGGTAGCTAGCAAATAAAAGCAGCACATAAAACAGACGAATGACAACAACAAACTTTGAAAATTGGGGTATAGAACTTGAAAAAGTTTGGGATTTAAAAACAGCGGAAGACTGTGTGAAATTTAGTGAATTAATGTATTCATTAAATGGCGAGGAGGACCGTAATTATCTACATAAACTCATCGACACGATAAGACTAAAAGACGATTCCGGTGTTTATGAAAGTTTGTATAATGCAATTTGGGTATTCCCTCCAAAGTTGGTCGGCGAGATTCTTGCCCAGAGACTATCCGAGCTTCAGAAAAGAATGGGGAAGTTTGACCAAGTTTTTCGATTTTATATTCCGATTCCAACTACTGAAGTTGCCTTGCATGCTTTTCTTGAAGCGGCGAAGCAATGGACTATAGCTGAAAGAAGAACTGCTATATCTGCGCTAAAAAAATGGTTTATAGCGGACGAAGCGTGGGGAAGCATTTTGGAAAAATTGGGCAAACCCATAGCAAAAACGAAAGAAAGTGCTATTCCCGAATATTGGGACGAAAATTGGAGAAAAAGATTTGTAGAAGGACGGGAAAAAGGTGGCGAGTTTTCGGTAAGTGGGATATTTTGGAAAAAAGGAAAAAAAGTATGGCTTGAAGATTTAGATTTTCTAATCGAAGTTTTAGCCTTAAACCTCGGTAAAGATTGGCGACAAATTGATACGATGACAAACCCTTTTTGGTTCTATGCTAATAAGACCGTTTATCCAACATTTATTGAAAAATTAAAAGAACTACCCTGCGAAAAACAAACGGAAATTCTGGACAATATAAAACGAGTTAATAAGAATAAATTCAAACAACTTAACACAGAAATAAACGGCAACTAAAATTGGTTAGGGACAGTAGGGGGCAACGGTAATTTCTACCGTAGTTCATCCATTCCCTGTTTGTACTTAGATTGTTCAGAATCATTACACAACACCGAGACCTTAGCAGCAACTTATTGAACGATATGGCAGAGAAATTTTATCCGGTTAAAAAAAACGGCAAATATGCGTTTATAGACAAGCAGGGAAACCTGATTACAAAGTTTGACTTTGACTTCGCCAATATGTTTGGAGGCATAAAAGTTAATGAGGAGTTTGGATATATGGACGGTAAAGGTACTATCCATATAAGCCGCAACTATAGATACGAATATGGCTTTGGAGGTTTTAATGATGGGTTAGCAATTGTGGAAGTTGACGGAAAATTTGGGTTCATCAATAGCGAAAATGATATTGTTATTGAACCTAAATACTACCGCGTCAATGAATTTCATAACGGTATAGCATTAGTACAAGACAATATGTTTACTTCCGCTTATTTCATAAATACAAGTGGCAAAACAATACTGAATAACCGGGAATTTGGCGTATCGGAATATAATGAAGGTTTGATTAATTGTAAATCTTTAATAGAGAAAAAATGGGGCTTTGTTGATATGGATAACAACTTCATTATACCGCCCATATACGATTATACCAGCTCCTTTCATGAAGGCCTGGCAGCCGTAATACCAACGCTTATTGGCAAAAAAGTTAATAAAAAACAATTGTTTGGCTTTGTAAATAGAAACAACGAAGTTTTAATTCCGCCTGATTTTAATATAGCTAATGGACATTTTTCAGAAGGACTATGCTGTATATGGGATAATGGCAATGGGTACATGAATACGAAGGGAGAAGTTGTTATCCCCTGTGAATACTTAGTGGGCGAAAATTTCTCAGATGGTTTGGCAAGTGTTCAGATGAAAAAGAATAACAAACATGGATTTATAAATCGCGATGGAAACATGGTTATTAAACCAAAATTTGAACATGTAGAACGTTTTGAAAATGGGATAGCAAAAGTTACCATCGGAAAAGACCACGCTGTTTATAAAGAGGGCTACATCAATAAAGACGGGGATTACATTTGGAAACCGACACGCTAAAATTAGTGGGGAGAAACTATACAGTTCAACCATAGTTCTTCGACTAAATATTTATACCATATAGAAGATTTGTAATAAAACAGATTCTCTATATTTGTCACGGATTCGCTCACTTGTAGCGTCTCTACATCCAATTATAGGCAGATTGTCGTTACTTTAAAGCGGTATATAAAAGTTAGCGGAAACCTTACAAAAAATGTGTAATGACAAAATTAAATCAACTAATTGACAACTATCAATCCGAAGTGGACGAGGATGAAAAGGCTGAAATCATTATAACAGACTTCCAACTCTTGAATGACTATACTAAATGGAATTTTTTATTGGATTTAATAGAGCAAAGTGAAACTTACGACCTTGTAAAAGTGAATATTTACAAGATTATTGAAATTGCAGACTTTAGCGATCTTAATCGTATAGCCATAAAAAACAGGATTTTAGAAGCTTTAAAAATTGAAACAGATGAAATGGTTAGACAATATGGGTTTATGTCTTTGTCTTGGAGTTTTAGCAGTTTTCCCGACGTTATAGACTTTTCTATAAACGCTATGGAGAACATAAATGAAGATATAGATGTTAGACATGCTGCTTTTGGGGTGTTGACAAAATCCAAAGATTTCATAAAAATAGAGACGCTAAGAGAAAGGCTTTTACTAATAAAGGATTTTGAAAAATATGTAAAAACATTTTTTGAACAACGAGCGAAAGGCGGCCCTTAACAAGGGGGTAATTTCGGGGTGGACTTCGCCGAATGTAATAGCGAGGAGAAACTCAAAAGTTCGAACTTAACGCTTCGATTGAATTTTACAACCACATGGAAGATGAGTGCTTCGAGTGCCGTAACAAGGCCTAGAAACCTTAGCAGTAAATATCCATCGACACGACCAAATAATATATAAAGACCCAAAAATGAACTTTGATTTTGCAGAACAAATAAATTCCGACCTTGAAAATCTTGACTTTGAGAAAGCCATTACTACAGCGGAAAAAGAACTTAGTAATATTGCTACAACAGCATTCCACGAAATCATAGATAAAACCTTTACAAATCCTACCGACGATTTAGTCAATTGGATGGACAGTTTTTACAAAGAAATTTCAAAGAAAATGGTTGTTAAAGCCATGTACTTTGAAATGAACGAATTTGATATAAATACCGATGTTTGGTACATCGATGGGATTGCCTACAAAGAAGACGGCGGACTTGACCTAGAGGACATGGAATGGCTATCGGACTGCAAAAGTGATGTCATGACGACTAAGGAATTTGTCTTGACAGGTTATGAAAAATTTCAAGATCTCTTTGAAACGATTGAAGAAAAGGAAGAAAATGACGAATGGACCGATGAAATGCAAGATGCCAGAGATTGGTGTGAACAAATTATTATTTCCAGATTTATGGAAATCATGAAAAAAGCACACGAAGCGGCAAAAGAAAGAAAATTGGATTGGGGAAACATTCCTGTTTACTTTACCGAACACGCCTATGATTTTGTAGTGAAATCCTAAATTTTAAAAAAAACCACTCCTAAAATGAGACTGCCGAAGGCTTTATTCAGTTAGCTGCTTCGGTTATGGAAACTACCGAAAAATAATTGGATATGCTGGTCAAGCTGACCTCAGTACAAAATAAACGAAGTGAACTTACCATGATAAAATATTATAAAACTGACGACAAAGAACAACTACTTTACAAAGAAACTTGGTTCGACGAAAAGAGAAAAGTAGCCGTTGTTCACTATGGAAAAGTGGGTTTTAAAGGAAAAGTAGAAGAGATTCCGATTGAAACGAAAAAGGCCAATGACGATTTTGTACATAATTTCTGTAAAGACTGTGAAAGTCAGGGCTATGCTCAAATCGATGAAGACCATCACCATTGGGTTGTTGTTCAGTTTCCTTTAAAGAGTGAATTAGGAAATAAAAGGGATTTATGGCTTAAAGACAAGGTGCAAGAATATTTAAAAGACCATCTAGGTTGGAATGGGGTAGGTGATGTGGATGGTTTTGATATGGGGCAAAAGAAATTAAATATTTTTTGTAAGGTTGTAGACAGTGAAAAAGCGGTTAGTAGTATCAAAACTTGTTTAAAAGAATATCGACTTGACCTAAATCAAGCCCGAATTGCAACAAAAAAAGTAGGCGAAATCAATTATACGCTGCAGTTTTCTCACAAAAAAATAAATAATTTTGAATTATGAAAAAGTTAGAATTACAAGAGATTGATTTCAAACAGTCGCTTCCAGTAGTTTATGAAGATTTGGAACCCATTTTAATGGCGGAGCTCAATGCACTTCGCGACAAATTAATGGCACTTCCTGAAAACACAGAACGTAGCGAAATACTTAATTTGTTTGAAGATTGTGTTTTATCACTAAACAAAATCGAAGACAACGATGCTATTGAAAGTACCATTGACACAGAAGAAAGAGAAGGATTATGTGACGCTTTATATAAAATGGGAACGATAGTAGGACTTGATGAAACAATGGAATATATCGATAATTGGCGAGCGTGGTAACTAAAATAAAAAATATATGTTTATAGAAAAATGGAAAGACACCGCATTTGGAAGTGATTATGGTGGAGACTTTCAACATTTTTTAGAGAAAATTCCAAGTGAAAAATTAACCTTGACGGAAATTTACAAACGGTGTGATTTAAAAAAATATTTTGACCAACCTGAACTGCTAAATGAACGCACGGATAACAACGTCCGGCTTGATAATCTAGACTTCGAACAGTTTGTACATTATGAAGATGCTGTGATTGCACTAACAGCAATTGTTGCTGAAAGTGAACTAAATGGAAGTGCTGATTTGACAAATGCTTACGGTTCGAAAATACTAACTCTTGACATCTCAAAAGAGGAATTGCTAACATTAAAAAATGCGCTGACTGATATTCACAATAATACAGAGAAATTTGTGTTATTTGAAATGCTAGGAGACTATAAAGAGGATACACTTGTTGATATCTTAGAAATTATGGAATGCATAAAAGAAAGTATCAATAAAAAGTAAAACGCTTTTTGTTGCATTCGACAAAAAAACGGCGCAAAACCAGAATTTTGCAATAGAGAGATTTGGTTAGAAAGATTTCTTCTCGCTTTTTACCAGTAATTTTACAAAACACAACCAAATAAATAAGACACAATGAACATTGACGAAGTTTTTAACCATATAAAAAACAATCCCAAACTCGCCTATATTATTGTTGGTCTTGTTTTTATAGTAATTTTAATAGGATATATAAAGCGATGGAAATGGGCAACAGACCCGACGGGAAACAGAAAAAGCGTGGTACTCGTTGAATGGTTTGGTTATGAAAACTACCGCAAAATAATGATCGTCATCCTTATCCTTGGCATAGTAGCCATCAGTTCTCTATATCTACTAAGTACCTAACACATGAAGACACTAAAAGAATTAATAAACATCGACGAACCGGGTTGGGAGTTAGTCTCCGAATGGATAAGCGAAGCCGAAAACGATTTTGAGATATTACCAAAGGCTAGCGCACGCGCAGAGCAAGAACTTTTAAATGCGCAAGTAACAACCCGTTCGCCCATGGGTGCTGTAATCTACGAAACGGGGGGAATATTAATTAACCACGGCTGGTTGCGGATTTTAGGCTCTGGCAGTGAAAAACTCGATAGAGGGTTGACAAGCTGGAACAAAGGCAAAACTTTTGAGAACTATGGCGATCAACCTTCTCATTTTTTAATTGCCGATGACATCATTGGGGGCTATTTTGCCCTAAATGCTGGCGGAATTGGAACTGAGATAGGGAAGGTGTACTATTTAGCTCAAGACACCTTAGCATGGGAATGCTTAGATACCAGCTATTCTGAATTTCTTTATTGGGCCTTTACTGGCGATATCCATAAATTCTACAAACTTTTTAGATGGGAAAACTGGCAAAACGATATAAAATTAGCCAACGGAAATCAAGTATTTTCCTTTATACCGTTTTTGTGGACCGAAGAAGGAAAAGACATCGAGAAAACAACGAGAGCCTTAGTCCCAATTGAAGAAAATTACCGTTTAACACTTGATGTTCAAAAAGAATTTAGCGAAAAATAACACAGTTTTTTGGGTAGTGTCTCTTTATGAAAAAAGGGTTAGACTTTAATTAAAAAATCTAACCCAAGTTTTTTTGACTTACACACTTTATGAGACAGTGCCGTTATTATTGCCATCTACTGTATAATTAATTTGATAATCTTCCCCTTCTGTGCTAAATTCCACTAGATAAGATGTATTACTTAATTTATACATTGTCCATATTCTAGTTACTTCAATGCTTCTTCCATCAACATTTATAGTTACTGCTTCTTCTTCTTTTCTTAAACCAATAAATCTTTTGCTTATAATTTTCGATTCTTCATTAATATCATATAGAAATAGTTTCTTATTGTCTTCTCGATAATTTAATTTTAAGGTATCTATCTTTTGCACTATCTTTTTAGGGTTCATTCTTTTTTGTACTTGATTATTCTGATTCCATTGCTTCATCGTATTGCCTTTTACATATTTAGTAACTTGTACTATAGTATTAAAGACACTGTCTTTAGTTGGAAAATTCAAAGACTTAATTTGAGGATTATTCTTATTTTGGACTTTCCCTTTTTTTGCATTTTGAACTAATAGACCATTGTTATATACGGGCTTACCATCCATTTCTTCCTTGATAAAATAGCTCAAGCTATATGAATCACAAACCTTGATTCCTAGAAATTGAACAAGTTACAGAGGAAGTTCAATTTCTTTTGGAGTTTGTCCAAAGAGATTCTGCGCTATAAATAGAACCCCTAGGATGTATGAAAGTTTAAATATATTTTGGAATAATTTCATTTGTGAGAGTTTTGTTTTTTTGTTTTCTCTTTATTGTAGCTTTCTAGTCTAATAAATAGGTCTAAGATGACTCTAGTTTATTCTGTTATGGTTTACTAAAAAACTGTTATTTCAAACTTATAAAATAAATTTGTAATAATAAGGTGTTTATAAAATTACATGTGTTTATAGCAGTGAAGGACTTTTTTAGAGAAGTTGTATGTCTTTTGTGGATGAGTTGCTAACTCGAGCTTAATTATAAGCAATAGTACTGTTGAGAGCACGATGATTCCTTATGGGGAGGGATGCTTTGTGAAAATGAGCCCACTACCTTTTGATGAGTTTTGATTGTAAAATCTGTATTACCTCCGCTTCGCTTCGGTGTTCCCGTTGGGGGGAGAGCTGTTCAGTGGCACGGCCACAGCGAATTTGCATTAAACTTATGAAATTGGGGAGGCTAAGATGGGATTACCTCCGCTTCGCTACGGTGTTCCCGTTGAGGGAGAGCTGTTAAAAAAAACGACACCGTTACTGCGTAACGTTGCTTTTCGTTTTACACTTTTTGCGCTTACGAGCGAGCTCGACGCCAAAAAGATGTAAAACGAAAAAACCCGATCAAGATCGGGTTTCTTTTTTTTGGCGGAGAAAGAGGGATTCGAACCCCCGGACCTGTTACAGTCAACAGTTTTCAAGACTGCCGCAATCGACCACTCTGCCATTTCTCCAGTGCAATTCATTACTGTATTGCGAGTGCAAATATAGAGCTTTTTATGGTTTTTGCAAATCGATAGCCAAAGTTTTTTGATATTTTTCTGACGCTGATCACTAAGTTTTTCAGGTTCAGTAGGATAAAATATTTTTTTATATAATAATAAGCCGGAAGTTTTGGGAGATTAATAGTTAATTTAAGAAGAGCAATATATTTAGTTGTTTAAGTAAAAGGAGGGAACCGTTTCATTCCTTTTTAAAACAAGAGAAATATCATGGTTTCTATAACGCTAAAGCCTTAATTTTATAAAGGTAAATTTTAAAAGCGTGGAAAGAAGACTGTAAATTATGAAGAGATTTGAAAACAAAGTTATTTGGGTGATAGGTGCTTCTTCTGGTTTTGGGGAAGCCCTTGCTTATGCATTTGCAAAAGAGGGCGCAAATGTAATCTTATCGGCTCGTAGGCTAAGCGAGTTGACTGTTGTGCATTCTAAAATCGTCGATTCTCGTATTTTGATTTTAGATTTGTTGGAGTCCTATGTTTTTGAAGAAAAAGTTAAAGAAGCGGTTAGTTTTTTCGGATGTATTGATATGGTGGTTCATTGTGGTGGTGTAGGACAAAGTGGTACGGCTTTAGAAACCTCAGAGGAGGTAGGTAGAATTATTTTTGATACGAATTACTTTGGTGTGGTTGAATTAACACGGCAATTGTTGCCTCATTTTATTGAGCGCCGTAAGGGACATGTTGTAGTCGTATCCGGTGTTTTGGCTAAAGTAGGATTGCCTGGACGATCATCGTATTGTGCGGCCAAAGCGGCATTACACGGTTATTTTGATAGTTTACGTGCAGAACTTGCTCGGATTCCTGTTGATGTAACTATTTTAATCCCAAGCTTTTTACATACGGATTTGACAAAGAAGGCTTTAAATGGAATTGGTGAGCAGGCTAATAAAAAACCTGAGAATAAGGGATGTACAGTGGAAAAAGCAGCCCGACAAGCAATGCATGCAGTTGCTAAAAAGAAATGTCAGTCTTATATAGGTAATAGGGATAAAGGAAGGCTATTGTTGATGGTGAATCGGTGGTGTCCGAATTTGGTGTTTCGTTTGGTAAATGGTAAGCAGTAAATGATAAAAAAAACCCGCATAAAGCGGGTTTTTTATATTAAGTAAGATAAATCAGATTTGACAAACGTTTATTTTATTTTCGTGATGATAGCTGAAAAAGCTTCAGGGTGGTTCATAGCTAAATCGGCAAGAACTTTACGGTTCAATTCGATGTTGTTAGCTTTTACTTTCCCCATGAATTGTGAGTAGCTTAAACCGTGAAGTCTAGCTCCAGCGTTTATACGCATAATCCACAATGCACGAAAGTTTCTCTTTTTTTGTTTTCTATCACGGTAAGCATAAACCATGGCTTTTTCAACCGCGTTTTTAGCTACTGTCCAAACGTTTTTACGTCTACCAAAGAAACCTTTGGCTTGCTTCAATATTCTTTTTCTTCGTGCTCTTGAAGCAACTGAATTTACTGATCTTGGCATATTTTAAATGTATTTTTGTAGTGGGCGGTTTTTTCAAACACTTTTAAAGTTTTCTTTGCGCCACTCCAGGGTTATTAAATGATGTTAACCGTAAACAACGATTAGATTAATCTCAATTGTTGTTTAATGCTTTTCATATCCGATTTGTGAACCAAACCTGAATGTGTTAAAGCTAATTTACGCTTTTTAGATTTTTTAGTCAAAATGTGACTTTTAAAAGCATGTTTTCTCTTAATCTTTCCAGAACCAGTCACTTGAAAGCGTTTCTTGGCACTAGATTTAGTTTTCATTTTAGGCATTTTGTTCCTAGGTATTTGTGTTTATCTTACTTAATTATTTTGAAAATCCCATAGTGGAATTTTATTTTTTCTTTTTAGGAGCGATGAACATGGTCATTCTTTTTCCTTCTAGAACTGGCATGGATTCAACCTTTCCAAATTCTTCTAAATCCTGAGCTAATCTCAACAAAAGAATTTGTCCTTGATCTTTATAGATGATAGAACGTCCTTTAAAGAATACGAATGCTTTTAACTTAGATCCCTCTTTAAGGAATTTAACCGCATTTTTCTTCTTAAATTCATAATCGTGTTCATCGGTCTGTGGTCCAAAACGAATTTCTTTTACCGTAATCTGTGTAGATTTGGCTTTAAGCATTTTGTCCCGTTTCTTTTGCTCATAAAGAAATTTTTTGTAATCTATAATCTTACAAACGGGAGGCGCTGCATTGGGTGAAATTTCAACCAAGTCCAATTCTTGTTGTTCAGCCATCTGTAATGCTTGAGACGTCTTGTAAACACCTAATTCAACATTATCTCCGACAAGTCGAACTTCAGGGACTCTAATTGCATTGTTAATACGATGCAAGTCTTTCTTTTCTACTCGGGGTTTCATCCCTCTATTATTTCTTATTGCTATGGCCTTATAATTTTAGTGCTTGTTTTGCAAGCTGGTTATACTTTATTTAAAACGGTTGAACAGAACGGTTTACTTCATCTTTTACAAGTTGAATAAATTCTTCTACTTTCATCGTTTGATTTGACTTTCCATCGTCTCCGTGTCTACGCACAGAAACTGTTCCATTTCTTTCTTCTTCTTCTCCCACAATCAACATAAATGGGTACTTTTGAACTTCTGCCTCTCTAATCTTTCTACCAATCGTTTCATTTCGGTGATCATTCAGGGCGCGAATTTCGTCATTTTCTAGCAAATCTAAAACTTTTTTCGCATATATTTCATATTTCTCACTCAAAGACAGTATGATAGCCTGATTTGGCATCAACCAAAGCGGGAAATTCCCTGCAGTATGCTCTAAAAGAATAGCGATAAAACGCTCCATTGATCCAAAAGGTGCTCTGTGAATCATTACCGGACGGTGCAATTCATTGTCAGAACCTTTATAGGTTAAATCAAAACGCTCCGGTAGGTTGTAATCTACTTGAATCGTTCCCAATTGCCAGTTTCTTCCCAAAGCATCTTTGACCATAAAGTCTAGTTTAGGGCCGTAAAAGGCAGCTTCGCCCGTTTCGATCACGTAATTTAAACCTTTGTCTTTTGCTGCATTGATAATCGCTTGCTCTGCTTTTTCCCAATTTTCCAAAGAACCAATGTACTTGTCAGGTGTGTTTAAATCGCGAACAGATACTTGAGCTGTAAAGTTCTCGAAGCCCAAAGAGCTGAAAACATATAAAACCAAGTCAATCACTTTTTTAAACTCTTCATCCAATTGATCGGGTGTACAAAAAATATGGGCGTCATCTTGAGTAAATCCTCTAACACGGGTTAAACCGTGAAGTTCTCCAGATTGTTCGTATCTATAAACGGTACCAAATTCAGCATATCTCTTTGGTAGGTCTTTATACGACCAAGGTTTGGTATTGTATATCTCACAGTGGTGAGGGCAATTCATCGGTTTTAATAAAAATTCTTCTCCTTCTACAGGTGTGTGTATCGGTTGGAAGCTGTCTGCACCGTATTTGGCATAATGGCCAGAGGTAACATACAATTCCTTTTGTCCGATATGTGGGGTTACTACTTGTTCGTAACCTGCTTTTTTCTGTGCTTTTCTTAAAAATTGTTCCAAACGATCGCGCAAGGCAGCTCCTTTAGGTAACCATAAAGGTAAACCTTGACCTACTTTTTGCGAAAACGCGAACAACTCCAATTCTTTACCCAATTTTCGGTGATCTCTTTTCTTAGCTTCTTCTAAAAGCGCTAAGTATTCCGTAAGGTCTTTTTGTTTAGGAAAGGAAATACCGTAAACACGAGTTAACTGTTTGTTTTTTTCATCACCTCTCCAGTAAGCTCCAGCAATGGAAAGTACTTTGAATGCTTTGATGATTCCCGTGTTTGGAATATGTCCTCCACGACATAAGTCGGTAAACGTATCGTGATCACAGAAGGTTATAGTTCCATCAGCTAAATTCTCGATTAATTCAACCTTGTATGGGTTTTCTTCTTTTTTATAGAAATCTAAGGCTTCTGCTTTGGTAGCAGAACGCATAGAGAATTCGTGTTTTCCTCGAGCAATCTCGAGTACTTTGTCTTCTATTTTTTTGAAATCAGCATCGGTTACCTTGTGGTCTCCAAAATCTACGTCGTAGTAAAATCCGTTTTCAATGGCAGGACCTATAGTTAATTTGCTGCCGGGATACAAGTCTTGCAAGGCTTGCGCCATCACGTGAGAAGTAGAGTGCCAAAAGGCTTTTTTTCCATCAACATCATTCCAACTGAATAAAACTAAACTACCGTCGGTGGTCAGTGGTGTGGTCGTTTCGATGGTGGTACCATTGAAGTTTGCAGAAATGATATTTCTGGCTAAACCTTCACTTATACTTAGTGCAACATCAAAAGGAGTGCTTCCTGAAGAAAACTCCTTCACTGAACCGTCTGGTAATGTAATTTTTATCATAATTAACTTTAAAATAATATAAGGTGCAAATATACTGTTTTTACTCTATCTGTACAACTATATACCGCATCAAGATGGATGATTTGTAATCAAAATTAAGTATTTTATCAGTTTGATAGAAATTAGTATTTGTTTTTCTAAAGGGAAACTTAAAAAAATGGAAAATTTTGCCGCCAGTCTGTTTTTAAATTGTTATTTTACGCTCTAATTTTTTGAATGCTTTGGACAATTTTTCTGTTGTAGTTTATCAGGATTCCCGTTTTGAGGAGTGGAATAATTTTATTCGAAAAGCCGGAAATGCTACTTTTTTGTTTCATCGAAACTTTATGGAGTATCATGGCGATCGATTTGACGATTTCTCGTTGATGATTTATAATCAAAGTGAATTGTTGGCCGTTTTTCCTGCACACCGAGTAGGTGATAAGGTTTTTTCTCATTCGGGACTGACTTATGGTGGCTTGTGTTTGGATGAGCATTCGGATATTTTAAAGCACAGACGATGCTTGGAGGTTTTATTACAGTTTTTACGAATTCACAGTATAGCGCGATTATCGATAAAATTATTGCCGGAAATTTATCATGTAGATTTGGTGAATCAATTTAAATATATCGCGTTTCAATTGGGAGGTGTATTAAAAGAGAGCGAGATGAATATGTGTGTAGATTACCGTAATTATTCTATTTCCAAAAGCAAACTCAAGCACTTGCGTAAAGAGAGGGAATACGAAATTGAAATTGTAGCATTGGACGGATTAGAACCTTTTTGGAAAACGGTTTTAGAACCTTTGTTAGCAGAGCGATATCAGACAAAGCCCGTACATTCCTTGTCGGAAATTTTAAAACTTCAAGCGCAATTTCCCGAAAATATTAAGCAGTTTTCGGTGTATAGTGATGAAGTACTTGTAGGGGGAATTACTATTTTTGAATTTGAAGAAGGCGTCAAGTCTCAATACGGTGCTGCCACCAATTTGGGGAAAGAACAGCGTGCTTTAGATCATCTGTTTGTTTACTTAATTAATAAATATAAAAATGCAGGCAAACGCTACTTTGATATGGGTGTAGTGACAGATTCTTCCGAATGGGGTTATAATTCCGGATTGTTACAACAGAAAAAAGAGTTGGGATGTACTACTTATTTACAAGATATAATTGAATTTGAGTTATGATGATACCGTTTTTGAATTTGCAAAAAATCAATCATCCTTACGAAATGGCGTTTCTAGAAAAAACAAAACAGCTTTTTGAAAAGGGATGGTTTGTTTTGGGTGATGAAGTGATGAATTTTGAACACGATTTTGCGCGCTATTGCCGCGTTCCTTTTTGTGTGGGAGTGGGTAATGGTCTCGATGCACTAATGTTGATTTTTAGGGCTTATATCGTGCTAGGAAAATTGCAAAAAGGTGATGAAGTAATCGTTCCTGCCAATACTTATATTGCCAGTATATTGGCGGTGATGCACAATGATTTGGTTCCCATATTGGTAGAGCCGGATTTAGATAGTTATAATTTATCCTTGTCGTCTATAGAAGATAAAATTACAGAAAAGACCAAAGCAATTTTGATGGTACACCTATATGGGCAAGTATCAGAATCCACGGCTATTGCTCGATTTGCAAAAGAAAATAATTTATTGTTGATTGAAGATGCGGCACAAGCGCATGGAGCAATTGATGAAGAACGGCACGCAGGAGCTATCGGAGACGCGGCGGGATTTAGTTTTTATCCCGGTAAAAATTTGGGTGCACTTGGAGATGCTGGGGCAGTGACTACTCATGATCCGCAATTGGCAGAAAAGATTCGAATTCTCCGTAATTACGGTTCAGAAATAAAATACCAGAATAAGGTATTGGGTTTTAACTCGCGTTTGGATGAAATTCAAGCAGCCTTTTTAAATATTAAGCTGCCTTATCTCGATGAAGATAATCACTTAAGACAAATAGTAGCGCATCGGTTTTTAACGGAAATCAAGAATTTTAAAATCATCTTGCCAAAAGTTGAAAATAGAGCGGCCCATGTTTTTCATTTGTTTGTGGTTCGGGTATCTGATCGGAATGATTTTCAGGCATTTTTGTTGAAAAACGAGATTCAAACCTTGATTCATTATCCGATACCGCCGCATCATCAAAAAGCCTTGGCGGGATTTAGGAAAATGGAATTGCCCATAACAGAATTAATACATCAAGAAGTGGTGAGTTTGCCGATGAGTCCCGTTTTGACTATGGAAGAAGTCACTCGTATTATTGAAGTTGTAAACAGCTATTAGTTTTTGGATTCTATAAAAAAAATAATTGGAAACAGGCTTTTTCAGGTAAGCTTTTTAAATAACATTAGTATGCTAATTCGCATGCTTACGGGGGTAGTTACAGCCAAATTAATCGCCATATATATAGGTCCTGCTGGTATGGCTTTGATGGGGAATTTTAGAAACTTCTTAACATCCTTAGAGTCTGTTTCTACTTTGGGGTTTCAAAACGGGATCGTTAAATATATAGCCGAATACCGAAACGATGAAAAGAAACAGTCGCAATTTGTGGCTGTCTTGGTTGTGTTGATAGCGGCGTTCTCTCTATTGATTAGCGTACTGGCCTTGGTTTTTAGAACGGCACTAAACAATTATATATTTGACGATAATTTTTCCTTTGGTTATTTATTTACCGTTTTAGCTTTTGTTTTTCCGCTTCAGGCATTTAATGTCGTTTTTATATCGATTATCAATGGATTAGAACGTTTTAAGCAACTGATGTTCATTCATATTTTTGGTAATTTATTAGCCTTTACTGTTGGGGCTTTGCTGATGTATTATTGGACTTTGCATGGAGCCTTACTTTCGTTGGTTATTGGACCGGCTTTGGTGGGGTTGTTATCTTTTTTTACGATACGGAAAGATTTGATTGCCCTGTTGAGTTTGGGGCAAAGCTCCTTGGATTTTAAACTGCTAAAGCCCCTGTTTTCGTATTCGGTTATGGCTTTGTTTTCGGGTATAGTAGCGCCGGTAGTGTTTTTTTATATTCGAAATTTCATTATGGATTTGCAGGGTGTCACGGCAGCGGGCTATTGGGAGGCAGTCAATCGCATTTCGGGTTTTTATATGATGTTTATAACCACTTTAATAACGGTTTATTTCTTGCCTAAATTGGCTGTAACAAAAACCAGACTACAAATAAGGAGCGAAATCACGACCTATATAAAATGGATATTGCCTGTTTTTGGTGTGGGATTATTGGTGGTTTATCAATGGCGAATGGTGTTTATTCGCTTGTTGATGTCGGAAAGTTTTGTACCAGTTTCCGAAATTTTATCTTGGCAATTATTAGGCGATTTTCTAAAAGCCGCTGCTTTGATTTTAGGTATATTGTTTTATGCCAAAAGAATAGTAGTTGCTTACTTGGTTACCGAGGCGATATCGTTTCTAATCCTTTTTGTTTCCAGTATGTTTTTGATAAAGCGATACGGCGTAGAAGGAGCAACCATGGCCCATGCGCTGACATATCTGCTTTATTTACTCATGTTGTTGTTTTATTTTAGAAAAAAAATATAATTTACTTGAATCAAATTTTTTATATTGTATTTATAAAAGTCGTAGTTAAATGATTGATATTATGAATGTTAAAATTATAGATCTTCCGAAAATTGAAGATCCGCGCGGTAATCTTTCCGTAATTGAAAAAGATACGGTACCCTTTGATATTAAAAGAGTTTATTTTTTATATGATATTCCATCGGGAGCGGAAAGAGGCGGACATGCACATCGTATTCAGATGGAATTATTAGTGGCTCTTTCTGGGAGTTTTGAAGTGGTACTAAATGATGGCGTTCAGGAACAAACCATTACATTAAATAGACCCAATAAAGGTTTGTTGATTCCGGAAGGAGTATGGCGTGAATTAAAAAATTTCTCATCCGGTTCCGTGTGTTTAGTGGTGTCTTCGGGTGAATTTGATGAGGCGGATTATATCCGTGATTTTGAGGAGTTCTTAAAAACCAAATAGACTTTAAATAAGTTTTTGATTCTTTAAGTAAGCACATGGATAAAATATTAAATCTTTATAAATGCTATTTTTATTGTGAAATTAGGAATTAAATCTTAAATTTGAAATAGAATTTTGAATAATCAAAAAAATTTAATTAAAACATTTGGTATGGCTGCAGAATTAATTAAAGCAAATGAACTTTACAAAATAGACCCGGTTTTTGGGCAATTATCATTTGATGGTCACGAAGAAGTTGTTTTTTGTTTCGATAAGGAGACTGGCTTAAAAGCGATTATCGGTGTACACAATACGGTTTTGGGACCTGCTTTAGGAGGTACTAGAATTTGGAACTATGAAAATGAATGGGAAGCCTTAAATGATGTATTGCGATTATCTCGTGGGATGACTTATAAGTCTGCCATCACTGGCTTAAATTTAGGAGGTGGAAAGGCGGTAATCATTGGAGATTCCAAAAAAGATAAAACTCCAGAAATGATGAAAAAGTTTGGAGAATATGTGCATTCACTGGGAGGGAAGTACATTACTGCCGAAGACGTTGGCTCAACTACTCAAGACATGGATATCATTCGGGATGTGACACCTTATGTTACGGGAATTTCTGAATCTAGAGGGGGTTCGGGCAATCCGTCACCGGTAACGGCTTATGGGGTGTTTATGGGACTAAAAGCCGCTGTAAAACACCAATTTGGTTCCGACGCCC
This sequence comes from Flavobacterium sp., assembly GCA_040393465.1. Taxonomy (GTDB): domain Bacteria; phylum Bacteroidota; class Bacteroidia; order Flavobacteriales; family Flavobacteriaceae; genus Flavobacterium. The sequence goes on along the minus strand of JBEBUC010000001.1, from coordinate 246,768 downwards.
TTCAAGGAAAAAGAGTTTTAGTTCAAGGTATTGGACATGTAGGTGAAACCTTGGTTGATTATTTGACTAAAGAGGGAGCTGTGGTTCAAATCACGGATATCAACGAAACGAAGTTAAAAGAGGTGAGCGATAAATACGGGGCTAAAGTATTTAGTGGTCCGGATTTATATAGTGCCGATGTGGATATCTATTCTCCCTGTGCCTTAGGAGCTACTATTAACGACGAAACCGTAAATAAAATAAAAGCGAAAGTCATTGCAGGTGCGGCAAATAATCAATTGGCAAACGATAAGGTACACGGACAAATATTAAAAGATAGAGGTATTTCTTATGCACCGGACTTTTTGATTAATGCCGGTGGTATAATCAATGTCTATGGCGAAATTGTCGGTTACGGTAAGGAAGAAGCTATGAAGCGCACAGAAAACATTTATCATACCACTTTGGAAATATTTTTGAATGCGGAAAAGCTCAACATAACTACCCAACAAGCGGCTATGAAAATGGCGCAAGATCGCATTGATGCTAGAAAAAAGGAATTGACTAAATAACCGTTTAATCTAACTAATTAAATAAAAAAGCAGTGTCTGTTCGGATACTGCTTTTTTGTTTAAATTTCATACAAAGCTATTTGGCAATATTCCACTCCTGTAAGTATTTCATTGCAATATGGATATAGTGATGCTCTTTTTCAATAAATTTCCGAGCATTTATTCCAATTTGATGGAGTTGCTCTGGGTTTTCAATTAAAAAAGATAACTCCTTGACAAGGGATTGAGTATGGGCTAGGGCATTAATGGCAACGGGTTCCGTTATTTTATAATGGTTTTTAAACTCTATTTCGGCACCTGTAAACACCACTTTTCCTTTTGCCATCGCTTCAAGGGCGTTATACCCTTGATCAAAGCCATAAACCTGATCCAGTAAAATATGAGCTTGTTGATATGATTGTATATATTGAGAATAAGGAACGTTTTCCGACCTGATGATTTCTACTTGTTTGCCATATTTTTCTTTGATGATTTTTAAAGCTTCTTCAAAAAACATCATGCCTTTTTTGTTATATGTCAAATTATTGATACCCATAAAAATGACAACGGGTATTGGAGAGCCTTGGGGGGCTTGAACTATTTTATCGGTATTAATTGGATTGGGAATTAACTTTACATTGTATCCCATAGCTTCCATCGGAATTTTGTAGTCCAAGTCGGAAACAATTAAGCAATTGGTTTGGCTGATAATCCAATTAAATAATTGTCTATGGCGTCTCGTAGTATAGCTCAGCGAATGTTTAAATTCGGATTTTAATGACTCGTTTTCCAAATATGGTGTAAAAACGGAATACCGTAATTTATTTTTCAGTAAATAATCGTTAACGGGAGTTTCATCACCACATACCAATAAGGAGAGTTGCGTGTTTTTGTGTAAGAGTTTTTTATATAACCACAAGCTTAAGACGGGATAGGTCTCTAAGGCATTGGAATTAATTAATTGTATATGAGAGTATCGTTTTAATTGTGGCAATAGAAAATAAAACCGTATAGCGGTTTCAAGTTTACCTAAATCCAGTCGGGTTATTCGATACATCAAGTTTTTAGCTTTGCGAATCAACCAATAGTCATTAAAAAAATGAGAGCGAATCGAATAATCTACTTCGTAATTTTTAAAGTGGTCGCCTGTTGCAACTATAGCTACATCATATCCTAAAGTGATTAACCCCTCTTTTAGAGAATTATGAAGACGACTATATTCTCCAATCAATAAAATTTTCATGGCAGTTCAGGGAATTTTAATATCCTTCGTAAATATAGCAACAAATTCAAAAAATCCCTTTAAAAAATCTCCAACCATTGTTCGCCAATTTGTGCGATGTCATAAGCTTCTACGCTGCGTTTCGCATTGGCTTTACAAGTCGCGTATAATTCAGTGTTGGTAACGAATTCATCGAGATGTTCGATCAGAGATTCGAAATTTTGATCAGAAACGAGCAGTCCGTTTACCCGGTGCTGTATAATTTCGTTCGGGCCGGAAGGACAATCAAATGATATTACAGGGGTTCCACAAGCTAGAGATTCCAATAATACATTTGGAAAACCTTCGTTTTTACTAGTTAATACGGTATAAATTGCGCTTGACAATATTGGAAAGGGATTTTGTAATGTTCCTGTAAATATTATTTTTTTTGCCTGATCGGATTGATTTGCAGTCCTTTGTAAATCTACTTTAAGTGTACCATCTCCAATGAGTACCAGGTCGATATCAAGTTGCGGTAGTTTACTTTGTAGATAGGCGTTAATCAAGAGGTCGAATTGTTTGACTGCGGTATCCATACGTCCCATAGCTACGATGTATTGCTGTGTAGAAAACGGATGTTTTGCAGTAGATTTAGTCGCGATGAGTTCCAAGTCTATTGGATTATGAATCAAAGTTAAATTGGGAAACGGGTGTATTTGTGTAACTTTTTTTTCAATTCCTCGTGATACAGCGACTATCTTGTGTGTGTTTTTATAGATTAGTTTAGATAAAAGAGAATTGGATAAGGCATACCACTCGGTATTATAACTGTGAATGGTAGGAATATATCCTTTGGAAAAGATAAATTGTGCTAGAATCCACTCCTGTGTTTTTTTGTGTTTGCAACGAAAGTCAATGATGTAATCGAAACGGTTCTTTTTTAAATACTGCTTTAGTATATAAAACCGATTGAGCTTGTTAAAAAGACCGTTACTCCTGTTTTTTTTTAAACCTAAATTTAGGAGATGACCTGCATAATCATAGGAAATTTGATCCGTTATAAGAATATGATGTACCTCGATTCCCCTTTGTGAAAAAAATAGAGACAAACGCGCTTGCACTTGCTCGGCTCCGCCATTTGATAGGCTATCTCCAACTAATGCAATTTTTAGTTTGACTGTTTTTTTCATTTTTATTTATGTATTTTTGGAAGCAAATATAAAGATAAATATACGCATTTAATAGAATTCCAGTGGAGGGGATTTTCTTAAAAGAGGATTTCTATTGAAGACCATTTCAAAGTTTTTGAGTTTAAATGTAAAATATCTAGAATAAAATAATCCTTTTGCATTATATGAAGATAGTTTATTTGTCAACCAACATCACGGGATCTGGTGGAGTAGCCCGTGTTACTGCCGATAAAGCAAATTATTTTGTAGAAAAATGGGACCATGAAGTATTTATCATCAGTACTAACGATAAGAATCCAAAGCCCTTTTACGATTTTAATTCGCGGATAAAATTTCATTTCATAGCTACTAGAATGAGTGGAGTAAGTTCTCTCTTAACATTGTATAAACAGATTAACAAACTGCTTACATCTATTAAACCGGATATTGTCTTAATTAACGATAACGGTATTAAGGCTTACTTTGCACCATTCTTAATTCGAGTAAATGCTCCCATGCTGTTGGAAGTACACGGAGCGGTACGATTTTCCTTTCAAAAAACACATTCACGTTTAAAATCGACGATCATCTCAAAGTGGATTGATTTTTCAACCCGTCATTTTGATAAAATTATCCTGCTTAACAACGAAAGTAAATCGGAATGGAAAACATCTAAAGTGGCTGTTATTCCCAATTTTGTAATTATTAATCCTCAAGTTAACCCCGTTATAAAGCAGAACAAAATAATAGCTATAGGGAGAATTTGTCGACAAAAGGGTTATGATCGGATGTTGGCCATTTGGGAACGAGTAGTCGCTGTAAATCCCGATTGGAGTCTGCATATCTACGGCAAAGTAGAAGATCAGGTATTGTATAATCAATTGAACTCAAAAAAAAGGGAACAAGTGTATTTTTATGGTGAATCGTCGGAGGTGTTAAGTAAGTTTCAGGAGGTTGATTTTTTTATTCATACCGCTTATTTTGAAGGTATGCCTATGGTGCTTTTGGAGACGATGGCGCATGGCGTGACGGGAGTTGTGTTTGATGCACCTTTCGGTATTAAAGAGATTGTTTCGCATGAATGGAATGGACTGGTCGTAAAAGATAATAACGAAACGGAATTTGTGCAACAAGTACAGCGATTAATTGATGATACAAATCTTAGAAACCGCTTGCGCTCCAACACTCAGCAATCCGTTCTACCTTATAGTAAAGAAAGGGTGATGCCGTTATGGGAGCAGCTGTTGCAAAAATATAAAAATAAATAAGTTTAAGCAGATTACTTTTTTGTAAGTAACTGATTTAATTTTCCTAATTTATAGAGGTCAAATAGTATTAGGTTGGGTTGGGAAGAAGTAAGGTTTTTGGTAATCATTGCTTCAGTTTTTTTAAAAAAGAAATTGAAGGTTTTTTGAAGGCCGAGTCTTTGAAGTCTAAACTGATTTTTGCTTAATGAAGTGGCATCATTATCTATAATGCCTTCGTTTAAGAGGAATTGAAACGTATGGATTCCCAATATGGTTTTGTCTAAAAAATCGCGAGAAGTTTCGAGTTTTAAGTGAAACACTTCATTGTCTATGTGTATGATTTCACGATTATTTTCTTTTAGGTTTTTAAAAAACACAAAATCTTCGTATCCATAGCCTTTTACTGCAGCGGGAAATCCAATTCCGGCCAAGTATTTTTTATTAAAACAAATGTTGGAACACAAGGTGTATTTGTACGGTTTTAATTGACGTTTTTTTGCAGGAATAGCCTCTCTAGATTTACCGTAAACCCATCGCAAAAGTTCGGTCTCCTTTGGTTTTAGGTTGCTGTATTGTAAGCCGCCAGAAACAATAGCTTTCTCGTTATTACTTAATGCACTTAAGTAGCGGGCAACGAAATTTTGGTTTACGGGATAGGTGTCGCTGTCAATCATTATAACGGTATCGTAAACAGCTTGTTCCATCAAAAAAATACGGGTATGACTCCGACCTATATTTATAGGTTGGATGATATAGTGACAGTGGCTTAATTGTTCTATGGATTTGTTTCGAAAATGTTTTTGAGAGTTATCGTCCGAACATAAAATTTCAAAGGCTACTCCTAAATTAACACACTCCTTTTGTAGTTTCTCAACTAAAGCGTATAAGTCGTAATTATAGGATAAAATTAATATAGATAGCATAAATATTTGTATTGTAAAAACACATGAACAAAGCAATCTCGTTCATCGGTATCGCACTGCAAAATAACGGTTTTTATTTGAAACTAACTTTCACGATATTTAAAGCGTGAAATAAAACTGATTACAAGGATAATCATGAGAAATTCGAACGGATAGCTGTATCTGGAGTTGGTGCCATAAGCTACTATCGCTTGTGCCAGTGAGGTGACCATTATTAAAGAGGACAGTACAAATTCAGGGGTCATTTTCTTGGTAACGCCGAATCGATATAATTGGATAGGGAATAACAATACAAAAGCGATTTTAAAGTAAACTAAAATAGCACTTTGAATATACCAAACGAATCGGATTCCTGCATAAGCATACGGTGCTTTAAATCCTTCTTTTTCCCAAAAGATTGAGGTTTGCCAAAAGTCCATCCATGAAAACAGCAACACCTGCCTGATATAGTCAAGGGGATTTTGCTTGATCGTTTCCTTACTAAACTCGTTAAGTTTATAAGACAAATCGACAAAGGAGTGGTTAGATGTAGCTATTAAATCACCATAAGCATCCCAAACGCTCATCGATACATCTTTATTATTACGTATTGCGAGGTCCCTGTGTTTGATGTATATATCTCTTATTTCGTGGTATTTTTCAGGAGATTTCTCAGCAAAATAAACGCAATTTTGAAAAAGGTTTACCCCGTAATAGGTAGTGGGGACGAAATATCCGGTGTTTATTTTGTTGACATAAGACCACCCGAAAAAACAGATAATGGGACCTATTAGGGTGAATAAACTGCGATTAAAAATGTTTTTAAATGAATAATCCTTAAGTACCGAAAAACCATAGAAAATGAACGGCAGAAAGAAATAAAACGGTTTAATTAATATTAAAAAAGCGAATAGAATATTAAGGTAAATAATGGTTTTTTTAGAAAGATTGTAGTCAACGTTTTTTAGGTATATATGGACTATTACAGTTATTAAAAGAAGCGTAAGACTTTCGGTTATGATAGCCAGTTCATAAAATACTAAATTTAATAACGACGATAAAAATAAAGCAGTAAAAAAAGCTTTATCAGCATTAAATTTTAGCAATAACATGTTTTTATAAGCAACGACAATCGTCGTAATGCCGAATATAAACTGTAGTATTACAGTAATAGGCAACGAATTAAAGAGAAGTAATAGGGGATAACCCGGACTACGGTATCCTTGGTAGCCGCTAAGATTTAATCTAGATAGTAATTCTGCTAGGTCGAGATAACTTTCCGTATCCCCATGTATCGTAATATGCGGATAGCAGTAAATCACTAATAAACGAAATAAAATTCCAAAGACTATTAGAGTTAAGACCGGGTTTTTTAAAGGAAATTTTAAAAATCTTTTAGCCATATTTTTTATAGATTTTGATTAACTGTAAGGGAAACACAATAAAATCTTTTAGAGTAATTTTACTTTTGCCCTTTTCAATCCAAGTGTTTAAACTAAATTCATAGATATGACTGGCATAATGTTTGTTTTTCACTTTGTATCGAAGTAGTAACTCAATGTCAAACAACCAAGAGGATTGGAAAGGTAGGGTGAAAAGGGATTTTGCCAATTGGGTGTCTATAATTTTTGCACCGCATTGTGTATCGTAAACCGCTGTTTTGAGAATAAAATAGCTGACAATGGTAGCAAAAAAACGTCCGAAATAATGTCTATAAGGATAACGAACGATGTGGCTTCCCATTTTTTTGATGCGGCTTCCCATTACAAAGTTGTAATGCGGATTATTTTCGATAAAAACAATCATTTTTATAAGCTCTTCAACGGGAGTCGCCAAATCAGCATCGAGATATCCAATATAGCGGTATTTTTCAAGAGGAAAGTTTAAGACTGCAGTGCGTATAGCTTCTCCTTTTCCACTATTTTGTGTATGCAGTAACAACTGTACTTGAGGATAATCTTTTTCGAATTGTTGTAAAATAGAAACGGTAGCATCAAGACTGCCATCGTCTACTAATAAAAAATCAATGGAGTCGTCAAGTTCAAAGGCGCTACGGTATTCTTTGATACAGATACGATCAAATTCATTATAAAAGGGGATAATTAATAATGACTTTGAATCTCCCATATAGTTAAACCGTTCTTTGAACTACTTCGAATAGTTTACCATCTTCACATTTTAAAGTCTTAGCAGGGTATTTTAATAACAAAGCATAATCATGGGTAGCCATAATAATGGTTCTTCCGTTTTTATTTATTTTTTGCAAAACCTCCATTACTTCCACACTGGTTTGAGGGTCTAGATTTCCAGTAGGTTCATCAGCTAAAATCAAATCGGGATCGTTGAGTAAGGCTCTGGCAATGGCTATACGTTGTTGTTCCCCACCAGAAATTTGATGCGGCATTTTTCGGGCATGAGATAACATACCCACTCGGTCTAGTACCTCTTCTATTTTTCGATGCATAGCCTCTTTTTCTGCCCAACCCGTTGCTTTTAATACAAACAATAAGTTGTTGTAGACATTTCGATCGGGAAGTAATTTAAAATCTTGAAATACAATTCCCAATTTTCTTCTTAAAAAAGGAATGTCGCTTTCACGCAATTTTTCCAAATCGTAATTAACGACCGTTCCACTACCTTCTTTCAGTTTTAAGTCAGCATAAAGCGTTTTCATAAAACTGCTTTTCCCCGCTCCCGTCTTTCCAATGAGATATAGGAATTCACCTTTCTGTACTTCCAAATTAATTTGTGAAAGTACCGCGTATTCATCTTGGTAAATCGTAGCGTTTTGAAGTGATAAAACAGGTATGGACATAGGATGCTTAATTAGTGTGGTAAATGTAGGGAGTTAAATCGTGTAAATCAAGACTTGAAAAAAAAAATCTGGGCTTGTTTTTGATAGAACCTAAATTATTAGTGTCTTTTATGTAGGATGGTGCTTTTCAATTGATTATTTAAGTCGTTTTTAGTATGTTATGTTTATTTTGTAATTTTTTAACACACTCTATTACAGTGGTTGTGATAGGGTACTGCCTTGACGCTAATGCTTATCGTTTTTTGAGTAGGAATATCGTTTTTGTAAGACCCATACCGTTGCAATACGGATTTTCGAGGTCGGATTTTTTTAGAAATTAGATAAACACGTTGTCGTAGTATTTTGGTAATAAAACCGTATATATACTGCAATCCATTTCAATTTTTTATCGATAAATTGCTTACAGCGCTAGTTCGCTAAGAGTTACAATTTATGGAGAGGATTGTAAATTATATTTAGTTTAGTGTCTAAAGGGTAATTTGAAATTCCGAATTGAACCATTGAAAACTCGAAAGAGGAACCGTCGAATTCGCGAATTTGCGAACAGACAAATCAGCAAATATTTATGCCTCAATAATCCTACAATATATTGGTATAAGCAATCGTTAATACACTAAAATATGATATATTTGAATTTTAAAATAAAATAAAAATGCGAAAAATAAATAGGTTATTCTATTGGTCATTATCTCTGGGAAGTGTTGTGGCTAGTGCACAACAAAGTGCCGTTTATACCGGTGAACTTTCTGAATTTAATCATGCCGTAGCATTATATAAAGAAGAACAATATTTAGCAGCCCAAATCTTGTTTGACAAGATCAAGCTCGCTCAAAATAATCAAGAGAATGAGCTCGAAGCAGAATGTGCCTATTATATTGCTAATTGTGCCATTAGACTAGAGCAACCCGGAGCTGAAGAAAAAATCGACTTATTTGTAAAGAACTACCCAACGAGTTCAAAACAAAATCAAGCCTATGTCGAAGTGACCAAGTTTTATTTTGATAAAGGCGATTTTGCTACATCGTTGCGTTTTGCTCAAAAAGTCAAAGAAAGCGCTATGAGTGAGCGCGATTTAGATCGTTTTTACTTTCAAAAAGCTTACGGAAACTTCTCCGTTAAAAATAAGAAAGAAGCTCAGAAATATTTCACCAAGGTAAAGGAAAGTAAAGAATACGGTGAACAAGCCGTATATTATTTGGGGTATATAGCTTATGATTCTGACAATTACGAAGATGCAAACCAGTTGTTTGAACAAGTGGAGAGCAAAGAGAAATACAAGGAAAAAATGGGCTATTTCCAAGCGGATATGAGCTTTAAATCCGGTAATTTCCAAAAGGCAATCGACCAAGGTTCGGCTCAAATGGGCAAGGCTACGGCGGACGAGAAATCAGAATTGTCTAAGATAATTGGAGAAAGTTATTTTAACCTGGGTCAATTTGACAAGGCGCTACCCTATTTGTTAGAATACAAAGGGAAAAAAGGTAGATGGAGTAACACGGATTTTTATCAATTGGGTTATACCTATTATAAATCGAAAGATTTTGAAAAATCCATTGAACAGTTTAATAAGATTATTGGTGGAAATGATGGCGTTGCTCAAAATGCCTATTACCATTTAGGAGAAAGTTATTTGCATACAGACAAAAAACCACAGGCACTCAATGCGTTTAAAAACGCTTCAGAAATGAGTTTTGACACCAAAATTCAACAAGACGCCTATTTAAACTATGCTAAATTGAGTTACGAAATCGGAAACCCATATCAAAGTGTACCGGGGGTCATAACGGCATTTTTAACCAAATATCCCGCTTCGCCTTATAAGGAAGAATTGGAATCGTTATTAATCGATTCTTATATCACCTCAAAAAACTATAAAGAAGCTTTGACGCTTTTGGAAAACAACAAAAGCATCCAAAACAAATTGGCTTACCAGAAGGTAACTTTTTACCGCGGTTTAGAGTTCTATTCAGACAGTAAATACGACGAGGCTCTTTCCTTATTTAATAAATCCATTGTAGAAAAGCAAGACGCTAAGTTTACGGCCCGAGCTTTATATTGGAAAGGGGAGACGGAATTTAACAGTCAGCAATTTGCAAAAGCATTAGATTCGTACGACGCTTTTTTATCGTTAGCCGAAGCGACAAAAACACCGGAATATCAAAATATAGAATACAGTAAGGCTTATGCTTACTTTAAGCTAAAGCAATACGAAGCTGCTGCAGCTTCGTTTCAAAAATTTGTGAATACACCTAAGGCGGATGTTTCTAGAAAGAATGATGCCTATGTTAGGTTGGGAGATTGTAATTTTGTGTTGGGTAAATATTGGCCAGCCATGGAGGCTTATAATAAAGTCATCGAAAGCAATACTGCCGATGTGGAATATGCTACTTTTCAAAAGGCCATGTCTTACGGTTTTGTCGATAGAAACGATCGTAAAATTGACGATTTGAATGCTTTTATTAAAAAATATCCCAAATCAAATTATGCCGATGACGCCTTGTTTGAAATAGGAAATACATACATCACTACCAACCAAGCGCAAAAAGGGGTACAGGCTTTAGATCAGTTGATTAAAAGCTACCCGACCAGTACTTTTGTATCGCGAGCGATACTTAGACAAGGACTGGTTTATTACAATAGCAATGAGAACGATAAAGCCTTGGTAAAATTTAAAAAGGTGGTATCGGATTATCCCAACACTGCGGAAGCGACAGAAGCCGTGTCCAATGCGCGATTGATTTACGTCGACAATGGACGTGTGGACGAATATGCAACTTGGGTTAAGGATCTTGACTTTATAGAGGTTTCCAATTCCGATTTGGACAACGATACATATGAAGCTGCTGAAAAACAGTATTTACAAAACAACACGGCACAAGCGACCAAGGGTTTTGCTTCGTATTTGGCTAATTTTCCCAATGGAGCTCATGCCTTAAAGGCGAATTTTTATTTGGGTGAAATTTTCTATGCGGCCAAAGACATAACGACTTCCATACCTCATTTTGAATTTGTGGCGTCTAAAGCGCGAAATACTTTTACAGAACCGGCATTGGCTCGTTTGGGAGAGATTTATTTATCTCAAAAAAACAATACCAAAGCTTTAGAGGTACTAAAGAAATTGGAAACACAATCGGACTATCAGCAAAACATTCTTTTTGCCCAGTCGAATTTGATGAAAGTGTACTATGATCAAAAGAACGATGCACAGGCGGTGGTTTATGCGGAGAAAGTCTTGAATAATCCGAAAGTAGATGCTAAGATAAAAAGTGATGCCCAAATCATCGTAGCTCGTGCGGCCTTTAATGCCAAAGATGAAGTAAAGGCGAAAGCAGCTTATATAAAGGTAGCTGAAATTGCAAAAGGAGAATTGGCTGCGGAAGCGCTTTATTACGATGCTTATTTTAAAAATAAAGAAGGAAAATTTGAAACGTCCAATACAACAATACAGAAGTTGGCGAAGGATTATTCAGGATATAAATATTTTGGGGCTAAGGGCTTGGTTTTAATGGCTAAGAACTTTTACGCTTTAAAAGACAGTTATCAGGCTACCTATATTTTGGAAAGTGTAGTTAAAAACTTTAGCGATTTTCCAGAGGTGGTTACTGAAGCGCAGAATGAACTGAGTACGATTAAAAGAGAGGAGTCCAAGCGGAATTCTTCTGTTTCAAAATAATTCTTTACAACAAACAATTGAACGATGAATAAATCATATTTATATAGCTTTTCTGCCTTAGCCATACTGTTGTCTGGTTCGGTAGTAGCACAGGAAAAAAACAAAAAAGACGAAAATATAGGAACGGAAGTAGTGAATGTGGTTCGTCCCTATGAAGCAACTATTTCCGACGCTTTTAAAGTTCGAGAAACACCAAATTTAAACGACGAAGATAACAGTCAGAAGAAAAAAATTAACTATTCGATCAATTCCTTTCCCGTAGCGTCCACCTTTGTACCTGAAAAGGGAAAAGCAGCAGCTGTCGAAAAAGACGCTCGAATAGCGGCTTTTAATAATTATGTGCTGTTTGGAATAGGTAATTATTTAAATTTGAGAGGCGAGCTATTTTTAACGCATAAAATCAGTGAAACCGATTATGTAGCCGGATTGGTTAAACATTTTTCTTCTCAAGGAGGGATTAAGGAGCAGATTTTAGACGATTCTTTTGCTACGTCTGCAGTAGAATTAACCTATGGCAGTAAGAAAGAAAAATTCAATTGGAACCTGGATGCAGGAGTGCGCAATCAAGTAGTCAATTGGTATGGACTTCCTATTAAGGAAGTTGATTTTAGCCCAATTAATACCGTGAGTATCGATGAAAAACAGGCGTATAAAACGGTTTATGTAGGGGGTAAAGTGGAGTTTAACAACAGTCCTTTGGCTGCTATAGATTTGCAATACAAACGTTTTTGGGATTCCTTTGATGTAACGGAGAATCGGTTTTTTATTAAACCGAGAATTGAAACAGCTGTAGGGGAACAAGAAGTTGCGGTAAATCTAGTGGTAGATTATGTAGCTACCGATTATGAGCTGTTTCAAAAGCAGTACAAGGAGAATAATCAACAGTTGAATTTGGGGGTAGAGCCGAGTATTTCCTTCCAAGATGAAGCTTATTCATTACAATTAGGGGCTGGTTTATATTTTAATGATTCGAAGGTCAGAGGAGCATCGGATAATGCGTTTTATGTTTATCCGCAAGTTAAGGCTTCGGTGAATTTAGTCGATAATATCTTGATTGCATATACTGGCGCAGAAGGGGGACTAAAACAAAATTCTTATGCTGATTTTGTTGGTCAAAATCCATTTATAAATCCGGGTAATGCCATCTTGCCAACCAATGAGCAATATAATTTTTATTTGGGGCTAAAGGGAAAATTAGACAATACCATATCCTATAATATACGTGCTTCCTATAAAAGTGAAGACGATAAGGCCTTTTTCAGAAGCACTGAATTTCAAAGTGGAATCGGGGCATTGGGATATAATTATGGAAATTCATTTGACCTGATTTACAGCAATTTAAAAAGTTTGGGTTTTTATGGAGAATTGCGATTTGATTTCGAGAAAAATGTAAGTATGGGAATCAACGGAGTTTTTAATCATTATACGACAGATTTACAAGAAGCGTGGAATATGCCAGCGGCAAAAGTTGGGGCGGATATCCAAATCGAAATCACCGATAAATGGTTTGCCGGTACAGAGGTTTACTTTGTAGGCGAGCGTAAAGATGCATTTGTTGATGGACATATAGTGGATCAAACTACCGCAGGTTCGTATGCTAATCCCATCGTAAAAACCTTAGATAGTTATGTGGATTGGAACCTGAAGTTGGGGTACCGACCATCTAAAAATTGGACGGTATTTTTAAACGGGAACAATTTGCTAAACAGAAATTACGAAAATTGGAACAATTTTAAGGTTCAAGGAATACAAGTTATGGGTGGAGCTATGTATAAGTTCGACCTCTAGATAACTCATAAGAATTTTAGTTCCGTAATCGACAGCTGTCGATTACGGAAAGATTGCTAAAGCAGTAATGGCGCGTAAGCCCATTACTGCTTTTTTTTGTTTGTAACGATCCCATATACTCGTTCTTTAGGAACTGTTTTACACGGTTAATTTATGCTGCTTTTTAACCGCTATGAATATGGGCGTTTTAGCGAAGAAAATCGGAATTGCGTAGCGTAAAAGGCGAAGGGGCGACAATTATCCAGCTACGTTTAATTTTTTTTGAAGGAACTTAAAAATCAAAATCTTGTGGATCCTTACTGTTTTTTTAATAAATACCTTATTATCTAATTTTTTTTTCTAATAAATCAACGAAATATTTAAAATAATTCGCGATATTAAATATTTACAAAAAAAAGTCTCTTAATGCGATTTTATCAAATTTTTTATATCTTTCAATAAAATTTTTTTAGACTAGGACTTTGCTCGATTATGAGTAGTTTTGTAAGGAATCATAACGCAAAATAAGAACGATGTAAAAGTTTTTTAAACGTTTATTGAAAAGAAACAAAACGGTTCAATTAGGTATGGTTTCCCGGTACGCCCTAAAGCTAAAGCACAACAACAAAAAGCAACATTAAAATAAAAAAAGGTTCGTTATGCGAGTCTTGTTAAAATTGAAAAAAAATGAATATTAAAGAGAAACTCCTCCAAACGCATCTTGAAATTATCACTGATAAGATTGATGCTTTTCAAGAAATGATTTCGCAAATGTCATTAGATGCACAGAATGATGCTAAAAGTTCTGCTGGTGATAAACACGAAACCGGTTTGTCAATGATGCATTTGGAGCAAGAGAAATTAAGTCAAAAGGTTAAGGAAGCTATTGAAACTAGGGAGGCTATCTCTAAAATTGATGGTGCGCGGTCTTCTGATACAGTAGGATTGGGTAGTTTTTTGAGAATTAATTCTATCTATCTTTTTATCTCTGCGGCATTGCCTAAGTTGGTTATAGACGATATGTCTATATTGTGTATTTCAACAGATGCACCTTTGGCGCAAGCCTTAATGGGTAAAAGATTAAATGACACCATCGTTTTTAACGGGTCGGACTTTTTGATCAACCATCTGGAATAAATTTCCAGGGTTTATGATATAATCGCGCGATTTACAGGTACTTTTTAACTTTTACAGCAGTGCTAATAATGCCTTGGATAAGAACGTAAATTACGCGATAGAACCCCCATGAAGTTAGCGGTGTTTTGAAGTGTAAATTGCCGAATCTTTTCTTTTGTAAAAGTTAAAATATATGTAAATTTTACAATTTATGTAATGGAAATATAATTCACATTTAGCGTGTTTGGTATTTTTTAGTTGATAATTGCGAAGCGATTTACGATGCTTATATATACATCTATTTACATGGATTTTTTATTATAATCACTTGTTTTTAAATGATTTATTAGGTTGTTTGACAGTCTAATTCATGAGGAAGTAGGTTTAAATAGGATTTGAATTTCAAAAGCGCCTAGTTCTTGTAAAAGACTAGGCGCTTTTGATTAGGGCTACTTTGTTAGAGTCGCGAATTCATTTGTAAAAACGAAAAACAATTACCAAATTATGTTTAAATTTAGCGCGTGATTTTGATGATAAAATGCTGAAAATAGTGTATATTTGCTCGTTACACATAAAAATACGATTTTTAGAATATTGATTATGAGCGAAGAAATAAATAAGAATAGTTATTCTGCAGACAGTATTCAAGCACTGGAAGGAATGGAGCACGTAAGAATGCGCCCATCCATGTATATTGGTGATGTTGGACCGCGTGGATTACACCATTTGGTTTATGAAGTTGTAGATAACTCAATTGATGAGGCTTTGGCCGGACATTGTGATTTAATCCATGTTATTATCAACGAAGATAATTCCGTGACTGTTGAAGATAACGGTCGTGGTATCCCTGTTGATATGCACAAAAAAGAAGGGGTTTCCGCTTTAGAGGTGGTTATGACTAAAATTGGTGCAGGTGGAAAGTTCGACAAAGATTCTTATAAGGTTTCGGGAGGACTTCACGGTGTGGGGGTTTCCTGTGTAAATGCACTGTCGGAACATTTGCAAGCAACGGTTTTTAGAAATGGTAAAATATACGAACAAGAATATTCCAAGGGTAAACCTTTATATCCTGTAAAACAAGTTGGAGAGGCTGACAAAAATGGTACTATGGTTACATTTAGACCAGACAGCACCATCTTTACGCAAACCTTAGAGTTTTCTTATGATACGCTTGCGGGTCGTTTAAGAGAATTGTCGTTCTTGAATAAAGGTTTAACCATTACCTTGTTAGATAGAAGGGAAACGGATAAAGAAGGGAACTTTGTAGGAGAAACGTTTCATTCTAAAGAAGGATTAAAAGAATTTATTCGATTTTTAGATGGTAATCGCGTTCCGATTATTGGAGACGTAATCAGTATGGAAACCGATAAGGGCGATGTACCTGTAGAAGTAGCGTTGATCTATAACGACACCTATTCAGAAAACATTTTTTCTTATGTAAATAATATCAATACACACGAAGGAGGTACGCATTTGCAAGGTTTCCGTAGTGGATTGACAAGAACTTTAAAGAAATATGCCGATGCTTCGGGATTACTTGATAAGTTAAAATTTGAAATTACCGGTGATGACTTTAGAGAGGGATTAACGGCTATTATTTCAGTAAAGGTTATGGAGCCTCAGTTTGAAGGACAGACCAAAACCAAATTGGGTAACCGTGAGGTGGTATCTCCCGTGAGTCAAGCTGTAGCAGAAATGCTAGAGAACTATTTGGAAGAAAATCCAAACGATGCTAAAATCATCGTACAAAAAGTAATTCTTGCTGCACAAGCACGTCATGCTGCTAAAAAGGCAAGAGAAATGGTGCAACGCAAAACCGTGATGACCGGTGGTGGATTGCCAGGGAAGTTGTCGGATTGTTCGGAGCAAGATCCAGCAAAATGTGAAGTGTTCTTAGTCGAGGGTGACTCGGCGGGTGGAACTGCTAAGCAAGGACGTGATCGTAATTTTCAGGCGATTTTGCCTTTAAGAGGTAAAATCTTGAACGTGGAGAAAGCGATGATTCATAAGGTTTTTGAAAACGAAGAGATTAAAAATATATTTACAGCTCTAGGTGTAACTATCGGAACAGAAGAAGATAGTAAGGCCCTGAACTTAGAGAAACTGCGTTATCATAAAGTAGTGATTATGTGTGATGCCGATGTGGATGGTAGCCACATCGCCACCTTGATTTTAACTTTCTTCTTTAGATATATGAGAAGTTTGATCGAAAACGGCCACGTTTATATCGCTACGCCACCGTTGTACTTGGTTAAAAAAGGACAACGTAAAGAATATGCTTGGACAGATAACGAGCGTAATGAAATTTCAGAAAAAATGGGATCTGGATTTGCAATCCAAAGATATAAAGGTCTTGGGGAGATGAATGCAGAACAGTTGTGGGATACTACCATGAATCCAGAACACAGAACCATGAGAAAAGTTACTATTGATAGTTTAGCAGAAGCAGATCGAGTATTTTCGATGTTGATGGGCGACGAGGTTCCGCCTCGACGAGAGTTTATCGAGAAGAATGCGATGTATGCTAAAATTGATGCATAAAAAAAAGGCCAATCTCTATAAGATTGGCCTTTTTTAATTTTAATTGACTATCTTAGACAGTAGATTAAAACCAAAAATAATATTTATGAAAGTAACAATAATTGGAGCTGGAAATGTTGGGGCCTCATGTGCCGATATCATTTCTTACAGAGAAATTGCTAGCGAAGTAGTTTTGTTGGACAGAAAACCGGGTTTGGCAGAAGGAAAAGCAATGGATATCATGCAGTGTGCTGCAACAACGGGTTTTAGTACTCGTGTGATTGGAGTAACAGATGATTATTCAAAAACAGCAAACAGCGATGTCGTTGTTATTACATCTGGAGTTCCGCGTAAACCGGGTATGACCCGTGAAGAATTAATAGGTATCAATGCAGATATTGTAAAAAGCGTTTCCGAAAACCTGCTTAAGCATTCGCCTAAGGCAGTTTTAGTTGTAGTTTCTAATCCTATGGATACCATGACTTATTTGGCTTTAAAAGCCACCAAATTACCTGCAAATAAGGTAATCGGTATGGGTGGGGCTTTAGATAGTTCTCGATTTAAATATTTCTTGTCGCAAGCATTGAATAAACCGATTGGAGATGTGCAAGGAATGGTTATTGGAGGTCATGGGGATACCACGATGATTCCGTTGACGAGATTGGCTTCGTATGTAGGAAATCCAGTGAGTGATTTTCTGTCCGAAGAGGTTTTGAATGCGGTAGCTGCCGATACGATGGTTGGAGGAGCTACATTGACCGGATTGTTAGGTACTTCCGCTTGGTATGCACCGGGTGCATCTGTTGCTTTTTTGGTTGACAGCATTTTACATGATCGCAAACGCATGATTCCGTGTTCGGTTTGGTTAGAAGGCGAGTATGGTCAAAGTGATATTTGTCTTGGAGTTCCATGTATCATTGGGAAGAATGGAGTAGAAGAGATTGTAAAATTACAATTAAACAAGTCCGAACAGGAGAAGTTTGACAAAAGTGCCGAGGCAATTAGAACGATGAATTTGGATTTAAGAAATATTTTAGAATAATAATAACTTTATTTTACATAAAAAACTACCCTTAAGGGTGGTTTTTTTTTGGATATTAATCAGAAATAAATTGCTTATCCATTGTGTATATCATATATTTGCTCGTTTTTAAAAATTAGAAATAATTAATTTTAGTAATAATGCAGAATAAAGGACTCGTTAAATTTTTTGCAATAATATTTGCATTGGTAAGTATTTACCAACTTTCATTCACATTTGTTACTGGTCATTTTGAGAAAAAAGCAAAAAATTTTGCTGGAGGAGATTCAGAAAAAGAAATGCAATATCTCGATTCAATCGGTAACGATAAGGTCTTCTTAGGACATACTTTTAATGAAGTGAGAGCCAAACAAATCAATAAAGGTCTCGATTTAGAAGGAGGTATCAATGTGACACTTCAAATCTCTATCAAAGACATTTTGAAAGGATTGGCAAATCATTCAAAAAATGCTGTGTTTAATAAAGCTTTAACCGAAGCTGATTTAAATAGAGAAGGTAACCAAACTTATTTAAATGCTTTTTACGCAGCTTTTGACAAAGAGTCTAAAGGTGCTGTAAAATTGTCTTCACCAGAAATCTTTGCCAACCGTAATTTAGCTGAAATTACGATTGACATGACCGACAGTCAAGTAAAAACAGTACTAGACAGAAAGGTAAAAGAATCTATTGAAAGTGCATATAGAGTTTTTAGAGAACGTATTGACAAATTTGGTGTTGCTCAACCAAACATTCAAATGATGGGAGAGACTGGAAGAATCTTAGTAGAACTTCCTGGTGCTAAAGATGTGGATAGAATCAAGAATCTATTGCAAAGCACTGCCCAATTGGAATTTTGGGAAACCTATAAAGTAGATGAAATGGGAAGCTTCTTAATGGCGGCTAACGAAGTTTTAAAAACTACTGAAAAATCAAAAATTGAAACTCCGGCTGTAGTGAAAGATTCTACAAAAACTGAGGGTTCAGATATCGATAAATTGTTAACTGGAGTTTCTGCGGATTCTACAGCTAAAAAAGAAGTAAATCCACTATTGGATTATATGGTCATGGGAAGTCAAGCTGGAAGTCCAATCTTAGGATTTTTTCATACCAAAGACACCGTTAAAATCAATGCTTATTTAAAACGTGCGGATATTCGTTCGCTTTTATCAGCAGACCAACGTTATGCTCGTTTTGCATGGGGAAAACCAAGTAGAAAAACTCCAGATTTAGTAGAGCTTTACGCTCTTAAAACGAACAGAGATGGTATTCCTCCATTGAGTGGAAGTGTTATTACATCTGCAAAAGATGAATTCGACCAATTTGGACGTCCTTCGGTTTCAATGCAAATGAGCCCTAAAGGAGCTAAAGCATGGGAAGCATTAACAGGTAAAGCATTTACAGAGCAATCGAATATTGCTATTGTATTGGATAATCAAGTATATTCTGCACCAGGTGTTACCACCGGGGCAATCTCCGGAGGAAGTTCTGTTATTACAGGTGATTTCACAGTATCGGATACGAAAGATTTAGCTAATATCTTAAGAGCAGGTAAATTACCGGCTTCTGCAGATATTGTTCAGTCAGAAATTGTTGGTCCATCTTTAGGTCAAGCTGCTATTGATGCAGGTATGTTATCGTCAATTTTTGGATTGTTGATCGTTACGATGTGGATGGTTTTCTATTATGGTAAAGCCGGATGGTACGCTAACCTTGCTTTGATTTTAAACTTGTTGTTCTTATTTGGTATCCTTTCTAGTTTAGGAGCTGTATTGACTTTACCAGGTATTGCAGGTATCGTTTTAACCATGGGTACTGCGGTAGATGCGAATATCATTATATTTGAAAGGGCTAAAGAGGGACTTCGACAAGGGAAGTCGTTGGTGGAGTCTATTAAAGAATCTTATAGCTGGACCGGTGCGATGCGTTCTATTATTGATGCCAACGTGACGCATATTCTTACAGGTTTAATCTTGTTTGTATTTGGTTCAGGACCGATTAAAGGTTTTGCTACTACTTTGTTAATCGGTATTGTAACTTCTTTATTTACATCTATTTTCATAGCGAGAATGTTTATGGATAAAGATGCTGAAAAAGGTAGAAAATTAAATTTCTGTACTTCGATTACCAAAAATTGGTTTACCAATTTCCATTTTGATTTCTTGGGAATTAAAAAATATACTTACGGTATTTCTGCTGTTATTGTCGTTGTCAGTTTTGCTTCATTCTTTATCAATGGATTTGATCAAGGTACCGATTTCGTAGGAGGTAGAACATTCCAAGTGAAATTTGAAAAACCAGTAGAAGCTAGTCAGGTTTCTGAAGAGTTAGGAGAGGTATTTGGAGTAAATGTGGAAGCTAAAGTTTTTGGAAACAAAAGCCAGTTGAAAATTACTACGAAATACAGAGTTGAAGACGAAGGAGCTCAAGTAGATCAAGAAGTCAATGAAAAACTTTACAACGGTTTGAAAAAGTATTTCAATGGAATCACCTATGAAGAGTTTGTAAATGCAACGGAGGGAAAATCGGTTGGTATTATTCAAGCATCTAAAATAGGTCCAAGTATGGCTAAGGATGTGAAAACTAACGCGTATTGGGCTGTAATTGGTTCGATGGTTGTGGTGTTCTTATATCTATTGATTTCGTTCCGTAAATGGCAATATTCGTTAGGAGCTATTGTTTCTGTAGCGCATGATGTTGTATTTGTATTGGGTATGTATTCTTTACTTTATAAATTCATGCCGTTCCACATGGAAATTGATCAGCATTTTATTGCAGCTATTCTAACTGTAATTGGATATTCGATGAACGATACTGTAATTGTATTTGATAGGGTAAGAGAGTTTATTGGAGGAAAAACAAAAGGTGATTTTAACCAAATTGTAAACGACTCTGTAAACACTACTTTATCTAGAACGATCAATACATCATTAACGTTAATCATGGTATTGTTTATCATGTTTATCTTTGGTGGAGATTCTATCAGAGGATTTATCTTTGCCATGTTAGTAGGTATTATTGTAGGTACATATTCTTCGTTATTCTTGGCTACGCCGGTATTAGTTGATACCATGCCTAAGAAAGATAAAGAAGAAATTGAAAGATTACATAAAGAAAGTTTGGAAGAGGTACAAGCTTAATTCTAAATAAGAATACATCAAAAAAGGGTATCTAATTCAATTTAGATACCCTTTTTGTTTTAAACTATCTTAAATCATTGTGTATATCAATCGTTTTTTTTAATTTAGTAAAAGTAATGTATGTCAATGGCGTCAGGGGTATCACAATTTGTTGAAGACTTCTAGATGCTATCGGTAGTTTTGTAGCCGTGTTTGTATCGTATCGATGCAAAAAAAATATAAATGTTCGGTTCGTGTAATGCGTCCAAAAATTTAGTACTTTTACTTAAATTTATAGATGCTTAGAATTGAATATATTTTCATGTTTTAGTATAATAAATTTGCAGACTTATAAAAACGCTGAAGCGAAGTCTGTTCCTTTAAATTCATAAAATGGACACATACCCCCAGATTATGACATTGTTCCTTGTAGCGGGCAATGTCACCGAAGAGATTTCAGCAGGTAAATTACTGTTGACGCTTTTTCTAGTATTTTTAAATGGCTTTTTCGTTGCAGCAGAATTTGCTATTGTAAAAGTTCGTTCTTCACAAATTCAAGCCAATCAAGACATCAATGCCAGAGTTGCGGAAGTTGCAAAAGGGATAGTCGATAACCTTGATGCTTATTTAGCAGCTACACAGTTGGGAATTACCTTAGCGTCCCTTGGTTTAGGATGGGTGGGAGAAAGCTCTCTTACACCTGTAATTATGGGTGCTTTCGGATTGTTCGGATTAGAAGGTGACGAATGGGCAGAAATTGCTAGAAGTGTTTCGTTTCCTATAGCATTCCTTATTATTACTATATTACATATTGTTTTTGGAGAATTGGCTCCGAAGTCTATTGCTATACATTTTCCTGCCAAAACAACTTTTGCCTTGGCATGGCCTCTAAAGATATTTTATTTCGTTTTTAGGCCGGTTATTTGGTTGATGAACGGTTTGGCAAATGCTATTTTGAGAATGATCGGCATTAAGCCGATACACGGTAGTGATATACACTCCGAAGAAGAACTTAAAATGATTATCACCCAAAGTCAAGAGGGTGGAGCTATCGAAGAAACGGAACGCCTTTTAATTCAAAATGTTTTTGATTTTGATGATAGACGGGTGTTGAACATACAGACCTTACGTAAAAATGTTTCCGCAATTGAAATTAAAACTTCAGTTAAGGAAGCAATCGATTATGCTATTAATGAAGGATATTCTCGTTATCCAGTGTATGAAGATTCATTAGATAACATCAAGGGTATCGTTTATACAAAGGATTTAATTAAAAAGTTATTGAGCACACCAGAAGATACTGAAATTGCCTCTTTATTGCGTCAGCCAATCTTTATTTCTGAGGGTGCGTTGATTAAGAACGTATTAAAACAGTTTCAGAAAAAACACATTCAAATGGCCGTGGTAACTAATGAGGTCGGAGAATTTTCGGGTATTATCAGCATGGAAGATATCTTGGAAGAACTGGTTGGAGAAATTCAAGATGAGTATGACAACGAAGAACCTATAGTTACTCGTGTTTCGGAAGGGGTTTACAATGTTAATGCCCATTACAACCTTTCCGATATTAACCGTATGTTGCCCTATAAATTCGAAGAGGGCGAGCATTATGATACACTTGCAGGTTTGATTGCTCAGGTGTATTACGATACCGAATTAAAAGAAAACGATTCTATTGACCTAGAGTGCTATAGCGGTACTATTTTAAAAATGTACCGTAACTCTGTTGAAAAAGTACAATTATCCCTGCATTTAGACTTGGAGAATACAGATGTAGTAGAAGAAGAATAGTTTTTACCATTCGTGGTGGATGCGTTATTAGATAGTAGTCCATTTTCCTGGAGGCTTTGTTCTTAGGGTAAAGGTTACTTTCTAAAGTAACAAAAAACGTTGGTATCAATACGATTAATAATAGAAATGGACTTTCCTTAAAGAGGGTCCATTTTTTTTTGTAATCGACTAACAGCGGACGTGCTACCTTCGATTTGTATGCTGTTGGGAATTTTGTTGTTGGTCAATGGATTACTCTTTGAATAAACCGTTGATTTATCGTTCTAAATAAAATCATAAAAAAAACAGTCAACCGTTTCGGATTGACTGTTTTTTATTTAGGCTATTAATTTATTTATAAACCGAAAGCTTTTTTAATATCAGCTACACGGTCTAATTTTTCCCAAGTAAATAATTCTACTTCAAGTTCTTTAATTTCGCCATTAGGACTTTTAAAGGTTTTGGTTACAGTCTGTGGTTTTCTTCCCATATGACCATAAGCTGCAGTTTCGCTATATATTGGATTTCTTAATTTTAAATTCTTTTCAATGAAGTAAGGACGTAAATCAAAAAGCTCTGATATTTTCGCTGCAATAGCTCCATCGGTGATATTTAGTTTAGATGTTCCATAAGTACTGATGTAGATTCCCATCGGGCGGGCAACACCAATTGCATAAGAAACCTGAACCAAAACTTCATCTGCAACACCAGCTGCAACAAGGTTTTTAGCAATATGACGTGTGGCATAAGCGGCACTACGGTCCACTTTACTTGGGTCTTTTCCAGAAAAAGCACCTCCTCCATGAGCTCCTTTACCGCCGTAAGTATCAACGATGATTTTTCTACCTGTTAAACCCGTATCTCCGTGAGGGCCTCCAATTACGAAAACGCCTGTAGGATTGATTAAGTATTCAACATCTTGAAATAAATGTACGTATTGTGGGTGCTTTTCTAATAATCTTGGGATCAAGATATCGCGAAGATCACTTTCAATGCGTTTTTGCATCTCTAATTCCGCTTTGATTTTAGCTTCTTTAGAATCGTTTTCAGGTTTGATAAAATCGTCGTGTTGTGTCGAGATAACAATAGTAACCACTCTTGAAGGAGTGTTATCGTCGTTATATTCTAAAGTAACTTGACTTTTCGCATCGGGTCTTAAATAAACGATATCCGTTAATTCTCTTCGAATAGCAGCAAGTTCTTGTAAGATTTTATGTGAAAGATCTAGAGCTAAAGGCATCAAGTCTTCTGTTTCATTAGTTGCGTAACCAAACATCATACCTTGATCGCCAGCGCCTTGTTCTTCTTTGGAAGCGCGATCGACTCCCTGATTGATATCGTCTGATTGCTCGTGTATAGCGGATAGGATTCCACATGAATTCGCATCAAACATATATTCGCTTTTGGTATAACCGATTTTTCGGATTACATCTCTAGCGATGTTTTGAACATCTAAATAGACTTTTGATTTAACCTCTCCGGCCAAAATTACCTGTCCTGTAGTAACTAATGTTTCACAAGCTACCTTAGATTCAGGGTCAAAAGCTAAAAAATTGTCGATTAAAGCGTCAGAAATTTGATCTGCGATTTTGTCAGGATGTCCTTCACTAACAGATTCTGACGTAAAGTAATAAGCCATAACGTTTAATTTTTTTAAAATTAATAGAGAAAAATGGCTAAAGTAGATTTTCTGCTTTAGCATTTTTTTACCGAGGTTGCAATCAGTTCAAATTTTTCCTCCCAATGTGGGTACAAATTTAGTAAACAAATTTTGATTATAGGGCTTCTTATCGGGAATTTATGGTATCGTTAACGTAGGGATTCGGAACTCGAAAGGGTATAGTCGATAATCGTAACTTGTGTGTAAAATTTTAAATTTATTAATTGATTTGAATTTAAGTTATACTTAATGCGAATAAATGAATATTTAAGTACGCTTATTGTCTAAAAGCTTACGTATTCCGATAAAAATCCTAAAACCGTACTGCTAAGCTTTTTTTTCCTAAATTTGCCCCATAAATATAGGAAAGTTAGACCTTTTTTTAACTTTCCAAATTCCTTGAATATGCGATTACACAGTTCTAAAGACCAAGCTTCATTAACTCCACAATTGGCATTGAGTTTTCTAAAAGAAGGCAATCAACGCTTTGTAGAAAATCTAAAAGCACACAGCAATTTGTTGGAGCAGGTCAATGAAACCAAAGCAACACAATTTCCATTTGCTATTATTTTAAGTTGTATCGATAGTAGAACCTCGGCAGAATTGATTTTTGATCAAGGTTTGGGGGATATTTTTAGTGCACGTATAGCGGGAAATGTATTGAATGACGATATCATCGGTTCGATGGAATTTGCTTGTAAATTGGCCGGTTCTAAATTAATTGTTGTTTTGGGACATTCCAATTGCGGGGCTATTAAAGGAGCTTGTCACGGTACGGAGCTTGGACATTTAACAGCGCTACTTTCCAAAGTGCAAACTTCTATAGATGCCGTGGTTCACAATAATCCCAAGGCGGATTTAAAAGTTCAGTCAACAATCGATCAGGTTTCTTTTGAAAATGTTATATTTACCTTAGATCATGTCTTAGAGCGTAGTGAGGTGTTGAAAAACATGTTTGACCATGGCGAAATCGGTTTAGTAGGTGCGTATTATAAAGTTGAAACAGGAGAAGTAGAATTTGTTAAAGAGCTTTTTACGATTTAAAAAAATAATAATTTTGGAACATACCGATTTATATAAAAAGATATTAGAAAATAATAAGGAATGGGTAGAACAAAAACTGGCCATTAATCCGGACTATTTTAAAAGATTATCAGAAAAGCAAACCCCACCCATATTATGGATTGGTTGTTCAGACAGTCGAGTGCCGGCCAATGAGATTATCGGTGCCGAACCGGGAGAGGTTTTTGTACATAGGAATATTGCCAATATGGTGATTCATTCCGATATGAATATGTTAAGTGTTCTGGATTATGCGGTCAATATATTAAAGGTCAAAAATATTATTGTTTGCGGGCATTATGGTTGTGGTGGTGTACAAGCGGCTATGAAAAACGATTCTGTCGGTATCATCGATAATTGGATCAGACACATCAAAACAGTCTATCGATTACACAATAAGGAATTGGATGCTATCGTCGATGAAACCCAGCGATTTAATCGTTTTGTAGAATTAAATGTAAAAGAACAAGTATTTGATTTGGGCAAAACCTCTATTGTTCAGGCTGCTTGGAAAAGCGGACAAGAACTGAGTATACACGGTTGGGCCTACGGTTTAAATTCGGGCTATGTGACCGATTTAGAAGTCAATTTAACCAACAATCAAGATTTGGATGAAGTATATCAATTGAAATTTAATAACTAAAATTATAAGTTTTCATTAAAAGATGAAGGTAACAATTGCGGTATAAATTTCAATATAATAGGCAACACCAAACTTCCACCAGGTAATAGAAATATGGTCAATGACGGTATGGTCTTACAGACTTCTAACAATTGTTTTTTGACCATTTTTTTCTCTTGACTGTTTAATTCTCTTTTGGTAGATTCCAGAAGCAGCTGCATCAAATGACCGTTTTTATAGATCTCTTTAATCAGTCTTTTTTTATTTCTAATTAAGATCAACTCAACATTGCTACTGGTCGTTTGAACGAGATTGTTAAAGAGGTTGGACGATTTAAAGAAATAATAATTGAATTGGTGTTTTTCTAAAAACGCATAAAAGTGTTTTTGGCTTTTGACGAAGTAATTGGCTTCTAATTTTAGATGAATTAAATTCAAAAAGTCTAACTGCAACTCTTTGATTACTTTAGCATCATTGTCCCAGCTATTTATAGTGATGAAATCTGCTAAGAATTTTTTCTCCATTTCCCTGAAATGCGTGATTTTTTCAACGCCTGGATTGGTCTTATCAGCAGGACTACTTTTTGTTGAAGGCAGGGTTTTCTGTAAGTATTTGATTAATAAAATATCATTTTCATTTTTATTGACCTTTTGATTCTTTATTTCCAAGACGATATTTATCAAGAGTTCGATAAAGTTATTCGAAAACGCTTTGGGGTTTTCTCGACTAACCAGATAGCGGTCAAAAGCCAATAAGTCCGCTAATAACAAGATGTTATTCAAAATAAAACCGTGGTTTTTCACCGGCGAAAATAAATGTACACTCCAACGGTATTTAAAAACCTTCTCCAAACGATCATAATTGTTTTGAGATCCAAAAACACGTTCGATATATCCTTTTTTATAAGGCGTTAACAACTGATAGAAATCCAAAATTTCTTCGATAAACTTATGGTGATTGTATATTTTTCGACGGTAATAATAAACCTTTTCCAGCATTTGCAACATACAAATTTTCGAAAGTTCTTCTTGAGTAAGAGCGAGGTTGAGTGCCGAATTTCCAAAAATATCCGTGTCGATGTATCCGTATGAAAAGCCTATTTCACGCGCTTTGCGGTATACCTTTTCTAAGTTGGAATCTCGAAATATATGATAATCGTGATTCTTCTCAAAATATTTCTTAATCCAGCCAGAAGTTGAAGGATTCATAGTTTTTTGGAGTTTAATAAAGGACTAATGTATTGTTTTAAATTGATTCTTCATAATGTTCTTATATTAAATTATCCCTATATCTTAGGTTGGAAATTGGGGCTATTTTCGGAATAACACAGTTCAAATTCGATATAAATTATAGAAATAAGGCTTTTTACGCCATATTTTATTATTTTTAGTAGGGAACATTAAACGATACCTTATGAAAACTAAAATAGTAAAGTTGTTTTGGAGTATAGCTGTAGTGGGATTGTTCGGCATGATTTCTTGTAAAAAAGATAGTGTTGTTGAGAACGTAGTTCCGAATTCTTCTGAAAATTCGAGCAGTTCGCGAGTAGTAGGATCCGAATACAGGGAGGATATCGATGAGATTTTGGTTGATTTCGCTGAGTTTCATTTATTTCAAACGGAAATCAGCAAGCTTGCCCAACAAAAAAGTGCATTCCAAGTGGTAAAGGATTTAGCTAAAGTTATAGGGAATCAACAGACGACATCGGTAAAACAATTAGATTCCTTGGCCTCGGTATATGAAGTGATGTTGCCAGAGGTTTTTTCTTCGGAGAAAAACCAAGAGTTAAATAAACTCCTTAAAACGGATTCGAAAGCTTTTGATCGTCAATATCTCCATACCGTAATCGAAGATCATACCGAAGCGATTGATGCGTTGTCTGCGGTGTTTAGAGAGACGAACGACCTAGTTGTTAAGGAATGGGCCGCTAAGAAGCTGGCGCTGCTTAAAATTCATTTGGCTGAGGCTAATCAAGTACTGAGCGTGTTACAATAACTAATTTGTGGTACATAAAATCAGTAGGCTATAGGGGGTAAAACATGAAGGGCTATCTTTTTCGATAGCCCTTCATGTTTTATATTACCATTTGAAATTTTTCTCTATGGCTTTAATCATTTCGCCAGCAATATCTTTATTGGTAGCGCCTTCGATACCTTCTAGGCCCGGAGAGGAGTTCACTTCTAATAGAAGAGGTCCTTTTAAAGAGCGGATGATATCTACCCCAGCAACTTTTAAGTTCATGGCTTTGGCAGCCTTAATGGCGATTCTTTTCTCTTCTGCGGTTACTTTGATAATAGAAGCCGTTCCACCTAAGTGAATATTGGCTCTAAATTCACCGGGTAAAGCTTCTCGCTGAATGGCAGCAACCACTTTTCCGTCAATTACAAAGCAGCGGATATCTTTACCATTAGCTTCTTTAATAAATTCCTGTACTAAAATATTGGCATTTAAACTTTTAAATGCATTGATAACACTTTCTGCCGCTTTTTTGGTTTCGGCTAATACCACGCCTTTTCCTTGAGTACCTTCTAATAACTTTACAATTAACGGTGATCCTCCTACCATCTTAATCAAATCGTTGGTGTCTAATGGAGAGTTTGCAAAACCGGTAGTAGGTATGTCTACCCCGTTGTTTAGCAGCAATTGCAAAGAGTATAATTTGTCTCGAGATTGGGTAATGGCAGCAGCATTATTTAAGCTAAAAACTTTTAACGATTCAAAATGACGTGTTAAGGCGCAACCGTAGTAGGTCATACTCGGTCTAATACGCGGGATAACAGCATCAAAATCATTCAACACCCTTCCGCCGCGATAATGAATTTCGGGTTGATTGGCGTCGAGCTTCATATAACAATACTTTAAATTCAGGAAATGCATTTCATGCCCACGAGCTTCACCCGCTTCCATAATTCGTTTGTTGCTATATAAATCGGGATTACTGGCTAGTAAACCAATGCGTAGTCCTTTTTTTTCTGTAACGTTGGTGTAGTAGTATTCTTTTATCTTTTCTGTTGTAGGTTGCCCTAATAGAAAATGTTTTTCAGGATCGACCAAAACACGTCCACTCATGGCTTCACGCCCGAGTAACATACGGTATCCCATCGAGTCTCTATTGGTGAGGGTAAGTTCAATTTCCCATTTAGTGCCTCCTAAATCGAGTTCCGTTTGGATTACAAAGCGCGATTCACGGTAACCACTAGAGCTTTTAACGATCCGTCTATCAATCATTTTTGCCTCACAATGTAAGGCCGTTTTGACATTATTTTGAATCGGATTAACATCGAATTTTACCCAACTCTCACCGTTTTTGTCAAACGGCGTTATATTAACTGCATGTAGGGCAGAGGTTTTAGCTCCGGAATCTACACGAGCTTTAATAATGGGAATTCCGAGAGAAGGAAGGGTACACCACTCCTCACTACTTACAATAACTTTGTTTAACATTTGTCTGGATTTGTAAAACTAAATTAGTACTATTATTTAGAATAGCTAATATAAAAGCTGGAAAAAAAAGCCTACTAATTAGTAGGCTTTTCAACGTGATTTATTTCTATTTTCAAAGATTCTTTATCCTCGGATAAAATCATATTTATTTGGTCTCCGGCGTGAATTTTCGAATTAATGATCTCTTCTGCTAAAGGGTCTTCAACATATTTTTGGATGGCTCTTTTTAGCGGTCTAGCTCCAAATTGTCGGTCAAATCCCTTGTCTGCAATAAAGTCTTTAGCCTCTATGTTTAATTCTAAAGTATACCCTAATTCGGCTACTCTTTCGTATAGTTTTTTAATTTCTATATCGATAATAGCGTGAATGTGCTCTTTTTCTAGAGTATTAAATACAACGATATCGTCAATTCTGTTGATGAATTCCGGTGCAAAAGCTTTTTTCAAAGCGTTCTCTATAATAGACTTGGAGTTTTCGGCAGTTTGATCCATTTTGGCTTGAGTCCCAAAACCGACACCCTGTCCAAAATCCTTTAATTGACGCGCTCCTACGTTGGAAGTCATGATGATGATGGTGTTTCTAAAATCTACTTTTCGTCCTAAACTATCGGTTAAATGTCCGTCGTCTAATACCTGAAGCATCATATTAAAAACGTCTGGATGGGCTTTTTCAATTTCATCCAACAAAATCACACAATACGGCTTTCTTCGAACCTTTTCGGTCAATTGTCCACCTTCTTCATAGCCAACATAACCCGGAGGCGCTCCAACCAAACGGGAGATGGCAAATTTCTCCATATATTCACTCATATCGATGCGTAATAAAGCATCTTCAGAGTCAAACATTTCTTTGGCGATTACTTTAGCCAATTGGGTTTTTCCTACACCGGTCTGTCCCAAAAAGATAAACGAACCAATAGGTTTGTTAGGGTCTTTTAGGCCTGCTCGATTACGTTGAATCGCTTTGGATATCTTGGCAACAGCCTCGTCTTGTCCAATAACTTTTCCCTTAATCAACTCGGGTAGTAAAGCTAACTTTTTGCTTTCAGTTTGTTCGATGCGATTTAGGGGAATGCCCGTAATCATGGATACGACATCCGCTACATTTTCTTCGGTAACCAAAATGCGATTGGTTTTGGTTTCTTCTTCCCATTTTTCCTGGGCAATAGCCAAATCTTTCTCTATGCGTTTTTCGTCATCGCGCAAGCGTGCTGCTTCCTCGTACTTTTGTTTTTTAACCACATCGTTTTTTTCTTCACGCACCAATTCTAGGTTTTTCTCCAGTTCAATAATTTCTGCTGGAACGTCTATATTGGTTATATGTACTCGTGAACCTACTTCGTCCATAGCATCGATAGCTTTGTCCGGTAAAAAACGATCAGACATATAGCGGCTGGTCAATTTTACACAGGCTTCAATAGCTTCAGGTGTATAGATTACATTGTGGTGGTCTTCATATTTTCCTTTGATGTTGTTCAGTATAGTAATCGTTTCTTCTATGGTAGTTGGTTCTACTATAATTTTTTGAAAACGACGTTCTAAGGCACCATCTTTTTCTATATGTTGTCTAAACTCGTCTAGGGTAGTGGCACCAATACATTGGATTTCACCTCTGGCTAGTGCGGGTTTAAACATATTTGAAGCGTCTAAAGAACCGGTGGCTCCACCAGCACCTACAATCGTGTGAATTTCGTCAATAAATAAAATGATATCGGTGTTCTTTTCCAATTCGTTCATCACGGCTTTCATACGCTCTTCAAATTGACCGCGGTATTTGGTTCCAGCAACTAAACTGGCCAAATCCAAAGTCACGACGCGTTTATTAAAGAGTATTCTCGAAACTTTTTTCTGAATAATTCGTAGGGCAAGACCTTCTGCTATGGCAGATTTTCCCACTCCCGGTTCACCGATAAGTAAGGGGTTGTTCTTTTTTCTGCGGCTCAAAATCTGAGATACGCGTTCTATTTCTTTTTCACGACCTACTACGGGATCTAACTTTCCGGCTTCGGCCATCTCTGTTAAATCTCTCCCAAAATTATCCAAGACAGGTGTTTTGGATTTTTTTGTCGTTTTGGAGGTAGGATTATTAAAAGTACTGTCAGTTGAACTGTCATCTTGTCCTGACTCGTCGAAGGTTTCGGCTTTTGGATAAGACGTACTGCTGCTGCCTTCTTCGTTAGAAAGTATGGAAGCAAACTCCTCTTTGGCAATTTCGTAGTCCACTTTTAACTTGTTTAAGAGTTTGGTAGTGGGGTCGTCGTTATTTTTTAAGATGCACAGCAACAAATGTCCGGTGCTAATGGTTTCATTTTTAAAGACTTTCGCTTCTAAAAATGTGATGCGCAAAGCGCGTTCTGCTTGGCGAGTCAAATGCAAGTTTTTCTTGTCTGACTGCAAGTCTTTATTGGGATTGATGGGGTTTAAAACTTCTACTTTATTTCGTAAAAAATCTAAATCAATATCTAGGTTGTTCAAAATTGTAATAGCTTCTCCCTGACCGTCTCTCAAGATACCTAGTAATAGGTGCTCTGTACCGATAAAGTCGTGACCTAATCGCAAGGCTTCTTCTTTACTATAGGTAATCACGTCTTTAACTCTTGGTGAAAAATTATCGTCCATGTATATTAATCTTTAAATAGGGTGAATGATTGGTTGACAAGGTAAATGCAAAAAGTGTACCTATCTCGAAAGTGACTTATGCTAAGAGACGAAAAAAAAATGAAAAATAAAAATATCCGCCCTTATTATTTTAAAATAAAACGGGGATTCAAATCTTTGGTTAGCGATGAAATATATCAATAAAAATAGCATAAAAACGGCTAAAATTCGTATATTAGCACGTT
Source organism: Flavobacterium sp. (assembly GCA_040393465.1). Taxonomy (GTDB): domain Bacteria; phylum Bacteroidota; class Bacteroidia; order Flavobacteriales; family Flavobacteriaceae; genus Flavobacterium. Next base: position 214,288 of record JBEBUC010000001.1, on the reverse strand, counting down.
TTAATATTTGACAATTTTTAATTTATATACTTATGTCTGAAGGAGAAAAGTTAATTCCCATTAACATTGAAGACGAAATGAAATCAGCTTACATTGATTATTCAATGTCGGTTATTGTATCAAGAGCGCTTCCTGATGTTAGAGATGGCTTAAAACCTGTACATCGAAGAGTATTGTTTGGAATGTATGAACTAGGAGTAATGTCCAATAGAGCTCATAAGAAATCCGCGAGAATTGTAGGGGAAGTACTTGGTAAGTATCACCCTCACGGAGATACTTCTGTTTATGATGCGATGGTTCGTATGGCTCAAGATTGGAGTTTACGTTATTTATTAGTTGATGGTCAAGGTAACTTTGGATCAGTTGATGGTGATAGCCCCGCAGCAATGAGGTACACCGAAGCTAGAATGAAAAAGATATCAGAAGAAATTCTAGCAGATATCGACAAAGAAACGGTAGATTTTCAATTAAACTTTGATGATACTTTAGAAGAACCCAAAGTAATGCCTACTAAAGTGCCTACTTTACTGATCAACGGTGCTTCGGGTATCGCGGTTGGTATGGCTACCAATATGGCTCCGCACAACTTGTCGGAAGTTATTGATGGTACTTTGGCTTATATCGATAATACGGATATCGAAATCGAGGAATTGATGAATCATATCAAAGCACCCGATTTCCCTACAGGAGGTACAATTTACGGATATGAAGGTGTTCGTGAAGCTTTTAAAACAGGTCGAGGACGTGTAATGATGCGTGCAAAAGCTAGTTTTGAGGAAGTAGATGGACGCGAATGCATTATTGTTACCGAGATTCCTTATCAGGTGAACAAGGCGGAAATGATTAAAAAAACTGCGGAAGCGGTTAATGATAAAAAAATTGAAGGTATAGCTACCATTCGTGATGAGTCGGACAGAAACGGTATGCGTATCGTTTATGTACTTAAAAGAGATGCCGTTCCGAATATCGTTTTAAATACCCTATATAAATACACACAGCTGCAATCGTCTTTCAGTGTCAATAATATTGCATTGGTAAATGGGCGTCCACAGATGTTGAATTTAAAAGAATTGATTCATTATTTCGTAGAGCACCGTTTTGAAGTGGTGACTCGTAGAGCGGAATATGAATTGAGAAAAGCAGAAGAACGCGCTCATATTTTAGAAGGATTAATTATCGCTTCTGACAATATTGACGAGGTTATTGCTTTGATTCGTTCTTCTTCCAATACCGACGAAGCTCGTGCTAAATTAATCGAGAGATTTAGTTTGTCAGAGATTCAAGCTCGTGCTATTGTAGAAATGCGTTTACGTCAATTGACAGGACTGGAGCAAGATAAGCTACGTGCTGAATATGACGAAATCATGAAATTAATTACTCATTTAAGAGAATTATTGGCTAGTAAAGAGCTGAGAATGAATTTGATTAAAGAGGAATTGGCTGAAATAAAAACAAAATATGGCGATGCTCGTCGTTCTGTGATTGAGTATGCTGGTGGTGATGTAAGTATCGAAGATTTAATAGCCGATGAACAAGTGGTGATTACCATTTCTCATGCGGGATATATAAAGAGAACGTCTCTTTCAGAATACAAAACACAAAATAGAGGTGGCGTTGGTCAAAAATCTGCGGGTACGCGTGATTTAGATTTCTTAGAGCATATGTATGTGGCAACCAATCACCAATATATGTTGTTCTTTACTCAAAAAGGAAAATGTTTCTGGATGCGTGTTTACGAAATACCAGAAGGTACCAAAACCAGTAAAGGGCGTGCAATCCAAAACTTGATAAACATTGAGAATGACGATAAGGTGAAAGCCTTTATTTGTACTCAAGATTTAAAAGATGAGGAATATATCAACAGTCACTATGTGATTATGGCCACAAAACAGGGTCAAGTGAAGAAAACGCCGTTGGAACAATATTCTCGTCCGAGATTAAATGGAATTAATGCCATTACGATTAAGGAAGATGACGAATTGTTAGAAGCAAAGCTTACAGACGGGAAAAGCAAGGTCTTAATTGCTGTGAAGTCTGGGAAAATGGTTCGTTTTGACGAGGAAAAAACACGACCAATGGGTCGTACAGCTTCTGGAGTTCGTGGAATTACTTTGGCACATGACAAAGACGAAGTAATTGGTATGGTTTCTGTAAGTGATTTGGATAGTGAGATTTTAGTAGTTTCTGAAAATGGATACGGAAAACGTTCTTCCCTTGATGAATATCGTGAGACCAATCGCGGTGGAAAAGGAGTAAAAACGATGAACATTACCGATAAAACTGGTTTGTTAGTATCGATTAATTCGGTGACTGATCAAGATGATTTGATGATTATCAATAAATCTGGATTGACTATTAGAATGCGAATTTCCGATTTGAGAATTATGGGTAGAGCCACTCAAGGAGTTCGATTGATCAATATTAAGGGAAGCGATTCTATTGCTGCTGTAGCTAAAGTAATGCCGGAAGACGATATCGAAATCCTCGAAGGCGAAGAAGGTGCGGTTGTAGTTGATTTAATCGATGAAGAGGACGATCAAGAAAACGATACAGATATAATAGAAGAAGACCTAGAACAATAAAACAAACCAAATAAAATAGAATAATTATGAATAGAAGATATGCTTACGCACTTTCTGCTCTTATGATTTCTGGGCTAGCAATGGCTCAAAAAAGCGAATTAAAAGATGCAGAACGCGCTATTAAAAAAGGTGATGTTCAAGAAACCCAAGCTGCATTATCAAAAGTTGAAGCTTTGTTATCCAATGCCAATGATGCTCAAAAAGCACAATACTATTTCCTAAAGGGAAATTTGGCTTACGAACAAGCAAAGAAGAAAGTAGATTTAGATAAAAATATCGATGAAGTAGTCGCTTCCTATAATCAAGTGATAAATCTTGAAAAGGCATCTAAATCTGTTAAGTATACAAAGCAAGCTCAAGAAGAGTTGAAAGCGGTTGGGCAGATTGTGGTTAATAAAGCGATTGAAGATAATAACGCAAAGCGTTATACAGAAGCAACCAAGCGTTTTAATAAAGCTTTTGAATTAAGTCCAACAGATACCATTTATCTTTATTACGCCGCTTCTACAGCTGTAAATTCAAAGGATTATGACGGAGCCATAAATAATTATAAAAAATTAATTGATTTAGGATTTACAGGACAAGAATCGTACTATACAGCTGTTGAAAAGACTACGGGTGAAGTTCAGAGTTTTGGAAAAGATTCTAAAATGAGAGATTTAATGATTAAACAAGGAACTCATAAAGAACCTAAGTTTGTTAAGGAAAGTTCTAAGAGACCGGAAATCGTTAAAAATATGGCCTTGATTTACCATCAAGAAGGTAAGTATGAAGAAGCGGAAAAAGCGTTAATTGAAGCGCGTAAAGCGGATCCAAACGATATGAACCTTTTATTGACTCAAATGGATATGTATTTGAAGTCAAACAATATGGGTAAATATGAAGAATTGGCTAAGGAAGCTTTAGCTAAAAATCCTAATGATGATGTGTTGTTGTACAATTTAGGGGTAACCAGTTACCAAGCTAAAAAATACGATGAAGCTCAGAAGTATTATGAGAAAGCCATTGCTATTAATCCAAAGTCTGAAAATGCATATTTGAACTTAGCTATTCTTAAGTTGATGCCAGATGAAGGTTTGACCAACAAGATGAATGCTTTGGGTATGTCTGCTTCAGACAATAAAAAATACGACGAGCTAAAGAAAGAAAAAGATCGTATATACAAAAGTGCTATTCCTGATTTAAAAAAGGTTTTGAGCATTAACCCAAATAATGAAGAAGCTATAGGTACTTTAAAAGGTATTTACAAAGCATTGGAGATGCAGAATGAGTTGAAAGCCTTAGAGTCAAAATAAATTTGAGATTATATTTTTAAAAGCCGTCGTAAATGACGGCTTTTTTTATGGATTTAATTCGGTATAACCAATTTGCTTATTCTTTTAATGCGACTTCCTCTGTTTTAGGTATAGCAATACCCGATTGTGTAAGTACCCTTGTTGGCACCGAAGTCAGCATGGCTACGGATAGCAGGAATTAATCAAATTATCCGATCGATATCCAATATTGCTGGTCCGGCATTAGGAGCTTTAGCGATTGGGTTGACGCCTGTAGGCAATGTATTGTTGTTGGATTTAGGAGGCGTAGTGCTTGCGATTGCTTCGCTCTTATTTATTTATATTCCGTCGATTTCGATGGAAAACAAACCCAAAATGAGTCTCATGCAGGTTTGTCTGGAATGACTGTGGTTTATAGGACAGTTATATGCAATAGGGGGCTTTCCCTTTTGTTTCTTTATGGTGTTATAGCTGGGTTTTGCATCATGCCGATAGCTGTTTTGTTGCCGCTTATGACTATTAAACACTTCCAGGGTGGTAATTTTGAAATGGGAGTTACCGAGGCAGTATGGGGATAGGTGCGCTGCTTGGGGGTGTTTTATTGAGTTTTTGGAAACTCAGGGTACTCAAGGTTTATATAGTGAGTATGGCTCACATCATCATCGGTATTGCTTTTTTTAGTGTCGGATGGTTGTCGTCGGAGCAATTAGTGTTTTTTGCTGTCCTGACAAGTTTTGGAGGAGTATCTGCTTCTTTCTACAATTCGGGGTTTACTGCAACGATACAAGAAGCTGCTAAACCGGAACTGCTCGGACGCGTATTCTCAATGTGTTTTAGTTTGGATGTATTGCCCACGATATTATTGGCTTTGATAGGCACGGGTTTTTTGGTAGAGATTATCGGAATTAATGTCGTTTTCACAGTGCTTGGAGGAATTGTTTTCTTGGTAGGAATTACGTCGCTTTTACACCTGCTTTTAGAAAACTGGGGTAATTGTGGTTGTTTAGCATTGTGATCTCAGGCCAGTAGTGCTAATCTAGTAATAATGGGTTTGCTTATAAATTAAATAAGGCTATCTTCAAAAAAGATAGCCTTATTTATGGTCCCTCCCTGGTTTAGAAATTTCTAAAGCTCTTTAATTCGCTTCAGCTTTTCGCCCCACATTTTGTATTCTTCCTTGTTTTTTTCAATGTTTTTATACACTTCTTTTACAAAGGGATTATCCGGTTTGGCATTGGAGATAAATTGGATGTTGTTTTCCAATTGGAATATCTCCGACTTTAATTCTTCCATTTTTCTTTGAATAAAAACGGTTTCGTTTTGAATCTTTCTTTGGTCATTTGATTCAGCCAATTGATCTAAGCGATTATTGAATTTTACGGATTCCGTTTCCTTTTTACTCAAACTTAATTTGTCGAAAAGCACATCTAAGATTTTATTGAATTTTCCTTCAATAAAACGTTTGCTTTGTGCAACGCGTCCGATGTTTTTCCAGTTGTTGATGTGGAGTTTAATCTCTTCCAAATCGGTTTTATGATCACCAGAAAGTTGAAATTCTTTTAGAAGTTCTAAATATTCTTTCTTTTTACTGTATGAGGCAGCCTCTTCATCATTTTCTTGATTTCTTGCTGCGTGCAATTTATCAAAATAATGATTACAAGCGTCTTTAAACTCTTTCCATAAACTATCGGAATACTTTTTAGGCACATGCCCTGTTTTTTTCCATTCGTCTTGTATGCGCTTCATTTGAGGTGTGGTAGCTTCAAAATCTTCGCTATCTTTTAAAGCATGAGCACTTTCAATAAGTGCCAATTTCTTGGTAAGATTTTGCTGTTGATCGTGTTTAAGATCTTTGTAAAAAGTATTTTTATTGATATTGAAGTTACGAGTAGCTAATTTGAATAAGTACCAGGTTTCCTCATTTTTCTCAGCAGGAACTTTTCCTATAGCAAAAAAGCGAGCACGAAGTGCTTCAATTTTTTTGATTTGATTTTGCCAAGCATTGTGGCTGGTCATTTCTTCGCGAGAGATTTGGTCCATTTCGGTTATAATCTCTACTTTCTTCAGGAGGTTGTCCGTTTCAGCTTCGCGAAGCTTATCGAATAATTGTTCCCTTTTGTCGTGCATTTGTTTGGTTAGGTCACTAAATTGTTCCCAAATTTCCTCTCTAATTTCACGATCAACAGGTCCAATTTCTTCTTTCCATATTCGGTGAAGCGTTTGCAGTTCTCTAAAAGCTTTGATGATGTCGTCTTCGTGCAATAACTCTTCTACACGAGCGATGATTTTTTGTTTTTGTTCGAGATTGTGTTTGAAATCCATATCGCGTGATTCGCGATCTAAATGCAATTGGTCATAAAAACGTTCTACGTGAAAGTGGTAGTTGTTCCATACGTGATTGTATTTGTCGCGGGGTATAGGTCCTGCGTGATTCCATTTTTCTCTTAAAGCAGTTAACTTTTTAACCGCATCATTTCTGTTGTCTGCATCATCAATAAGCGTTTTTAAATCTTCGATGATAGCAATTCGGTTATCTAAATTCTGATTTAAGTTTTTTTGAAGTTGTTTGTAATAAGCATTTTTTCTATCGCGATACTCGTTAAATAAAGTTTCAAAAAAGTTTTTTAATGGAAACTCATATTCAAATTCCGTTTCGGATTCTGGATTTTGATCCATAAAGGCTTCTTTTTTCTCTTCGATAAAATCGTTGTATTTCGATAAAAAAGCTTTTCTCAATTCTTCTGCATGGTCTTTTATAGCAGTAATCTTTTCTAATGAAATCAGCTTTTGCAGTTCATCGGTTAAGGCTTCCATGCTTAAAGCGTCATAATCTAACTTTGGAATATGGTTAGATTCATTGGCAGTATTGTCTTCACTTTCTTCCGCATTGGAAAGTAAAATGGAGTTTACAGCTTGTTGTTGATCGGTTGGTACAATTTCAGGAGATGAAACTTCATTAAGTCCGTCTGCATCCCTGTGCAGGTTATCATTCTTTTCTTCTAACATCATTTAAATGCTTAATGTTTAACATTATTTTCGGAAAGATACAAAACACTAGCGAGCTTGAAAAAGAAAAGTGGTAAAAAAACGGAATTAATCTTATATATACCGAATTTTTTGGTTAAAAATGGATTTTCTTAGCTAAGCGCTAGTTTATTCCATATTTTCCACGACTTTTCAGCTTGCAATTCCAACATCTCTAGTCCGTTTTTAATTTGTGCCCCACGAGTTTGAGCTTCCTTAAGAAAGGCACTGACTTCTGGATTGTAAATTAAGTCGTATACCAAGTGCTTATCGGTAAATAGGCTGTAGTCTAAGTCTGGCTTTTGATCGACATGGGGAAAGGTTCCCAAAGGAGTGGTATTAACTACCAAAAGGTGCGAATGGAAAATTGCTGGTGTGAGTTGTTGGTAACTCAATACGCCTTCTTCGGGGTTTCGAGATACAAATTGGGTTTCGATTTTAAGTTCACGTAAGGCGTAGTATACAGCTTTACTAGCTCCTCCTGTTCCGAGAATCAAAGCTTTTTCAGGTTTGTTCTTCAATAGGGGTTTTAGAGATTTTAAAAAACCATAACAATCGGTATTGTATCCCTTTAATTTGCCTTTTTTGGAAATTTTAATAGTGTTTACGGCACCTATTTTAAGCGCTTTGTTCGATATTTCATCCAAATAGGGGATAATGGATTCCTTATACGGTATAGTGACGTTAAGTCCTTTTAAATTGGGGTTGTCGGCTAGGATTTGAGTAAATTCTGAAATGTCGTTAAGCTCGAAGTTTTCATAAGTACTTTGTGTGTCACCTTTGTGACTAAAGCGTTTTGTGAAATACTGTCTTGAAAAGGAATATGCGATGTCTTTTCCTATTAATCCGTATTGATTTCTCTTGCCCATTGTTACCCTAATTTACGTTTTTTTTATTTGGCTTTTGGTAGAACAAGATTACTAAAAAACCGTCGATTTACACTATTTAAACCGTTTTTTTTTCGACATCTTTATATCCGTTTTTTTAGGAACGAAATAGGTTGATTTCACGACAAAACCAATTCCTTAATCGTGCTGTAATTTAGGTATTGAGTTTGGTGTTTTAAATAAAAAAGCTGTCCGGAAAGGACAGCTTTTTTATTTGTAGAAGGGATATTTTTGAATGGTATTTTGCACGACCGGATTTTCCCATATAGAGGGAAATAACTCTTCAATTATTGATTTTTTTTCAAAATCTTTTTGCAAAGCTATAGTCAAGTGGAAGGTTCCTTTCTCGATATCATTTAACGTAAAGTAGATTACCGCCAATCGATAGGCTAATTCTGGGTCGTCTGGATGAACTTCTGAAATTTCTAACAATTTGGAAATCGCAGTGTCATATTCACCCAATAAGTATAGTACATCGGCCCAGTTTGTCCAATCGGATAGTTGGTTGCTGCCGAGTTCAATGGCTTTTTGGTAACCGATTTCCGCTTCGGAAAAGTGCAATAAACTCTTGTTTAAAGCCGCATATCGAATCCAATATTTTTCGTTTTGATCATCGATATTTATGGCTTTCTCCAAATGGTGTAAGGCCTTTTCGTATTTTTCTTCCTTGATAAAGAAATCGGTCAACGAAATCCAACCCTTATCTAAAAGCGGATCTTCATGAACGGTTTTTTTATAGTAATGCAAGGCCATTTCTGTATTGCCCAGTTCTTCATGACAATTGCCTATTCTCATCAATACATAAGAAGAGGGGGTGTCTAATTCCAAGGTAATCATGTAATTGTCAATGGCTTCTTGGAATTTTTTTAGTTTTTCCAATGCCTTACCTTTTTCGAGATAAGCTCCTAGGAAATGCTCGTCGATTAAGGTCGCATAGTCAAAAGCCCTTACGGCTTCTTCGTATCTCTTAAGCGTAAAGTATTGTCGTCCTAGTTGATGCCAAGCTATATCGCTATAAGGATCATTTTCTATAAACTCATTTAAAAAATCAACTGCCTTTTCATTTTCTTCTAAGAAATCGAAACAATAAACCACATTATACAAGGCAGATTGGTCCTCCTCGTCGTTTTCTAAACAATGGATAAAACTCTCTTTGGCCAATTCGATTTCGTCTATAAAAAGGTATTCCATACCCAGTAGGGAATAGACATCGGAGAAGTCTTCCGTTAAATCAAGTGCGATTTTTAAAAATTCAATAGCACTTTCATGTTGCCCTTTTTTAGAGTAAATATTGGCACGTTGAATGTAAATTTCTTCGTTAGTAGGTTCTATGGCGTGCAATTCGTTTAATAAACGATCGGCCGTTTCTAATTTGTCTTGAAAAATTAATAACTCTACTTGTACTAATTTTAGTCCTGTAGAATTGGGATGTTGTTCTAAAGCGAGTTTTAAGGCTCTCTTTGCTAGATTCATTTTTCCCGAATCGAGATAATGAAGGATGATATTTTCAAATTCTTCAGAATCAAAAAACAAAACTTTGTTTGTTTTTAGCATCGATTCAAAACGGGAAAGGGATAAATTATATTCTTCTTCTTCGTTGCTCAAATACATAATAAACGCTTTTATGTTATCCTCAGTCTAAATATAAAAAAAAACCGGGATTTATTTTGAAATAATAGTAAAAATGTGACTCCTATTTCGTTTTTTTGAAAAGGGTTTTATAAACCGTTTTCCTGTTGAATTTCGTCTAAAACCTCAAGGATTATTTGACAACCTTCGCGAATTTCCTCATTTGAAATTGTTAGCGGAGGTGTAATTCGTATGGCTTTGCCATCAAACAAAAGCCAGAATAAAATCAAACCTTTATCTTGGCATCTCATAATGACTTGATTTGTAATGTCGTCGCTTGCTGTCATAGGGGCTAACATGAGCCCACGTCCGCGAATTTCTAAAATCAACGGATGTACCAATAGAGAGCGAAACAATTTCTCTTTTTCTAATGTTTGCGGTATCAAATCGGTTTCAACCAATTCTTGTAAGGTTGCTAAACTTGCAGCGGCAATCACAGGATGTCCGCCAAAAGTAGTGATATGACCAAATTTAGGATTGTCAAAAAGCAAATCCATGTGTTTTTCATTGGCAGTAAAAGCACCAACGGGCATACCGCCTCCCATACCTTTTCCGAGCACCAATACGTCGGGAACTACATTATAGTTTTGAAACCCAAAAAGCATGCCAGTTCGTCCAAAACCCGGCTGTATTTCGTCTAATATCATCAGGGCACCCACTTCGTCACAGCGTTTTCTTACTTTTTGTAAAAAATCGTTCTGGGGTTCTATAAATCCAGCACCACCTTGAATGGATTCTAAAATGATACCCGCTGTTTTAGTTGTGATTTTTTGCAGGTCTGCTTCGTTGTTAAAAGTGATAAAATCAACATCGGGTAGGAGGGGTCTGAAGGCACGCTTTCGATCTTCGCATCCCATAACACTCATAGAGCCCATGGTGTTGCCGTGATAGGCGTTTAAACACGAAATGAGTTGGCTTCTACCCGTAACGCGTTTGACCAGTTTTAAAGCGCCTTCTGTCGCTTCTGTACCCGAATTAACCAAGTAAGTTTTATTAAGTTGTGCCGGTAAATTTTCTGCTAGTAATTTGCAGAAGGCTACCGCTGGGTCTTGGATGTATTCACCATAGACCATAACGTGGGTGTATTTGTCTAATTGATCTTTTATAGCTTGATGTACTCGTTCGGGCTGATGACCTAGAGTACAAGCGGAAACTCCTGCTACAAAGTCTAAATATTTTTTGTTATGGGTATCGTATATATATGATCCTTTAGCGTGTGAAACTTCCATGGCTAAAGGATTTGGGGATGTTTGTGCTTGATATTTGAAAAAATCTTTTCTCATGATCGGCGGTATTATTTTTTTGTTTTACTTTTTTCTTTTTGCGTTTTCCCTAAACTTTCTGCTTGAACTTCCATAGGGGTTTCTGCTTCTTCTTGTTGAATTTTACTGTCTTTCTGTATTTGAACGTCGAGTGCGAGTTCCGATTCGGGGAAAATTTGGTCTAAAGACTTGATTTGCTCGTCTCCGCGCCAAATAAAATCTCGGAGTTTTCGAGCATTTTCGGGTAAGTCGGCATCGGGATATATCTCACTTTTAGGTTCTACATAAAGCGTAGCCGTTTGAATCTTGTTTTCTTCGAGTTCTAAATTAATCTGGCTGCAGACTCCTTTGTTGATTCCGATAAAGTCATCGTCGTCGTTGTACATATAATAAATGATTTCGGCATTTTTCACCAAATCGATTTGATACATTTTGTTGTCTCTAAATTTACCATAGAGGTTTTGTCCCTTGACTTGGTTAAAACCCGTACCCAAAGTGTCTTGTTGTATGACAAAGGCATTGTTTAAAACTTTTAACGAATCTAATTGTTCGGTTATTGGATTGTTAATCAAGTGAATCACTTGTCCAGTGAGTTGACTGTTTCCATTCCATACTACCGGTTTACCAATCATTTGCGTCAACCCTTGTTTCTGACTGTAGTGTATGGAATCACTTTTTCCGCTCATATCCGTTTTATAAAGGCGAGCATCGTTAAAACCGCGAATAATTCTAGCTTCCGGTTTCCCTGTGACTAAAATTCGTTTGGCGTGAATGTAAACCGAGTCATTTTCTGTTACCGTAGTGATTAAGGCCTTTTTGGTTACAAACATCGAATCCTGTGCGCGGTAAACTTCAGCATAGTGCCCGCGAATAATCATTTTATTGATGGTGTCCGTTATTTTGACATTGTTGGTGGCTGATGAAAAGTCGTTTTTTTTATCGTAATACATCGAATCGCCTTCGATACGCCGATTGTCGTAAATGATATGCGATTTTTTGATGAGTTTACCGATGTCTTTTTTAACATCATAAAAACCGTTTTCCGTATAGATGTAATTGTCTTTATTGGTGATGGTAGAAGGTCCAAAAACATAGGAATGTTGGGGTACTTCATAAAAGTCTAAATGGTTTGACTTGACAACGGTACCTTGGTCGGTTGTGATGGTTACCGCATTAAAAAATTGAAATTTTTTATCATTTACAAAGTATTTCCCCGCGTTACTTGTTAATATGTTTCCCTCATTGGTGATTTTTCCGAAAGAGTTGTAGTAAACGATGTTCTGATTACGGTCAAAGTGAATGGTATCGGTTTCCAGCATGGAATTGGGTGATCGCATAACTACTTGTCCATTAGCATATGCAAATCCGTTCATACCGTTATATTCGGCATAGCGACTGTTCATGTGTATCGTATCTCCTTGGTTCATGATTACATTTCCAAAGAGTTTGATGTAGTTTTCTTTTTCGAAATAATAGGCCTTGTTGCAATTGATCAAGACACCATCGTGTTCGGCCTCAATATTTCCAGTTAATAAAACGGCATCGGGTATTTCTGCTTGATTGATGTCGCTATAATCAGCATGTTTAATGATGATGCTTTTTTTGTTTTGTGCCGCAGCCGCGAAGGTGAAAAGAAGAAAAGAATATAGAAAAAATAAAGGTATTGTTTTCAAATCTAGAATTTTTGTTCAAATTTAAAGAAAAAATGTTCAGAAAAACTTAATTGGGAATTATTTATAAACAAAAAACACTTTCCGAAGAAAGTGTTTTGAGTTACTTATTTTAGAATCGTTTGTTTTCGATCTGGACCCACAGAAACAATTCGGATTGGAACGCCAACTTCACTTTCTATAAATTCGATATATTCTTTAAATTCGGCTGGAAATTGATCGTACTCAGTCATTTGAGTTAAATCGGCTTTCCATCCTTTTTTCTCCACGTAAATAGGGGTTACGTTTTCGGGTTCAATGTTGTAAGGTAAATGTTTGATAACGTTTCCTTGGTATTGGTAAGCCGTACAAATTTGTAGGGTTTCAAAACCTGAGAGTACATCGCCTTTCATCATGTATAGTTCCGTAACACCATTTACTTGAACAGCGTATTTTAGAACTACTAAATCCAACCAACCGCAACGTCTCGCACGACCGGTAACTGATCCGAATTCTTTTCCAATACTGGCCATTTTTGCGCCGGTTTCATCGGTTAATTCCGTAGGAAAAGGACCGCTACCCACACGAGTTGTATAGGCTTTGAAAATTCCAAAAACCTTTTGAACTTTATTTGGAGGAACTCCCAGTCCAGTACAAGCACCAGCAGCAGTAGTATTTGATGAAGTTACAAAGGGGTAAGTTCCGAAATCAATATCCAACATCGAGCCTTGAGCGCCTTCTGCTAAAATGGATTTTCCTTCCTTAATCGCGTTGTTGATATACTCCTCACTATCGATAAAAGTAAGTCTTTTCAATTGCTCTATGGCAGTGAAAAACTCTTCCTCCAATTCTGCCAAGTTGTATTGTAAATCCACATCGTGAAACGTAATCATCGATTTGTGTTTTTCAGCTAAAGCGGTATAGCGCTCTTTGAAATCAACCAATTCGATATCACCTACACGAAGTCCGTTTCTACCGGTTTTGTCCATATAAGTTGGGCCAATTCCCTTTAAAGTAGAACCAATTTTAGCCTTGCCTTTAGATGCTTCTGATGCGGCGTCTAACAAACGGTGTGTCGGTAAAATTAAATGTGCTTTTCTTGAAATTAACAATCGAGAATAGATGTCGATATTGAATTTCTCCAAATCGGCAATTTCTTTGATGAAAACCACGGGGTCAATAACGACTCCATTTCCAATAATATTGATGGAGTTTTTATGAAAAATCCCTGACGGAATTGTTCTTAGTACGTGTTTGATTCCGTCAAATTCTAAGGTATGTCCTGCATTTGGACCCCCTTGAAAGCGAGCAATGATGTCGTATTTAGAAGTAAGAACGTCAACAATTTTTCCTTTTCCTTCATCGCCCCATTGCAGGCCAAGTAGTAAATCTACTGTCATTATTATGTGTGTTGTTTAGATTAGTGGTCGGGACTATTTTTCTGTAGGTTTATTTCGAGTTCCATAGAAATAAAGAGAATGCGAATTGATTTCAAGATCAAAAATTTCTTCAATAGTTTTCTTGATTGTTTGAATACGCGGGTCACAAAACTCAATTACTTCCCCGGTATCGGTTAAGATAATGTGGTCGTGTTGTTTGTCAAAGTAAGATTTCTCATAATGCGCTTGGTTTTGGCCAAATTGATGACGGCGTACCAAACCACATTCTAATAAAAGCTCGATCGTATTGTACAGAGTTGCTCTACTAACCCGGTAGTTCTTGTTTTTCATCTTTATATATAAAGACTCGATGTCGAAATGTTCTTCACTATCGTATATCTCTTGTAAAATAGCGTAGCGTTCCGGTGTTTTTCGATGCCCTCTCTCTTCTAAATACTTTGTAAAAACAGTTTTTACAATTTCTTGACTTTTACTTGTTTCCATTGGAATATTAAATATCAATTGCAAAGATAAGGCTATTTTTTTTGTTATGAAATTTAATAGTGTTACCTTTTTTATAATTATTTCGATTAAACTAATTCGCTCAATTAAGGCTAGTTGGAATAGATACGCGTGACTTTGTCCACACCCTCTATTTTTTTAATATTGACCATTAATTTTTTGAGCAAAGCATTATTCGGTACCGTAATGGTGATCTGTCCATTGAAAATACCAGCATTTTCACTTAGTGAAATGCTTTTGATATTGATGGTCATGTTGTTTGAAATGACGCGTGTGATTTCACCGGTTAGTCCAATAGAATCCAATCCTGTAATCTTAATCGTGGCCTCAAAATTTTCCTTAGACGAGTCAATCCATTGGGCATTGATAATACGGTAGGCATAATTGGACTGTAAACTAATCGCATTTGGACAATCTTTACGATGCACTTTTATTCCTTCATTAATAGTGACAAAACCAAATACATCATCGCCTGGAATAGGATTACAACAGCTCGCTAGTTTATAATCTAATTTTTCATTGTCCTTTCCAAAAACGATTAAATCCAATTGAGAAGTATCTTTGCTGTTGACAACTTCTGCGTGATTGCTCGGTTGGCGTTTCATCGTTTTCTTAAAGAAATTGATTAACGTATTGTTTTTTAAGGCAGCGAAATCTTTTAAATGTTGGTTTTCAATCATACCAACACCCACGCGATAGAAAAGATCTAAACTGGTTTTTAGTTTAAAATAATTGACCATTTCATTAATGGTTTTCTCGTCTAAAGTGATTTTAAGATGGCGCAGCTTTCTCAATAATATTTCCTTACCGTCTTCTGCTATATTTTTTGTATTCTCGTTGAGAACGTTTCTGATTTTATTTTTGGCACGCGAAGTGGTTACATAGTCAAGCCAGTGGATGCTCGGTTTCTGATGTTCGGAAGTCATGATTTCGACTTGATCACCACTATTTAAGATATGATTTAAGGGCACCAACCTACCGTTCACTCGGGTTCCACGGGTATGAATACCAATTTCGGAGTGTATGCTAAATGCAAAATCCAAAGCTGTGGCTCCTTTTGGAAGCGATTTGATTTCTCCTTTAGGTGTAAAAATATAAATCTCTTTGGAATAGAGGTTTAGTTTAAAATCTTCGACGAAATCGACCGCATTACTTTCTGCGTTTTCCAAGGCTTCTTTTAATTGGTTAAGCCAAATGTCTAAACTGTTTTCCTCTGTTACACCTTGTTTGTATTTGTAATGTGCTGCATAGCCTTTTTCTGCTATTTCGTCCATACGTTCACTGCGAATCTGTATTTCAACCCACCGTCCTTTAGGCCCCATCACTGTAATGTGCAAGGCTTCGTAACCTGTTGATTTGGGTGAGGAAATCCAATCTCGCAATCGACTCGGGCTCGGACGGTAGTGATCGGTAACTATAGAATATATCTTCCACGCCAAGAATTTTTCTTCGTTGGGCTTGGATTTGTAAATGATGCGTAAGGCAAATTTATCGTATACTTCGTCAAAAGTAACGTTTTGTACTTTCATCTTTCGACGAATAGAGTAAATCGATTTAGGACGTCCTTTCATCGTGTACTCAATTTGTTCTTTGTCTAAAGATTCTTTTAATACAGAAGAAATGGAATCCATATAAGCTTCTTGTTCTTCTTTGGTATCTTGTATGCGACTAACGATGTCTTGGTAAACGGCGGGTTCGGTATATTTTAAACCCAAATCCTCCAACTTGGTTTTGATGTTAAACAATCCTAAGCGGTGGGCTAAGGGTGCGTAGATATACAAGGTTTCTGAAGCAATTTTGGCCTGTTTATACTCGACCATACTTTCCATCGTTTGCATATTGTGTAATCGGTCGGCAATTTTAATCAGAATTACGCGTACGTCGTCATTAAGCGTCAAAAGCATCTTGCGATAATTTTCCGCTTGCATCGAAATATGGGAATCGGGTTCCAATAAAGCCATTTTTGTCAATCCTTCGACTATCTTAGCTACTTTTGGATTAAACCATTCCTCTATTTGTTCGACCGTAATATCGGTGTCTTCAACCACATCATGCATTAAGGCAGCGGCAATAGAAGTGGCTCCTAAACCAATTTCTGATGCTACAATTTTCGCTACTGCAATAGGGTGGAAGATATAGGCTTCCCCAGATTTTCTTCGTTGGTTTTTGTGGGCCTCAACAGCCACATCAAAAGCTTTACGAATCATTTTTTTATCGTCGTCAGATAAGGTTTGGTAACTTATTCTTAACAGTTCCTTATACTCTTGTGCGATAGCCTTATTTTCCTTTTCTATTTCTATTTCGGTCATATGTGTTGCTGTTGAACATTCTAAATTTAAGCGAAAATTTTTGATATTGCAAATTTTTAGTAAGCTATTGCATGGCCTATTTAACAACAAAAAACTCCTCTAAAAGAGGAGTTAATATGTTTATTTTGAGTGATTTTAGAACATATAAAACACACCAGCAGCTACTTGCATATTACTTCCCGGTCCGTCGTTTAGGTTTTTCTTACCCATAACTTCTACATTTAACCCAAATCGACTGATTCTACGGTCACGCATAAAACGATAATCTCTTAAAAAAGCCAAATCTGCCAACCAAAAGTTGATACCACCTCCATAGTTAAAGGTTGCATTACTGGTTCCATCAAGTTGTAAATAACCAGCACCTGTAGCGATATATGGATCAACGATAGGAATGTTAAACAAACCTCCTAAGCTGTATTTTAAATTAGCATCAACGGCAATAACGTCCAAATCTTTATTGGCGATTTTTCCATTTACCATATGACCTTCTTCGATTTTATTCATAGCGACTGCCAATTCCGCACTTAAATGATTAACTAGATTGGTTTCAATCGCCACTCTCGACGGGAATGAAAGCATATTCCAGTTTTCGGTATTGGTAGGGTCGTCCTTATCAAAACCAAAGTCCATGATGTTCATTTGTAAAGAAACCTTCCATTTATAATCGTTTATAAAACGCTTTTCTTTTGTGGTCTGAGCTTGACTCGTGATACCCGATATGAAAATTAAGGCAGCAAATGTTAATTTTAAAGTAGAAAACGTTTTTTGCTTCATGTAAGTAGTTTTAAAACAATTCATATTCATTGGTTTAGTTATAGTTGTTGAAAAGACATAATCGTTTTTAATAGATTGTTAAAAAAAACTAAAAACACCCAAATTTAGCTTAAAAAATTAATTTAGCAAATTAATACGGCTTTTTTTGAAGATTTTTTATTTGGTTACCGATGTCTTTTTAATTGCTCGGTATGAAATACAAATCTTGAAAGTCATAACTAAAATCCGTTAATGGCGATATGGGCTCCATTTCAAAGGAGGCTATTCGGCCGTCTTTGACGTTTATTTTTATAAAAGCATCGGCATTAAAAGATTCGTTGTACCATTTTACTACAAAAACATGATCTTGATAGAAGTGAATTTCACCCCTAAGTTCTGGAGAACGTTTGGATTCAAATAGCCACTTTGATTTCTTTTTAGTAATGGTTACCTCACCAAACCAAGCATCTTTATAGTTGCCTACTAATTGGTCTAATGCCATAACGGAAGTAGCGGCTTTTTTATTGTTATCGACTGTAGTCCAAATCTTCTTAACGATTTCTTCAGCTTGATTGTTATTTTGGTGAACGCGATTTTGATATTCAACAACAAAATCTTGATAGGGTAGTTTTAGGTAGTAATTTTTAATCGTATTGGTAATCGATTGAAAGGCAGCTCCAGATTGTTGGTTGGTCAATACAATGATTCCAAGTTTTTGTTGCGGCAAAAGGGTGATTTGCGTAACGATACCTTCCAAACCACCTGTGTGCGAAACTTGAAGTGTTCCGGTCACATCGGTGAGTTGCCAGCCTAATCCGTAAGCATTAAAAAGCGAAAAATAAGGGGCCGCAGTTTTGTTTGGAATCCAAGTTTGTGGTGTCCACATTTCGCGTTGTGCCGTTTTACTAAATAGAACTTGTTCCTCAAATTGACCTTCATTGAGTTGCAGTTGAATCCATTTAGATAGGTCTGTAATATTAGAGTAAATACCTCCAGCGGCATCCAATATGGTATTGGTGTATCTCGGTACAATAGTGAGTTTTCCGTTTATGGGCACGTGTGGCGCTATAGCATTTTGCTGATTTTTTAAACGATTCCAGTTTCCGGCACTAGCAGTCATGCCAATAGGGTACATGATTTTTTGCTCAACAAATTCTGCCCAGCTCTGCTGACTGATTCTCTCGATAACAATTCCCGCAATGATGTATAATAAATTATCGTAATCGTACTGTGCCCGAAACCCAGATACAGGTTTTAAGTATTGGATGTTGGCAATAATGTCTTGCGGTGTAAAATTATGTCCGTCGGGCCAAATCATCAAATCACCAGCTCCTAAACCGAGGCCGCTTCTATGGGTAAGTAAATCGCGGATTGTAAATTCTTCCGTAACATAGTTATTATACATTTTAAACTCGGGTATGTATTGGATAACCTTATCGTCCCAATCGAGTTTTTTTTGATCGACTAATATAGCCAAAGCAGCTGCTGTAAAAGCCTTGCTATTAGATGCAATTCCAAATAAAGTGTTTTCGTCCACGACTTCTTTGGAAGCGACGGATCGTATTCCATATCCTTGGGAATGTACTACTTGACCATCTTTTACTACGGCTACGGCAATTCCCGGTACATCAAAGGCTGCCATGGCTTTGCGTGTAACTTCGTCTATTTGTCTAGTTAACTCAGGTGCCTGACACCAAGCATTTAGGCTTAGGATACTTGCAAATAAAAATAAGGTCTTTTTCATTGGGTAAATTTAAAATCCGCGTTGACGTTTTGCTTCAAAAATAAGTATGGAAGCCGCAACGGATACGTTCATAGAATCGATTTCTCCACTCATCGGGATAATGATGTTTTGTGTGCTGCCCATACGCCATTCGTCGGTTAATCCACTGGCTTCGGTTCCAACAACAAAGGCCGTCGCGGATTGATAATTTAGCGTGTGGTAAGCAGTAGAATCTTGTAAAGTAGCGCAGTAAATAGCAACGTGATGTGACTTCAAAAAGTCTAATACTTCTGTGGTACTTGCCAGGGCTATTTGCGTGGTAAAAACCGCTCCGACGCTAGAACGAATGATGTTTGGGTTGTATAAATCACTTTTTGGATTGGCAATAATAACCGCATCGACATGGGCTGCATCGGCAGTGCGTAATAAAGCACCTATGTTACCTGGTTTTTCTGGTGCTTCTGCTACTAAAATAAGCGGGTTTACACTCAGTTTTAAATCGGATAATTGGAGCGATTTGGTTTTTGCTATAGCCAAGAGCCCCTCTGTGGTATCTCGATAGGCTAATTTCTGATATACATCCTTAGAAATTTCGATGATTTCTATGCCGCGACCAATGCCTTGTAAAGCTTTTTCTTGTTCTATATATTCAGGACAGTACAATAAGGTTTGCAAGGAATACTTGCCCTTTTGAGCCAATTGTATCTCTCTTTGCCCTTCAATGATAAAAGTTCCCGTTTGTTTACGATTTTTTGATTTTTCTTGTAGTTGAACCAACGTTTTGATGTACGCATTTTGCGGGCTGTCAATTTTCTTCATTTTGATGTTTTATATAATTCCTCTTGCTTTGATGTCCAAATAGGCATTAATGGTATCCATAGATAATTTTTCGGGCGGTGTTAATACACTATAAATGCCGTATTTTCTTAATTCGTTTACTATTAATCGCTTTTCATAATGGAATTTTTCTGCAATAACTTGGTCGTAAATATCTTGTAGGTTATGTGCTTTTTGTTGCATTAGTGCCGTTAATTCGGTGTTTTCAAAAAAGACTACCAATACCAAATGATTTTTGGACAACCCCCTTAAGTAAGGTAATTGTCGGTGTAGTCCGTCTAAGGTTTCAAAATTAGTAAAAAGGATTAAAAGACTTCTACGACTTATGTTTCTTTTTACATCGGCGTAGAGTTTACTATAGTCGCTTTCGTGATAATCGGTTTCTATGCGATAGAGCTGTTCCATAACCTGCTGCATTTGGATGCTTTTAGATTCGGCAACAACGCGGTTTTCAATTTTTTTGGAAAAGGTTAGCATGCCTACTTTATCTTTCTTTTTAAGTATGATGTGAGATAAGGCTAAAGATGCGTTGATGGCATAGTCTAATAAACTCAATCCGTCAAAGGGCATTTTCATTACGCGACCTTTATCGATAATCAGATAGATGTTTTGTGCAATTTCATCTTGATATTGGTTGACCATCAATTGATTCTTTTTTGCTGTCGCTTTCCAATTGATGGTTCGTATATCGTCGCCACTAACGTATTCTTTGATTTGTTCAAATTCTGTAGTATTTCCAATCTTCCTTATTTTTTTGGAGCCGTACGGCAGTTTATATTTTGAAAAAGCCAACATATCGTACTTTTTCATGTGTATAAAAGACGGGTAGGTCGGCAGTATTTGATTGGCGTCAAATCGGTATCTTTTAGAAAGGAATCCCAAAGGAGTAGTCGCATAAATATTTAAACTTCCAAAAGTGTATTCACCGCGTTCTGTAGGACGTAAATGATAAGCAATAACAGCCTCTTCTGAAGGTGTTACAACACGGTTTATCTCAAAATCCCTCACTTGAAATTGAAATGGAATTTCATCGATTATTTGTATGCTAGCCGTCCAAGTATAATGATTTTTTAATGCAATCGTAATCGTATTGCTATCGCCATTGGAAAGTTTTTCTGGATTTTTACGACTTGCTGTGATTCCCTTTTTTTTAAAGAACAACAAACTGTAATCCACTAAGACAAAGCTTGCGAATAGGCCAAAAGCTCCCCAAATCCAAAAGTATAATACCGGAAAAATAAAGGCCAATATAAACAAACCGACAAAGGATATCAGAAATTTATAAAAGCGCAGTTGTATATATAAAGACTTAAAAAGCATGGTGCTATCGATTTATCGAGGAATATCGATGGTTTCTAATATTTGTTTGACGATGTCTGGAGCTGTCAAGCCCTCCATCTCTCGTTCTGGAGAAACGATTACACGATGTTGAATAACGGGTATCGCTGCCTCCTTAATGTCTTCTGGAGTTACAAAATCTCGACCGGCAATGGCTGCAAAACCCTTGGCCGCATTTAAAATAGCCAAGGAGGCTCTAGGAGAGGCTCCAAGATATAGCAGCGGGTTTTCACGGGTGTTTCCAACTATTTTTGCAATATAGCGCAACAGTTCCTCTTCAACGATAATTTGCTTTACCAATTGTTGAAAACGGATGATTTCCTCGGGCTGCAATATTTTTGAAATCTGATCCTCCTTACGCTGATTTTCAATTTGATGCTCGCGTTGAAGAATGAGAATTTCTTCTTCTAAGTTGGGATATTCGATGTTGATTTTAAACAGGAAGCGATCCAATTGTGCTTCGGGTAGGCGGTAAGTACCTTCTTGTTCAATGGGGTTTTGCGTAGCAATAACCAAAAAGGGTTTTTCCATCACATAGGTTTTTCCATCAATGGTTATTTGACGTTCTTCCATCACTTCAAATAAGGCTGCTTGCGTTTTTGCAGGCGCTCTATTGATTTCATCAATCAAAATTAGATTGGAGAAAATAGGCCCTTTTTTAAATTCAAATTCGGAACTTTTTACATCAAATACCGAAGTACCCAAGATATCCGAAGGCATTAAATCGGGAGTAAACTGTATTCTGCTAAAATCCATATCTATGGTTTTAGCCAATAATTTTGCGGTTAATGTCTTGGCTACTCCAGGAACTCCTTCGAGAAGTATATGTCCGTTAGCCAAGATGGCAACCAATAATTTGTCGATCATTTTATCTTGACCTACAATAACTTTTTTAATTTCCTGGCGCACGGCATCGACTCTTTGATGCAATTCGGATAGGTCTAATCTCGATTCAAAATGTATGTTTTCTGTAGTGTTTTCTAGATCCATTTGAAAGTGGTTTTAATTCAATATTTCTTCAGTTAATCGATGTAAATCAATAACGCTTTTTTGTGTTGTCGCTTTGGGATTGGTTTGGTGATTTTTAATTAATGCCACCCAAGCCTTAATTGTATTGGAATCTTTGGATGTCATTTTTTGCATGCCTTCTATAAACGACTCGTTTAAGCTGTGGGTATCCAATAAATAATTTTGTCGGATTTTTGCCAAAGCATATAAAATAATTTTATCGGCCAAATCACTATAATCTTCAGCCGACAGATACAGGCTTGATATGCTCTTAGTGAATTCTATAGTGGTGTTGGTTAAGGGTTTTATTATCGGTATGTTACGCTGTTTTCGTTTTGCGGTAAATAAAGCAAAAGTTAGTAAACCCAACAATATAAAATACCAAGCCCATTTTAAGGCTGGGTTTGACAAGATAAACCGTAAAGGAGAGGAAGAGATGAATTCATTTTCTAGGTTGGTTTTTTTATAAATCTTCCAATACGTTGTTTGTTTGGGCAAGTAAGACAGTACATTTTCAACATACAAATGGTTGTTGCTTTCCATTAGGGAATAATTGGTAAAAGCTTTGGATTGTGTGTTGAAATAGAAAAAACCTTTGCCAAAAGGTACTTTGATGAAATTGGCTACATCAGGATGCTGTATGGTGTTCTGATAGCCTAAAATGGTGGTGTTTACAGTGTCTATAGTGTTGAAATAGCTGTACGAATAGGCCTTATCTAACCGGAATTGTTGACGTGATAGGTTTTGGTTACTGGTCCATACAACCGTCTTGTTTGTTTGTGAATAGGTATATTCCTTTAATTTTAAGGTATCGGTTAAGTTTTGAGGAAGGTCGGTACCTATAGAAAAAATCGTATTGCCTTGGGCTACAAAATCCAAAATTACTGGGGTATCTGGATAGTGAATACTAGAGTAATTATCGATCAGTAAAATCGTTTTTAAAGCAGTTGTATCCTTAGAAAGGGAATCGGTTATAAACTCGTAAACACCTTGACTAAAACGCTGTAATTGACGCTCTTTAAGTAAAGAATCCATCTCCTTATTTAGAATAAATAATCCAAATGGAATTTTATCTTCGATCAGAAATGTCGGTGCCCAATTTATAGGTTTGGGTTTGTTATAGTCGACGAATAGTATTAAAGCTATAGCCAATATAAAAAACAGCAGGTATTTTTTAATAGTACTATTCATCTTCCCAAGGTTTTAAAAAATCGACAAAAGCCTGTTGTGCTTTTTGAAAAGCCATCGGATCTACTTCAAATTCTCCGTACCAGATATTGTTATAGAGGTAGGATAAGTATTGGAAAGATTTTCGTGTTTCTTCGTTTTTGATTTCAGCCAAATAATCGGAATTGGTCTTTTCCAAATCCCATTGTATGATTTCTTTTTTAGAAAGCAATTGCAGCAGTGTCAAATAGTAATATCGAATGGCTAATCGGGGATTATTGTTATTGATTGCTAAGGTAATTAGCGCTTTAAAGTCGGTTTTTTCTAAGTTTTTTTCAACGTCAATAGGGTCGATTTTAAAAGTTTTTTTGGACTTTTTGAAAAACCAAAGGGCCTCTTTTTTGACAAAGGCTCGGATGATATAAAACGTCAAAACCAACAACAGGAGTACGGAAATATAATTCAGAGAATTATCCCATATTTGTCTTGGTTTTTCATCAATTTCCACGTTTAGAAATTCGGACAACCAATTGAGGAACCTGTTTTTTAAGCGCGTCCAAAAACTGTTTGTTTCTGTAGCCGATGAATAATTAAATTCGGATACGTTTGTATATGTGTCTTTGAATTTAGGTCGAAACTTTAGATTTTCTATAGGTTGATCCCGATCGATAAGTTTTTCGATTACAACAGCTTTTTTATGGTGTACAGCAAGGCTATCCGCATAGAGCATATGCGAACCAAAAAATAAAAACAGACCAATTAGGGTTTTATTCATTATGTTGACCAAGTTGTTCAATGTCAAAACGAGATTGATTATTTTCCAGCACTTCGCGCTCGCTATAATAGATAAGTCCTTGATTAATCAATATAAGATTGTTGAGGATAAAACCCGCAACCATACTGATGATAATGGTAATCAAATAGAGTATCGAATATTCAGTACTTTGCGTATAATCGACTTTAGATTCCAAAGAAGTAAAAAGTTGAAACATCATCATCATTTGAGGAATAGCTGTGAATATAGTAGTTACGATCTGGAGTATCATATACATGATAAAAGTACTACCTACTATCGGCCAAAAGTTTTTCTTTATCATTTTTATGGCTACACCTATGGATCCAAAAAAGGATGTTTCCTTAATTAAATAGTCGTTATAAGACAGCATTACTACACTGAGTGCAGTTGGGAATAACAAAATCAATATCGGAATACCAATGATGATAAAAATGAGTACTACACTAAATCCAAAGGCTATCATAATCAGCGGGAATACAATAAAAAACAGTCCGAGTAAATAGATTAAAATGCGTCCAAAGTGCT
This sequence comes from Flavobacterium sp., assembly GCA_040393465.1. Lineage (GTDB taxonomy): Bacteria > Bacteroidota > Bacteroidia > Flavobacteriales > Flavobacteriaceae > Flavobacterium. The sequence continues at coordinate 189,624 of JBEBUC010000001.1, read as the reverse complement.
GTTTTAATTCGGTAATAATCATTTCAGTAGTTATCGTTTTACCAGGGTATTTCTCCATATTCTTTAAGTATAAAGTAGGATAAGAGTAGGATATCGCTGAAAAAATGACTGATAACGAAAATAATAACAAAGCGAAAAAGAAAATTAAAAAAGGGTTTTCTCCCATGTAATTGATAAAATAGTCCGAATCAAAACCGTAGGATTGCTGTTTAATTATGTCAAAATAAAATTGAAATACAAAATAAAAGCAAATCAGCATTAAAACTAAGAAACCACCATTAATCAAAAAGTAATTTTTTATATAATTTTTACCTTCTACTTTAAAAAAGTCAAAAGTATCGTTGATGTAACTACTAAAAGTTCTTTTTTTAAACAATTGAAACATGCTCGTGATTTTTAATTATGGATTTTCTGATATACTTTTTTAGGATAAATCACAAAGTAATAAAAAATTAGAATAAAAGTACCGAATATTATGAAATAATTCAATAGATCTGGCATCTGTTGGGCATAACGAGTTACGAAACCTTCAATAAATCCAGCCAGTATGGTGAAGGGAACTGTCGCTATATAAATCTTAAACCCGTTTTTAAAACCATTTTTAAAGGAATCGATACGTGAAAATGTTTTGGGAAATAAGATACTTGCTCCCAGAATAAAGCCGGCAAAGGCTTCGATAATCATTGAAAAAATCTCCATGGCTCCATGCAACCAAATCCCTTTAAAACTCTCCGTAAACTCACCTTGTTGGACAAAGAAATATTGAAATGAGCCCAACATTATGGCGTTATGAAATAAATAGACCAAGGTGCCTAAGCCGCCAAAAATACCATATACAAACAAACGGAGTCCTACCGATAAATTATTAAACGTAATTCCTATAAAACTCCCCCAATTGCTACCCGACTGATAAATGGCCATAGGGTCACCATCCTTAATATTGTTTAAGGTGGTATTGACATAAGAATCGCCGAGTATTAAGCGAACAAAAGATTCATCGTAATGGGAAGAAATCACTCCGATACCGACCAATATAAAAAACAATAAAGCACTAAAAATCAGGTAATTTTTGTGTTGATAAACAATCAAAGGAACGTCTGTTTTATAAAAGCGAACGAGTTGATTACTCTCTACTCGTTTTGTTTTATAAATATTTTGATATGTTTGTACTGCCAAATAATTTAAATAAGCCGTAGTTTTGCTTTTGGGATAGTAGGTTTGGGAATACGACAAATCATTCATCAGTTGAATGTACATACTTGCCAGATAGTCCGGTCCTTTTTTGATTTTACCGAAAATGGCTTGTTCGTATTCAAACCATTTTTCCTTATTCTGTTTAATAAATATTACCTCTCTCATGGGAGAGCTAAAGTAAGAAATATGAATCAATTAACCATTACAACCACCCAAAATGTTGCTATTAGTTTCGATAATGCCTCTATAGGTGACCGCATTCTGGCCTTTATTATCGATATGGTAATTAAAGTGCTATATGTAATAGCAATCTTTTTTTTGTTAGAGCTGTTTCGTGGCGACAGGTTGTTGCGAAGTATGGATAATTGGAGTGAAGTGGCTATGTACATTCTTATTTTTTCACCTGCTGTCTTTTACACCTTGTTTTTTGAGATATTTATGCAAGGACGCACACCCGGCAAATTGGTTGTAAAAATTAAAGTTATTAAAGTGGATGGTTATCAAGCTCAAGTTGGTGATTACCTTATTCGATGGGTTTTCAGACTGATTGATTTATTACTTAGTTCGGGGGTAATTGGTGTTTTGGCAATCATATTAACCGATAAAAACCAGCGATTGGGAGATATAGTGGCAGGTACTGCAGTTATCTCTACCAAACAAAAAATCACTTTTTCACAAACTATTTTTCAGGATATTCCCGTTGAATACATTCCTACCTATCCGCAAGTGATTGCCCTTTCCGATGAAGATGTGCGCATTATTAAAGAAGCACTTCATAACATCCGATTGAATAATGATAAAAAATTATTGGAACAATTAACTCAAAAGGTGGAAAAGGTAATCGGCGTAGTAAATAAATCCGAAACACAACTTAAATTTATCAATACTATATTGGCTGATTACAACCATTTTACAAGTATGATGTAACACCCTTAACTCTTTTTCATGTTTGAATTTTTAGATTTATTAGGCACCATGGCTTTCGCGGTGTCAGGCGCTCTTGTGGCAATGGAAAAGCGTTTAGACTTATTTGGTATCTTATCCTTGGCGTTCGTAACAGCTATAGGGGGCGGTACTTTAAGAGACGTGGTCATTGGCATTAGTCCCGTGAGTTGGTTGACCGATTTAAATTACTTTTTTACGATTATTGCCGGAACTATCTTGGCTATTATCTTTCGTAAAAAATTTACTTTTTTGCGAATGTCACTCTTGCTTTTTGATACCATAGGGTTGGCTATTTTTACCTTAATCGGAATTGAGAAAGGTATGGGGGTGGGCTTGCATCCCATCATATGCATTACTTTAGGAACTATTACAGCTTGTTTTGGAGGAGTTATTAGAGATATATTAGGCAATGATATTCCCGTTATTTTTAGAAAAGAGATTTATGCAACCGTATGTATAGTTGGTGGGTTGGTGTACTATGCTTTGTTTTATTTAAATGTTCCCAAAGACATCAATTATTTAGTGACTTCGGGTGCTATAGTGGCGATTAGAATTTTGGCAGTTGCCAAAAAATGGTCACTACCACAAGTGAAAATGCCGGCTTAAATTAGTCGGTGTTTTTTGCGATTTGGAAAAATCAATTGAACGATAAGTGATGCAATTACTACCAAACTAGCTCCGATGAAATTAAGCCATAAAAAACTTACAACGTCTAAATAATATAGATAAAAAATGGCTAGTTGAGTCAAAATGGCTCCCCAAAATACCGCAGTAGCTTTTACTGATTTTACGAATATAGCGACTAAAAAGATTCCCAATACGGTACCATAAAAAACCGAACCTACTATATTTACTAGCTGTATTAGGTTTTCAAACAAATTGACTATGCAGGCCGTCAATATAGCTACGATTCCCCACAAAACAGTGAAAATTCTAGTGATTTTTAAATAGTGCTTTTCCGTTTTTTTGACCTTGATATTTCGTTTGTATAGATCTATGGCTGTTGTTGCTGCGAGAGCGTTTAGTTCAGAGGCTGACGCAGCCATAGCCGCACAGAGGATTACTGCCAATAGAAGTCCAATCAATCCCTTGGGAAGGTAATTGATAATAAAATATATAAAAACATAGTCTTTGTCGTTAATTTCTGCTTTGGGGTTGGCTTTTAAGATAACCGCTTTGGCTTGCTCACGCAGTTCTTTTTCTTTACCCGAAAGCGATACCATTTTTTCTTGTAGAATGGGATTGTTGTAATCTTGATAAAGTTGGCCCGTATATAAAATGCTCACTTCTTTCTTGTCTTCTAAAACCTCGTGTAATTCTTTTTCAATGACGTGGTATTCCTTTTGATAAATAGATGCATTAACAGCTTTTGTATTGGTCGGATTAAAATGTAACGGGGCATTGTGAAATTGAAAAAACACAAAAACCAAAACACCGGTTAACAGTATAAAAAATTGCATGGGTACTTTTAGTAAACCATTTATCAATAATCCTTTTTGACTTTCGCCAACAGATTTGGCGGTAATATAGCGGCCAACTTGAGTTTGATCGGTACCGAAATAGGCCAGCATCAAGAAAAAACCACCTGTAATTCCATTCCAAAAAGTGTAACGAACACTAGGGTCCAGTGAGAAATCGACAATTTTCATCTTGTCGTTAGCTGCAGCTATACCCAAGGCATCAGCCAAACTTAAGTCGTCCGGAAAGCTGTTGATTATGATAAAGAACGTGAGTATTAACCCCGTTAGAATTACAAATACTTGCTGTTTTTGAGTGAGTATGATTGCTTTTGACCCGCCAGTGACCGTGTAAATCAGTACCAAACCACCAATAATTACGATTAAGGCTTTTAAATCCCAACCCAAAATAGATGATAATATAATTGCAGGTGCGTAAATCGTTAAACCAATAACGATACCCCGTTGGATTAAAAAGAGTACAGCAGCCAAAGAGCGTATTCGGACGTCGAAACGGCGTTCTAAAAACTCGTAAGCCGTAAAAACATTGTATTTGTAGTATAGCGGTATAAAAAAAATGCAAATAACAATCATCGCCAAGGGAAGACCAAAGTAAAACTGAATAAAACTCATTCCGTCGTGATAGGCTTGTCCCGGTATCGATAGAAAAGTAATGGCACTAGCTTGAGTGGCCATAACAGATAATGCCACGGCCCAACCTGGGGTTTCCTTATTGGCTAAAATATATTCATTGACATTTTTACTCCGCTTGGTTTTTATAGTACCGTACAATACGATAAAAAGTAGGGTGCAACTCAAGACTATCCAATCGATTGTTTGCATAATCTAAGAGTACAATTGCATTAGGAAATAAAAAAACAAAATATAGAAGAAATTCATAACCAATACAATGGTGTACTTTTTTGACCAAAGTATACCGTTTTTTTTAGCAAATAAGGTATGGTAAATTTTTTTCATTTCTATAGTTTTATGACCCCGTAATCTATAGGATTTAAGGGAAGATTTGGATGAGTGAAATTTAGTTTAAATCCATAATCTATAAAATAACCTCAATATTTATGCCATTTGTTAGATCGTAATTGCACCTTCTGATGATGATTCTTTTCCTTTTAAGTAATCGTGTTTATTGATTATTACAATACCTTTTTGTAATAACAAGTTATTTGGATAAGAAATAAGCTCACCTTCACGAGTGATTAGTAAGGTATGAAAGGTTTTGATATCTTCTATTTCCGCTTCTACTGGAAAATCTTTATCTTGTATTCGTATGGCATCTCCAATTTTAAACGGAAAGGAGAAAAACAAGATAACTCCGGCGGTAATATTGCTTAAAATAGACCATTGTGCGAACATGGCCACACCGATAATGGCAAAAGTAGAGGAGAGGACCACAAAAATGTTTTCGGGTTTTACTCCCCATATGGCAAAGAGAATTAAGAGCCAAATCATCGATGTTAAGGTGTCAAAATATCGATTGATAAGTTTTTTCCTTTTCAATGCATTTTGAGATACTTCAGACACGCGGTTGATGATGACTTTAGTAATGAATTTGGCTAGGAAATACAATATAATCAATATGAAAGTACTGATAATCTGTGGGTAATATTCTTTTAAGGCCATAATTTAAGATACAAATAAAATGAGTTGTTGATGTAGTTTTTCCATGGGTAAGCCGACAACATTGGTGTATGATCCTTCTATTTTTTCTATACCGATTAGTCCGATCCATTCTTGTATGCCGTATGCTCCAGCCTTGTCATAAGGATGGTAGTTTGCAACATAAAATTGAATTTCTTCCAGCGATAATGCTTTAAAGGTAACGGCTGTTATGTCATTGAAAACGACTGTTTTATCATCAGTTCTCAAACAGACCGAACTGATAACTTGATGGGTTTTTCCCGACAAACTACTTAAAATTGCAATGGCTTCTTCTTCGTTTTTGGGTTTTCCCAAGGCTTGGTTTTGATGCCATACGATAGTATCACTGGCTATTAACAAATCAGTTGTTTTTAGAGCTCCTGCTGCTAACGCTTTCTGTAAAGCGATGTGATCGGTAATTTCACTAGCTAGAAAATCATCGGGATAGCTTTCGTCAGCATTTGTAGGTTTGGTTTCAAACACCAATCCCAATTGTTGAAGGTACTCCTTCCTTCTGGGAGAATTTGAAGCGAGAATGATGTTTTTAGACGCGAGTAATTCAGGAAGTAACATAGGTCGATAGGTTATAGGTAAGTAAAGCAATACTCAGAATACTGGTCCAAATTGCAATTTGGATTATAAGGTGAATGATGGTGATGTTTTTGCGTGTTTTGGCTTGCCATAGTTCGAATGCGATATACAACAAAGGTGCAATCATCAACAATAAAATATATAGAAATAAACTGGAATGTGCCGTGAGATACATCAAAGTATAAATAAGCAATAGTAGTGCGGTGAGTGCAGCTAAAACGGCTGTTGATTTTGCAGCGATTTTACTGCCGTATTTTACAGCTAAAGTTCTTTTTTGGTCCATATAATCCGACGGTCTAAATAAGATATCTTGAATGCCAGACTGAATTAAAAAAAGCAAAAACAACAAAATAGAAAAATCGGCTAGAAAATTAAAATTTAAAAGGACTAAACCATAGTTGTATTCGTTTATTTGAGGTATTAAGTCAAAAAGAGCCAATCCAAAGATGGGAAAAATCAATAAAAAGGCATAAAGTATATTAGACCAAATAAAAGATTTTCGCCATTGAGTAATAAAGCTGTATAACAATACGGCTTGTAATATAAAAAAGGCTAAAAAAGACGGTTTACCAAAGTGGTTTGACAGATAAAAACCAATCGCTACACCAATAACGGTTAACCCAAAATAGAGATAGTAACCATTAAGGTTTTTAAACGACCCATTTAGATGGGGTTTCTCTTCTTGAATGGTTAATAGGTACAAGACCCATCCTCCCAAAACAATTAAAATCAAAGAAGCGATAAACAGCAGAAAATTACCAGTGTTTAAAACAGTTAAAATAGCAGCCTGTTGTTTGAAATAGACCCAATGAAAAAGCAACAAGACACAGCAGACTTGAACAACGGATTGTAACTGTTTTTTTTTGAGCAATCTCATATAGGAATGAATTTTTTTAAACGTTTATGTTGTTTATGATACGCATCGTTTCAAATTAAAAAAGGAATGCGTTCGCGCAAATGCTTTAGTGTTAATCTAGTTTGGCATTAAAGTGTTCCATCCATTTTCCTTGAACTTTCATCACTTGTTCTATCACATCTCTTACAGCGCCTTTTCCGCCATTAATATGTGATATGTATTTAGCTATTTTCTTGATTTCGGGTACGGCATCTTGTGGTGCTGTGGGTAAACCTACTAATTGCATGACATGGAAATCGGGAATATCATCACCCATATACAGTACGTTTTCGGGTTTAATCTGGTAAAGACTTGTGAATTCTTCAAAGGTTTCTACTTTGTTGGGTACTCCTAAATAAATGTCGGTTAATCCCAAATTTCTCAATCGAATACGAGCGCCTTCATTTTTTCCACCAGAAATTACACAAACCGTATAGCCATTTTCCAATGCCGCTTTCATCGCATAGCCGTCTCTAATGTGCATACTTCTCAATAAATTACCGTCGGGTGCAATTTGTATAGTTCCGTCGGTTAGTACCCCATCCATATCAAATATGAAAGTGGTAATATCGTTCATGATTTCTTTGTAATTTCTAGACATTATTTTGATTGTATTGATTGTGTTATCGTTTGATATATTTCTTTTAAATTGGGATCTACTAGAAAATCCAAGTGTTTTTTGATGGTCTTTTTATCTTTGCGTACCGCTGGACCTGTTTGGGCTTTCTGAGGACTTAAAGTTTGTATCTTTTCAGCAGTTTCAGCAATTAAGGGCTTTAAAATGTCAAAGGGAACCTGGTTCTCTTTGCAAATTTCGGAACCCAATACATACATATGATTGACAAAGTTGGAAACAAATACCGCAGCTACATGTATGGATTTGCGCTGTTCCGAATTGATGTTAAAAACCTTTTCTGTGAATTTTAAAGCAAGCTTTTCCAAAAGGGCAAAGTCGGCGGTATTGGTGGCTTCTAGGCAAAACGGAATCTTTGAAAAATCTACAGCTTTCTCTAAAGAAAAAGTCTGTAACATATAGAATACACCTGTACGCGCGGTTCCTTTAATGGCTTCAATTGATGATCCTCCCGAAGTGTGTACAATTAATTGGTCGGGTATTGTAATCGCTGCCGAAACCTCTTCTATAGCGTCGTCTGAAACGGCTAAAAGCACCAAGTCAACGGCAGTTAATTCGTCAATTTGGTTGATGATTTTGTCCTTCGGTAAGTAGGCGGGTAAATTTTTGATACTACGAGCGTAAACTTGTTGTAGCAAAACACCATCTTGCTCTAATAGATGCAAAATTAAATGATGGGCTACTTTTCCAGAGCCAATAATTGAAACAGTTATCATGTCGCTAATTTAAGACTTTTTTGATGCGATTCAAGTCTAAACTATATTCTGATAAAAATTTAAAATAAATCTAAATTTTGGGTTGTTGTTTTTCTTAAAAAAACCAACTTGGAATTGCTACATAAACAACGTTTAAATAGGTCGTTTAGTGGATTTTAATCAGTGATAAGCACTTTTCGCTTTAAAAATCAATTATTTTGATTGATTGAGGGTTTTAATTTTGTCAGATAAAGTAGTGTCAAATAAATTGACAAATGCATTGCTAATAGTACCATTTGCATTTAATATGATCGAGCGGTGTACTTTGGTGATGATCCACTTATCTTTGATTTCCTGAAAATTGGTAGCTCGGAGTTCTTTAATCCTTGGAAAGTGGTATTGGTTAATGATCCGAAGCCATTCGTCTTGACTGGTATCTAAATTAATCGAAATGATTTCTATTCCTGGGTTTGCGCTAAGGATTGCTTCTGCCTTTTTATGCGCTGCTTCAAAGTGGCCTAATGAGTTTTTTGTCCAAACAAAAATCAAACTTGGTTTTTTTACAATTTTGTTGATAGAAACCAGTTCTCCCATAGTATCAATCAGTCCAATTTCCGGTAGGCGCTTCTCCTGTTTAAGGTTGCGAATAGCCTCTTGTATTTTAATAATTTCGTTGTGTTGGCTTTTGTCCGTTGATAATTCAAAATACCTGTTTAAAAACTTTTCGTCGTGACTGATGTTTTGATCATCAAGTAAATATAAAAAAGCGATGTTGTTCAAAACCGCATTTTTAATTTTTGAATTTTTAATCAAAGTGTCCACCACATTGAGTTTGGCTAAATTTTTATCCAGACTGTTTTTTCGAACAAATTCAATTTCGTTTTCATCGACTACCGAATTCAACATAACAGAGAGGTACCGTGTAAAAGAAGAGAAATCACTTAGTTTTTCGTTGTTAAAATCGACTTTACTTCTAAAGTGATAATAGTCTGGCGGAAGTTCTTTGCGAATATCTACCTTTTCACGTATTAAGTGTGCCATAGGGTAAATTTCTTTCTTGGAAAAATAATGTAAGTCCAACATGGTTTTGGCATATAAGTCAAAATCTTTATCCCAACCAATTTCTGTTTTTTTACGTAGATAATAGGCTATTCTGGCAGCATGTGCCGAATCATTTTTTCGAATAAAGTCTTTGACATCGTCATCGAATTGGGTATACATACGTTGTCGATCGACAAGGTTTTTAGTATTTAAATCCATCAAGAAATTATTCTTTTGGTCGCCACGACCAGAAAAAATTATGGAATGATCGAAGTCGCGTGTATTGAGACGTAGGTTTAAGCTGTCGTTTTTGTCAAAATAAACATATTGGTATTCAGGATTGTGTTTGTAGATATACATCCCCGGTGCTAGCGAATCAAATTTTTTGAAAAAGCGATTGTTTTTATCTAGATATAGCGTATCTAAAACTTCATTGTCTTTACAGAATAAAACATAGTTCTCTTGAGGGCTAATGATTTCTCCTTGAAAATAAGCACTATAGTCCTTGTCATCAAAACTTTGTTTACAAGAGCAAAATAGAGTTAGCAAAGAGAGTGACGTTAAAATAAAGGGTGTATTTTTTGTACAAAAACTCATTAATGGTTTGTTTAATCTGTTGGTTTTAAGCAAAAATAAACTTTACAAGTCAGCTGTGGTGTTAATGCGTAGTTAAATGTCAATGCACAGCAGTGTTTTTAAGAATGCTGTTATCTAGTATATTTTTAGTAAATTTGCAAACAATAAAAAAAATCTAATTAATAGACATGTTAACAGTTTCAAATCTTTCAGTTCAATTCGGTAAGCGAATTTTATTTGACGACGTAAATGCAACCTTTACCCAAGGCAATTGCTATGGGATTATCGGTGCCAATGGGGCGGGTAAGTCTACATTCTTAAAAATTATCGCAGGTGAATTTGACCCTACTTCTGGTAGAGTAATTCTTGAACCTGGAAAGAGAATGTCGGTACTGAATCAGAACCACAATATGTTTGATGAACACACTGTTCTTGAAACTGTAATGATGGGTAATAAAACCCTTTATGCTGTTAAAAAGGAAATGGATGAGTTGTATTTGGACTATACAGACGAAAATGCCGATCGTATAGGAGAATTGCAAGTGAGCTTTGAAGAGATGAACGGATGGAATGCCGAATCGAATGCAGCAACGCTATTGTCCAACTTAGGTATATCAGAATCTTTCCATTATTCGTTAATGGGAGAAATGGATGGAAAATTAAAAGTTAGGGTTTTGTTAGCTCAGGCTTTATTTGGAAATCCGGATGTCTTGATTATGGATGAGCCTACCAACGACTTGGATTTTGAAACCATTGCTTGGTTAGAGAATTTCTTAGCTAATTATGATAATACCGTTTTAGTAGTATCGCATGACCGTCACTTTTTAGATGCGGTTTGTACCCATATATCCGATATTGATTTCGGTAAAATCAACCATTATTCCGGAACTTATACCTTTTGGTATGAATCGAGTCAGTTAGCTGCGAGACAACGCGCACAGCAAAACAAAAAAGCCGAAGAGAAAAAAGCGGAATTGGAAGAATTTATTCGTCGTTTTAGTGCAAACGTAGCCAAATCTAAACAAGCTACCTCTCGTAAAAAAATGATCGATAAATTAAAATTGGACGATATCAAACCATCCAGCAGAAGATATCCTGCAATCATTTTTGATCAAGAACGCGAAGCAGGAGATCAAATATTAAATATTGAAGGATTGGCAGCAACTCTTGATGGAGAAGTGCTTTTTAAAGATGTTGATTTTAATGTAGCTAAAGGAGATAAAGTAATTATCTTCTCAAAAGATTCTCGTGCTAGTACTGCTTTCTATGAAATTCTAAATGAAAAACGCAAAGCCGATGCCGGTAAGTTTGACTGGGGGATTACAACCATTCAATCTTATTTGCCACTGGACAATCACGATTACTTCGAAAACGATGACACCTTAGTAGATTGGTTGCGTCAATGGGCTAAAACCGAGGAAGAACGCGATGAAGTTTATGTACGCGGGTTTTTAGGAAAGATGATTTTTTCTGGAGAAGAAGCTTTAAAAACAGGTCGTGTCTTATCTGGAGGAGAGAAAGTACGTTGTATGATTTCTAGAATGATGATGCTTAGGGCTAATGTATTAATGTTAGATGAACCTACGAATCACTTGGATTTGGAGTCGATTACCGCTTTTAATAACTCGTTAAAGAACTTTAAAGGAACGGTATTGTTTACTACTCATGATCATGAGTTTTCACAAACTGTTGGTACTAGAATATTGGAGTTAACTCCAAATGGAGCAATCGATCGTTATATGACATTTGATGATTATTTAGATGATCCAAAAGTACAGGAACTGAGAAAGAAAATGTACAATTTATAATAAGCAAAAAGCGCTTCGATTTACGAAGCGCTTTTTTTATACATTCATGCGGTGGTATTTTATTCGATACACGGAATGTTATTTATAAAATAATTACTCGGAAAATAAGTTTCTTCGACGACTTTAGATTCAATTTTATCGAGTAGCTCATAAGTAACAGTAGTGGTAGCATAACGAATGCGTATCACGCTAGCAGGTGATGCTTTTAAGCGTTGTAAATCTTCTTTTTGTATTTGGAAATACGTACTCAAAATACGAATATTCGTATTTTGTTCAGCATCAAAAGTCAGGCTATTGCAGTAATCTATATTGGCATGTCTAAAGTTTATAATTTGGCCATTTAATAATTGTATACTCACCATTGATTTTTGGTCAACACAGGTTGTACTGATAAATTGCATATCTTTTTGTAAATATTGCAATTGTAAATAAGTCAAATCTTCGGACTTTAGTAACGAGATATATACCGATTCTAAAGTTGGTGGGTAAATTCTTTCCACAATTAGGTAGTCTTTTGTTTTCTTTATATCCGTACTGTCGTTTTTAACTATATAGTCCATTTCGCAGTTCTTGGTTTGTGCTGCCATAAAAAGGGTTGAAAACAAACCGAAAATCAGGATTACATATTTCATAGTGCATTTATTTTTTCGCAAATTAATATTATTTTTTCATTGTTGCAGTCGGTAGTAAAGAAAAAGTAGTGATTTCCTCCGTCTTTAATTTTCCATTTTTTCCTCAATTCACTTACGCTTATAGGGAAGTTTCTAACGGTAATATTGGCTTTTTTATTTTGCAAATGCATTTTCATTGTTTGTTTGCTGAACGGATATTTGGCTGTTATTTTAAAAACGCGACCGGGAAACTCAATCAAACTATCTGAGGTATATAATTGAGAGTGCAAATGCAATTTATCTAATTCATAGTGCTCGGCAATACGATTAAATTGCCCTGTTTTCATAACAGCGCTATTAGGTTCGTATAAAAACTCTTTGGGCAAGGAGTAGTTACTGTAGGCCGATGATTCTGCATCCAAATTAGATTCAAAAACAGCTGTTTCCGTATTTTTGATATTTACAGCAACCAGCTTAATACTTCCCGTATACGATTTCTCTAATACCCATAATAATTCCTTGACGTCATTGTCTAGCGCTACAATATGAATCTCTTTGACCTGTTTTAATTCATTTAATCCTGCCGCCAAATCTAAGAGCGGCGCTGTCTTAATTAAGATTTTTGAGGTATATTCAAAATAGGTATCTAGTAATTCTGGAACATTGGGTTCACAGTCTTTTAAAAAGAAAACTTTCTCCTGGGCGTGATTTCTTCGAGCTGGGTCGAGATAAATGCAATCCCATTGCTGTTTTTGATTCTGTAATATATGCAATCCGTCACCGGAAATACAGCTAATATTTGAGGCAAGTAACGCTTGGTAATTGTGTTGAACTAATTCAGATAAAGATAGCTGCCATTCGCAATGGGTAACGGATTTAAAGCGTTTCGAAAAATAATAAGCATCAATACCGAAACCTCCTGTTAAGTCGATAAGGCAATCTCCCGTTAAAAGGGAAGCCTTGTAATTGGCACACTTTTCAGAAGAAGTTTGCTCGATAGCTAAACTGGAAGGGTATAGAATTCCTGCAGTTTGATACCAAGTAGGTAATTTCTCTTGAGCTTTGCGTTTGGATTGTATTTGTGTTAAAATGGCACTCCATGGAATCTCGGGAAAAGGATTTCTTTGAAAAGCCAACTGCGCGGTTTCTATTTTTAAGGACTGTTGTATAAATTCCTGTACCTCGGAATGCAAGAGTGCTGTTTTCAATTAAATATCTTTAGTTAAGAGCTGAATGAATTTGATATGGGGGAAAAATTCTTTTCCAATTACTTTTAAACAAGTGTACATTGGAATAGCAAGGATCATTCCAAAAACCCCTGTAAGCATGCCGCTTGCAAGTATTACAATAAAAATTTCCAACGGATGTGATTTGATACTATTGGAAAAAATTATAGGTTGGTTGATGTTGTTGTCGATGAATTGTACCACGAAAAAACCAATCATCACAGCAATGGCTTTGGGTAAAACTACGCTGTTGAAATCTTCACTAATATAACTTAACATAGTTAAGATAACACCGAGTACATTGGCGATTAAGGGACCTATGTACGGAATGATGTTTAATATAGCACATAAAAAGGCAATCATTAAAGCACCTTTTACCCCAAAAATCAACAAAACGATAAGGGTTAAAATAAAAACAATAAAGAGTTGGAGTAGCAAGCCTACAAAATACCGAGAGAGTAAATGATTTATTTTTTCTAAAGAGGTTAGTATTTTTTCCTCTTGTTTTTCGGGTAGTATTTTTTTAAAATGATATTGAAAAATAGCTTGGTCTTTTAGTAAGAAAAACGTTATAAAAAAAGTGGATGCTATACCTATTCCCAAGCCGCTGATGGTGCTGATAATCGAATTAAAGATATTGGGGATAAAATCGAAGTTTAGTTTGGAACTCAAATCCGACAGATTTAGTAACTTTTCTAAGCTCAAATCGCGAACGGCTAAAACGCCATCTATTTGCTGTATTAAATGTGTGATGTCTTCTTGTAATCTTGCGGTATTTAACACCGATAGGTTTTGTGCTTGTGTTGTAAATAGCGGTACAAACATAAATACAAAGCCGAACATGACTAAAATAAAGAGTAACATGGTTACTAGTACAGCTATGGTTTTTTTAAAGTGTAGCTTTTTAACGAAAAAACGAATAATAGGAGTGCCTACTAAAGCTAAAATAAGGGCACAAACAAAATAGATAAATATCGATTTAATTTGGAATAACAAATAGGCTGCCGCTGCAATAACAATTAAGGTGATAACAGCTTTAACAATACCGCGCGAGATCTCTTTTGCTGTGGACATAGACTTTTTATTCAAATGTATGAAAACTATAGCGTTTTTTAAAGTGTTCTATTTTTTTATAAAAAATTAATATTGACACTGTTTTTTACTGACATATAGGAGTGCATTGATGTTCTTATTACGCATTCCATTTATAACGAAATTAAAAAGCAGCAATAGTCCAGTACAAGTGGTGTATTAAAATTTACATTTTTTTTGTCATCAAATCTTATGGAGGTAATACGGAGAAATACGTTGGAGTACTAAACTGTTTATTACGCTTCGTTGGTAAATACAAAACTGTGACAAGCAACAAGAGCTGCTGTTTCAGTTCTTAATCGAGTATTGCCCAAGGATACCGCTTGGTAGTTGTTTTTTAAAGCCGTTTCAATTTCCGATTTAGAAAAATCGCCTTCTGGACCAATTAATAAGGTGTATTTTTCGTTTTTAGAGATGACACTTTTTAAAAGGGTTTTTTTACTGTCTTCACAATGTGCTATATATAATGCGCCTGCCATATCCTTTTTTAAAAAATCTTTTAAGGAAATGGGGTCATTTAATAGGGGTAAGTGAAATTGCAAAGATTGTTTCATTGCTGATTGAATAATCTTCTCAAAACGCTCCGTTTTTATGATTTTTCGCTCGGAATGATCGCAGATAATTGGGGTAATTTCTTGAATGCCCATTTCTGTAGCCTTTTCCAAAAACCATTCGAAACGCTCATTCATTTTTGTCGGTGCCACCGCCAAATGAATATAGTGTTTTGGCTTAGGATATTCCTTGACCGATAAAACTTTAGTAAGGCATTTTTTTTCTGATTCTAAAGTGATTTGCAATTCAAATAAGAATCCTAATCCATTGGTAACATGAAGTATATCGCCTGTTTTTTTGCGTAAAACTTTAATGATGTGTTTGCTTTCTTCTTTGTCGAAAAAGAAATCAATTTGTTCGGGTTGTATATCAGGAGCGTAAAATAATTGCATAGTTGTTTGTATTTAAAATTCAATTCGCGCCTTAGATACTACAGAGGCATCACTAAAAAACTGTTCCTTAAAACGGTAATATCCAACGATGCCAATCATGGCAGCATTGTCGGTAGTATATTCAAATTTGGGAACAAATGTTTTCCATTGGTATTTATGTTCAGCTTCTTTTAAAGCTTTTCTAATTCCAGAATTTGCTGAAACGCCACCGCCAATTGCGATTTGACGAATTCCGGTTTCTTCTACCGCCAATTTTAATTTATCCATCAATATATTTATGATGGTTTCCTGAATCGAGGCACAAATATCGTTTCTGTTTTCTTCAATAAAGTGGGTGTTTTCGGCTATATTTTTTTGAATAAAATACAATATTTGGGTTTTTAAACCGCTAAAACTAAAGTTTAGTCCTGGAACTTTCGGTTTGGTGAATCGAAAAGCTTTAGGATTACCCAATTGTGCGTATTTATCAATCAAGGGGCCTCCCGGATAAGGAAATCCTAAGGTTTTTGCACTTTTATCAAAAGCCTCACCAACGGCATCGTCGGTGGTTTCTCCGATAATTTTTAAATCAAAAAAACCATTGACTTGTACAATTTGAGTATGTCCTCCTGAAATGGTTAAGGCTAAAAAGGGGAAAGTTGGTTTATCAAAACCTTCTTCTTCTATAAAATGAGCCAAAATATGGGCATGCATGTGGTTGACTGCTACTAAAGGAATGTTAAGCGCCATCGATAAAGACTTTGCAAAAGAACTTCCAACTAATAGCGATCCCATTAAACCCGGGCCTTGTGTAAAGGCAATAGCCGTTAGTTGTTCTTTGGAGATTTGAGCTTTTTTTAAAGCAATGTCCACAACCGGTACTATATTTTGCTGATGCGCTCTAGAAGCCAACTCAGGAACTACGCCGCCGTATTCTTCATGTATTTGTTGTTGTGCCACTACATTGGAAAGCACAGTGCCGTTTCTCATTACAGCAGCTGCAGTGTCGTCGCACGAACTTTCAATGGCAAGAATATATATAGGATTTTCAGACATTTGAATATCAAAATTTGTAATTTAATAAAAACAGAATAAGTGACTTTTATCCAAGAAATTATTACATTTGTTAACTTTAGTCTGTATCGAGTACAGTCGGTTTTTAAAACGCAAATTTAAAACAATAAACAACATCAAAAAATTTTATAAAACACTATTTCGCTTAGTCTTGGGATTAATTTTCCTGCTGTTATTTCTCGGAATAGCATTGACCTTGCCTTTTGTTCAAACGAAGTTAGCTCGAGTAGTTACCAATAAGTTGAACGAGAGTATGGGTACAGAAATCTATGTCGATAAAGTAGCAATTACTATTTTTGGTGGAGTCACACTTCAAGGGGTTAATGTATTGGATAATCACAATAAGTCCTTTATCAATATCAATCATTTTAACACCAATATACTCGATCTTAATCTCCTACTTCAAGGAAAATTGTATTTCGGTAAAGCATCCATGGATGGGTTGGTATTTAATATACATACGTATAAAGGCGAGACCAAAACCAATTTCGACCTGTTTATCGAAGCCTTTGACGACGGTCAACCCGGAGATGGTAGTTTTCGATTAAGTGCACAAGAATTGAAAATTCGAAACAGTCATTTTGTGATTTCTGATGACAATCACCAACATCCCGTTTCTTTGGATCTTAAAGAATTGAATGGCAATATTTCTAAGTTTTTGATTAAAGGACCTGAAATCTATGCAGATATTAAAAGTTTACAACTTGTTGAGAGTCATGGTTTAGTGGTGAAAGATTTAAAGGCAAAGTTTTCATATACTCATGAAAATATTACCTTGGATAAATTAATGCTTCGAACAAAAGAATCCGTTTTAGCTGGTAATATCCAACTGGATTTTCAAGGTGACGATATGAAATATTTTGTCGATCGTGTAAAATTGGATGTTCAGATTGAA
This sequence comes from Flavobacterium sp., assembly GCA_040393465.1. Classification (GTDB taxonomy): domain Bacteria; phylum Bacteroidota; class Bacteroidia; order Flavobacteriales; family Flavobacteriaceae; genus Flavobacterium. The sequence goes on along the minus strand of JBEBUC010000001.1, from coordinate 172,308 downwards.
AAAGCTTCTATTGCTACCAATGATCTAAATTTGTTTTATCCTGAATTTGGCGCTGGACAGAAGTTTTTTCTAAAAACACAGTTAAAGGGGGTTATGAACGATTTTACCTTAACCGATTTGAAATTGATAGACGACCATTATTCCGAAGTAATCGGTTATTTTAGATTTCAAAACATATTTGGAAATAGCGGTCCTTTTAGAATGGATACCCAATTGGATCGTTTAAGTTCAACTTATTACGACTTAAAGGAATTAATGCCCAATGTTTTGGGGAAATTATTGCCGGTTGAATTGACGCGACTAGGGAGTATCAATTTATCGGGTACGGTGGGTTTAACCAAAAAGATTTTGGATGCCGATATTGATTTAATTTCATCTGCAGGACGTGTTACTGCCAAAATAGGCATGACCAATATCGATAAGATTGAAGATGCGACTTATGTGGGAACGGTAGCCTTAGTGGAATTTAATTTAGGAGAAATTTTGGCTAACCCTTCGTTTGGAAAGACCAATTTGGACATTGAATTGGACGGGAGGGGGTTCTCGGAAAAATACTTGAATACGAGCTTGGTTGGAAAAGTGGCCTCTTTTGCTTTTCAAGGATATAACTATCAGCATATTGAAGTGGACGGTACGATGAGGATGCCATATTTTAAAGGCTATTTAAACAGTAATGATCCCAATTTAAAACTGGCTTTTGATGGTCTGATTGATTTGAGTTCAAAAGTTAAGAATTACGATTTTACTGCAAAAATTGACTATGCAGATTTACATAAATTACATTTTGTCAAGGATACTTTAGCTGTTTTTAAAGGTGATTTATCTTTTAAGGCGACCGGAAATACCTTAGATGATTTGGCAGGAGCATTTCATATTGAAAATGCCATGTATCAAAACAATAGAGATCAGTATTTGTTTGAAGACTTCACGGTGAACTCTAGTTTTAGTTCTGAAGGTGTGCGCACGATATCATTGAGTTCGCAAGACGCCATCGAGGGACAGATTTCGGGTAGATTTGAAATCGAACAAATGGGTAAAATAGTTGAGAATGCCTTAGGGAGTTTATATACCAACTACTCCTCGTTTAAGGTGAAACCCAATCAATATTTTGATTTCGATTTCACGATAAACAGTCATTTAATCGAGATATTTTTACCGAAGTTAACGGTAAAAGAAAACAGTAGAATTAGAGGTAATATCAATGCAGATGAAGGTGATTTTAAATTGAAATTTTCGTCTTCAGGTGTAGCTATAGACAATGTGGCAGCAACGAATATTCAATTAAATGTCAATAATCAAAACCCGCTTTATAATGCGTTTGTTTCCATCGATAGTGTCAAGACAAAAGGCTATTCTATATCCGATTTTAATCTGATCAACGTGACTCAGAACGACACCTTGTTTTTTCGTACAGAATTTAAAGGAGGGAAACACGGTAAAGACTATTTTAATTTAAACTTATACCATACCATCAATCAAGAGAACCAATCGGTAGTTGGTTTTAAAAAGTCTGAATTAAACTTTAAAGACTATTTGTGGTTCTTAAACGAAAATGACGATGAAGAAAATAAAATTGTCTTTAATAAAAAACTGACCGACTTTAAGGTCGATAAAATGTCGCTAACCCATGATGGTCAGTTGGTTGAGCTCAGTGGCGTTTTACGCGATTCTACATATAAGGATTTAAAATTGTCCTTTGATAAGGTAGATTTAAATAAAATAACACCAGAACTCAATAATATGGAGTTTGGTGGAAATATTAATGGTTCTGTGAACTTCGAACAGAAAGGTACTATTTTCCATCCGTCGTCTGATATTACTATAGATGGATTGATGGTTAATAAAGTGGCACTGGGTAATATGGTCTTTACGATTGACGGCGACGAAAAACTTCAAAATTTTAAAGTTAATTCCAGTATTGTTAAAGATCATGAAGAAAAGTTTTTCCTTAATGGAGGTATTAATATAGTAGGTAAAAACAGTTTGTTGAATTTAAATGCAGGTTTTAATAAATTTGATATTAAAACCATTGGCCCCTTGTTGAGTTCTATAGTTTCTGATGTTCGAGGAAATGCATCGGGTAGGATTAGTATTTTGGGCACACATCTTAAACCTGAAATCGACGGTCGCTTGTATTTAGATGAGGCAGGAATGAAGTCTAAATTTACTGGAGTGGATTATAATTTTGAGCATAATTCCGCTCTAGATCTTACTCAAGAACAGTTTATTTTGAGAAATGTTAAGTTAATCGATTCCAAATATGGAACCTCAGGGATTTTGAAAGGTTCCATCAAACACAAAAAGTTTGACGAATGGAATCTCGATTTGCATTTAGCTTCGGATAATTTACTGGGATTAGATACGCCTTATGCCGAGGGAAGTGTGTACTACGGTACGGCCTACATCAACGGAACGGCTGCTATAACGGGACCGGTAAATTTATTGTCGATCATGATTAAGGCAACTTCCAATAAGGGAACGTCTATTAAAATTCCACTCAATGAGGCGCAAGGGGTAGGAGATAATTCCTTTATTCACTTTTTGTCTCCTCAAGAAAAAGCAAATAGGCTTAAGGGGCTGGATAAAGATGTACATAAGTATAGCGGTATAGAGTTGGATTTCGAATTTGTAGTAACTCCGGATGCAGAGATTGAAATTATTTTAGACAGAGAATCGGGTCATGCCATGAAGGGGCGGGGTGCTGGATTTATAACGATGGAAATCAATACGTTGGGTAAATTTAATATGTGGGGCGATTTTCAAGCTTATGAAGGAGAATACAACTTTAAATACGGAGGTATTATCGATAAGCGTTTTGAGGTGAAAAAATTCGGAACCATTCGTTGGGATGGTGATCCGATGAACGCAGCATTGGATTTACAGGCAATCTATCATACGGAAGCCAATCCAAGTGTTATCATCGATAATGCTATTTTAAATAGAAAAGTACCGACAGATGTTTCCATTTTATTAAATGGAAGTTTGAGTAGCCCTGAAGTGGATTTTGAAATCAATTTTCCCAATGTAAGTTCTGTTGTGAAATCTGAAATTGACTACAAACTAAGTGATAAAGATACTCGGGAGAGACAGGCTATGGCTTTATTGGCTACGGGTAGTTTCTTTTCTTCAGACAATGCGTCTTCGTTGGCTTATGGTAGTTTATTTGAAAGAGCGAGTAGTATTTTTGACGATTTGTTTTCAGATTCAGACGATAAATTTAAAGTAGGATTAAATTATGCTCAGGCCGATCGTAATCCTTATGCGCAAAGTGAAGGGCGCGTTGGTGTAACTTTTTCTACCCAAGTAAATGAACGTATTTCCGTTAATGGGAAACTAGGGGTACCCGTAGGAGGAGCTGAAGAGTCTGTGATAGTTGGTGATGTGGAGGTGTTGTTGCGATTAAATGACGACGGTACTTTGAATGCCCGGGTATTTAATCGCGAAAACGATATTAATTATATAGGAGAAGGAATTGGATATACTCAAGGTGTTGGATTGTCTTATGAGGTGGATTTTGATACCTTTCGAGCCTTGATACGCAGAATTTTAAATAGAGCAGCAGAAGCGGAAGAAATTAAGAAAAAAGACGGGCAAAATGCCGGTGATGAGTTACCGGATTCCGATTATAGTTCTGAATTTATTCGGTTTTATGAAAATCGTCGTCAAAGCAGTCCGAGTGCCGAACCACAAGATCTTGATTCCGAATAATAACGTTTAAATTTTAGAAAAATCCAGTATGAACTACTGGATTTTTTTATGGTTTTTAGTTTTTTATTGATTAAATTTACTTAAAACTCACAGCATGAAAAATGAGATTAAAAAAATAGCTGTATTGACTTCAGGTGGCGATGCGCCCGGTATGAATGCCGCAATTCGAGCAGTTGTTCGTACTTGTGCTTTTTATGATATAGCCTGTGTAGGTGTATACAGAGGGTTTCAAGGACTGGTAGAAGGTGATTTTGAATCTTTGGGGCCCCGTGATGTTAATTATATCATCAACAAAGGGGGTACCATATTAAAATCGGCTCGTTCGGAAGGATTTAGAACAGTTGAAGGAAGAAAAGAAGCGTATAGACATTTAACGGAACACGGCATAAATGCCTTAATCATTATTGGTGGTGATGGTAGCTTTACAGGAGGACTGCTTTTTAATAAAGAGTTCGGATTTCCCGTAATTGGCATACCGGGTACTATAGATAATGATATTTACGGTACCAGCCATACCATCGGTTTTGATACGGCTTTAAACACTGTGGTAGAAGCAGTGGATAAAATCAGAGACACCGCAAGTTCCCATAAGCGATTGTTTTTTATTGAAGTCATGGGACGCGATGCAGGACATATTGCACTTAATGCCGGAATCGGTTCTGGAGCAGAGGAAATTATTATCCCTGAAGAAAATATGGGTATGGATCGGTTGTTAGAATCTTTAAAGAAGAGCAAAGCATCGGGTAAATCGTCGAGTATTGTTATCGTAGCAGAAGGTGAAAAATTGGGAAAAAATGTTTTTGAACTCGGTGATTATGTGGAAAAAAACCTACCGGAATACGATGTAAGAGTATCGGTTTTAGGGCATATGCAACGTGGCGGAGCACCCTCTTGTTTTGACCGTGTATTGGCCAGTAGATTAGGCGTAAAAGCAGTGGATTATATACTCGAAGGAAAATCGAACTATATGGTAGGCTTGCTCAACGACCAAGTGGCGTTAACTCCACTGAGTAAAGCGGTAAAAGGAGATTCGGGAGTTGATCAAGAATTGTTACGGGTGTCTGATATCATATCGATGTAAACTTTAAAACAAGAAATAGAGAAATAAGCTAATAAGCGAAATAAAAAGATATATATGCGATTAAAAATTGGAATAAATGGTTTTGGCCGTATTGGTCGTTTGGTATTGAGAGAATCTATACTTAGAAATGATGTTGAAGTAGTGGCTATAAACGATTTAATGGATGTAGAGCAATTGGCTTATCTGTTAAAATACGATTCGGTACACGGAAATTTTAAAGCAACTGTTGTTGTTGAAAATGGGCATTTGATTGTCAATGGGAATTCAATCCGTGTAACGGCTGAAAAAGACCCAGCCCTTTTGAAGTGGGATGAAGTCTTAGTAGATGTAGTAACCGATTGTACAGGCGTTTTTACCACTTTAGACAAGGCCAAGGTGCATTTAGATGCGGGGGCTAAAAAAGTGGTTATTTCGTCTCCTTCTGCCGATGCTCCTATGTTTGTGATGGGGGTTAATGATCATTTGCTAACAGCAACAGATACTATTATTTCCAATGCTTCTTGTACAACGAATTGTTTGGCTCCATTAGCTAAAATACTTAACGATAATTTTGGTATAGAAGAAGGATTAATGACTACAATACATGCCGCAACAGCTTCTCAGTTAACTGTAGACGGTCCTTCTAAGAAAGATTACCGCGCGGGTCGTTCAGCCTTAAATAATATTATTCCAGCCAGTACCGGTGCTGCTAAAGCTGTAGGTAAAGTTATTCCAGAATTAAAGGGAAAACTTACGGGATTGTCTATGCGCGTACCCGTAGTGGATGTATCTGTAGTAGATTTGACCGTAAAATTAAAGAAGGAAACTTCCTATTCGGAGATTATGGCAGTATTTAAAAAGGCTTCAGAAACGAATTATAAAGGATTGGTCGGTTTTACAGAAGACGACGTTGTTTCTCAAGATTTTGTATCGGATGAACGTATCTGTATCATTGATGCCAAAGCGGGAATTGCTTTAAATAGTACCTTCTATAAGATCATTGCCTGGTATGATAACGAATATGGCTATGCTGCAAAATTAATTGATTTAGCAGTACGCGCACATAACGTAAAATAAACGCCAGAGATGAAAATTATTGTAGATAGCGGGTCGACAAAAGCCGATTGGATTTTTTTTGACGATAACGGTAAGTGGATGTTGTCCGTTTCGAGTTTAGGACTTAATCCAGAGGTCTTAACAGTTGATGAATTTGCTAGTCGTGTGATGCAATTGCCTGATGTAAAAAAATATAAAGAAGATATCAAACAGTTTTATTTTTATGGATCGGGTTGTGGATCGACACGCGCCAAACAAATTGTTTATGATTTTTTTGAAAATTATTTTAGCCATGCTGAATATGTAGAAGTCAGAGAAGATACCTATGCTGCCGTTTATGCCACCACAAAAATTGGATCGCAAGCCATTGTTTGTATTAATGGTACCGGTTCTAATTGCAGTTATTTCGACGGTGTGCAGGTACATCAAGCAGTGGAATCTTTGGGTTATTTGGCTATGGATGACTGTAGTGGTAGTGCCTTTGGACGGCTGATGATTCGCGGATATTACTTAAAGATGATGCCAGAAGATTTACGCAAAGCCATAGCGCTTAAATTCGATTTGCATCCAGATGTTGTCAAAGATCATTTTTATAAAAAGGAAAATCCTAATGCGTATTTAGCCTCGTTTTTACCTTTTTTAATACTGCATAAAAACCATCCGTATTTTCAAGCAATGATTATCGATCAGATTCAGTTTTTTGTAGATTATTATATCAAACAGTTTAAAGAAGCGGCTGGCGTTCCCATTCATTTTATAGGTTCTATTGCCTATTTTTTGCAAGAGGAATTCTCCATGGTATTAAAACAGAATAATTTAGAATTAGGCAAAATATATCAAAAGCCTATGGATGGTCTCATTGAATTTCACCAACAAAAGAATTAAAATGGAAATAGCAGTAATTGCTCACGATGGTAAAAAGCCTCAGATGATTGAATTTGTAATGCGAAACAAAGCTTTTTTAAGCTCTGATTCTGTAAGTTTGATAGCAACGGGTACCACGGGCACTTTAATGGAGCAGGAGGGATTTAAGGTGTTAAAAATGCTTTCAGGACCTTTGGGAGGAGACGCTCAAATTGCAGCGAGAGTAGCAGAAGAAAAAACTAAAATGGTTCTTTTTTTTAAAGATCCTTTGGGTAAGCACCCTCATGAACCGGATATCAACATGCTCTTGAGGGTGACAGATGTTCACAACATACCTTTGGCAACAAATTTAGCTACCGCTCAGTTATTGTTGGATGCTATTTCGAGCAAATCATAGAGATTTCTATGTTTACGTTACGCGGTAATTTTTCTACTTGAACACATTCTCTTGCCGGAGCGGTTGCCGTGTTGAAATAAGAACCATAAACTTCATTGATTCGAGAAAAGTCGTCCATATTACGTATAAATATAGTTGCTTTAACCGCATTTTCAAAAGTCATTTTAGCCTCGGTTAGAATGGCTTTTAAATTTTCCATCACCTGCTTTGTCTCTGCCTCAATGCTTGAAGAAATGAGTTCTTGAGTTGCTTGGTTAAATGGTATTTGCCCTGAAATAAAGAGAAAATCACCGATGCTTACAGCATGATTATACGGACCTATAGGAGAAGGTGCGTTTTCGGAATTAATTATTTTTTTCATAATTATATGTGTTATACAGTTATACTCTAATCTTTAAATTTTAGTTGCTCCAATTACAAGTATAGCTAAAATCAACTTATTTTTTAGGCTATTTTTTAGTTTCTATAGCGTTTGTCCGGTACGCTTTTCTTTTCCCATTTCAAGTCGCTTAACATAGACGATTTGATACCGATAAAAAAGCCCCAACTCGTATAGTCTCCAAGCGGTACCCAGCTGAAATTCATTCTCCAACTCATCAAATCCCTTTCGAAACGCAATTGGGTAAAAGTTACTCCTTGCTGCACAAAATCGTAACCCGTTGAAAAACCGAATTTCCATTTGGGTGTAATTTCAACGTTTCCAGATACCATGACAGAGTTGTTGGTGATTTCACTTTCTCTTCTAGAGTTTCCGTAAGTTAAGGAATAAGCAAAAACCAAATCCCAAGGTAATTTGGTATTGTAGAAGCCTGTAAAAGGACGTTCCTTATCCTCTTCATCCTCATCAAATAAGGTTTGACGATTATCGCCTAAATCGGTTGATCGTCCAAATAAATCATCGGCACGACCTCCGTTGAGTACATTTTGTTTGTCGCTTTTTTCTTCATTTCCAAAAATGGCGTCTGTACTGGCAAAAGACCAATTGACCGTCATGTTTGCACTGGTCATTCTGAATAAACTTCCGCCGTTATCGATATTGAACATATCTATTTTACGACCGTTGTTGTCAATGGCATAAGGATCTAAAGTAGTACCAAAATTAATGTTCATTTTGTCTTTGAATAGATTGGTACTTGCACTGATTTGCAAAGGAGCCCAAGCTAATGAATCGGCAGAAATATCGTATGATGTATTAAAGTTTAAGCTGTTTAAAAGCATTAGTTTTCTAGGTTCTCCCGTTTCGCTTTCATCATCTCGTACTTTAGCTTCAAAGGAGTTTCCTAAACTCATAGTCATGATGTTGGAAAAGCTTTTTCCCGGGGATCCAAAGATTCCCTGTTGAAATCTAGTATATTCCGCCATGGTTGTACCTGTCGCGTCTATGGCATAAGTGTCGTAGTATTGTTCGAAACTCGGAGAATAGGTATAACCAATCTTTGGAGTTACTAAATGGCGTATCGCTTGTAGCTTAGCATCTTTACTAAAATTAAAGGTACCGTAAATGGTGGTTCCTATGGATGCATTCAAGTTATAAGTACGAAAGCTGTCGAAGCCGTTGACCCTGCGGTCAATCACTTTGTTTTCACCTAAATCGTATTGTTTTTCAATGGTATTCATATACCAAACTTCATTATAGCTAGCTCCTGTACTTACACTAAGATGTTTTAGAACCTTAAAGTTAGTAGAAATTGGGATGCTGTGTTGAAATCCGGTGTTTAAGTCGTTAAACATTTCACTTTTAAAGAATTTATCTTCCGTGGTATTGACCCGGTTTTCTCCTCTTAAATTATAAGATAAATTGATGTTTTTTATAAATCCTTTTTTAGGACTTCCTTCTCTTGCAAAAGGATAAACACGATCCACACTTAATTGCAGGGTTGGTAAAGACATGTTGATGATCGATTCAACACCTGTTGTTTGAGAATGCGTCGCACCAAGGGTCATGTTTACTTGCGGTACGCTTTCAAATGTTTTGGAATAGGTTATCGATGAATTCATCTGGTTGTTAAGTCGGGAACCTATATTGTTGTTGTTTAGCGATTGTGTGAAATACTGACCACTACCTAAGTTGACCGAAGCAGAGAATCGCGAGGTTGGATTTGATTTTTGATCCTGAGAATGCGACCATTGAATGTTGTATTGAGTCGAACGTTGGTAATCGGGTAATCCAAGCTCACTGAAAATTTGATTTTCATACCGAATGTTTACGCGACCATTGTATTTGTATCGTTGTGCATAGGAACTTTCTCCGCGTAAAGCATAACTCCCGTTGGTATAATAATCTCCCAATACATTTAAATCGACCTTATCGCTAATGGCAAAATAATACCCCCCATTTTGAATATAATATCCTTGCAGATTTGTATCTCCAAAGGTTGGAATTATAAAACCGGATTCGGCTTTTTTAGACATGGGAAAAAAGGCAAAAGGCAAACCAATAGGAGTAGGAACGTCGGCAATAACCATATTGGTTACTCCTGTTACTACTTTTTTATTGGGAACAAATTTAATTTTACGTGTTTTGAAATAGTACTCGGGATTTTCAATGTCTTTTGCCGTAGTAAAACGGACATTTTGCATAAAATAAACGGAATCATTTTCTTTTTTGGAGATTTCTGCCTTAATTCTAAACTCACTTTGTGAAGTTCTGGAATTCCATACCATCGCTTTACGACTTTTGGTATTATAGCGAATAGAATCGGGTTCGATTACGTCGTCGCCTTGTTTGAAAACTGGATTTTGGCTATAATTTCCGAGACTATCTTTTAAGCGACCGGCATAAATTTCGCCTTTTGCGAAATCATAAACAATCTTTCCAGCCTTTAATTCAAAGTCCAAGTAGTTTAATTCTGCTTCATTGTAAAGCGTAAGTTGTTTCTTTTTTTGATCTAGTTTTTCGTAATCTTTGGCCTTTCTATAGACGATTCCCTCCAGCATTGGTGCTTTTTTGGTCAGGGAGTCTTGTTTTTTTACAGCTATGGAATCAGTTAAAACAGGGGTATTGGTAGTGGTGTTAGTAGGTTGTTTATCAACCTTTAAGCTTTGTTTTTTTGATTTTAAATCTTGTGAATAAACCGAGGTGTTTATCGCTCCGATAAAAAATGATAAGAAAACGATATGAATTATCTTTGTATGCAAGGCTATAAGTGCTATTTTTGTAAATTATCGATCGTTTTTTGACGTGTCAAACTTACATATATTTTTTTTTAAAACTTAGAATTTTATTAAATTTAAACTCAATTATAAATTTATGTTTATGAATTTAAGCAAATCGAAATTTCTCTTCATAGGAATTTTTTTATTCACATCATTTTTTACTTACGGACAATCCAATTCCAAGTTTAAAGTCGTACTCGATGCGGGTCACGGTGGTAAAGATTTTGGAACAAGTCACAACGGTAATGTCGAAAAACGCATCGTTTTGTCTGTAGTGCTAAAGGTAGGTGAGATTTTGGAGAAACAATCCGATATTGATGTAATTTATACCCGTAAGACCGATGTTTTTGTCGAAGTTAAGGAACGCTCCGTTATTGCGAATAGAGAAAATGGAAATGTATTTATTTCGGTTCACTGTAATGGCGTAAATAGTAGCGATGCTAGTGGTACGGAAACCTATGTTATGGGTTTAAGTAAAAACAAGTCCAATTTAGAAGTGGCGAAAAAAGAGAATGCAGCCATTACCTTGGAAGATGACTATAAAAACAAATATGCCGGCTTCGACCCCAATTCACCAGAGTCACTTATTGGACTAACCTTGATGCAAGAAGACTATGTAGGACAGAGTATCGATTTGGCGAGTAAAGTTCAAGACGGTTTTACAAACGAGTTAAAAAGAAAAAGTAGGGGAGTTAAGCAAGGTCCTTTTTGGGTATTGCATGGGGCATTTATGCCGAGTATCCTGATCGAGTTGGGATTTGTTTCTCATAAAGAAGAAGGAGAATACTTAAATTCAGAACGCGGCCAAATGGAATTAGCAGAATCTATAGCCAAGGGAATTATCAATTATAAAAAAGATTTTTATTCCGCTGCTAAAGGAGGTGTTGTTTCCACAGTAAAAGAACCTAAGCAAAATAAAAAAGATACTATAAGAGAACCGGAACCGAAAGCTGTTGTTGCAGCGGTTAAGAGTGAACCAGTTAAACAAGAAAAACCTGTTAAACAAGAAAAACCAGAAAAAACTGTTGTAACTGCGAAAGATGTGGTGTTTAGAGTTCAGATTTCTGCCAGTTCAAAAATATTGGAATTAAAACCTGCGAACTTTAATGGATTGTCGTCTGTTACTATGTTAAAAGAGGGTACCTTAAATAAGTATTATTATTCGGAAACCACCGACTATAAGGATGCACAGAGATTACTTGGAGAAGCGAAAGTTAAAGGATATACCTCTTCATTTATAGTAGCCTTTAAAAAAGGTAAAAAGATATCTGTACAAGAAGCCCTAAAATAAATAGGACGCTTTTAGATAAAAAAGTTTAAATTTGCTCATTAAAATACACCATTTTGAAAATATCAAGAGAAATTAAGACAGCTATATTGGTTTTATCGGCCATTATCTTATTTATTTGGGGTTATAGTTTTTTAAAAGGTAAAAGCCTTTTTGACAATAGTGTAAAATATTATGTTTTATACGAAAATGTTGAGGGATTAACGACCTCTTCAAATGTAACGCTGAACGGATTAGTTGTCGGTAAAGTAAGTAAAATTACCATACAGGAGAACACGGGGAAATTAGTTGTTGAAATCTCAATAACAAATCCTTTTGATGTAGCGAAATCAAGTATAGCTTATATCTATTCTCCGGGTCTTTTAGGAGGAAAGCAAATTGCCATAGCACCTAATTTTGAAGATAAGGATTTGGCAAAGTCAGGAGATTATCTCGATGGGGGAATTCGTAAAGATTTTACCGATCAAATTGGAGAACAATTAGATCCTATTCAGAAAAAATTACAAGCTGTGTTAGAGAATGCTGATAAAATGCTGGTATCGGTAAATGCTATTCTAGACGAAAAAGCACAACAGGATATTAAAAAAACTCTAGCGGATTTAAGTACTACCTTAGCAAACGTCAATGCAATAACTAAAAACCTAGACGGATTAGTTGTAAACAACTCGGTTAAATTAAATACCACCATGACAAATTTGTCGCACGCGAGTGATAATTTTTCTAAAATATCCGATTCGGTAGCTGATTTGAATATTACCGGAACTTTTGCTAAATTAGAGTCGGCTTCAAATAGTTTGGATAACGTCATGAGCGGTATTGAAAACGGTGAGGGGTCTGTTGGTAAATTACTGAAAGATGAAAAGTTATACAGCAATTTAAATCAAGCATCTAAAGAGTTGGAAGAATTACTTAGAGATTTGAAGTTAAATCCAAAGCGTTATGTACATTTTTCGTTATTCGGTAAAAAAGCATCCACGTATACCGCTAGCGAAGCAGCGCCAGAAGTACCCGCTCAAGCAACAACAAAGGCGAATTAAGTTAATATGACTTGATTCCTGACATAATAAACAAAATAAACAAAACGAATTAACTACTCAATTGATAATAAATTAACTACAGATATGCAGTACCTTAGTAATGTTTTATTTTTAATTTTATTAATAATAGGATTTGCCTTTTTTATAAAAAACGTAAAAAAGCTTATTCGAAATATTAAGTTGGGACAGCAAGTCAATCGTACCGACCGTCCAGCCGACCGCCTCAAAAATATGGCAATGGTCGCTTTGGGACAATCCAAAATGGTGAAGCGTCCGGTAGCGGCTATTCTTCACATTTTTGTGTATGTAGGTTTTGTGGTAATCAACATTGAGATGATAGAAATTATCATCGACGGTTTGTTTGGAACCCATAGAGTATTATCTTTTTTAGGTGGATTTTATGATATTCTAATCGGAAGTTTTGAAGTTTTAGCCTTTTTGGTGATTTTCGCTGTAGTTGTATTTTGGATTCGTAGAAATATAATCAAGCTTAAGCGATTAAATCAAACGGAATTAGACGGTTTTCCTAAAAAAGATGCTAATACGATTATTTATTTTGAAACCGTATTGATGTGTTTCTTCTTAATTATGAATGCAGCAGATTTTTACTTACAAAATTTAGGATATACGCATTATACCGCAGTAGGATCTTTTCCTGTTTCTCAGTACATCGCACCGATTTTTAATGGAATGAATCCCGCAGCCGTTGCAATAGTAGAACGGGTTGCTTGGTGGGGACATATTATAGGTGTGTTAGCGTTTATGAATTATTTATATTTTTCAAAACATTTACACATTATTCTTGCGTTCCCAAATACCTATTTCGCCAACTTAAATCCATTGGGGGAATTTGATAATCTGGCATCTGTAACCCAAGAAGTGAAATTGATGATGGACCCCAATGCTGATCCGTTTGCAGCACCAGCTGAAGACGCCGCACCGGCTAAATTTGGAGCTTCTGACGTTCAGGATTTAAACTGGGTTCAATTATTGAATGCTTATTCTTGTACCGAATGTGGTCGATGTACCTCTTCTTGTCCAGCCAATCAAACCGGTAAGAAGCTTTCGCCGCGTAAAATTATGATGGACACCAGAGATCGATTAGAAGAGGTGAGTAAAAACATCGATAACAATAAAGGTGTTTTTGTTGACGACGGAAAAAGTTTGCTAAACGATTATATTACTACAGAAGAATTGTGGGCTTGTACTTCTTGTAATGCCTGTGTTGAAGAATGTCCTATCAACATCAGTCCGTTATCTATAATTATGGATATGCGTCGTTATTTAGTTATGGAGCAAAGTGCTGCACCAAAAGAATTGAATGCGATGATGACCAATATTGAAAATAATGGTGCGCCTTGGCAATACAACCAAATGGACCGTTTGAACTGGAAAGACGAAAATTAATAAAAAATTGGATTGACTGTTTTTCAGCAATCTTTAATCATAACTGTTTACTATGTCAGAAAATTTAGTAGTGCCAACAATGGCTGAAATGATGGCAAAAGGAGAACAACCCGAAGTTTTATTCTGGGTTGGTTGCTCTGGAAGCTTCGATGATCGTGCTAAAAAAATTACTAAAGCATTTGTAAAAATATTAAATAAGGCTAAAGTACCCTTTGCTGTTTTAGGGACGGAAGAAAGCTGTACTGGAGATCCAGCAAAGCGCGCAGGAAACGAATTTTTGTTTCAAATGCAAGCCATGATGAATATCGAAGTACTCAATGCTTATGAAGTTAAGAAAATAGTTACGGCTTGTCCACATTGTTTTAATACCATAAAAAACGAATACCCTGAACTGGGTGGTAAATACGAAGTGGTTCACCATACCGAATTTTTAAAAGGACTGTTAGACGATGGCCGATTGACTATTGAGGGGGGGGCTTTTAAGGGGAAAAGAATCACCTTCCACGATCCTTGTTATTTGGGTAGGGCCAATCAAATTTATGAAGCACCAAGAGAATTGATCCAAAAACTCGATGCCGAATTAGTGGAAATGAAACGCTCTAGAGCCAATGGACTTTGTTGTGGTGCTGGAGGTTCGCAAATGTTTAAAGAACCTGAAAAAGGTACTAAGGACGTTAATGTTGAACGTACGGAAGATGCTTTGGCTTTGGAACCAGAGATTATTGCAGCGGGATGTCCATTTTGCAATACCATGTTGACGGACGGAATCAAATTTAAAGAGAAAGAACATCAAGTTAAAGTGTTAGACGTAGCGGAATTAATCGCTACAGCACAAGATTTATAATTATGTACGTACCATTTGAAGAAATGCCTGAACATTCGAGAATTTGGATTTACCAATCCAATCGAAAATTCTACGATGAAGAGGTTCAAGATATAGAGAAGGATTTGTTGGAGTTTACTACCCAATGGGCAGCACACGCAACACCACTTCAAGCGTCATTTGTTGTTAAATACAATCGATTTATCATACTCGTAGTCGATCAAGACGTACATCCTGCTTCGGGCTGTTCGATTGATGCTTCCGTTAGAATTATTCAACAGTTCGAACAGAAGTACAAGGTAGATTTGATGGATAAAATGAATGTGACTTATAAGTCAGGTGATTTTATCGCATATAAGACCTTAATAGACTTTAAGAAAATGGTAAAGGAAAAAGCCGTATCTGAACATACCATTGTTTTTAATAATCTGGTCAATGACTTAGGGGAGTTTAATGATTTCTGGGAAGTTCCTGCAGCAGAGAGTTGGCATAGTAGGTTTTTTTAAACAAAATAGCAATACCTTATTTTATAAAATCATCATCCAATAGTTTTGAGTGATGATTTTATTGTTTCAATCCAATTATATGAGAAAGTTAAGTATCCTAATTTTATTCTTATCAACAACGCTTTTTGCCCAGACAAACAGTAAGAAAGCACAAAAGGTTTGGGTCGATAGCGTCTACAATGCGATGACCTTTGAACAGCGTGTTGGGCAACTTTTTATGGTTGCAGCTTATTCCAACAAGGATAATGCACATCTGAAAAGTTTAGAAAAATTAGTGGTAGATCAACAAGTTGGCGGCTTAATTTTTTTTCAAGGCGGACCGGTTCGACAAGCTAAAATGACTAATAGCTTGCAAAAACTAGCCAAAACACCTATGTTGATTGGAATTGATGGTGAATGGGGATTGAGTATGCGATTGGATTCGACACCGCGTATGCCTTGGAACATGACTTTAGGGGCTGTTCAAGATATGGATTTGATAAAAAAGGTTGGCGTTAGTTTGGCAGAACAATCAAATAGAATGGGTTTGCATTTTAATTTTGGGCCTGTAGTAGACATCAACACCAATCCGAAAAATCCTATAATCGGAGTTCGATCCTATGGCGAAACCCGAGAAGTGGTCACAGATAGAGCAGTCGCCTTTATGGAAGGATATCAAAGTAAAAACCTATTTGCCACAGCAAAACACTTTCCAGGGCATGGAGACACTTCTACCGATTCGCATTATGCCTTGCCCTTGATGGATTTGAGTAAGGAACGTTTGAATAAAGTAGAATTGTATCCGTATAAAAAATTAATTGACCACGGTTTAGCCAGTGTGATGGTGGCGCATTTGAGTCTTCCTGTAATAGAACCGGATCCGAAATTACCGACTTCCTTATCGTATAACGTAGTTACAAAACTTTTAAAGGAAGATCTCGGATTTGAGGGACTTATTTTTACCGATGCGCTTAATATGAAAGCGGCTTCAAATTATTTAAAGCCCGGTGAAATCGATTTGGCGGCTTTTTTAGCGGGCAATGATGTTTTGCTGTTTGCGGAGAATGTACCTACAGCATTGATAAAATTTAAAGAAGCTTATGACGCCAATATCGTTACAGAAGATCGCTTAGCACATTCGGTAAAAAAAATATTGAGTTTTAAATATAAAGCAGGCTTAACTTCTTATAAACCTGTGCAAATTGGAAATTTAGTACTGGATTTAAATAGCTATCAATACGACGATTTAAATGCACAATTGTACGAAGAGGCAATGACTTTAATTAAGAATGATAAACACGCTTTGCCTATAGCGCATTTAGAGCGTGAAAAAATTGCTTATTTAAAGTTAGGAGATGATTCGAGCGATGATTTTCTTAAACAACTAAATCAATTTGCAGAAGTAACAGCCATAGACACGACAGCGGAGAATTTTAATCTAAATGACTTAAAATTATATACTCGTGTCATTATTGGTTATCACAAAGGTGATAATCCTTGGAGAAAACACGATTTTTCTTTCGATGAATTAAATTGGATCAATAAAATAGCCGCTCAAAATAAAACCATATTAGTCTCTTTTGCCAAACCCTATGCCTTGTCTGCAGTGGCGAATTTCGACCCTATAGAAGCGGTTATTCAAGCCTATCAAAACAATAAAATGGCACAATTAGCTGCTGCGCAACTTATATTTGGAACAATTGCAGCGAAGGGCAAATTGCCCGTAAGTATCAACAGCAATTTTACAGTTGGAACGGGACTTAAGACCAAAACGCTTTCGAGGTTGGGCTTTTCGACACCTACAAATGAGGGAATGGATCCTGTTAAACTGCAAAAAATAGATCAATTAGCTCAAAAGGCCATTGACGATCGACTGACGCCGGGTATCCAGATTGTTGTAGCTCGACACGGCAAAGTGGTTTATCAGAAATCCTTTGGATATCATACTTTTGACAAATACCAACCTGTGTTAAACAGTGATGTATTCGATCTGGCTTCTTTGACCAAGATTTTGGGAACTTTACCCTTATTGATGAAGGAATATGATGCAGGGAAAATAACCATGAAAACCAAATTGGGAAATTTGATTCCCGAATTTGATAATTCGAATAAAGAGGATATCACCTTACAAGAAGTTTTGACACATCAGGCGCGACTTCAGGCCTGGGTTCCTTTTTATAAGAATACCTTAGACGAGCAGAATAAGCCCTCTAAGTTGTTTTATTCCAATCATTATTCCGTGGAATTTCCCGACCAAGTTTCGGAAAATTTATATATCAAAAAAGGATATAGCAGTGTGATTTTAAGTGAAATTGCGGAGAGTAAACTGCTTCCTAAAAAACAGTATAAATACAGTGATTTAGGTTTTATTGCATTAAAAGAGTATTTGGAGCGTTCCAACAACAGCAGTTTAGATCAATTGGCAGAAAGTGCACTTTACAGTAAATTAGGGGCAACCACGATGACTTATAATCCTTTAAGAAAGCGGGATATGAGTACGATTCCACCAACTGAAATGGACAATTATTTTCGCTATACTGCTGTGCAGGGTTATGTACACGATATGACTGCCGCAATGGAAGGCGGTGTTGCTGGGCACGCAGGCTTGTTTGCGAATGCTTTGGATGTGGCTAAAATGATGCAAATGTATTTGCAAAAGGGAAGTTATGGTGAAGACACCTTCTTTTCTGAACGTACTTTTGATGATTTTAATACCTGTTGGTTTTGTAAAGAGGGTAACCGAAGAGGAGTTGGGTTTGATAAGCCACAAAAAGCGGGTACCGCAGGTCCTACTTGTGGGTGTGCGTCTATGTCTAGTTTTGGTCATACCGGTTTTACCGGTACCATGACTTGGGCGGATCCAGCTAGCGATTTGATTTATGTGTTTTTGTCTAACCGTACTTATCCAGATAGCAACGATAACAAATTGTCTAAAGCCAATGTACGCGAAGCTATTCAAGAAGCTATTTACAAGTCTATACTAGAGTAATGAGGGGAGTAAACCGTTTTATGGTTTAAATTATTGAAAGTGAACCGCAAAAGGATTAAATTTTAAAATATCTAAAAATCCCTCGAATAGAATTTTTATTTATACTACTTTAGGGGACGTTAAGGAAATATATTATATGAAAATAGGAATAGTTTGTTATCCCACTTTTGGGGGTAGTGGTGTCGTAGCTACGGAACTGGGATTGGAGCTAGCTAATCGCGGTCATGAAGTTCATTTTATAACGTATAGCCAGCCTGTTCGTTTAGCACTTTTAAATAGCAATATTTTTTATCACGAAGTAAACGTTCCCGAATACCCTTTGTTTCATTATCAACCCTATGAACTGGCTTTGTCTAGTAAATTGGTCGATATGGTAAAATTATACGGGATTGAAGTTCTACATGTACATTATGCGATACCTCATGCTTATGCAGGTTATATGGCCAAACAAATGTTGCTGGAACAGGGCATATCCTTACCCATGATAACGACCTTACACGGAACGGATATAACGTTGGTTGGGAATCATCCATTTTATAAAACAGCAGTAAGCTTTAGTATCAATCACTCCGATTTTGTTACTTCGGTTTCCGAAAATTTAAAAAAATCTACTTATGAATTATTCGATATTCAAAAGGATATTCAAGTAATTCCGAATTTTATTGAACAAAAACATTACGAGCAATTTGAAGATTTGGAATGTAAACGTTCGGCTATGGCTGTACCCGAAGAGCGTATCATAACACACATAAGTAATTTTAGAAAAGTGAAGAGAATCAAGGATGTAATCTTGATTTTTAATGGGATACAGAAAGAAATTCCAGCCAAATTAATGATGGTTGGTGATGGTCCGGAAAAAGAAAAAGCAGAGCAATTGGCTTTGGAATTGGGGATTTACGATAAGATTATATTTTTTGGTAACAGTAATGATGTCGATAGAATTTTATGGTATTCGGATTTGTTTTTATTGCCATCGGAAACCGAAAGTTTTGGATTGGCTGCGTTAGAGGCCATGGCGTGTTCCGTACCAGTGATTTCAAGTAATTCTGGTGGATTACCAGAAGTAAACGAAAACGGATATTCCGGGTTTCTAAGTGACGTAGGTGATGTGGAGGATATGATTAAAAATGCCCTTACGATTTTAAGAGACGAGAATACTTTAGATACTTTTAAGCACAATGCGAAAGCAGTGTCTAAGAAATTTAATATTGATCAAGTATTGCCACATTACGAGAATTTGTATTTAAGAGCACTAAAACAAGCGAAGTAACCTAGCCCATAACGTTTCAACGTTAAATATTACAAATAGATAGCGTATTGATGTTTTAAATAAGTCTATAGCAGTGTTGAAGCTACTGTATGAAGTAAAAATGTATGCCAAAAACTTAGTTTTATAGTTTTTGGCATATTTTTTTTAAGCCGTTTGGTGTTTTTTTATAAGAGATTTTTTGAGTTTTAAAATACCGACATCTCGTCTATTGAAACTTATTGTTGCAGGTAAAAATTCTCAAACAGCGAATAAATAATCAAATACCGTTTTATTAACAGGTAAAGTAGCAAATGTGTATAAACGTATTTAGAATCTTCTTCTCAGATTGTAAATTTGCTTAAATATTCTTCTATTTGTACTACTAAAATCGTTCCTTTGCATGCTGTTCAATAGATTATATGGAAACGAATAAAAAGGGGATAAAAGACAAACTGATCAAGGCTTTAAAAATAACGGGAATTGCTGTTACAGCAATTTTGCTGTTGATGTATGTCGTTCCGTTATTTTTTGCGGATAACATTACCAAAAGCATCAAGGATTTGGCTAATGAAAATATTAAGGCCAAAATGGATTTTGAATCCATTGATTTATCCTTTTACAAAAAATTCCCTTTACTAACGGTTACCATTGAAAAACCTGAAATCAAAGGGGTAGGTTTGTTTGAAGATAAAACGTTACTACAAGCGAGTTCGATTTCATTTGGTATAGACCTTTTGAGTTTAGTACAAGATAAAGTAAAACTCAATACGGTTTACTTAGATGATGTTGAGTTCCATGTTCAAGTGGATGCGGAAGGAAATGCCAACTATAATATTTGGATCAGCGAAGAAGAGAAAGAAAAGAACGATACGGATGCAACAGATTTGCGTATTGAAAAGATAAAAATTACGAATGCTCATATATTTTATCAGGATATCGCCAATAAACTTCAAATAGAGGCGAAAGGTTTTAATTATCTGGGAACGGGCGATTTGAGTTCCGAAGTATTTGAATTAAAAACATTGGCAAAAATGGAATCTTTTGATTTGATTTTTGACGGAATAGCCTACGTAAAGCAAAAACCCGTTTCGGCTAAATTAATTACTAAAATTGATACGAAATCCCTGAATTTTGTCTTTGAAGAAAACGATTTAAGAATCAAAGAATTACCCGTTTCCTTTAAAGGGAAATTTGGATTTCTAGATAGAGGATATGATTTGTTTTTTGATGTAGAGTCTACTAATGGGAAGCTGGAACAGTTACTGTCCCTTTTACCAACAGCATACCAATCGTGGTTGGATCAAACGGAAATTAGCGGTATATCGGATGTTACTTTCCAGTTGAAGGGACAGTATATAGCCGAGGAAAATATCAAACCAAGTGTTAAGTTTGGATTAAAAATTAAGGAGGGTTCGGTTGCGTACAACAAAATGCAAAACCCCCTTAAAAATTTCAATCTGGATTTTGATTTAAACTTACCAGATTTGGACTTAGATCGCTTAAAAGTAGATATTAACAATTTGGATTTTAGTCTTAAAAATAAAATGACAAAAGGAAGTTTTCATCTTTTGGGACTGGAATCTCCTATAGTCTCTGGTAGCTTAAAAAGTTCCTTGGATTTAAAAGTATTGCAAGAGGCGATAGGTTTACAGAAAATGGATTTAGCTGGGCAATTGGACTTTGATTTCGCTATCGAAGGACAGTATGCACGTGGTGTTGTGATTTCAGGATTGCGAAAAAATCAGATTGATACCGTGGTGACGAGTATTCCAAAGTTTAGACTTGACGGACAAATAAAAGACGGATACTATAAAATGGCGCAATTGCCTGCTGCTCTGGAGAAAATCAATTTCAATTTGCACGCCGAAGCCCAAGACAGTATTTATCAAAACACCTCCATTCGCGTTCAAAATTTATCAGCTCAAGCCTTAACGAATTTTATTAAAGGACATTTTGAAATTAAAAATCTAAAGAATTACGATTTAGATGCCAACGTTCAAGCACAGCTAAATTTGGCAGAAATTTCTAAGTTTGTTCCGATGGAACAAGTGGAAATGCGCGGTGATATTTTGGTTGATGTCGTGGCTAAAGGAACCTATGAACCACATAAAAAACGCTTTCCAATAACGAATTCTGTGGTTAAGGTACATCGCGGTTATATCAAGATGCTGGGCATGCCCGAATTGCCCATTGAAAATATTGATATAGAAACCTACATCAGTAGTAAACGGGGGTCGTATAGTGATTTACTAATTAAAGTGCTACCGATTCAATTTACCTTAGCAGGAGAGCCGTTTAAGATTGATGCGGACTTATATAATTTAAACAATTTAAGATACAACATAAACTCTAAAGGAAGTTTAAACATTGGAAATATTTACAAATTATTTAAAATAAAAGGATTAAATGTGGACGGTGTTATACAAACCAATTTATCCCTAAGAGGTTTGCAAAGCGATGCAGTTGCAGGAAATTACGGTAAACTTAGAAATAGTGGTCAATTGATTGTTGACCGTATATTTTTAAAATCAGAACTCTTTCCACAACCCTTAAACATAAAGAAAGGAGTATTTAAGTTTTTTAAAGAAAAAATGCTTTTTGAGGACTTTAGAGCCACTTATGGAAGTTCTAGATTTTCGATGAATGGGCATTTGTCGAATGTTATTCAATTTATCACTACGAATACTGGACAGCTACAAGGTAAGTTTGATCTTAAGAGCAAATCTTTAAATGTAGATGAATTGATGGTGTTTGCACCTGCTACGACAGCAAAAACGACGTCAAAAACAGTGACTAATGCGGGGGTTGTCATGATTCCGTCGCAATATAATATGGAGTTCAATGCCGATATCAAACAAATCAAATACAGCGATTTGCTCTTGAAAAACTTTGTAGGTAATCTGGTTACTCAGCAGGGAAAAGTAGTGGTTAATCAAGCTAATTTTGATTTAGTAGGTACTCAGGTTAATATGAAAGCCAGTTACAAACCCACTTCGTATTCTAGAGCATATTTTGATTATGAAATCGACGCCTCTAATTTTGATATACAGCGCGCTTATAAAGAGGTGAAGCTTTTCAGAGAAATGGCAAGTATGGCCAAGGATGCCTATGGAGTAGTTTCTCTAAAATATAAATTAAACGGTACTTTAAATGGAGCTATGTTTCCGATAATGAATACAGTAGAAGGGTCAGGTACAATGACGTTAGAAGATATTCAATTTAAAGGCTTTAAACTATTGAATTCCATAGCGAATAAAACGGATATGAATTCCTTAGAAAACGGTAGTGTATCTAAAGTAGATATCAACACCAGCATAAAAAATAATGTCATGACCATTGAAAGAACCCGTATGAAAATGGCAGGATTTAGACCCCGATTTGAAGGACAGGTGACTTTAGATGGAAAAATGAATATCGGATTTAGATTGGGGTTACCTCCCTTGGGTATTATCGGTATCCCCATGCGTATCACCGGAACGGCTGATAAATTTAACATCAAACTCGGGCGTTATAAAGAAGAGGAAATGGAAGACAAACCCGATGAAGAGGATGTGGAAGAAGCCCGACAATTAGAATTGGCTAAGCAAGCTGCTTTGGAAGCAGAAGTCAAGTCAGTTCCTAATGTAACGAATACAGCGCCAGCAATAGAAACAAAAGAGTAATGATTGGTAGGTTAAAAAAGAAATGGGGCTGTCTATATAGACAGCCCCATTTCTTTTTATTAGTCACGTTTGTAAACACTTAAACCTTCCTTAATCGTTTCGATTACAAAAATGTCTCTGATGTTTTCTGGTTTTATCGTCAATGGATTTTGACTGAGTATGACCATATCTGCTAGTTTACCTACTTTAAGGGATCCTTTTCGGTCTTCTTCTTGCAATTGGAATGCGCCTCTAATGGTAATCGCTTTTAAAGCTTCTAAAGGTGAAATTCGTTCGTTTGGACCTAGTATTCGACCGGATCTTGTTTTTCGATTTACGGCAGCATAAACAGCTGTTATCAAATCGGGAGGTGTTACCGGTGCATCGTGATGTATGGTAAAGGGAATTCCCGCTTTTAAAGCCGATTGTGCCGGACTGATAAAAGCCGCACGTTCAGGACCAAAAACACTGGAGTAATGCCAGTCGCCCCACAAATAAGTGTGGGTAGAAAAATAGGATGGAATAAGTCCCAAATCCTTAATTTTTTGTATGTGATCGGGACGGCTATTTTGTACGTGAATTAATGTCACACGCAAAGCTGGTTTGTAGATTCCTTCGTCGCTTAATTTCTGAATAACTCGGATGGCTTGGTCAATTGCAGCATCCCCATTGACGTGTAATTGTGCCGTAATATTATTTTGAAACAAGGTTTTTAAATCGGTATATAGGACATCATCCGTAAATATGGGAAAACCTTTATAATCGAAACTTTGTCCTTCTGGAGGAACTAAATAAGGTTGTGTTAGCCACGCCGTTTTTCCCTGAGGAGAACCGTCGTCAGAAAATTTAAAGCCCGCCAATTTTAAACGATTATGGTATTTCATATAGTCGGGTTTCAATTGTTCAAAATCCTTTTTCACATTTTCGTAATCGGGAAAGTAAACGATATCTGCCTTAAATAACCTTTTTGCTGCCGCTTCTTTTAATAATCCCAGACTTTCACCCATCGTTCTTCCATCACAGATGGTTGTTTGTCCATAGCGCAACCATTCTTCTTGTGCTTTTAATAAGTTTTGAAGGGATTGTGATTGTAAAGTATCTGCACCCATTTGGTAGCTGTCTTCATTATCATTGATGGATGAATTGCCGTTGGGGTTCATTTTTTGCATCAAGGTCAATAAGGCCATAAAGCTCGCGTTTTCCTCTAATTTTCCATTTAGTTTCCCCGTTTTTGGATACCGCCCCAAATGCCCACCGACAGGATCTTTTGACTGCTCGTTAAGACCTACTAGCTTCAATAAAGCACTATTTCCTACACTGGCATGTCCAGAAGCGTGTATAACAATAATGGGAACGGTCATACTTACGGCGTCTAATTCTTCTTTTGTTGGATGTCGGTGTTCAATCATAATAGCATCATCATACCCGTTTCCAATCAGGGGTTGCCCATTTTTTAAGGGTTTTTTTTCGAGTTGTTTTCTCAGTGTATTCTGTAAATCTTCAATCGAATTTACTGTTCCATAGGGGGTTGGTGCTAAATCAACCGCTTGCATCATACCAGCTCTAGAGGTTAAATGTCCGTGTACATCGATAAAGCCGGGCATTAAAGTTTTTCCTGCTAAATCTATTCGTTCGGTTTTATCGTCGATGAAGCGATCGGCTTCAGCTTTAGTACCAGTAAATAATATTTTACCGTTTTTGATAAGTACGGCTTCCACTTCAGCGCTGTCCTCTTCCATAGTTAATATTGGTCCTCCGAAATATATAGCATCGGCAATATCATCTTTAGTACTGTTTTTTTTACAAGCTCCTACGAGTATAGCAAGGCCTAGAAATAAAATAAATTTTAGTTTCATAATCGTTTGTTTTTGTTGACGAAAGAATATTAGTAGTAAAGTAAAGATATTGGTTATATTAACATAAACGGTGTGTAAACTGACATTTTTGACCTAAAAAAATTATTTTCTATAACTTATAAATCGAAAGGAGTGTAAATTTTATAATCAAAAATAGATTATAATTGATTTTCTCTACGGTGAATTTACTTTTCTTAAAATTAGGTTAGTTTTTTCTATAAAAAATCATAAAGTTAAATTTGAAAAGTTAACTTTGGCGCAAATAAAAATGGGTAAGTGTATGAAAGTTCCAAATCAAAGCAGTTGGATAAAAAAGTTTGTGGAATCACTTTTGGTAGCCATTTCAATAACTAATTTTTTATTGGGATTTGCAACTGTACTGCCTCAAAGTATCCTGCAATATTTTCCAATAATGATGCTGTCAAGTTTGATTATATCGCTGGTTTTTGCTTTATTTTTTACGATTTATTGGCACAATAGCGAACGAAAACAAAATTTTAATTCGGAACGAATTCATGCCTGGTTTCAAGGGATTTTAAGGTATCTTCTGGCTTTTTTTCTCTCAATTTACGGTTTTGCAAAATTGTTTAATGCACAGTTTGTATCCTCATTTCACTTGGACGATTCGCTAGTGAGTACCTTAACAGGATCGCAATTGACCTGGAATTATTTTGCTTATTCAATGGAACTTAGCGTTATTATTGGCCTTTGTCAAATAGGAGGGGGAATCCTTTTGTTATTCCGTAGAACAACATTAGCAGGAGTGGCCCTCTTATTGCCTATAATGTTTAATGTGGTTTTAATCAATCAATTTTATCAAATATCGGTAGGTGCCTTTATCAATTCTGTTGTCTATACTTCGGTTTTGATTTATTTACTTACGTTGTATCGCAAAGAATTAATCGAATTGTTTTACGAATATAAAAACAAATTGCCAGAAGTGTGTCAACGGAATTGGCGCAATACAGCACGAATATTGAGTATAGGTTTGGCTTTTGGATTTGTTTTCTTTGTTGTAAATAAAAACAAAACGAACGTAAAATATTTGGGGAAATGGGAGGTGGAACGTATGAGTAGAAATGGTAAAACGATTCTCAAAAACGATTGGGTACAAGATTCCACTGCGTGGAAGGTGGTTTATTTTGAGAATCATAATCAAATTTTTCTCTGCCCAAATCCCTTTGTATATGAAGATGCCCGCTCGTTGTTCTTGGCGTATCAATACGACGCACTTAAAAATGATTTAAAGGTGATTTCGTATGAACGGAATCCACAAATGCCCGATACTATTTCGATTCAAGTTAGTGGCTATACTACTAAACAGATGCAATGGAATTGGGTATTATACGGCGACACGATTCAAATGCAGTTGAAAAAACAAAAGTAATGTTTATACAAACAACGATCATTTGAACGAGTTAATTACCATCCAAAGAGTGGCATTTGATTAGACAATATTTTGAATAAACTCTTCCAGATTGTCCGATTTGGTTAATTTAAATTTAAGTTTTAAACGGTACTTATTCATACGAATGGTTTTTAGTTCTACATGAAGTAAATCGGACATTTCTTTGGACGGCATTTTCATAAATAGGTACACACAATATTTTAACTCCAAAGCGGTTAATTTTTGAGTTGAGTGTTCTTGCAAACGACTGTAAAATTCAGGATGGGTTTTTTTGATGATACTTTCAAATTCTTCAAAATTCTTGTCCAAACGTTGCTCGGTTTTGATGATATTTACCAATTCGCGCTTGTTTAGAGCAACGTCGTTTTGAATATTCTGCTGTAAGTGTTGAAGTAAATTATTCTTGTGGGTAACTTGTATGCCTTTGGCTAATACCTCTTTCTGTAATCTATGGGTTTCTTCTGCCTTGAGTTGAGCATAGAGTTCGGCATTGATTTTTGCAACTTCAAGACTTTTGGACTCTTCATCTTTAAGTTTTTCAATCAACTGTATCTCTTCCTTTTTGTGCTTAATATAATTGTATATAAAAGCGACAAACAAAATCAGCAGGCATGTAATAACCCCTAAACCAATATACAAGAGATTTTGTTTTCTCTTAAATTCAATTTCCTTTTTAGTGATTTCAAATTTAGCATGTTGTTGTTGGCCGATTTTGGTGTGTTTGTCGTCGTAGTATTGTTGATAATATTGAAAAGCAGTTTTATAACTTTGGAGTGATTTCTGATACTCGCCCATCTTTTCATACAGTTGAGCTAATTGATGGTTTAGTTCATATTTATTTCGAAATTGCTTAGGATAGCTAGAAACAATCGGAATTAATTCTAAGAATTTTTTTTCAGCCTGCATATAGTTGCCAAAAATCATCTCAGCCTTAATGCCAATCATCGCTTGATTGATTACAAAATCTTCATTTTGCTCCATAGGCATTGCTAAGGCTTTCTCTAAATAAAAACGTACGGATTTTAGATTTTCTGGGTCGGGTTTTAATTCATTTTTAAATTGGTAGGTGTACAGCAAGTTTGCAATTATATTGATACACGAACTGTTGCGTACATATCCGATATTTTGCTCGTAAACGCCGAAAGCCTTTTTTAGGTTAACCAACGCTTCATCTAAAAGTTCGTATTTTTTTGTTTTCTCAAAAGCTGCTAAATAACGCACGCCTCTGATAGAATAGGCATAACATAGCGTATGTGCGTCTTGACTTTTTAAAGCTTTTTCAACAGCTAGTTTGGAGTACTTTTCAGCATTTTCAATATCAGATAGGTAATAATTGGTAAGTATGCTGTAGTTGTATGCAATTAACTTATAGTTTTCTTTGTCAGCTAAGTTTAGCGAGGTATATATATCTTCTAATCCTTCTTTATCTCCCAAATTTAATTTCATTAAACCGATGCTGTTATAGCCAAATGCCTGTGCATTTTTATGGGAGGTATTTTCTATTGCTTGAGTTACATAATCAATAAACTCATACGCTTTATCAACTTCACCTAACAACGAATAAAATACACCCATATTGGAATAGGCATATATTTCGTATTGTGAATCCTTTTGTTTTTTGGCTAACGAAATGGCCTGTTCGCCATATTTAATAGACAAAGTGGTATCGGCTTTTTTGTATACAGCTAGTTCTGAAAGCGGAATTATTTTATCTCGATCGGCAATGGTTTTACTCGTAATTATGTTTTCAAGTGAATCAATAATGGTTTGTTGACTCCAAGAAATACAAGGATACAAGCAAAATAAAATAAAGAAGCGAAGTCGCATAGATACAATAGTTGACATTTAATTTGCGCAATTTAGAAAAAAAAATAGAGATACTACGTTTTTATAACATTGTAGCGTCTCTATTTTTGTTAAAATAAAATAAAAAAGTATAAGTTTAAATTTTATTTCCACTAAAAGTCATGGTAACCCCTCCTTGTCTCCCAGCGACAATTAACTTTTTGGTTTTGTGATTGTAGGCTACAGAGGGTATTTCTCCCGCAGCGGTCATTACGGTTGGATCAACTCCTTCTATCATAATGACTCCCTCCACATAAACGGTGGCGGTATTTTTTGTTCCAGTAGCCTTATTGTTTACAATGATTAATGCTTTGTCTCCATCAACGATTTCCACTATAGCTGTTGCCTCATCTTTACCCGAATATCCATTAAAGGTGCCTTCCATATAGGTAACTGGTGTGGTTTTATAGCCTCCATTTGAGGATCCACCATTGTCGTCACTACTACTACATGCGTAGAACGCCATGAAAGCAGTTAATACTAAAGATAATTTTAAGAATTTTTTAAAAACGCCCTTTTTCATAGTTTTATTTATTAGAATTATTAATTACTACAAAGGTAAAGTGTGGCTGTCTAATAAGTAAATTCTAGGCGTCTACAAAACGACTACGTATTTTTTAAGTCATTGATTATAAGTGGTTAGTACTCATTTGGGTTAGCGATAGAGGGTTGGATAAGGAATAAATAACTCTCTATAGAATGGACTAGGAGGTGAAGGGAGTGTTGCGAAAAGCTTGTTATTTACGATTTGGAGAAATAGGGTACAAAAAAACCTCCTTATTTTTTTAAGGAGGCTTGTTTTTATTTTTTATTTGTGACGGGTGTGCTTTCTTCTAATGGATTTTTTTCAACAACAGGAGCCACTACTTTTCGCGACTTATATAAAGGGATTAAATAAGAAATGGAATAATTCATTCCAACTCCAATACCCCCACTGTACTTTTTGTTGTATCCGGGTATATATAAATTTTCAAAATTTTCAGGCTCTTTTTGATGAACCATTCCATTTAATCGAACACTAAAGCCCAGAAAGACATTGTCGAAAATCCGGGTGCGAATACCGGCAACAAATTCTAACCAATGGGCCGTTAATCCACTAAATTTTTTATTGGGAGTTTCCAGTGTTTTGTCAAAATAGGAATTGGGACTATAAATGGTATAGGAATTCAAATTTTGAGAAAAGGAAGAAAAACCATATCTAAAACCGGCATAAATCATGTTTTCTAAATCCATCCAGTTTTGATGTGCATTAAAATCAACACCTACTTTGATGAAACTCCCGTCGGTGGTAAAATTTAATTGATCTTCATCCTTAGTGATTTTCTCCTTTCCCAATTCCGCAGCAGCAAACCAGTTTTTGCTTAATCGATAGTCGGCTTCTATTTCAAATCCGCTATAATCCTTATCGTAAAAGTTTCTAGCGGCCCGATATAAATCAGTACCTATACGTAGGCCATAGCGCTGTGGATAAAAGTGCGGTAAAGAATCTTGTGCCGATACAATACTGGAAAGGCAAACGAAACCAAAACTAATAATATATTTTAATGTGCTCATCTATTTCTGTACTAATATTGGTGGACATGAGTTGGAAACGATTAATCCAATTTCCTTGACCGTTCTCATTTAATTTAGGATTGGGGTTTGCGGTCGAATTATCTACTAAGTTAAAGGTATTTATAAAACCACAAGCTTTATTTAAATAGGTCGTTTCAATACCGTACTTAAACGTTAAGATGTCCCTTTTGACGTCTTCTTCACCGGCATTATTAAGTGTAGTCAATTCCAAAACCCAAGTGGTTTCGTTGCTATCCAAACGCAGTGGTAATTTGATTTCACTACCAGAACGCGTTAGTATTTTAGGATTGCCCAGTTCATAGTATTTTAAAGTCCCCGCGGAATTAGGGCGAATTGGATCAAGTCTATCGAAGAATCGAATTAATACACTGGGAGTAGTAGGAGTGGTTTCCGCGCAAATATCATCTTTTTCACAACCGGAAATGGCCAAGAGAATCAGCAGTACACCACTATAAAAACCTAGTTTTCTCATAATTTGAAATTATTTTTTAATCCTATGAATATTGCGTTGTTCATCAAAATCGGAGTAAATCACACAGCAATACACTTGATTTTTTAAAAATGGTTTTGTTATTTTTTATTTCTCCAAAAGTAATAAATCTAAGGGCATCATAAAGAAAAAGCATTGCAAATAGCAATGCTTTTTTTATTTTAAGTATAATAACACGATTTCGAACCGAAAAGGGCAGACGAAATGCCGTGTTTTTTATTTATAAGGTTCTCTTTTCTAATAAAACAACATTTTCTACGTGATGTGTTTGCGGAAACATATCTACGGGACGAACTCTAGAAACTTGATACATTTCATCCATCAAGGCTAAATCACGTGCTTGAGTTGCAGAATTACAACTTACATAAACTATTTTTTGAGGTGCAATCTTTAAAATTTGAGCAACCACGTCTTTGTGCATACCATCTCTTGGAGGGTCGGTGATAATGACATCGGGATGGCCGTGTTCTTCGATAAACGCGTCGTTAAACACATTTTTCATATCACCTACATAGAATTCACAGTTAGTGATTTCATTACGGGTAGCATTTAATTTAGCATCCTCTATAGCCTCAGGTACAGCTTCAACACCGATAACTTTTTTGGCTAATTTTGAAACAAATTGTGCAATCGTTCCGGTACCTGTATATAAATCATAAACGATTTCATTGCCCGTTAATCCAGCATAATCTCGGGTGATTTTGTATAATTCGTACGCTTGATCGGAATTGGTTTGATAAAAGGATTTTGCATTAATGCTAAATCTTAAACCCTCCATTTCTTCTAATATATAATCGCGTCCTTTAAAAAGTTTTACTTTTTGATCGTAGATGGTGTCGTTCGCTTTTCCGTTAACTACATATTGTAGTGAGGTAATCTCTGGAAAGCGTTCTGCCAAGAAATTCATTAGTAGCTCCCGTTCTACTTTGTTTTCATAAAAGAACTGAATTAAAACCATGATTTCTCCAGTAGAAGCAGTACGAATCATAAGTGTACGCAATAATCCGCTGTTTTCTCTAGGATTGAAAAAGGCAATATTGTTGGCGTTGGCAAACCGTCTAACTTCATTTCTAATGTCGTTCGAAGGGTCTTGTTGTAAATGGCATTTTTGGATGTCTAAAATTTTATCCCACATTTTTGGAATATGGAATCCCAAAGCATTTTCTTTACCAAATTCTTCCCCGCTTTGAACTTCATCATCGGTCAACCAACGAGCATTTGAAAAAGAAAATTCCATTTTATTGCGATAGAAAAAGGTTTTTTCCGACGCTGCAATAGGTTCAAATTCCGGTAGCTCTATTTTACCAATTCGTTTTAGGTTGTTGTACACCTCTTGGTTTTTGTAAAACAACTGTTGGTTGTAATTCATGTTTTGCCATTTGCAACCGCCACAAGCCCCAAAGTGTTTGCAAACCGCTTCAATTCGGTGTTCTGAAAGTTGATGAATGTTGATGGCTTTTCCTTCATAATACGCTTTGCGTTTTTTAACGGTTTGCACATCTACAACATCCCCGGGAACTACATTTGGAATAAAAATCACTTTTCCATCTGGGGCCTTAGCTACCGAAACGCCTTTTGCACCTGCATCAAGGACTTCTACGTTTTCGAATACGATTCTTTCTGTCTTTTTTCTCATGCCGCAAAAATAACTCTTTGTTTGATTTATTAGTTCTTTTGAAATAAAATAATTGATTATTCATTTTTAATCTTAATAACTCAACGAAGCGGAAGTTTGACTTTTTTTAAAGTTTAGACCGCTTTGTGGTATTGATTTCGATCTAGGAATAGGTTTTTTTCTTATTTTTTGAGTAATTTGCAGTATAATAAAAAGACTACTAATTCAAAATATTAAAACAATGTCACAAAACATAACTTCACAGGAAATTATTGCGTTAGAAGACAAATATGGGGCTCATAATTATCATCCATTACCGGTTGTTTTGACCAAAGGAGAGGGGGTATTTGTGTGGGATGTAGAAGGGAAGAAGTATTACGATTTTTTATCGGCTTATTCGGCGGTTAATCAAGGGCATTGTCATCCGAAGATTGTTGCGGCGTTAACGAATCAAGCACAGACTTTAATGTTGACTTCGAGAGCTTTTTACAACGATAAGTTAGGTGTTTTTGAAAAGAAAATAACAGAAATTTTCGGATTTGACAAAGTATTGCCGATGAATTCAGGTGCAGAAGCTGTGGAAACCGCTTTGAAATTATGTCGCAAATGGGCTTATGAGAAAAAAGGTATAGCAGAAAATCAGGCGAAGATAGTGGTGTGTGAAAACAATTTTCACGGCCGTACCACTACCATCATTTCCTTTTCCAATGACCCGGATGCTCGTAAAAACTACGGACCTTTTACGGAAGGGTTTATCTCGATTGAATACGATAATATACAAGCACTAAAAACGACCTTAGAGACACATAAGGATATAGCCGGTTTTTTGGTTGAACCTATACAAGGCGAAGCAGGAGTTTATGTTCCTACTGCGGGTTATTTGGCGCAAGCAAAAGCTTTATGTGAGCAACATAACGTATTGTTTATAGCAGATGAAGTTCAAACTGGAATTGCTAGAACAGGGAAATTGTTGGCTGTTGATCATGAAAACGTCAAACCGGATATTTTGGTTTTGGGTAAAGCGCTTTCAGGAGGTGCCTATCCGGTTTCGGCTGTATTGGCCAATGATGAGATTATGAATGTAATCAAACCCGGACAACACGGTTCTACTTTTGGTGGAAATCCTATTGCAGCAGCTGTGGCTATTGCGGCATTGGAAGTTGTTGAGGAAGAAAACTTGGCTGCTAATGCTGAAACTTTGGGACAATTGTTCCGAGCTAAATTAAATGACTATATAAAAAACAGTACAATCTGTAATTTAGTACGTGGAAAAGGACTGCTAAATGCTATTATCATTAACGATACCGAAGAGAGCGATACCGCTTGGAATATTTGTTTGGCTTTGCGCGACAACGGTTTGTTGGCCAAACCAACTCATGGTAATATCATTCGTTTTGCACCACCCTTAGTCATGAAGGAAGAACAAATTTTGGATTGTGTGCGTATCATTATAGAGACGCTTAAAACATTTGAAAAATAAAATAAAATTTTAAAACCCGCTCTTTTATAGAGCGTGTTTTATTTAAAATTGTTGCCGATGAAAGCATTAATTGTAGTCGATCTTCAAAACGATTTTTTGGAAGGAGGCGCCTTAGCGGTAAAAAACAGTAATAGGATTATTCCAATTGTTAACGAGATTCAACCTTACTTTGATTTGGTAGTGGCTACACAAGATTGGCATCCACAGAATCACCAGAGTTTTATAACGCAACATCGCGATTACAAAACATATGACTGTATTGATTTAAATGGCTTATCGCAAGTTTTATGGCCTGTACACTGTGTTCAAAATAGTGTTGGTGCAGCCTTTTCGACAAGTTGGGATTCCGGTCCCGTAGAAGCCATTTTTAGAAAGGGTATGGATAAAACTACCGATTCCTATAGCGGCTTCTTTGACAACGGTAAAAGGAAGGATACCGGTTTGACTGCGTATTTAAAAGAGCGCGGTATCACGGAGGTTTACTTGGCAGGACTGGCTGCGGACTATTGCGTTTATTTTTCCGCTATGGATGCAGCGACAGCGGGATTTAAAACCTATTTTTTAAATTTTGCCACACAGGCTATTTCGGAACAGGGCTTGGACGAGGCGAAAATAACAATGGTGCAGCATGGAATCAAAATAATAATGGCGGTAGAAGAATTGTAACTGAAATGAAAAAATACAATCGTTTTAATTTTTTCAAGCACACCTTTTGTGAATTTCTAGAAGTTAGCGAAGAAGAGGTCTCTTCTAGAACAGCAAATTACAAAAGTGAATCGGGTAGTATCTATTACTTTGATGATGCGGGGGTGTATCGTTATTCCAATCATTGGGGACGCGCAGCAAATTGCCGTTGGCGCTTAATAAGTACTAAGAGTAAGTCGAACGGATATAAATGGGGCCGTGCTTTATGGTCTGATTTTTTCCCCAACAACGAAAGTGAAAAACTCTTTTTTATTGAAGTCAATTTGGAAACCCAAGAAGTACATTATCAACATAAGGGAAAACTCCATATAGATACGGAAACTGTTCCCGTATTGCGAACGGCTATAGAGACGGCCAAACGCATCAAGCAGATTAAGGAATTATTTGTGTCGAATGAGTGGGCAAAATACCTAACGGTATTGGATATTATTTCTACAAGAAATTGGTTAATTGAGGAATTGATATCCACAAATAAAAGTATAATGCAACTAAAATTAGAAATTTCCAATGAGCAGAAGAAATGAAACAAACCGCTTAATTCACAAGAAAAAAGAAGATGCGAAAAAACGAAAAATTAAAGAATCTGAACTGGAACGCAAGCAAAAGATCAAGGAAATCACGAAGAAATTTAATTTAAGTAAAGAAGAAGGCAAAGAGTTAAATTAATGAGAATGACATATTTATCGTAAATTGTATAAACTTAGATGAATTTAATATAATTTTTTTAAATTTTGTCTGTATTGGTATGGTGTTTGTGTTATTACTTATCAAATAAATAATTTTTATTTTGTTTTTATTAGTTATTAAAATTAATATTTATTAAATTAGTGGTAAATAATGACCATTATTTAACTTAAACTTTAAAAAAGTAATTCTATGAAAAATTTATTCTTGATGTCTGCTTTAGTTTTAGGCGGATTAGTAACGGCAAACGCTCAGTCCACAGTAAAGTCAACGATTCAATCGATTGAAGCACCAAAATTGTCTGAAAAAGTAGGAATGACTCCTATTAAAAAAGGGAATTGGATGGTTGGAGGAGCCGTTGGGTCTTTGGGTTACAGCTTTGAAGGTGAGAATTTTAACATTAATGTGATGCCGAAAGCAGGATACTTTATTACAGATGGTATTGCCTTGGGGTTAGAAACAGGTGTTGGATTTCAGACTATTAAAGATGGTGACAACGTTTGGAATTATACCTTTATGCCTTTTGCAAGATATTATTTCCCTGAAGGAGCTAGTGAAACTGGAAGATTTTATGGAAATGGTAAAATTGGAATTAGTGGAGCATCTGCTACTGGAGGTGATAACAATGAAACTTCATTCGCATTTGGTGTAGGTCTTGGTTACTCTCACTTTGTGTCTCGTAACGTTGCTTTAGAAGCTGAAGTTGGATACAACTACAGCAAGTCTAATGCAGCTACTGCATCGGCACAAAATGGTTTGGGTGTAGCTGTTGGTTTTCAAATTTTCTTAGGAAAATAAGTAACTTTACTTTAAAATATTTCACATATGAAAGAGCTACCGAGAGGTAGCTTTTTTTGTTTTATACGGTTTTTAAAACAAATGGTTCCCAAGTATAAGTAGAGCAATAAGCGGTTTCGTTATGCTATTCAGCATGTTTTGGTTGTTATATAATTGCCGTAGTTACTGGTAACTGAATTTAACAGCTTCTCTTAAGTGTGTTTTAGCGCAGGGATAGATGTTGGCTACTTATAGAATAAAAAAAAACACCCGATGCAGAATCGAGTGTTTTTATAAAATCGTTTATTTCTTAAAATACTTTTTATATTTAAAGTAGGAAAACAATCCCAATAGGCCGATTACGGCAATCGAAATATAAATAAAATCGGGAGTAACTATTTTTTCACCTTTAGCATAAGAATGCAATCCGGTTAGGTAGAAGTTTACTCCAAAATAGGTCATAACGATAGCGTAGAAAGCCAAGATGCTAATTAGATTATAAATCCAGGTTCCTCTTAAAGAAGGTACAAAACGCATGTGGATTACAAAGGCATAAACCATAATACTAACTAAAGCCCAGGTTTCTTTAGGATCCCATCCCCAATATCGTCCCCAACTTTCATTGGCCCATTGTCCTCCTAAAAAGTTTCCAATAGTTAGCAAGACCAAACCTACGGTCAACGCCATTTCATTGATATAGGTAATCTCTTTGATGTTAAGTTCCATTTTTGCTTTGTTTTTACTGTTGGTAAACAACATTAAAATTAAAGCAACTATACCTAAAATCATCCCAAGTGTAAATGGTCCATAACTCGCTACAATTACAGCAACGTGGATCATTAACCAATAGGAATTTAAAACAGGTTGAAGGTTTGCAATAGAGGGGTCCATCCAGTTTAAATGTGCTGTCCAAAGAATCATTCCAGCGACAAATGCAGTTGCAGCAATAGTTAATTCTGATTTTCGACCGAAAATCAAGCCGAATAACATCGTTGCCCAACCTACGTAAATCATCGATTCATAGGCATCACTCCAAGGAGCATGTCCGGAAACATACCAACGCATCGCCAATCCAAGTGTATGAGCCGCGAATAGAAACCAAGTTACTACCGTTAAAACCTTAATACTTGTAAGAGCAAATTTAGCTGGTTTTACAATTTGAATAATAATAAAGATAAACATCACTACTGCTGCCAACATATAGTAGGAGTAGAGGGTTTTAAACACATCGTATTTGTTGTAGAGTAATTCGGCCTGAACCTTGTTGTCAGACGGAATTACATTCGCACCGTATTTCTTTTGAAAACCGTGTAAGGAAACCAAAAACTCATCAGCTGCTTTATAGTCTTTTGTTTCAATACTTTTTAATAGGGAAGTCATGTAAAGTGGAAGGATTTCTTTGGTGTACAAAGAGTCCATTCCTTTCATTCCAGCCTCATTTAATTCTAAATACGAAACCCATTTGTTATTGCTGTCGTTTGGTATGGGGAAAATAGTTAATATTTTTCCGCTTAGTGCTGCATACAATAGGTTAACACGAGTATCGACTTCTATAAAATCCTTTTGAAATTGATTTTTAACTCCTGCGTGATTAGCATCATCTAGTGATTTACCTAATTTGTAATTCCCTTTGTCGTCGAAAAATTGCACTAAAGCAGCATACTTCGCTTTTTTATCTACGCCAATGGTCGCTCTTAAACTGTCGTTTCCTCTTTTTAATTCAATTAATGGAACGTTGTACCACAATTGTGGGAATTGAGACATAGATAAGAATACTTGATCAGAATTCATGGTTTTATAATGATCGGACTTACTTACTTTTCTCAATAATTCAGAAGAGAATGTATTGATCGGTTTCATACGTCCACCGGCATCTTGGATAATCAAGGAGCCGAAGTGTGCCGCATGTTCTTCTGTAACCTTGCTCGCATTAAGTAGGGAGTCAAGTTGTGGAAGATTGGGGATGTTGTGGTTGTGGTTGTTTTGTGCAAAAGCGCCTAAAGAACAAAACAAAATCAATACGGTTAATAACTTGGCTTTTTTCTCTCTCACTTTATTAAGTTTTTTTCTCAAATCGTTAAATCTGGTATTGCGGTCGAATAAAATGGCCAACATAGCGATATATAAAAAGGTGTATCCAATATAAGTAATCCAAGTTCCCCACCAGTCGTGATTAACGGATAAAATGGTTCCCTTTTCATCTTCGTCAAACTGAGCTTGAAAAAAGCGGTATCCCTTATAATCCAATACGTTGTTCATAAAAATACGCGCATCAAATTGTTCATCTGGTGCAATTACAGTTACCTGACTTTCAAAAGCGGAATAGCTTTTTTCGGTACCCGGATATTTAGCTGCAATAAATTTATTCAATTGTATTTTAAAGGGAGTTTCGTAAGTTTTACTACCAAACATCATGGTGAATTCCAAATCACCTAGTTGTATAGATGCAGGTACTCCCATACGACCTTTGTTTCCTTTTAAGACAACTTCTTGTTCTTGTCCTTGCGAACGAACCGTTAGAATTAAGGCGTTTTCAGCGCGATTATCTTTATAGTTATCACTTGATTTTAGTACAATCTTTCCTTTAGTTGGCAATTCTGGAAATACGAATTTGGCGCCAGCTACATTATATAAAGAGCGAAACATCAATTCTTGTTTGCTGTCTTTTTCGACAAGACCTTTAAATTGGTCCGCCATTCTCATAAAGTCGCCTTCAAATGGGGTGTCTATACTATAATTGTCTCCATCTTTATGAATATTAATAGCACCAGCAGTCGGTTGATTAAAGGCAAATAGTACATTATGAATACTGGTAACCTCTCCTTCTTTTAAAAAATGCTCGTGTCGGTCTCCATCACCAGATTCTACCATTTTTAAGAAAAATACGCCTTTTTCATCGGCCTGAATTTCTTCTGTAGCTCCCATAATGTAGTCCTTATATTCTACTTCAAAGGGAATTCCATTAAATTCCTTTTTCATTTTGAAGTAATTGTCTGTAGCGGCAGACATCAATTTGGGTTCCTCAAAGGTCAATCTTTTCATTTCTCCTTGGTAATCCCCATCGGCCATAACCGTTAAGAAGGTTTTGTCAGAGAAAAAATGATTGGATGCTTCCCCTTCTCTAATCGGCATCATTCCTTCAAAACTGATGTATCTAGTAACAAATGCACCGGTTAGGATTAAAATAAATGACAAGTGTAATAATAGGGTGGCCCACTTTTCTTTTTTGTGCAATTGGTAACGCTTGATATTACCGATAAAGTTGAAAACGAAAATAAGCATAATGGCTTCGAACCATTTGGCGTTATAGATCATGATTCTAGCTGTATCCGTATTGTAGCGGTCTTCAATAAAAGTTCCAATACCCAATGCAGCAGCAAACACAATAAATAAAACAGCCATCAGTCGGGTAGACGAAAAAAAGGCAATAATTTTTTTATCCATGATTTTGTTGTTCTTGGTTTTTTTATAATCCAACAAAAATAACCAAAATGAGGGGCTTTCAAGGATATTTAACTTAAAATTTGGTAGAGTTATTTTTTTGTTTAAAACTCTAAATAAAATCGCTTACATTTGCAATATACAGTTACAAAATAAAGGCCGAATCGCATAGTTTTAGGTGGTTTAGGTATTCATTTTACAAGTTTATATAATTATAGATTAAACAAAATAACAATGCCGAAAGTATCATTAAAAGGGCAAAATATGCCCGAATCTCCAATTAGAAAATTGGTTCCTTTTGCTGAAATTGCTAAGAAAAAAGGAAATAAAGTATATCATTTAAATATAGGTCAACCCGATATTAAAACGCCTGAAGTAGCTTTAAATGCGGTAAAACAAGCGGATATTACCGTTTTGGAATACAGTCATTCGGCTGGTTTTGAGAGTTATAGGACTAAATTGGCAGCTTATTATCAGAAACACGATTTACCGATTAATGTGGAAGATATAATCATTACAACAGGTGGGTCTGAAGCTTTGATTTTTGCGATGGGTAGTACAATGGATACCGATGATGAAATTATTATTCCAGAACCTTTCTATGCCAATTACAATGGGTTTTCTACTTCTACCGGAGTCCATATAGTACCGGTGATGTCTTCTATTGAAAACGACTTTGCGTTACCGGCTATTTCGGAATTTGAAAAGCTGATTACACCAAAAACAAAAGCTATTTTGATTTGTAATCCTGGAAATCCAACCGGTTATTTGTATTCAAAAGAAGAGATTGCTCAATTGGCAGCCTTGGTTAAGAAGCATGATTTGTTTTTAATAGCAGATGAAGTATATAGAGAGTTTACTTATGGAGAGCATACTCATGTGTCTATTATGAGTTTTCCTGAGATTGCACAAAATGCGATTATGATTGACTCTGTGTCCAAACGCTATAGTATGTGTGGTGCGCGTATTGGTTGTATTGTTTCTAAGAATAAAGAATTGATGGCAACAGCCATGAAATTTGCTCAAGCACGTTTAAGTCCTCCAACCTATGCACAGATTGCGTCTGAGGCTGCTTTAGATACACCACAGCATTATTTTGATGAAGTTATCGAAGAATATAAAGAACGACGCGATGTCTTTATTAAGGCCTTACAGGAAATTGAAGGAGTACAAGTTGGCGTACCAAACGGTTCTTTTTATTGTGTAGCAAAGTTTCCAGTAAAAAATGCCGATGAATTCGCGAAGTGGATTTTGGAATCATACGATTACCAAGGAGAAACCGTAATGGTGGCTCCAGCCGCTGGCTTTTATTCTACCCCAGGCGTTGGTTTAGATCAAGTTCGTTTGGCTTATGTATTAAAGAAAGAGGATTTGTTGCGTTCTGCGGAAATTTTAAAACACGCTTTAAAAGCATACCGTCTTATTGAAAAATAAGCACAACAGCATACGATAAAAACACCCCATAAGATTTTAGGTTTTATGGGGTGTTTTTTTGTGTTATTTATACATTTTTAGTAAGTGTATGCTTTATATAAAATAAGCCACAATAACTCCAAGTATAATCGAGGCTAACTTAGTCAAGTTAAAGCGGTGGTCTTCGTTGCTTTCAAAAATAATAGTTGAGGAAATGTGAAACAAGATTCCCACAACAATTGCTGAAATTTCAGCATAGTATTTTTGCAGTGCAATAAAGGTTCCCGAAACATAAGTTCCCAAGGGGGTCATCAAAGAAAAAACCAGCATAAAAAACAGGATCTTTTTTTTGTCCATTCCCGCATTGATAAAAAAGGTAGTTAAGATTACTGCAATGGGTAAATGGTGAATGGCTATGCCCCAAGCTAAATCGAGATGTTGACTTAGTGGCATTCCTTCCAGTAAGGCGTGTAGGCACAAACTGATAAACAATAACCAAGGTATGGCCTCCATTTTGTGTGGCAGGTGTACATGTCCGTGTTCTGCTCCTTTAGAGAAATATTCTAAAACAATTTGAAACACGATTCCAATCATAATAAAAATACCAATGCTGCTGCTGTGGACATGGCTGTGGTCGTGTTCTAGGGCACTGTGATTTAGGCCTTCAGCTGCTGCATATACTTCGGGTAACAAATGTGTAACCGTTAGTGTCAGTAAAAATGAGCCGCTAAAAGCTAATAGTAACTTTAGGTTTTTCTTGTTTTTTGGACGCAAGAAAATAGCGATTAAATAACCGATCAGTATAGATAGTAATGGAAGGATATAAACCATTTATTTAAAAATCATAATTAGACGTTCTGATTCTCCTTTGTAAAACTTTTTTAATTTATAATCACCAAATATATCTAATAAATTAATATCAGCCTCTTCCATCATTTTTTCAAAATCTTCTAAGCGAAATGCGCGTACGCGTTCTGTGAAATCGTAGTGCTCGCCTTGGTCATCAAATGAAATATCTTTGATGATAAAACCGTTTTCGTAACGTCTTTTGAGGTGAAATTCAATGCCATCGACGGTTTTGGTTTCTTCCGGTATCAGGTTTGGAATCACTTTGTCCACATTCATAAAATCCATAACGGCAAAACCGTACTCGCTTAAACTATCGCGTATGGCTTTTAAGGTTTTGATGTTGTCGTTCTCGTCATCAAAATAACCAAAACTGGTAAAGAGATTAAAAATAGCGTCGTATTGTTGAGGCAGGGGTTCTCTCATATCATGAACGTGAAAATGAAGCTTTTCATTTTCGTGTTCTTGGGCGATTTTAATGCTGTTTGGAGATAAATCCACTCCAGTTACATCATAACCTAACTGATTAAGATAGATGGAATGACGACCTTTTCCACATGCCAAATCCAGAATTTTGCCCTCCTCAGGTAAATTTAGATAGTGTGTCAAATTATCCATGAATAATTGAGCTTCTTCGTGATCGCGGTCTTTATATAGAGTGTGGTAATACGAAGTGTCAAACCACGAAGCATACCAATTTGTTGAATCTTTTTGCATGAGTTGCTTAATTTCTTTTATAGCCTGCAAATTTACTCTATTTTTGTGGAATATTATATTTAAAATAAATATTCCTGATTTGGAATAAGCCTATGGAAAATTTTAAAATGGTCGCTAAAACGTTTTTTGGTTTTGAAGAAATTTTGGCCAGAGAATTGGAGCTTTTAGGAGCTAGAAGAGTAGAACAAGGGGTTCGTATGGTGAGCTTTGAAGGAGATAAAGGGTTTATGTACAAAGCGAATTTAGCTTTGAGAACAGCCTTGAAAATTTTAAAACCGATTGAACAATTTGCCGTCTATAACGAGGAAAACCTTTATAGAGGGATTCAGAGTATTGATTGGTCTAAATATATTACAGCAGAACAAACTTTCGTGGTTGATG
The DNA here is from genome assembly GCA_040393465.1 of Flavobacterium sp. GTDB lineage: Bacteria > Bacteroidota > Bacteroidia > Flavobacteriales > Flavobacteriaceae > Flavobacterium. Next base: position 129,915 of record JBEBUC010000001.1, on the reverse strand, counting down.
CTACGGTGAACTCCGACAATTTTAACCATTCGCAATTTGTTGCTTTAAAAACAAAAGATGCGATAGTTGATCAATTTAGAAATGATACTGGAAAACGTCCAAGTATTGATAAAGATTTCCCAGATTTAAGAGTCAATATTCACATTCAGGGAGATATGTGTTCGGTTGCTTTGGATTCTTCTGGAAATTCCCTACATCAACGTGGGTACAAAACGGCTACCAATATTGCGCCAATCAATGAGGTTTTAGCAGCAGGTATGTTGTTGATGTCTGGTTGGAATGGTCAAAGCGATTTTATGGATCCGATGTGTGGTAGTGGAACGATATTGGCCGAAGCAGCAATGATTGCTTGTAACATTCCAGCGAATATCAATCGTAAAGAATTTGCTTTTGAGAAATGGAAAGACTGGGATAATGATTTGTTTGATCAAATCACCGATTCCTTATTTAAAAAGGTAAGGGAGTTTCATTATACCATAAAAGGCTACGACAAAGCGCCGTCTGCAGTAATGAAAGCTAAGGATAATATTCGAAACGCCAACCTGGATGAGTATATAAAAATTGAACAAACCAATTTCTTCGATTCTGAAAAAGAAACAGAAGGCCCTCTTCACATGGTTTTTAATCCACCTTATGGTGAGCGTTTGGATATTGATTTAGAGAATTTTTACAGAGAAATTGGAGATACCTTAAAAAGAAGTTATCCGGGTACTGCTGCTTGGTTTATCACGGCCAACTTAGAAGCTCTAAAGTTTGTAGGGCTTAAGCCTTCGAGAAAGATCAAACTTTTTAATGGAAAACTAGAAGCGCGTTTGGTTAAATATGAAATGTATGCAGGTAGTAAGCGAACGAAGTTTCAAACAAATCAAGATTCGGATATTGTATAATTTTTTAAATAATTACCATGAATACTAAAGTAAAAACCTTTCTTTTACAATTTATCAGCTTTGCTGTTTTATTCTTTTTGTTAAGATTAATTATTGTTGAGTTTACTGGATTGTCGGGATTTTGGATTCCTTTAACGAGTGCTGTTGTGGCAACGATATTGGCTCCTCAATTTAAAAATGTGACGACACAGGATGGCGATCGTATTTTGATGAAATGGATTTTTATGAAAGGGGTAAAAACATTTAAATAATGTTTGATTGTAATTTTATAATTAAACCGCCTGCTTACTTTTTGTTTGCAGGCTTTTTTTTTGGACAACGCCATCGCAGTGTTATTTAGAAGGTGTTTTAAACTATATTTTAAATATTACATAATTAAAAATATGTCGCTATTATGACATATTTTAAAATATGTTCTTTTTGTGACATATTTTAAAATATATGCTGATTATGACATCGTTGTTTTTGTTATTTATGATTTATAAATTGTATTTTTGAATGGTAAATTCATTACTATGACTGCAATATTGACTGGAGATATTATCAATTCTAGATTGGTAGAACCTCAAGAATGGCTACCCGTTCTTGAAAGTACCTTGGCTATACTGGCTGATACTAAAGATAATTGGGAAGTTTTTAGAGGGGATAGTTTTCAATTGGAGGTTCCGGTAGATCAAGCTTTAAAGTCCGCTTTATACCTAAAATGTGCCTTAAAGCAAATCAAAGATTTGGATGTGAGAATTTCTATAGGTATAGGGGAAAAAACGTATATAGATAGGAAGTTGTCACAGTCTAATGGCAGTGCTTTTATTCATTCTGGAGAAGCTTTTGATCGATTAAAACATAAAACCCTTATTTTTCAGAGTGGAAATGGATCCTGGGACGAGTTGATAAATCTTTTCTTGGATTTGATTTCAACGATAGTTGATGCTTGGAAACCGGTTTCGATATTTGTAATTCAGAAAATGTTTGACAATCCTCATTTTACACAACTGCAGTTGGCAGAATTGACAAATATGAATCAGGGTAATATTAGTAAGGCTTTAAAAAGAGGTGGTTATGATGAAATTCAAAAAGTACTTCAATATTACGCAAAAAACAATCCTTTATGATCAGTTTACTTCTCTTAAAATTATTACTAGCTCATTTTTTAGGTGATTTTTTGCTACAACCTACCTCTTGGGTAGAAAATAAGGAAGTTAAAAAGATCCGTTCAAAATATTTTTACTATCACAGCGCTGTTCATTTGGTATTGTTGATAGTCTTTCTTTGGGGTACGCCACATTATTTTAGTATAGTCGGTTTGGTGGTGGTAACTCATTTTCTTATCGATGTTTTAAAATTGTATTTTGGAAAAAAATTACCGCAACCTTGGGCATTTTTTATCGATCAAATAATGCATTTAACAGTACTTGTTACCGTTGTTGCTTCTTATGAATCCTGGGCTTGGAATTTTGACTTATTGAATAATCAAACCCTTATTTTGTTTTGCTTAAGTCTATTATTGACTACGGTAGTTGCTGCAATAGTGATGAAAGTATTGATTTCTACTTGGAAGATTGAGGATGAGGGTGTCGCTTTGAAAAATGCAGGAAAATATATCGGTATTTTGGAACGCTTGTTTGTTTTTGGGTTCGTAGTGATGGGATTTTGGTCTGGTGTGGGATTTCTTTTAGCAGCAAAATCCATTTTTAGATTTGGGGATCTAACCCGCTCAAAAGACCGAAAACTAACGGAGTATGTTCTGATAGGGACCCTACTCAGTTTTGGGATTGCTATAGGATGTGGCCTACTCTTTAGATGGCTAAAGTAACCCTATCGAAAAAACTAAAGTGTTTACATCGGTTCATTCATCATTATTTGAAGGCATACGATACTTGTGAATGCTGATAACAATCTTATATATGTCGAATTTAGGTCCTAATTCTAACTGACATGCAAGCTTTAAAAAGGAAAAAACGTTCCTGGAATATCGGTCTAAAATCTATTTATTGACGGCTAGCTTTGTGCAAAAAGAGGAATTGTTTAAGAAGATTAAAAGAACTTCCTGTGTTTTGAAAGGGGGTAACTTGGGGTTTGATTAAGCAAAAGCAAGGCTTGTGAGCAGGAGGCTGCTCAGTAAAACCAATAAACAAATGATGTAAAATTTCTTATTCATAACGTTACTTACCAACAAATATACTTAAATTCTGATTAGGTGATGTTAATTAAATAGGAATTGTTTTAAGAATAATTGTTTTACTGCACAAAAGGATATGGAATTCCAGGAAAAAATAGCGTAACGGTTTTGGATGTCCGATATGTTTTTATAACGTTTAGGTTGTTTGTTCTTCTTATTTATTTACTATGTGCTTGATAGAGGGGGTAATACAAAGCTGAAATTTGGAAATACAATAAGAAATATTTTTAAGTCATTTAAATGATTGATAGACAGTCTTTTGACTCGTGTAAGTTAAAAAACAGAATTTTCTGGTTACAAAATCAACAAAAATTATTTTTATTAAATTTATAGAGATAGTGCGTCAATCCACCACGGGATTTTAGTACTGTAATCAAGCGCTATGGATACGAGATTATTAAATACCTGCAGTAAAATGATTACAAGAGTTTTGAATATAGTGATGTGTTATCCAGCGCTGCGACTTTTTATTTAAAAGGTTAATGAATTTGATTTTTTACCCAGAAAACAAATGTAGTAATGATTTTAAAGAAGTTACTTGTTTATAGTTTGTATTTATGTTCCTTGATTTGTAATGCTCAAGTAATCATTACGGGTCAGGTTTCTCCTATAAAAAATGCTAAGGGATTGTCGGTTACTTTGAAAGATACTTATGATGGTACTACCATTGATGAGAAGGGCTTTTTTAAGTTTGAGACCTCAGAAAAAGGAGCCTTACAATTAGATGTATCCAATTCGTATTACATTATTGTTTCTAAGGATATAGTTGTCCAAGAGGAGGATTTGAATTTACAGATTGATTTGGGAGCCAATTATCAAGTGGTGGATGGCGTGGTTATTAATAGAAATTTACAGAATAGCTTGCCTATAACTAATGAGGTTTTTAATGAAGCTGTAGATGTTTATACTACTCCAGGGGCATCGGGGTCTATAACAAAAGCCTTGGGGTTTTTACCGGGAGTTCAGAATGTTAATGATAGGGAGGGTCTCTTTATCAGAGGAGGAAGTCAGGAGGAAGCTAAGGTTTTTATCGACGGGGTTTTGGTTAATGATTATTTTAGTTCCGGATTGCCGGGTATAGGAGGAGTGGATCAATTTTCGGCAGGACAATTTAAAAAGTTTGATTTTTCTAATGGAGGGTATTCAGCTGTGTATGGGCAAGCTTTGTCCGGAGTATTGAATTTAGAAACTACAGATTTAGTTGAGGATTCAAGGTGGGGAGTAGGTGTAACGCCCGGATCATTAAGTGGAACTCTCCAGCTTTTAAACGACCCCAAGAATCTTAATATAGGCTTCTCAGCAGCCTATTCCAACTTGAGTATTTACAAGAATTTCATTCAATTTAATAATGTCTTTGAAAAATATCCAGAGACTTATACCTTAAGTCCTAGTGTAAAATATAAACTGTCGACAGATGTGATTATTAAATATCTGGGAAGAGTAGACAATAGAGATATGGAAGTGTTGTATGCCGACCGTACTTTGGGAATCGATCAAACCAATAATTTCCATAGCCTGAGTCTGAATCGGACCAAAGTAACGAATAGATGGGACTTAGGTGTAAATTATTCTAAGAATAACAAAAAATTCTATTCTAATATGACGGATGCGAATTTGGAGTTAAGTACTCAGTATGTTAATTCGGCGATACGGTACAATGGTCAATTCGTTGACGTTTTAGAGTTTAATCTAGGTGCGAATTTTAATCTAGTAGAGGAAAATAAATCGTACAAGCAGCAAGCTTTTTTCTACAAAGAAAATAGGTATGCCCTATTTAGTGAATTTTTAATTCCAGTATTGCCTAGAGTTGTTTTAAATGCTGGGATGCGAGCCGAGTATTCCAGTTTTATATCTAAAAACAACTTAGCGCCGAGATTAAACTTGCGGTATTCATGGAATGAAAGTACCGATTTATCTTTTCGATATGGTTTGTATTTTCAATCGCCACTTAAGGACTTTGTAGTGGTTAATCAAAGCGATTTGACTTTTCAACGCAACAATCATTACATACTGGCTTATCACTATAAAAACCGGCATAAAACCGTAAGAATAGAGGGGTTTTATATGCAATATAACCATTTGCCGACGGGAATTTTAAGGAGTGATACGTATGTAATTGACGGATTTCAAGGAAAGGGTTATGCTAAGGGAATCGAACTATTATGGAAAGATTCAAAACCAAGGATAAATCTCGACTATTGGATTTCGTATTCTTTTCTAGATGCAGAAAGGAAGTACCTCAATTTCCCCAAAGCAATGAGTCCCGACTTTAGTTCCAAACACAGCTTGGCTTTCGTTGCTAAAAAGATGTTTTTAGAAATTAGAACACAAATGAATCTTTCGTACAGCTATAATTCAGGAAGGCCGTACTACAACATCATCAATAAAGGCATTGAAAACTCATTAAAAGAAGTCGGGGTAACCAAGAAAATCGATCAAATAAACTTTGGTATTAATCACTTACCCAATCTTGGAAAAAAGAATAAAAAAGTATTTCCTGTAATAAATTTTAATATAAATAATGTTTTGGCTACTAATACTATACTCGGGTATCGATATTCGGATAACGGATTGAGTTCAACGGCAATTTTACCCTTCTCAAAGGTTTTTTATTCTGTCGCCTTGTTTTTGGAATTTGGTGTTAATAGAGAAGAAGATATGATGAAACAATTATAGGAATGGATATAGAAAAGGGGGCTTTTACAAACAAAAAAGGTTGATAAAAACGGGCTGTGTTATGAATTTAAATTTAATATTAAAGATGAAAAAACAATGGATAGTGGTGCTGTTATTTTTGTCCACTTTTTGTGGATATACACAAGATAAAAAGTATGTTGACTTAATGAGTTTAAAAATCAAACAAATTGAACAAACAAACACAAAGGATAGTTTACAGTGGTTAGCCAATGACTTTATTAGAATCGGAGAAAAAGAAAAAGACGAGTGGTTACCTTATTATTACGCCGCATTGGTCGTGCTCAAACAAGTGCGTTTGTCGCCAAACGACTCTCAAAAAGCAGACGATTTTTTAGATGTAGCAGATAATTATATAAAAATTGCCGAAGAGCGAAAAAAGCATGTTGAACTAGATGTTTTAAAATATATGTATCACAGCAGTCGGATGCAAATAAATCCCAAAGCGCGGTATGCTATAAATGGCGTTGAGGCGGAGCGATATTTACAATCCATATTACGGGAAGATCCTGAGAATCCACGTGGGAATTTAATGAAAGCATTGGCTTTGTTTTATACTCCTAAAACCTTTGGGGGCAATCCGCAAAAGGCCAAAACGCTGTTGGAGCAAATCAAGTTAAATTTTCACAACTATAGAATTGAAAGTTCAATAAGTCCGAATTGGGGCTTGGCTGAAATAGCGTTTTTTCTCAAAGAATTTTAATGAGATTTTGGCTTTGGTTGATTTAATAACTTAGGGTTAAGATAAAATAATGGTTTGAGGGGAGCGGAGCCTTATTTTTGCAGTAAAGCAGACGACAGCTGTGTCTTTGAGGTATGGCGGAACACTGACATCAGGTGGTTGATGGTGTTGCTGTGCTGTATGCATTTTTTCTTTAAATATAGAAATTCTAGGGTACTCGATATTATAAGTGTAACATGAGGTATAATTCAAAAAATGCCTTATTTTTACGGGAAATTTAAATATACTATGAGTACTATAAATTGGAAAACGGCTATGGAGTTTGAAGATATCACGTATAAAAAATGTGATGGAGTCGCTCGTATAGCTTTTAATAGACCGGATGTACGAAATGCATTTCGTCCGAAGACAACCAGTGAATTGTATAAAGCATTTTACGACGCACAAGAGGATACCAGTATTGGGGTCATTTTACTTTCTGCAGAAGGACCTTCTTCCAAAGACGGGGTGTATTCTTTTTGCAGTGGTGGAGATCAAAAAGCACGTGGACATCAAGGTTATGTAGGAGAAGACGGTATGCATCGTTTGAATATATTGGAAGTACAGCGTTTAATCCGTTTTATGACCAAAGTAGTCATTGCAGTTGTTCCGGGATGGGCAGTTGGTGGAGGCCATAGTTTACACGTAGTCTGCGATTTGACTTTAGCAAGTAAAGAACATGCTATTTTTAAACAAACAGATGCCGATGTAACCAGTTTTGACGGGGGGTACGGATCAGCTTACCTAGCGAAGATGGTAGGACAGAAAAAAGCCCGTGAAATCTTTTTCTTAGGACGTAATTATTCGGCTCAAGAAGCTTTTGAAATGGGAATGGTCAATGCGGTTATACCACATGATGAATTAGAAGATACCGCCTTTGAATGGGCTCAAGAAATATTGGCAAAGTCACCGATGTCAATTAAAATGCTAAAGTTTGCGATGAATCTAACCGACGACGGTATGGTTGGGCAACAGATTTTTGCTGGAGAAGCAACTCGCTTGGCCTATATGACTGATGAGGCCAAAGAGGGAAGAGACGCTTTTTTAGAAAAGAGAAAGCCGAATTTTGTAAAACAATGGATTCCTTAATAGGAAATAGTAGTATCTACTTTGAATATATGAATGGCTAGTCATCAACTGTTGAAACAAATTAGTTATAACATATAATCGTTAATAAACATAAATGAAAGAATTTTCAAATCAGCCTATAGACACTTCACAATTGCCTTCAATTGATGAAGTGTCTTTTTTGAGATTAGACCCAAAGTACAAAAAAGTAGTGCTGTTTAATGCTACTTTGGTTTCATTGATTATCATTGGAGCTGGTACCGTCTTTTTTTGGTGGGATCTCAATAGTACAGAAAGTGAAAATCCTCAGTGGATCGCCATCACTTTTTTGATTATCTCTATAATGTTGGCTGCGTTGCTGTGGGGGATTTCTATCTTAGGAGTCGCTAAAAAAGCATACGCATTTAGAGAACATGACGTGATTTATAGAAGTGGAGTTGTAGTGAAAAGGGAAATTGTAATTCCTTATAATAGAGTGCAACACGTGGCTTTACATGAAGGAATGATTTCAAGGATGTATCAGTTGGCTACATTGGAGTTTTTTACTGCAGGAGGAGCAAATGGAGATTTAAAAATTCCTGGAATTCCCAAAGCAGAAGCAGAGCGCATCAAACAATTCATCGTTGATAAAGTTCATCAGGTCATTTTTGACAATAAGTTAGTAAGTAACGATACCCAACGAGACAATAATGATATTCCAATAAGAGATGGAGAATTTTAGCCAACCCCAACGGCAATCGAAAATTGGGATTATTGCAAATTTTTTGTATGCGCTTCAAAAGCTGTTAAGAGCTTTCGTTCCTTTATTAATCATTTTGCTACTCAAAGCCGAATCACAAACGCGTATGTATGTGATTTTGGGAGGAGTGGCAATTTGTCTTTTACTGTTGGTTATAGCATATTTGAATTTTAAAAACTTCTATTTTTATATTCGCGATGAGAGTCAGGAATTCATCGTAGAAAAAGGTATAATCAATCGATCTAAAATCATGATTCAGCTCGATAAAATTCAACAAGTCAACATCAATCAAAGCTTTATTCAAAAGTTGGTAGGTGTTTTTGCTGTCGAAATAGATTCAGCTGGAGGTTCTGGTAAAGAGGTTGTTATTAATTCAGTAAGTTATAAAGTAGCCGTTGCACTAAAGCATTGTTTACTTCAACAGGCAGTTAGTAGCTTTTCAGAAAACCCCGATGACTTAAGTCAGCCAGAAACCGTTTCACTAAAAAAAATCAGTAAAATCAGTTTTTTAAGTTTGGTAAAAGTAGGATTGACCTCACATTATATTCAAACTTTTCTTATTATATTGTTGTTTTTAAATACCATTTTAGAACGAATCAGCAACTATCTGGGTGATGAATTCGATTCGGAGCAGGTTGAAGCCTATGCCAATCAATATTGGATAGGTTATGTAATCTTGTTTCTTGCAGTGTTGTCGGTTCTTTCAGTTTTAGTAATTAATTTAATACGAACACTTTATAAGTTTTATGATTTCACTATAATTAAGGAATCCAATTCCCTTTTGTTGAGTTTTGGATTATTAGCTACGCGAAGTACTATCATAAAACCCAATCGGGTTCAGATAATCAAGATTGTACAGAATTATTTTCAGAAAAAGTGGGGTATACTCCAAATTCATATCAAACAAGCATCGGGCGAAGAGTCAGATAAACAAAACAAGAAATCGGCACTTGAAATTCCGGGTTGTTCGGAATCGGAAAAGGAAGATTTGTTCTATATGATTTATGGAGAACAGCCTACTGAAGGGGTATTACTAAAGTCGAGTAATCGTTTTTTTTGGGTACGGTTTTTCTTCTTAGGAGTATTGCCAATAGTGCTTTTTATACTTTTTTTTAAAGAATATCTAGTATATAGTGAGTGGTATGCTGCATTGCCCGTATACTTATTATTGGTATCGGCAGTCAGTTATCGGATGTATCGCGTCAGAACGTTGTATGTACATCCTAAATTTATAGTCACAAAAAAGGGGTTTTGGGATATTTCCAAAGAAATTATTCAGCCTTATAAAATTCAAAAAATCGAGACTTCTCAGTTTTTTTGGCAAAAAAAGAATGATATAGGTAATCTTAGTTTGTATACAGCTGGTGGGGCCCTTCGATTTAATACTACGAAGTATTCCGCTATTAAAAAGTATGTAGACTTGTGGTTGTATCAAGTAGAAAGTTCCCAGAAAAACTGGATGTAGATAAAAATAAAAAACATGATAAAATTTAAAGCTTGGATTAGTGCCGCTCGTTTGAGAACGTTGCCATTATCCGTATCGGGAATCCTTGTTGGAAGTGCTTGTGCTTATCATGCTGCACATAGCATGAACAACTATTGGTGGATTTTCTCTTTGGCGATGATAACCACTTTGTTGCTTCAGATATTGTCCAATTTTGCGAACGATTATGGGGATGGGGTAAAGGGAACGGATAATCATACCCGTGTAGGTCCACAACGCGCTGTTCAGAGTGGTCTTATAACTGCAGCAGAGATGAAGAAAGGAGTTGTTGTTACCGCTGTACTGTCGCTGATTGCTGCAGTGGTCCTGATTTATGTATCGTTTGGTCGAGAGCATTTTGGTACCTCACTTTTCTTTTTTGTATTGGGGATTGCAGCTGTTGCAGCTGCTATAAAATACACCGTTGGGAATAGTGCTTATGGATATCGAGGATTGGGCGATTTGTTTGTCTTTATCTTTTTCGGTTTGGTTAGTACGTTGGGATCTTATTACCTATATACACAAACTGTTGGCTGGTGGGAGATCTTGCCGGCTATAGCTATCGGTAATTTGAGTATTGCGGTTTTAAACCTCAACAATATGCGCGATAGAGAATCGGACCAGGCATCGGGTAAAAACACCTTAGTGGTCTTGTTAGGGGCACAAAAGGCTAAGATTTATCATTATAGCATTGTTATTATTGCGCTTCTTGCTATCTTTATCTATGCCGTTGTTGTTGAAATACCTTGGTATCGCTTTATTTTTGTAATTGCCTATCTGCCATTTGCGAAACATTTGATGGTGGTAATCAAAAATAAAGACCCTAAAAAGTTAGATTCAGAAATGAAAAGAGTGGCTTTGGGGACTTTTTTCTTGGCTTTTTTGTTTTCTCTGGCTTTAGTTTAAATTTTAAAAACAATAAATACATCTATATATGAAGATTACTTTTTATGGACACGCTTGTTTAGGAATAGAGATCGAAGATATTCGTTTGATTGTTGATCCGTTTATTTCTGGAAATCCGAAAGCCAAACATATTGATTTAGAGTCTATTCGTATAGATTATATCTTGTTGACACACGCACATGGAGATCATGTGTTGGATGTGGAGGCTATTATTAAAAACAATCCAGATGCGGTTATTGTTTCCAATGCAGAAATAACGGATTATTATGCCGATAAAGGGTTTCAAACACACCCGATGAATCATGGCGGATCTTGGAAATTTGATTTTGGAAAACTTAAATATACCATAGCAATACATTCGAGTTCTTTTCCCGATGGAACCTACGGAGGACAACCTGGAGGATTTGTAATTGAAAGTAAAAACAAAAACATATATATCGCTGGAGATACGGCTTTGACGTACGATTTTAAGTTGATTCCAATGCGAACTAAGCTAGACTTAGCCATTTTACCAATCGGAAATAATTTCACTATGGGTATAGATGATGCGGTGATTGCATCGGAGTTTTTAGAGTGTGATAAAGTCATGGGGTATCATTACGACACCTTTGGGTATATCGAAATCGATCACGAACATGCGGTGAAACGGTTTTATGAAAAAGGTAAAGATTTGATGCTGTTGTCTATTGGCGAAGCTATAGAGCTTTAGTTAGCTATAGAGTGTATTAATCTTGATTTGTTGCAGGGAGCATGTGAAACGATGTAGCATCGCATAGAAGTTTAACTTCAAAATTATTACTTGGAAAACCTCATTTGTACTTTAATTAAGGACATAAATGGGGTTTGAAATATTATACTACTACTTATGAAATTATCCTACCAACGTTACGACTTAAATTTTAAAAAACCATCCGGGACCTCTAGGGGTATATTAACTCAAAAGGAAACTTGGTTGCTTAAGTTAGAAAAGGGGGATAAAATGGGTATCGGTGAGTGTGGCCTTTTACGGTCATTGAGTTTTGACGACCGACCGGATTATGAAACTAAATTGAAATGGGTTGCGGAAAATATTCATCTGGGTTTAGATGTTTTATGGCAACAACTACTGGAATTTCCTTCGATTCAGTTTGGATTAGAACAAGCTTTTAAGTCCTTAGAAAGCGAAAATCCGATGATACTTTTTCCATCGGATTTCACTTCTGGAAAAGCGGCTATCTCTATAAATGGTTTGATTTGGATGGAGGAAGAAATGGGTATGAAAAATCAAATCGATGAAAAGTTAAAAGAGGGATTTACTTGTGTAAAACTCAAAATTGGCGCTATTGATTTTGAGTCAGAATTGCACTTATTAAAATATATTAGAACGCAATTTACACCTGAGGAAATAGAATTGCGAGTCGATGCCAACGGGGGATTTGATTATAGTAATGCTTTATATAATTTAGGTAAATTAGCTGAATTGCAGTTGCATAGTATTGAGCAACCTATTAAAGCAAGGCAGTATGACAGCATGGCAGCGCTGTGTAAATCCACACCCTTACCTATTGCTTTAGATGAAGAGTTAATCGGTGTGGTAAAACCAAGCGATAAGGAAAACCTATTGGACAAAATACAGCCTCAATACATCATTTTAAAACCGAGTTTGGTTGGAGGTTTTCGCGGTTGTTTGGAGTGGATTGCCCTGGCAGAAGCTCGAGGCATCGGTTGGTGGATTACCTCTGCGTTGGAGAGTAATATTGGCTTAAATGCCATTGCCCAATGGACCTTTACTTTGCATAATACCATGCCTCAAGGTTTGGGAACTGGGGGGTTATATACGAATAATTTTGAAGCTCCTTTGGTTGTTGAAAAGGGACAATTGCGTTATGATCCGATTTTAAAATGGCGTTTACCTAACCGGTGGTAGAGAGGTTACTAAATTGTCTTCGCAGTTACTAAGTAGCATGGCTAATTCAATATACTGGACTAGGAGTTGTTTGTTTAAAAAGGGAAGGAAAAAACGATTCCCAATTCGTTAAGAAAAAAGACACCAATGCCGAACTCATGGCTAATTGTGATTCCGAATGTCTTATTCAATGTACAGAACAACAATATTCTTTAAAAAAATCAACATATATTTATTGGTATTGACTTTTTTATTTTTGTATCCAAACAAATTAAAACAACAGTTGCTTATAACGGTATTGTGCGTATAAATTACCTCAGTGTCTCAAAATAATATGGGTATCAATCACAGACAATACAATTCTTCACCTAGATGATAGGCTTGGCGGATTTCTAACATCTGGTTAAACTTACGTCATTGCTTGTGTTTATTCGCCTAAAGAATAAACATTTCTTATCGTTAGCAATTTTTATAAAATTATTAATTATGTGCTTTTGGGTATATATATGTTATAATAGTCCCGTTTATTTTTGATTTAATTATTAATTTATAGTTTTTAACAGAAATTTATTTGTGTGTTATCCTTTTTTTTTTATTTTTATCTAGATTCTTTTTACAAGAATTCTTTTTAGCTTAATAACGCATGTTTTTATAAAGTATATATATGAGATAAAAATCAAAGAGTATGGTCACAAGAAGTATTTTACAACAGTTCTTTTTTTATATGTTAGTGATATTTTGTCATGCAAAAGCGTATGGACAACAATATACTATAAAAGGAAAAGTTGTTAATATGGATTTTCATGCTGTCGATTTAGTGCATGTTGTTTTAATAAAAGCGAATGACATCTCTCCAATAGTTGTATTGACAGATAGTAACGGGCGGTTTGTTGTAACAGTTGAAGAAGGAAATTATACCTTAATACTAGAACATTATGGCTCTGAGTTTTTAAGGAAAGAGCTGATTTTTACAGAGAATGTCGATCTTGGGACGTTTCAAATTGATTTGACTTTAATGCTAAATGAACTGACCATTAATGTCGCTAAAAAATTAATTGAGCGCAAGGTGGACAGACTGGTGTTTAATTTAGAAAATTCTGTAATCGCAAGTGGGGGAGATGTTTTAGATGCGTTAAATATTACTCCCGGAATTCTTGTCCATAATGGACAGATAAGTATGGTTGGAAAAAGTAGTATGGGGGTCATGCTAAATGGGCGAATCATTAATTTAGTAGGTGATGATTTAGTCAATTTTCTTAAGAATTTAAGAACTGAAACAATAAAAAGTATTGAGGTTATTTCAAGTCCTTCCGCGAAATATGATGCTCAGGGCAATAGTGGCTTAATTAATATTATCACTAAAGCGGAACAGAAGGATAGTTTTCACAGTAATCTAAGCACTACTTTATCACAATCAAGCAGTTCGACAGCAAGCTTTGGAGGAAACTTAAATTTTCAAAAAAATAAATTAACACTTACCTCTAGTATTAATTATTCGAATGGGAGTTTTCAACCATATCAAGCATATACTTTAAATTATCCGAAATATGTATGGAAGGAAGAAAGTTTTAAGGTAAACTATTTAAATAACCTCGTAGGTCGATTTTCAATAGCCTATAAAATTAATAATAGCCTAAAAATAGGAGGGGAATACTCTCTTTCAAATAGCTTACCACTAACAAAGACCATTAACAGTTCCTTGATTTATAATAATATAGGTGTTTTAGATTCAACAATTGTAACTAATTCAAGGATTGACTCACATAGATTAACAAAGGTATTTAATGTTTTTTCGGTAATTGATGTCGACACTTTTGGGCGAAAAATAAATTTGGATTTCGATTATTTAAAATACAATTCCGCAACAGAAAATAATTTTGGAAGTAAATCTTTTTATGTTGATGAAATAGGAAACCCATTACAGCATTTTTCTGCACTTAATAAAGGAAATCTTGACATAGAAATCTTGACATCTAGAGTTGATTTTGAATATCCGACAAGTTGGATTTATCTAAATTTTGGAACTAAACTCAGTTTTATTAATAATAAAAGTGATGCATTCTTTTTTGATAGGACATCCGGAAATTCGATTTTAGATCCAACTAAAAGTAATGTATTTCACTACAAAGAAAATACACAAGCTTTATATTTTTCAGTCAGAAAGAAAATCTCTAAATTTTTAACACTTAAAGCAGGTTTAAGAGGTGAAAACACCTTACTTAAAGGGCATTCCTTTACCATGAATCAAGTTAATAGTTCGGATTATTTTAAACTCTTTCCTACCTTTTATTTGAATTACTCGAAGGTGTCAAACAAGTCTTGGGCTTTAACATATAATAAGAGAATTAATCGCCCATCTTATAATTTATTAAATCCTTTTAGATTTTATAGTACATCTTTTAATTATACGGAAGGAAATGCATTTTTGCAACCTTACTATACTAATAATATAGAATTGTCTTATTTATACAATAGTTTTTATACGATGCTTTATGCCAGTTTTATAAACAATGGATTTGATCAGGTTGTTTTTGTAGAGCCGGACTCCTATTTCCAAAGAGTTATTCCTGTAAATTTTTATAATCAAACAAGTGCTGGTGTCTATCAGAGTTATGGATTTGATGTAAAAAAAATCTGGGATAGTAGAAATAATATTAGTTTATTTTATAAAAAAACAACGTCAAATACTGTCATAGTACCAGATATTGAGGCTTGGACATTTAATTTTAGTACAACCAATTCATTGAGATTAGATCAGCAAAATAGGTTTAGATTCGAATTGATTTACAAGTATAATTCCCCTTCAGTTGCAGGGAGTTACTTATTATCTGCTTATCATCAAATGGATCTTGGATTTAGAATGTTTTTTTTGAATAATAAATGGACCTTGACAATGAATGGTTTGGATATACTGAAAACAAATAAAAGAACATTTTCTCAAACAGTTAATGGCATCAGTCAACATAATTTCGATTATGCCGATATAAGAAAAATAAGACTGGGTCTTGTTTATAATTTTGGTAAAAGTTTTAAGATGAGTAAGAAAGAAGAGGTCATTAAAGAAGAAAAACAAAGAATCAACTAAGAAGTTTAGTCATTTAATTTTTTAAATAAAATCATACTTGCGCGAGTACATGTGGGCGAAACAGTAGAGCTAATCCCTAACTATGGTTCAAATGTTTAATTTAAATTTTTAAGAAAATGAACAGGAAATTTTTTTTAGAAAAAAATGATTTGAAAAAAGTTGAAGAATCATTATCAAACCTGAGTAACCCAACATTAAAAATGAATGCTTTAATGGTATTTAAATTAGGTGGTGCGGTAGACTCAATTCCGCCTGGTTGGGGAGAATCGTGGGGAGAATCATGGGGAGAATCATTTGGGCGAAATTTATCAATTGACCAGTTGATTTAATTGATGGATTATAAAAGGCGTAGCTGTTGAATAAAACGGCTACGCTGTATAAACTATAATTAAAAAGTAAGATATGGAAAATTTATTTATACATTCTATAGTTTTAAAAGTTGCAAGTAGATGTAATATAAACTGCAGTTATTGTTATATGTACAATATGGGAGACACGTCCTACCTTTCACAACCTAAAGCAATTTCAACTACAACTATAGATCAATTGTGTTTAAGAATTAATGAACACCGGCTAGAGCATGATGTGAAAGTATTTAATGTTTATTTGCATGGAGGGGAACCCTTATTAGTAGGAAAGAAAAAATTTATTAGTATTGTTGAAAAGTTAAAAGATTTAGAGAATAGTACTTTTAAGATAAAATTATCTATACAAACTAATGGTATTTTAATTGATCACGAATGGTGTGATATTTTTATAAAATATTCAATTACCGTTGGAATTAGTCTTGACGGAACCAAAGAGTATAACGATATCAATAGGCTCGATTTTAAAGGTAATGGTACTTATGATAGCGTAATAAAAGGGATTGAAATATGTAATTATAAGCTTAAAAATCATCCTTTTGGAATTCTTACTGTACTTAATACCAATTCAAATCCTACTTCAACTTACGATCATTTTAAGGATCTTGGGATTTTAGGATTAGATTTTTTATTATTAGATGAGAATTATGACCAATTTGATAACCTTAATATTGGAAAGTCTGCGCAATGGTTAATCGTGGTTTTCGAACTATGGATCAAGGAAAAAGACTATTTGTCAATTCGTTTTTTTGAAGTTATTATAAGAGCTGTTTTTGGGGGATCCTACCATGTTGATTTGTTAGGGAGCTCTACAAATAATGTTTTAGTTGTTGAAACAAATGGTGCAGTAGAGGCGGTAGATGTTTTGAAAATCTGTGGAGAAAAATTCACAAAGAATGACCTAGACGTATATAAAAATCAATTTAATGATGCCTTACATAATAATTTAGCTAAAATTTATTACAATAGCGGAAAATACCTACCAAAAAAGTGTCTTGCATGTCCGGTTAATTCAGTTTGTGGGGGCGGGTTTATAGCGCATAGATATAGTTCTAAAAATGGATTTAATAATCCATCTGTTTATTGTGAAGATTTATTGAGATTAATTACTCATATTCAGAATAGGGTAGTTGATGAAATTCCGGAAGAGATAAAGAATGATACAGGGATTGAAAAGCTAACTTTTGAAGAGGCAAAACAAATTATTTTGAACGAATTGCCGCTTATTGAGGAACCGGATTATATTGACCTTTTAGAAAGTTTTCGAAAAATTGAATATGCGTAAAAAAAATATCCCTTTTATAAAGCAATTAGATAGTCAAGATTGTGGATTTGCTTGTCTTAAGATGATCGGCAAATTCTTTAATAAGGATTTCGAGTTAAGTGAAGAAGTAATTGATACCACAAATATTCTTAAACAAGGAATTTCAGTTTCTGACTTAAGTTTGTTCGCAAATGAAATTGGTTTTGAATCCTTAGTAGTGAAAATCGATTATGAAACAACAATAAGTAATGTGGTACTTCCAGCTATTTTTTTTTGGAATCAAAATCATTTTATTGTTGTTTATAAAATAAAAAACAATAAAATTTATGTGGCTGATCCTGCTTTCGGTAGAACAACATATAGTAGAGTTGAATTTCTTAAAGGATGGACACAAAACGAGAATGAAGGTGTCATTTTACTTCTCGAAGCAACTCAAAAAATACGTTCATATAAAAAGCTGAGCACTAAGCGAGAATTGAATTTAGATTTCATCAAAAAACACTTATACAGATACAAACTTCAATTTTCATTGATTTCATTCACACTGTTTTTATCTATAATAATCGAATTGATTTTTCCCTTTTTTACTAGGCAAATAGTAGATAAAGGGGTGGTTTTAAAAAATGTGAATTATGTTTATCTAATATTAGTAGCACAAGTTGTTTTATTTATAAGTAAAATAGGATTAGAGTTTTATCGATCGTGGTTATTTATCCATATCAGTAGTAGAATTAGTTTATCGATAGTATCTGAGTACTTAAAAAAACTGATGGCTTTGTCATTAAAATATTTTAATTCAAAAAATATCGGAGACTTGATTCAGCGGGTTAATGATCACAAAAGAATAGAACAGTTTTTATCGAAGGAGCTAATTCAAATTGTTTTTTCAATTCTTAGCCTTATTGTCTATTCATTAGTGCTACTGTATTTTGATGTAAAAATATTTTTAGTTGTTTTAATTTGTACGTTAATAGAAATTACTTGGATATTTAAATTTCTCGAAAAAATAAGAATAAACGATTTTAAAAATTTTGCATTGCTCTCAAGAGAACAAAATAAAATCTATGAGATCATTAATGCTGTTCAGGAAATAAAGTTGAATAATTTAGAGGAAGAAAAAAAAGAGGAATGGCAGTATATTCAAAGAAATTTATATGTGAATAAGCTTGAAAAACTTAAATTAGATCAAAAGTATGAAGCTTATAGATTTATAAATTTTTTTCAAACTATAGTTGTTATTTTCTTTGCAGCTATGGCAGTCATAAATCAAACAATGACTATTGGAACTATGTTGTCTGTTATGTTTATTCTCGCAGGGATGAACGGTCCAATTAGTAATCTGTTGAATTTTTTTTTACACATAAAGCTTGTTAAGGTAAGTTTTGAAAGATTGAATGAAATATACAGTAAGAAAGAAGAAGAAAATAAATCAAGTGTAAAACAGCTTTGTAATATCAAAGATATAAAGTTGAATCAAGTCTCTTTTACCTATGGGCATAAAGATTTTGTGCTACGGGATATTAACATAATAATTCCAAAAAATAAAACAACTGCCATTGTTGGTGTAAGCGGAAGTGGGAAGACAACACTTTTAAAGTTACTTTTAAAGTTCTATAGTCCTCAAGAGGGTTTTATAGAAGTAGGAAAAGATTTATTGGAAGATTTAGATAATCAATTATGGAGAGGTAAATGCGGTGTTGTATTGCAAGATAGTGTGATTTTCTCCGATACTATAAAATATAATATTTCATTAGAAAAAAATCCAGACTATATCAAATTGAATCACGCTATAAAATTATCAAATATCACGCAATTTGTAGATTCGTTAGCATTAACAACCGATACTATTATTGGACCAGAAGGGCTTCAAATTAGTCATGGACAGAGACAACGCATATTAATAGCACGAGCAATTTATAAAAATCCCGATTATTTATTTTTTGATGAAGCTACGAATTCTTTAGATTCTCAAAATGAAAAGATTATATTGAATAATATCAATGATTTTTTTAGCAATAAAACAATGATCGTTGTAGCCCATAGGTTGTCTACAGTAAAAAATGCAGATCAAATTTTAGTATTAGATAAAGGTTGCGTATTAGAGGCTGGAACACACGACGATTTAGTTAAGATGAAAGGGATGTATTTTAATTTAATTAGTAATCAGTTAGAACTAGGTCAATGACGAAAAACGATAATCAAATATTAGGAGATATTCCAAAATCATTAGTAATTGTTGGATTTGTAATCGGTATAGTTTCCATGTTCTTGATAGCGATTGTATTATTTATCATGTTTTATTAATATATCCTATAATGAAAAATAACGGGTATTCTTAGCGATTTAAATTATTAATAAGAAATTACAGATAATACCCTAACCTATCTTATCTTAAAAAGTTGTTTTTTATGTGGAGGCCTATAAAAGCATATAGCCTTTTCTATAGTCTTAAAGAATACGCGTAAATTTCAGTAAATGCAAGGGGAGTGAGTATGGTATTCGTAGACCGAAAAGGAAGAAGATACAATAAAAAACCGCTGCATCCATAAAGGATACAACGGTTTTCTCAAACAAACTAAACTTATTTTATAGTTCTTAGAAACAATATTCGTTTTTCTCTACCAATTTGGTAGCGATAATCTCTCTTAAGTTAGCAACATTAGGCAAGTTGGTATATTTGGTAAACCTTCTTAATCCCATTAACATCATGCGTTGTTCGTCATTTTCTGCAAAAGAAGAAATACCTTCTTTACCTTTTTCGATAATGATATCTACAGCGTGATACAAATACAATTGTGCCATAGCAATTTGCTCCGTTACCTTGTCTTGTCCCTGTGCTTTTGCCAGTTTTTCAGTTCTTAAAATACCGCTTTCCGCCATGTAAATTTCGATTAGCATGTCAGAAGCTGCCATTAGTAATTGTTGGTGTTGATCTAAGTCTGGACCGTATTTTTGTACAGCACTACCAGCAACCATTAAAAAGGCTTTTTTCAAATTGGCGATAAGTTGTTTCTCTTCGGCAAATAATTCAGAAAAATCTGGGGTATCGAAATCTGGAATCCCAATTAATTCTTCACTAACTTTCATAGCCGGTCCAAGTAAATCTACCTGACCTTTCATGGCTTTTTTAATCAACATACCCACGGTCAGCATACGGTTGATTTCGTTAGTACCTTCATAAATTCTCGAAATACGTGCATCTCTCCAAGCGCTTTCCATAGGAGTGTCTTCTGAGAAGCCCATTCCTCCGAAAATTTGGATTCCTTCATCGGCACAATGTTGCACGTCTTCAGAAACCGCAACTTTTAAGATTGAACATTCTATAGCGAATTCTTCAACACCTTTAAGTTCTGCTTCTTGGTGAGAGTTTCCATCTGCAATTCTAGCTTTAATACGATCTTCAATACTTGCTGCAGCACGGTATGCAGCACTTTCTCCTACATAACAGTTGGTGGCCATCTCTGCCAATTTACTTCTGATGGCTCCAAACTGAGCAATAGGAGTTTTAAATTGAACGCGTTCGTTAGCATAATTAACCGATTGCGATATCAGTCTGCGTTGTGAATCCAAACAAGCTGCTGCCAATTTGATTCTACCAACATTCAAGGCGTTCATGGCTATTTTAAAGCCATTTCCACGTTCCGAAAGCATGTTTTCTACAGGAACCTTAGTGTCGTTAAAAAACACCTGACGTGTAGAGGAAGAGCGAATACCTAATTTGTGTTCTTCTTCTCCTAAACTAATTCCGTTACTCGGTTCGTTCTCAACGATAAATCCAGTAATGTTTTTATCGTCGCCGATTCGAGCAAAGACGATAAACAATTGACAGAATCCCGCATTGGAAATCCACATTTTTTGTCCGGTTATCGAATAATAGGTACCGTCATCAGAAAGTACGGCTTTGGTTTTGCCGGAATTGGCATCCGATCCTGCTTCAGGTTCTGTTAAACAGTAAGCACCAAACCATTCACCGGTAGCCAAATGAGGAACGTATTTTTTCTTTTGTGCTTCTGTACCGTATAGGGTAATCGGCATGGTTCCAATTCCCGTGTGTGCGCCAAAGGCTGTAGAGAAAGAACCTGTAGCTCCAGAAATATAATCACAAACCAACATGGTCGATACGAATCCCATTCCTAATCCACCGTATTCCTCGGGAACTGCAACTCCTAGAAGTCCTAGTTCTCCGGCTTTTTTCATACATTCTTTGGTGAATTCGTAATCTTTTTTCTCAAAACGCGCTTTGTTGGGCCACATTTCTTTATTGACAAACTCTTTGACAGAGTCGCGCATCATTTTTTGCTCTTCAGAGAAATCCTCTGGTGTAAATATGTCTTCTGAACGGGTTTCTTTTACTAAGAATTGTCCTCCACGAGTGATGTTTTCCATGGTAATAGTTTTTTTGATTTTGGTTAATAACTGTGATAAATTGGACAATTGTTATACTTTAAAAATACAACCTCGTATTCAACGTTATCATCGATTTATATTTAGCGAGAACGCAAGCTCTCCAATTTTTTATTTTTTATAACACCTCATAAATTCCGGCTGCTCCTTGTCCTGTACCAACACACATAGAGACCATACCATATTTTTGACCGCGTTTCTTCATTTCATCAAACAATTGAACGGATAATTTAGCTCCTGTACATCCCAGCGGGTGACCTAAAGCAATGGCTCCTCCGTTGACATTGACAATATCAGGGTTAAGTCCTAATTCTCTGATTACGGCCAAGGATTGGGAAGCAAAAGCTTCGTTAAGTTCGATCAACTCGATATCCTTTAGTTGAAGTCCTGCTTGTTTTAGGGCTTTTGGAATGGCTTTTACCGGTCCAATTCCCATAATTCGCGGTTCTACACCTGCGGCTGCGTAGTTGACTAAACGGGCTATAGGCTCTAGGTTTAATTCTTTTACCATTGCTTCCGACATAATCAATACAAAAGCCGCTCCGTCGCTCATTTGAGACGAGTTTCCGGCTGTTACACTACCGTCGGCAGCAAATACCGGTCTCAATTTAGAAAGCGCCTCTATGGACGTGCCTGCGCGTGGCCCTTCGTCTTTGGTTACCGTATAAGATTTTGTAGCTTTCTTTCCATTTGCACCTACGAATACCTCATCAATTGTAATCGGTACAATTTGTTGGTCGAATTTACCTTCTGCCTGTGCTTTTAAAGCCTTTTCGTGTGAACGGAAAGCAAATTCATCTTGATCTTCTCTGCTGACATTAAATTGTTTGGCCACAGCTTCTGCTGTTAAACCCATTCCCCAATAGTAACTTTCATTCCCAGCTTTGGCAACTTGATAGTCAGGGGAGGGTTTATAACCACCCATCGGTATATAACTCATGCTTTCAGCTCCACCTGCAATTATACAATCGGCCATACCGGATTGTATTTTTGCCGTAGCCATTCCTATGGTTTCAATACCAGAGGCACAATATCTGTTGACAGTTACTCCCGGTACATCATCTATTTTTAATCCCATTAGGGATATCAGACGTGCCATGTTTAATCCTTGTTCTGCCTCAGGCATCGCATTTCCTACCATGACATCGTCAATACGACTGCGGTCAAAATCGGGTAGGGATTGCATTAAGAATTCAATGGTTTCTGCTGCCAATTCATCAGGTCTCTTAAATCGGAAAACACCTCTTGGGGCTTTACCAATTGCCGTACGATAGGCTTTTACTATATATGCTGTTTTCATTTTCTTTGGTTTTAGGGTTTGCTAGGATTGATATGCGCTTAGTTGCGTAATGGCTTTCCTTTGGTTAACATAAATTGAATGCGTTCTAAGGTTTTGCGTTCGCCGCAAAGCGATAAAAACGCCTCTCGTTCCAAGTCTAATAAATACTGTTCGGATACTAAAGTGGCTTCGGATAAATCGCCACCAGCCATAACATAGGCCAATTTATTAGCTATTTTCTTGTCGTGTTCGGAGATATAATGACCGGCTTGCATGCTGTCTGTACCTACCAAAAACATACCCAGTGCTTGTTTTCCCAATACTTTAATGTCTTTACGCTTAATCGGCTGCGTATATCCAGCTTGAGCCATAAGTAATGCGTGTTTTTTTGCTTCGGCTATCTGACGGTCTTTGTTAACCACCACAAGGTCTTTTCCTTTTTGTAGTATTCCCAAATCATAGGCTTCGTGTGCAGAGGTAGAAACCTTAGCCATAGCCACCGTCATAAAATACTCTTGCAATACATTGAGTTCTACATCATTTTTTCTAAAGGTATCTGAAGCTCTTAAAGTCATTTCTTTAGAACCTCCACCTCCGGGAATCAATCCAACACCAAATTCAACCAATCCAATATAGGTTTCTGCCGCAGCAACAACCTTATCGGCATGTAAGCTCAATTCGCATCCACCACCCAATGCCATACCGTGTGGAGCAGCTATAATCGGAATTCCGGAATAGCGAACACGCATCATGGTATCTTGGAAGGTCTTTATAGCTACATTGAGTTCATCGTAGTCTTGCTCTGCTGCCATCATAAAAATCATGGCAAGGTTGGCACCCGCAGAGAAATTAGCCCCTTGATTTCCAACAACCAATCCTTGGAAGTCGCGTTCTGCTAGATCAATAGCTTTGTGAATTCCTGCTATCACGCCCCCTCCGATGGTGTTCATTTTAGAATGAAACTCCAAGTTGATAATGCCATCGCCTAAATCTAGGATAGAGGCATCTTTATTTCCCCAAACTTTTTTGGTATCTCTCAGGTTGTTTAAGATGATAAAGGAATCTTGTCCCGGTATTTTTTTATAAGATTTAGTTGGAATATCATAATAATAAGTAGCGCCTTCTTTCACGGTATAGAAACTCTTAATACCCACCTCAAGCATTTCATCTACCCATTTAGAAACCGTTTTATTCTCCGCTTTTACAAGGGTGATAGCGTTTTCTACACCTATGGCATCCCATATTTCAAAGGGACCGTTTTCCCACCCAAATCCAGCTTTCATAGCGTCGTCGATTTTATATAAATCGTCGGTGATTTCAGGAATACGGTTAGATACATATGAAAACATATCAGCGAAACTCTTACGGTAAAACTCCCCTGCAATATCTTTACCTTTTACTAAAATCTTAAATCGGTCGATCGGTCTGTCGATTGTTTTAGTTAATTCTAAGGTAGGGAAAGAAGTCTTCTTAGTCTCTCTGTATTCTAGTGTGTTTAAATCTAATCCCAATATGGATTTATCTACTTTTTTGTAAAAACCTTGTTGGGTTTTACTACCAAGCCATTTGCGCTCCATCATGGTTTGAATAAAGGCTGGTAACTTAAATAATTCGTGGGCTTCGTCTTCTGGACAGTTTTCGTATAAACCGTTTGCTACGTGAACTAAGGTGTCTAAACCAACAACATCTACTGTTCTAAATGTAGCAGATTTTGGTCGGCCGATAACGGGTCCAGTTAATTTATCTACATCTTCTATGGTTAATTTCAATTCCTGTACCAAGTGAAACAAACTCATGATACCAAAAATACCAATTCTGTTTCCGATAAATGCCGGAGTGTCTTTTGCAATAACAGCGGTTTTACCTAGATACTGTTGACCATAGTTATCTAGAAATTCTAAAACAGCTGTGTCGGTTTTAGGTCCAGGGATGATTTCAAATAACTTTAAGTAACGCGCCGGATTAAAAAAGTGCGTTCCGCAGAAATGACGTTGAAAATCTTCACTTCTTCCTTCACTCATAAAGTGAATGGGAATTCCGGAAGTGTTTGAGGTAATAAGGGTACCTGGAGTGCGGTATTTTTCAATTTGTTCAAAGACCGATTTTTTAATATCCAATCGTTCTACTACTACTTCAATAATCCAATCTACATCTTTGATTTTGGCTAAATCATCCTCTGTATTTCCAGTAGTTATTCTGCTAGCAAAGGAAATGTCGTAAATAGGAGCGGGTTTGGATTTTAATGCCGTATTCAAATGCATGTTTACATTTCGGTTTCTAACACTAGGATCCTGAAGGGTTAGGCCTTTTTTCTCTTCGTCTGGAGTCAGTTCGCGAGGTACGATGTCAAGAAGTAAAACTTCTACACCAATATTGGCAAAATGACAAGCAATACCCGATCCCATAATCCCAGATCCTATTACTGCTATTTTCTTAATTAGTCTTTTCATGTTATAATAATTCTTTTTTGGTTTCTAACTTCTTTTATAAAATTAACAATTATAAACTAAACGTGCCGCAAGGGCTATGTTATTTAATGTTAAGCTTTTAGTCTTCAACGTTAAATATGGACTTATTGTTAACCAGTTCTGTTATGGTTTCGGCAACTTCCATAAATGTTTGTATTTTTTCTTCTCCTATATGTTGTCTAATGGTTTCGTTAAACTTTAAAACCCCTGCTTTTGACAATTCTCTTTTTTCCAATCCCAATGGAGTTAATTTAATGATAACGCCACGGCCGTCGTGAGGGTTTTTCTTCCGAACAATTAGTTTTTTTTCTTCCATGTTTTTTAAGGTACGGGTCAAACTCGTTGCTTCCATTCCCATATTGGGACCTAAAGCTGTAGAGGCAGTACCCTTTTCACGGTCTATACTAAGTAGGGCAAAAGCAATTGCCATGGTCGCATCGTATTTTCCAGCCTCATCATTGTACATTCTAGCCACTGCCTGCCAGGTAGCTCTAAGGATATAATCAATTGTTTTGTCTTTCATATGGTGTATGGGCTATAGTTTTAGCTTTTTAATCGCACTGCTCCTAAATCAGAAAAATGTGCTTGGTCTTAACATTTTTTTTAGCGGGCAACGGCAAAAAAAAAGTGGACTATCAAATATAAAAAAAAATAGTATGCGCGCATACTATTTTAGGTTAAAAATTATCGTTAAAGTATATTTATCGTTATTTTAGATTATTCACGATAAATTTTATCATACAGTTTCTGATACATTTGTATAATAATTTTACGTCTTAATTTAAGGGTAGGAGTCAATTGATTGTTATCAATAGACCATACGTCTGGGGTTAACTCAAAGCGTTTAACTTGTTCCCATTTACCAAATTGTAGGTTGAATTTCTCCACTTCTTTGCTAATTCTCGCAATGACATCGGCATTAGTACTTATTTCCGTATTGCTTTTACCAATGTTTAATTGTTTTCTTCCGGCCCATTCTTTGATAAATTCGAAATTGGGTTGAATAAAGGCTGCCGGCATTTTTTCACCTTCACCGATAACCATGATTTGTTCTATAAAACGAGATTGTTTCATGATGTTTTCAATCATCTGTGGAGCGACATATTTTCCGCCAGAGGTTTTAAACATTTCTTTTTTACGGTCGGTAATTTTTAGGAATCCATCTTCATCCAATATACCGATATCGCCCGTATGGAAATAACCACCTTTCATTTCTTCTGCCGTTTTTTCTGGGTCTTTAAAATATCCCATCATAACATTAGGTCCTTTACATAAAATTTCACCATCTTCTGCAATGGTTACTTCTACGTTGCTCAATGGCTTTCCGACAGTTCCAATTTTAAAACCGTGATTTCTCATATCGTTTACGGAAATGACAGGGGAGGTTTCTGTGAGTCCATAGCCTTCCATTACAGGAATTCCAGCAGCAGTAAATACACGTGTTAAGCGCGACTGTAAGGCAGCACTTCCCGAAACGAGTAATTCCAATTCTCCGCCTAGGGCATCTTGCCATTTGGAGAAAATCAGTTTTCTGGCAATACTCAATTTAAACTCATACCAAGCACCATTCTTTTTATAGGGTTCATAAGCAAAGCCCAAGTCCATTGCCCAAAAGAATATTCTTTTTTTAATTCCTGTTAATTGAGATCCGGTTGCGTAAATTTTGTCGTAAACTTTTTCCAATAAACGAGGAACTACCGTCATGACTTGTGGTTTGACCTCTTTAAGGTTTTCGGTCATTTTTTCAATTGACTCCGCATAGTATATAGAAACACTATAGTATTGATACAAATAAATTATCATCCTTTCAAAAACATGACAGATAGGCAAGAAGCTTAAGGCTCTAAAATTGTCTTGATAGTTAAACGGTACACGTTCTGAACTGCCAATTACATTAGAAAGTATGTTTTCATGAGAAAGCATTACTCCTTTGGGCTTTCCTGTAGTTCCTGAAGTATAGATAAGCGTAGCTAAATCTTTGGTAGATATACTGGCCATGCGTTGCTCTAATTCGGTTTGATTAGAGGTATCGGCACCCAGTTCAAATAACTCCTTCCAGTTTTTACAACCCGATATTTCATCAAAAGAATAGATTTCCTTTAAAAGGGGTAAATCGTGCTTTACTAGAATAAGCTTGTCGTAAATTTCTTGATCGGACACAAAGCAATACTCCGCTTCAGAGTGAGACAAGATAAAGTGGTAATCTTCTGGTGCAATAGTAGGATAAATAGGAATGTTTTGGGCACCTGTCTGTAAAACTCCAATATCTAATATACTCCAATCGGTTCTATTATTGGAAGAGATAACCGCTATTTTGTTGTCTTTTTGAATACCCAATCTCAGCAGGGCTCTAGATATTGTATTGGCTTTGGCAATATATTCTTCCGTTGAGGTTTTAACCCATTTTCCGTTTATCTTAGTGACAAAGGCATCTTCGAGTTTGTGCTGTTTTAATTGTAAATAAGGAATATCAAAAAGTCTAGTGGTTTGTGTCATGATTTTCTAATTTTAAATGCAAAGTAGCGAAAAAAAATTAATTTTACTAGTCCACTTTTGCGTTATTGTTGTTTTGTGTTTTAAGTAGTCTTAAAGCCCGAAAAAGCTTTATGCTACTATTAATATGGTATGCGTTTTTTGTGTTGTATAAGAGGCACTAGGCTAATATAATAAAATTTTAAATAATTTACTTGTTAGAAAGGTGTTATTCGTTAAGTTTATGATTTTGTTTGGCACAATAATCAAGGGTGTTTAATGTTTTTATGCTATTTAACTATATAGTACTTGTTTGATTTTGTTAAATTCTGATACGCTTTAGGACTCCCATCTCAATTTTTAGGAGCTAGCATTGCATTGTTTTTTTTAAACCTTGAGTAGCTTGATACCCCTGGAGTTGTGTTTTTTTTGTACGCTACTTAGCAAGTTTTGGTTACCTTTGTGTTCCAAATAAAAATAGTTATATGAATAATGCTAACTTTAGAATTAAAGAATTGTTGGTTTTGGGGTATAGAATCTTTCTAGCCTTCTTTTTTTACTTTATAGCGCGTACTTTGTTTTTTGTTTATAATTCGGATTTACTTAATGTTAGTTCGGTGTCTGAATTCTTTACACTGGCTTATCACGGACTTACCTTTGACCGTACTGCTATTTTCTATGTCAATGCACTCTTTATATTGTTGTCGATATTGCCCTTGTGGATCAATACACGTAAAACTTTTCAAAAGTGGTTGTTCTATATTTATTTTGTATGTAATCTAATAGCTTATGCTACCAATTTTATAGATTTTATTTATTATAAGTTTATTTTTTCAAGAACCACTATGGCGGTCACAGCTACTTTAGAACACGAGTCTAACAAAGGGGTCTTGTTTTCTAAGTTTTTAATTCACTATTGGCATGTATTCGCTCTTTTCTTAGTTACTGCAGCCCTTTGGGTCTTTTTATATAAGTTGATTAAGATAACTCCTGTTAAGGTCAAGTATAACAAGCCGACGTATTTCGGTTCATCAGTGGTGATATTTCTAGTAGTTGGAGTAGGTATGTTAGCCGGTATCCGTGGGGATTTACAAAAGAGCACCAGACCGTTAAATATGATTGATGCCAATAGGTATGTTCAAAAACCAGAACATGCAGATTTAATTTTGAATACTCCTTTCTCATTGATTCGTACTTTTGGAAAAACCAGTTTTACTAAAGTTGATTTTCTATCTCAAGAGGAGCTGAAGAAAAACTTGAGTTCTGAAAAGTACTATACCAACAACAATCCTTCAAAACCCAATATAGTGTTGTTTATTACCGAGAGTTTCTCGAGAGAGTACATCAAATCGTTTAACGAGGATATGAATATTCCCAATTATGTAGGTTATGCTCCTTTTATAGATTCCTTAGCGCAACACAGTTTGTATTTTACCAATGCTTTTGCCAATGGAAGTAAGTCCATTCATGGGGTCTCGTCGGTAATTGCGGGAATACCGTCTTTTAAAGATGCATTTACCTCATCGCCTTATCCGAAACAAAAAATAGAATCGTTGGTTTCTACTTTAAAAAGTGAGGGATACGATACGTCGTTTTTTCATGGTGCAGCAAATGGGTCTATGGGATTTTTAGGGTTTTCAAATATTTTGGGTTACGACCATTATTATGGACGAACGGAATTTAACAACGATGATGAATTTGATGGGGTATGGGGAATTTGGGACGAACCGTTCTTTCAGTTTGTCAAACAAACTTTAGATAAAAAGCAACAACCATTTTTTAGTACGATTTTCACGGTTTCTTCTCATGAACCCTATAGTGTTCCAGAAAAATACAAAGGGAAATTTCCAAAGGGGACACAGCCCATCCATCAAACTATTGGATATACCGATTACGCGTTTAAGAAATTTTTTGAAGCAGCAAGTAAAGAGTCGTGGTTTAAAAATACCCTATTTATCATTACTGCCGATCACACCAATCAGATAGAATTCAAAGAGTACACCAAAATTATCAATAGGAGTGCTGTTCCAATTTTAATTTACACACCAGATGGTCGTTTACAGGGCAAGAGAACAGAGTTGGCCCAGCAAATAGATATCTATCCTACTATATTAGATTTAATTGGCTACAACAAGCCTTTTAGAAGTTGGGGTAGAAGTTTGGTAGGAGATGAAGCAGTAGAACCTTTTACTATTAATTATATTGCAAACCAGTATAATTTCCAAAGAGGTAATTATATCTGTACGTTTGACGGACAAAAGGTAACGGGGTTTTATGATATTAAGGATAAAGCTTTGGCTAATAATTTAATTGCACATAAAAATGCAGAGATGGCATCCTTAGAAACTGCGTGTAAAGCTTTTTTACAAGACTATTTTGAGCGTATTATCGATCGTAAATTGGATAAGTAAACACTATATTTTCTGATAAATTAAAAAACCGCCTAACAACTTGTTGACTAGGCGGTTTTTTTGGAACATTTCTCTGGTAGTGCGGGGTATCTTTTTACTAATTTTTACTATCTAATTACCATTTAGGAATCGAATTTTATAGAAACAAAAAAAGCCCTGAAGGCTTTTTTATATTTAAAAATTGGGACTTAAATTGTATTTTTTATAGAAGTTGTTTAAGACTTCAACTACCTCGTCCGGGTCGTCAACAATTTTTATCAAGTTGAGGTCTTCCGCATGGATATTGCTGTATTTTTCCAACATAACCGATTTAATCCATTCAAAAAGACCGGTCCAAAATTCGCTACCTACTAAGATAATTGGGAATTTTCCAATCTTTTTAGTTTGGATTAAGGTAATGGCTTCAAATAATTCGTCTAATGTTCCGAAACCTCCAGGCATTACTACAAAACCTTGAGAGTATTTTACAAACATCACTTTTCGAACAAAGAAATAGTCGAATTGCAGATTTTTATCTACATCAATATACGGGTTGTAATGTTGTTCAAAGGGTAATTCTATATTAAGACCCACTGAAATGCCACCGCCTAGATGCGCTCCTTTATTTCCAGCTTCCATTATACCTGGACCACCTCCTGTAATTACACCATAACCCGCTTTACTGATTTTATAGGCAATTTTCTCGGTTAGTCCGTAATATTTATCTTCTGGTTTAGTTCTGGCTGATCCGAATATGGATACACACGGACCAATACGACCCATTTTTTCATATCCATTAACGAACTCAGACATTATTTTAAAAATGGCCCAAGAATCGTTGCTTTTGATTTCGTTCCAGTTTTTTTGTTTTAAAGTGTGTGTGATTTTTTCTTCTTCGTTTTCAAATTCTACTTTCATAGGTCTATTTTTAGGCTTTAAATTCTTTTTTCAAGAATTGAGCAGTGTAACTTTTTTTGTCTTTTATCAATTCTTCTGGTGTACCAGTAGCAACAACTTTGCCACCTTTACTTCCGCCTTCGTAACCAATATCAATAATATAGTCTGCAAGTTTAACCACATCGAGATTGTGTTCTATAATCAATACGGTATTTCCTTTATTAACTAATTTGTCGATGACTTCCATTAATACACGTATGTCTTCAAAGTGTAATCCCGTAGTGGGTTCATCAAGTATATAAAACGTATTTCCCGTATCTTTTTTAGACAATTCTGTTGCTAATTTGATGCGCTGTGCCTCACCACCAGATAGGGTAGTGCTCTGTTGTCCTAAAGTGATATAACCCAAACCTACATCCTGAATGGTTTTTAACTTGCGGTATATCTTAGGAATGTTCTCAAAAAAATCAACAGCTTCGTCAACCATCATATTTAAGATATCTGAAATTGATTTTCCCTTATAGCGTACTTCTAAGGTTTCGCGATTAAATCGTTTGCCCTGACAAGTTTCGCATTCGACATATACATCCGGTAAAAAACTCATTTCGATTGTTCGTACTCCAGATCCTTCACAGGTGTCGCAACGACCGCCTTTGACGTTAAAGCTAAAACGACCCGGTTTGTAGCCTCGTATAGCTGCTTCAGGAGTTTGGGAAAATAGATTGCGTATTTCGGAAAACACTTCGGTATAAGTTGCTGGATTTGATCGTGGGGTACGTCCAATCGGACTTTGATCGATGGCAATAACCTTATCTAAAAATTCCAATCCTTCAATACTCTTATAAGGTTGCGGTTTCTTAACTCCGTTAAAGAAATGCGCATTTAAAATGGGATACAGCGTTTCGTTTATCAAGGTCGATTTACCAGAACCGGATACACCTGTTACACAAGTTAGGGTACCTAAAGGAATAGTTATGGAAGCATTTTTTAAGTTATTACCTGTAGCGCCTTTTAATTTTAAGCTGTGACCGTTACCTGCTCTTCGTGTTTCAGGAATTTTAATTTCTAGTTTTCCGTTGAGGTAGGAAGCGGTTAAGGTATCTTCCAGTAGCAATTCGGCAGGAGTTCCAGCACTGATGATTTGACCACCATTTTTCCCGGCTTTAGGTCCGATATCAATGACATAATCTGCTTTGAGTATCATGTCTTTATCGTGTTCTACAACCAAAACAGAGTTTCCTATATCGCGTAGTTGCTCTAGTGAATGAATCAGTTTTTCGTTGTCGCGTTGATGCAAACCAATACTTGGTTCATCGAGTATGTACAAAACGCCAACCAGTTGCGAACCGATTTGAGTAGCTAGACGAATCCGTTGTGCTTCGCCTCCAGAAAGGGTTTTTGAACTTCGATTTAACATCAGGTAGTTTAAACCTACATCCATTAGAAAAGACAATCTCGTGGTGATTTCTTTGATGATTTCACTACCGATTTGCAATTGTTTGTTGTTGAGGTGTTTTTCAACATTTTTAAACCAACTACTCAATTGATCGATGTCCATCTGTACGAGTTCACCAATGTTTTTTTCATCAATTTTAAAGTATAGCGCTTCTTGTTTTAGACGCATACCCTCACAGCTTGGACACGTAATTTCGTCCATGTATTCCTTAGCCCAACGTTTGATCGAAGCCGTCGGACTTTCGTCGTGTTGATTTTTAATAAAATTGGAGATGCCCTCAAAGTCAATTTTATAGTTTTTAGTAATACCCGCCGTTTTGGATAAGACCGAAAAACTCTCCTTTCCTCCGTTTAAAATCATTTCCATGGCGGCTTCGGGAATTTTGGAAATCGGATCGGACAAACTGAATTCAAATTTTTGTGCGATGATTTCTAGTTGCTTAAAGATCCAAGTATTTTTATAGGGTCCCAACGGAGCTAATCCGCCGTTTCGAATCGATAATTCAGGGGCAGGGATTATTTTCTTAAGGTTGATTTCATTTATAGTTCCTAGACCATTGCAGTTTGGACAAGCGCCTTTGGGAGAATTAAATGAAAAATTATTGGGTTCCGGATTGGAATACGATATACCGGTTGTCGGACACATTAAATGGCGGCTAAAATAACGGATAGTTTGACTTTCTTGCTCCAATACAATAATGGTATCGTCTCCGTGATACATCGCTGTTTTTAGACTTTCCACCAAGCGCTGACGATTGGTGTCACTATCGTCCATGTGCAAACGATCAATAACGGTTTCTATATCGTGATTTTTATAACGATCGAGTTTCATTCCGGGTTCTATGTCTTTGACTGTACCGTCAACGCGAACTTTTAGAAAACCTTGTTTGGAAATTTGTTCAAACAGTTCTCTATAATGACCTTTTCTAGAACGCACTATAGGCGCGAGTATCGATATTTTTTTATTGCTAAAATCCTTAGTAATTAATTCGATGATTTGTTCATCGGAATAACTAACCATTTTTTCGCCGGTATTATAGCTGTATGCTTCTCCTGCTCGGGCGTATAATAGACGTAAAAAGTCGTAAATTTCCGTTATGGTTCCCACGGTAGAACGCGGGCTTTTGTTGGTGGTTTTTTGTTCAATTGCGATAACGGGTGACAAGCCGTCGATTTTGTCGACATCCGGACGTTCAAGACCACCGAGAAACTGTCGGGCATAGGCCGAAAAGGTTTCTATATAGCGACGTTGTCCCTCTGCATAGATCGTATCAAAAGCTAAGGAAGATTTACCAGAACCGGAAAGTCCCGTAATTACGACCAAGCGCTCTCTAGGAATGATGACGTCTATATTTTTTAAATTGTGCACTCGAGCTCCTAAAACTTCAATCGTGTCTTCTGTTTTTAACATATATAAGTGGCAAAAGACAAAGATACATTTTTATAAGTTTTGCAACAATTAATTCGGATATATTGACGATTGCAATACCTTATTTTAAAATTTACAGATACCTTGTTTTGGATCCATAAATAAAGACGGGTATATTGGAATAAGAGGATCTCTACTATTCAATTCGCATGGAACTCAAACTCGAACGGTAAACTTCCAATAACTCTGATTTATTTAA
Source organism: Flavobacterium sp. (assembly GCA_040393465.1). GTDB lineage: Bacteria > Bacteroidota > Bacteroidia > Flavobacteriales > Flavobacteriaceae > Flavobacterium. The sequence goes on along the minus strand of JBEBUC010000001.1, from coordinate 95,646 downwards.
AAAACCGATGAATTTTTTGTTTTGTTGTACCAAAACATTTTCGACTTTGTTCGATTCGAATGCTTCAATGATTACTTCGGTTGAATCGGAGTAAGATACTATAATAGGGGTTTCTATCAAATCTTTTATTGGAGTAAACTTCGTTTGAAAAGAACTGAATACAACCGGGCGTACCGAGTCAAAATATATAACGCCAAAGATCGATTGATCGGGGTTTAGAATGGGGATAAAAGTTTGTTTTGTAGATGAAAATATCTCGACTACATCTTGAGTCGATTGATCAGGTAATAAGGTTTTTATATCTTTTTTAATGTATTTATGCGCCACGATAGTACTCAAAATATTTCGGTCCTTATCTGAAGTAAACACCATACCGGTATCGGCAATGGACTTGATATCCATAGAGTGTTTTTCCATATTTTTTGATATGGCAAAACTGATAGAAGAAACGATTAATAAGGGAATCATTAGTCCGTATCCGCCCGTGATTTCTGCAATTAAGAAGATAGCAGTTAGCGGTGCGTGAAACAAGCCACTTAAAACTCCTGCCATTCCAACAACCGTAAAGTTACTTACAGGCAGCTCTTTTAAACCGATAAGTCCAACAAATTTTGATATTACAAATCCCAAATACGAGCCAACAAATAGGGAAGGTGCAAAGTTACCTCCATTACCACCACTACCTAAAGTTAGTCCAGTAGCAACGACTTTAATAAACATGGTACAACCCACAAAAAACAACAACATCCATTGACTTGATTTAAAGTCAGCTAAGAGTGAATTGTCTAAAATCATTTGTGGGTGGTCGCTGGATAAGGCCTTAATACTTTCGTATCCCTCCCCAAAAAGCATGGGAAAGAAAAAGATTAATACCGCTAATAACGAAGCACCTATCAATGCTTTTTTATAAACATTTCCTTGAAATTTAGCAAAGTAATGTTCTATTCTGCGAAACATTCTGGCATGATACACCGATACAAGACCGGCTAAGATTCCAGTAACTATATAATACGGAATGTTGCTAGAATCAAAGGTTAATTGTTGTTTAAACGATAATAGGATATCTTCCTTAATAACCATATTGGAAACGATGGCTCCAGTAGCTGATGAAATCATGATGGGAATAAAGGCCGACACGCTCATATCGGCTAAGATGACTTCTATTGCAAAAAGTACACCGGCTATAGGTGCGTTAAAGGCGGCAGCTATACCTGCAGCAACGCCGCAAGCTAAAAGTAAGGTTCTGTCTTTATAATTGAGTTTATAAGCCTGTGCATAATTAGAACCAAATGCGGCCCCTGTAATCGTAATTGGAGATTCGAGTCCAGCAGAACCTCCCATACCTACTGTTAGGGAGCTCGTAATGATTTGGGCATACATTTGCTTGCGCGGCATCATACCGGAGCGTTTGGCAACCGCAATCATAATTTGGGCTGTCCCTTTTTCTATACTGCCATTTAAAAATTTTCTAATGACGAATACCGTTAATAGGATACCGATGACGGGCAAGATACTATTACTGTAAGGTAAGTGTAAAATACCGTCTATATAATTGGTAAAACGAAATACCGAGTGGGCAAAATACTTTAATACAATTACAGCTAAAGCCGAAGAGGCTCCGACCATAACACATGAAAAATATATAAATTGACGCTCGGAAAGAATCGATTTTAAAAAGTAGATCAAACCTTGTAAATATCTAAAAGCTTGAGTTAGAGTGTTTTTAATTCGATTCTTGTTCGTTTTTTTCATAGTTCAAAAGTACAGGGAATAATGCAGAGAAACAAAGGCTTTCTAATATTTAAAATCCTTTAGCACTATCGTCTCCTCTTGGGTCAGCACCACCTTCTAATCGACCGTCAGGCAAAACGAGTATGGCGTCAACCTTTCCGATGATTGCATTGTCCTTTTCTTGTATTTGATAACCCTTTTTCTTTAATAATTCTAAGGTTTTTGAATCGAAACCTTGGGGTTCAAAAACCACTTCGTCCGGTAGCCATTGGTGGTGAAAACGAGGTGTATTTACAGCTTGTTGCATGCCCATATTGTATTCGTTAACATTTAGTATAACTTGTAATACTGTGGTGATGATGGTCGATCCACCAGGTGTTCCAACTACCATATATAATTTATTGTTCTTTTCAACTATCGTTGGCGACATCGAACTCAGCATTCTCTTGTTTGGACCTACGCTATTGGCTTTGTTACCAACCAATCCGTACGTATTGGGAACTCCGGGTTTAATACTAAAATCATCCATCTCGTTGTTTAGAAAAATCCCGAGTTCATCGATAAAGAGTTTGGAGCCAAAATTGTCATTTAATGTGGTTGTCACGGCTACGGCATTCCCAAAAGAATCTACTATAGAATAGTGGGTGGTTTCGGTACTTTCTTTATAGGGAATATCGCCCTGTCTAATTTCTGAAGACGGAGTGGCTTTGTTCCAAGAAAAAGACCTCATTCGACTATATAAATAGGTTTCGTCTAACATCAGTTCAATCGGATTATCAACAAAATCCGGGTCGCCTAAAAAATAATTTCTATCGGCATAAGCTCTACGCTCTGCTTCAGTAATAACTTGAATAGCATTCGGTGTATGGAAGCCTAATTTACTTAAACCGTAGGGTTCAATCATCTTAAAAATTTGCCCCATGGTTACACCGCCGCTACTTGGTGGAGCCATAGATGTTATTTCTAACTCATTGTATTTAAAAGTTATGGGAGTTCTCCAGACGGCTTGGTAATTTTTCAAATCGTCTAAGGATAGTATTCCACCTCGAGATTCGATGTATTTGCTAATTATTTGTGCGGTTTCGCCTTCGTAAAATTCGGAACTTCCATTTTTAGAAATGCGTTGTAAGGTCTTTGCAAAGGCAGGGTTCTTAATGGTATCTTGTGCCTTGTATACCTGCGAATAGAGGGACTTATTTCCGTTTACTTTTTTTAATACTTCCCGATAATAATCTAGTTTTTCGGCTTCTTTTTTGGTTAATACAAAACCTTTTTCCGCCAATTTTATTACGGGTGCTATAATTTTAGATATGGGTAATTTCCCAAATTTTTGATGTGCTTCAAACAATCCTGCTATAGTACCGGGAACTCCGACTGCAAATGCGGATTGCGTACTTTTTTGCTCGATAACATTTAAGTTGTCGTCTAAAAAAAGATTGACTGTTGCTTGCGATGGGGCTTTTTCTCTATAATCCAAAGATCCTTTTTTTCCATCCGCCAGTCGATAAACCATAAAACCGCCACCGCCAATATTACCAGCACTTGGATAACATACGGCCAAGGCCAATTCCGTGGCAACCATTGCGTCAAAGGCATTTCCTCCTTCTTTTAGAATTTGTAAACCGATGGACGAAGCTTCAGATTTTGCCGAAACCACCATTGCAGATTTTGCTATAGTTCCGACAACTGGTTTGGTTGTTTGGGCATAATTCCCGTAGGAATATAAAAAGAGTATTAAAAGGGCTTTTTTCATAGGGTAGCTGTTTTTTCGGTAACATAAAGTCTGATTTCTTCAAAGAATAGGGTGAATTCTTCTTCAAAGTCAATATAAGCTATTTTTAAATCGCTTGCTGCAAACTGCATTTTGGATTGGTTGTCGGTGCGTCGGTCCATTTGTGCTAAAATGTATTGTATACCTTCGACCGTGCTGTATTTGACCAACCAATTTTCAGCAGCCATGATGGGAATCATGTTTTGAATGCGCAACGGTAGTATTTCAAAATTTTGTTCTAGTAATTTATAAAAGGATTGCGCATAAACTTCTAATGGAACAGCACTATACAAATTCCAGTTTTTGGCTAAAAAATGATCGTAAAAAATATCGACTATTACACCGGAATAATGATTATAGTTTGGAACCAAGCGGTGTTTACTCTGTCTAAAAATAGGATGAAAATCAGTATAGGAATCAATAGCCCTATGCAATAGAATACCACGTTGAATTTCCGGTGGAAAATTCAAATATTGTTTACCTCGAATACTATCGGCGATAAAGTTGCCAATTTTCAAAGAATCCGAGTTTCCTGAAAGGTAAATGTGCGCTAAAAAATTCATAGTACAAAATAAGGAATTTTATGTTGTGAATTTTTATTTTTTTAAAAAATTTAAGAAAATTCTATTTACTATATTTGTTCTAATTAATGAAAAGACAAATAATATGACGCTTATAAAATCTATTTCTGGAATCAGAGGTACTATAGGAGGTAATGTAGGTGATAATTTAACCCCATTAGATGCAGTAAAATATGCTGCGGCTTACGGAACATTTCTAAAACAAAACACGAATAACGATAAATTAAAGGTCGTTGTTGGTCGCGATGCTCGTATTTCGGGACCGATGATTCATAATTTAGTAACCAATACATTAATTGGGTTGGGAATTGATGTGATTGATTTGGGACTTTCAACAACGCCTACTGTAGAAATAGCAGTGCCTTTAGAAAGGGCAGATGGGGGAATTATACTCACTGCTTCGCACAATCCAAAACAATGGAATGCCTTAAAGTTATTAAATAACAAAGGGGAATTTTTGAGCGGTGCCGATGGCGCAGCTATTTTAGATATTGCAGAAGCGGCATCATTTGTTTTCTCAGAGGTTGATCAGTTAGGTAAGATTACTTTTATAGAAGATTATATGGATCGACATATTGACGAAGTATTAAATTTAAAACTCGTTGATGCCGAATCGGTTAAAAAAGCAGGATTTAAAGTAGTTGTTGATGGTGTAAATTCATCAGGAGGCATTGTGATTCCCAATTTATTAAAAAAGATGGGTGTGGAAGTAGTCGAGCTGTATTGTGAACCTACGGGACATTTTCCGCATAATCCAGAGCCGTTAAAAGAGCATTTAACCGATATTTCCGAACTTGTAGTTCGTGAAAAAGCCGATTTTGGAATAGTAGTAGACCCGGATGTTGATCGTTTGGCGTTTATTTCTGAAGACGGAGAAATGTTTGGCGAAGAATATACTTTAGTTGCTTGTGCAGATTATGTATTAAGTCAAACTCCCGGTAATACCGTTTCCAATTTATCTTCTTCTAGAGCACTTAAGGACATCACCAACAAATATCACGGTGGCTATCAAGCTGCAGCGGTAGGAGAGGTCAATGTGGTAGAACTAATGAAAGAAAACAATGCGGTAATCGGAGGTGAAGGCAATGGCGGAATAATTTATCCAGAATTGCATTACGGTAGAGATTCTTTAGTAGGTGTTGCTTTGTTTTTGACCTATCTGTCTAAACAAGATTTGACGGTTTCCCAACTTCGTGCAACCTATCCTCAATATTTTATGAGTAAGAATAAGATCGAACTTACTCCCGAAATTGATGTTGATTACATACTTTTAGCGATGGCCGATATTCACGGTCAAGAAGAAATATCGACTATTGATGGGGTTAAGATTGATTTTGAAACCGAATGGGTCCACTTAAGAAAATCCAATACGGAACCGATAATTCGTATTTATACCGAAGCGCCATCTCAAAAAGAAGCAGATGATTTGGCCGAAAAAACCATATTAGAAATAAAGAAGATTGCAAAAATATAAAAAATAAAAAATGGAGCTTCAGCTCCATTTTTTATTTTATCTATGCTAATATTCTTTACTATTCGGTTGTTTCTTAGGATTTTTGTCGCGGTGTTTCCATCGTTTATGTGTCCAGAAATAATATTCGGGAGCCTCGTAAATCTGTTTTTCCACCTCGCGTATAAAACGTTCGGTAATTTCGTAATTGGGTACCGATTTCACTTCATCGGCAAGCGGAACAAAAGTAGCCTGGTAGTGTCCTCGCGCTACGCGTTCTACTTTTAGGTATAATGCATGCATGTCCAGTTTTTTGGCCAGGGCTTCACCACCGGTGTGTACCGGTACTTCCATATTCATAAAATCGATCCAGAAATTGGCATCCATCACCATAGGAGACTGATCGCTAACAAAGGCATAAACTCCCTTGATTCCTTTGGATTCGTTGCCTAAAACGGTTTTAATTGTATGAGCAGTATCGATTAATTCTGCATTAAATCGGGAGCGTATGTCGTGAATGAGTTTGTCGAAATAAGGATTTTGTATTTTTTTATAGATCCCAAAACCTTTGTAGTCAATATATTTACCCAAAATAATAATCCATTCCCAACTCGCATAATGTGCACAAAAAAGGATGATACTCTTATTGGTTTTCTCTAATTCGTGAATCATTTCTATATTGGTAAACACATAACGCTTGCTCATTTCTTCTTCAGAAATCGTAAGGGTTTTTACCATTTCTAAAAACATATCACACATATAGTGGTAAAACTTTCTTTCAATGGTTTTGCGTTCTAGGTCTGATAGATGGGGTAGGGTTAAGCGCAAATTTTCTTGTACGGTTTTGCGTCGGTATCGAATGACATGAAATACCAATACAAACAAACAATCCGATACAAAGTAAAAGACAGGGAAAGGGAGTTTAGATAGCAACCATAGCAGGGGGTATGCTACTATATAAGTTATAAAATTCATAGGTTGGTATTAATTGTTTATGATTTAGTATTTTCGCCTACCGTAAATCGGTTGTACCTATACAAACCGTTGCAGACTTGAAAAAGGCACACTTTATTATTTGCAAAGATACTTTATTAAACCTTTTTGCGCACAAAATATTCCATTCTAATAAAACAATGTCTATTTTTACGAGCTAAAATTTATATATGATACCCATTTTACTCGTCGTAATAATAGTAACCGGTTTGGTTAGTTTTAAAGGATTTAATGACCCCAATTTCTTTTCTAAATACGAGTTCCACATAGGGCGAATTCAAAATGGCGAAAAGTATCGAATGATTACTTCGGCTTTTTTACATGCAGATATCGGACATTTGTTTTTTAATATGTTTACCCTATACATGTTTGCTCCCATAGTGATTTCGTATTATTCTAGTTTTTACTTTATATTGATCTATGTTGGCAGTTTAATTGTTGGAAATGTATTGACTTTATCCTTTTATAAAAACAATCCGTACTATAGAGCAATCGGTGCTTCTGGAGCTGTAATGGGTATATTGTACGCTTCAATTCTATTAAATCCAGGGATGAATCTCTATTTGTTTTTTATTCCCATTCCCATACCGGCTTATGTTTTTGGTATTGGATATTTATCCTATTCCATATATGGGATGAAAAAAAATAACGACAATATTGGACATGCTGCGCATTTTGGCGGAGCAATTGGTGGTTTTGTACTAACTTTAATAAAGTCTCCTGAAATAATAACTACAGAGCCAGTGCTTGTAGGTCTGTTAGTTATCCCAATTTTGGCACTTTTTGTATTGATTAAAACCAATAAGTTATAATTTGTGGCATCGTTTTTGAAAATGTCTATTACAAACAATATTTTTTATGAAAAAATTATCCCTATTATTCGCAACCTTTTTAATAGCTTTTACTATGAATGCTCAAAATCCAACAGGTATGCAAACACCTCAAATCGCGGTAAGCGGGACAGGTAAAGTATCGATTACACCAGATCAGGCTGTTATTACAATTGGTACAGAAAACCGTGGTAGTGACGCGGTAGCTGTAAAAAAAGAAAATGACGCCACCATTGCTTCGATTATCAAGTATATTAAGAAAATGAAAATTGAGGAAAAAGATTATAAATCACAACGTATTAATCTTTATAAAAATAGAGATTATGAAACCAAACAAGATTACTATCAAGCAAACCAAACCATCACGATTCAACTAAAAGATTTATCTAAATACGAAGAATTGATGTTGGGATTAATCCAAGCAGGAGCGAATCAAATTCAAGGAGTTGAATTTAAATCGTCTAAAGCTGCGGATTATCAAACAGAAGCAAGAACAAAAGCGGTAGCCGATGCTAAGAAAAAAGCGACGGACTATGCTAATGCCTTAGGACAAAAAGTTGGGAAAGCAGTATTTGTATCCGACGAATCGGTGGCATATTCTCCAAGACCAGTAATGTATGCTGCAAAAGCAGGAGCATCTGCAGATATGGCTTTAGATCAAACCTTGGCTATAGGTGAAATTGAAGTGAGCTCGAATGTGTCGATTAACTTTAGTTTGGAATAAACCACTAAGTATTTATAATTTGCGGGGTATAGACCATAGCTAACTTAATAAGTAGGTTATTAAAATTACCCCATCAGTACAACATAAGATTATAAAAAAATAGAGGCTGTCTTTTTAAGACGGCCTCTATTCGTTTTTAAAGGAAATCATTGTCCAATAAATTATTTGTTGTAAACGCTTTCTTTCTTGAAATGGACAGCTAATAAATAATAAACTACTGCTCTATATTTATTTCTATTAGAATCCCCATATTGATGCATTACTTTCGCAATGGCCTCATCTAATTTAGGAGAATCATCTAGACCTAACTTTTTGATTAAAAAATTTTGCCTTACTGTCAAGAGTTCTTCTTTAGATGTTCCGGCTACTGTTGAGGAATCCTTATTGTAAATAGAGGGACCACATCCAATAGTTACTTTTTCTAATAACTCCATATTTGGAGTAACGCCGCATTTATCTTTTAAGTCTGCCGCGTATTTTTCAATTAATTCAGCTCTTTTACTCATTTTATTTTATAATTGGTTATATTCAAATATAATAAAATTTTAGAAGTTTACATATTGTTATAGATTATTATTTAACTAAGTTATTAAAATAATCTTTTAAAATTGCGTTATTGATTTGGGTCGGCGTATTGATTTCTAACAAGGCGGGGTGCTCGTCTTTACTCCAAAAATCAGTCAAAATGCTTTTTAGTTCAGCTTCATCCCCAGCTTGATAGTAATCAAATCCATACATTTTTGCCAAATGGGAAATGTTGTACTGATGATTGGTTTCAAAATAAGTATGAAAAATGTCGTTTTCCACATGACCGGGTAGTATGCGAAAGATACCACCACCGCGATTATTGATTACGATAATTTTATAGTTTTTGGGAATATAATTATTCCAAAGCGCATTGCTGTCGTATAAAAAGCCAATATCTCCGGTTATTAATACATTTTGCTTAATGCTAGCTACTGCTGCTCCTATCGATGTAGAAGTGCTACCGTCTATGCCACTGGTTCCGCGATTGCAAAACACCTCAATGCTCTGGTCAATTGGAAACAATTGAGCATATCGAATGGCTGCGCTATTACTGATTTGCAATTGGGAATTTTTTGGAAGCTGTGGCAACAATATTTCAAAGGCTTTCATATCTGAAAAAGGGATGTTTTTCAAAAAAAGGAAATGCTGTAATTGCCGGTCATTTTGCAGACTCATAGCCCACGATAAGTAAAGGCTTTCGGGCTTGTAATCGGTTAATTGCTGCTTAAGCGCTGTAAAAAAGGTTTCCGGTTGGGCTTCAATGGAATCGCTAAGGCAATCGTAAGTGTCGTAAAAACGGAGTAAATCGATATGCCAATGGGCTTTTGGGCTGTATTTTCTTAGAAAGGATTTAATTCTTTTTGAAATCACCATTCCGCCGAGGGTCACGAGTAAATCCGGTTGAAGCTCTAGGAACTCTTCGTGAGTAAAGGGCGTTATTAAGGTGTCGATATTGTGTATAAAATGGGGATGATGTACATTGGATGTCGTTTCTGTCAATACAATCACACTGGGGTCGTGAGCAAAGAAATCAATAGTGCTTTGCGACAGTGATTTTGGGGTATTAACGCCTATGAGTATTAATTTTTTAGAAGCTATTTTCCATTGTTGAGCATACCGATCTATAGCAATATTGGGAGGGCTTACTATGGGGTATTCAATGATTTTAGGTTGAATACGTAAATTATCTACCGTATTGTAAAGGGGCTCTTCAAACGGTGCATTGATGTGAACAGGTCCACGTTTGTTTATCGCTTGATCAATAGCTGTCTGAATCGCTTCGTCATTTTGAGTAGAAGCATTTTCATCCAGATTGGCACTGAAGAGTATATGATTGGCATAAATGTTCTGTTGACGTATCGTTTGACCGTCTCCAATGTCTATTTTATGTGTCGGGCGGTCTGCTGAAATAACCACTAAGGGTATTTGACTGTAAAAAGCTTCAGCTATTGCGGGATAATAATTGAGCAGGGCAGAACCCGAAGTACAAACTAAAGCGGTGGGATAATTGATTTGTTGGGCAATTCCCAAGGCAAAAAAGGCGGCACAGCGCTCGTCTGCGATACTATAACAGCTAAAGAAGGGGTCACTTGCAAACCCAATAGTTAGAGGGGCGTTTCGAGATCCTGGCGAGATGACAATATGCTGAATATTTTTAGATTTACAGATTTCAATAATGCTTTGTGCAAGTTCTATTTCGGAGTATATCATAGCTGAAAGTAAAACTCAAATATACAAACAAAGCTCTAGAAATCCATAAATCTAAAAAAGATATTATAGGAATTAACCTTTAATCCATTTTTTTACATCAGGGTCATTTGGAAGTATTCTTGGCCCTACTACTTGTACTAATTTTCCGTTTTCGTCAATGAGATACTTTTGAAAATTCCATTCCACTTGACTGTCTTGTAAACCGTTTAGTTCTTTCTTTGTCAAATATTGATAAATAGCCGCCATGTCGTCGCCTTTAACTGATATTTTTTCCATCATTGGAAAGGTTACACCGTAGTTTTTAGTGCAAAATGCTGAAATCTCCTTGTTGGATCCCGGTTCTTGAGCACCAAAGTTATTGGCTGGAAATCCAACGATTATAAAGTTTTTATCCTTAAATTCTTGGTAAATACTTTGAAGTTGCTCGTATTGAGGTGTTAGACCACATTCAGAAGCTGTATTGACAATCATGATTTTTTTACCCTTTAAAGAAGCAAAATCAAATTCATTACCGTCAATGTCTTTTACTTTAAATGAGTATATCGTTTTTGTTTGATTTTTATCGGTCATAGTGGTGTTAATGTCTGTGTGTTCTGTATTTTTATTTTGTGCCATATTATTACAACTTATAAGAAATAATATTCCGCAGGCTAAGGCTAGTTTTTTCATTTCAATTTTTTTATAAAGTTACTTAAAAAATGCCGTAACTAATTTTTGCTGTCGTTATTTATGTTTTATATAACGCAATTGAATGCAAAGTACTGTTTACTCTAATTATAGAGTATCATTTTTAACATATTTGGCGTTGATTAATACTAATTCATTCTTTTAAAACGACTTATGTTTTAGAATTTAATAATCAAAGTGGTGTTATTGAAGGGTATTACTTCGGGTTTTGTACGCAATAATGATAAATAATAAAAGAAAAAAGCATAACACATATTATAGAGAAGTCAACAACAGGAGTCTACAAGACAAACCATTTCTTGACTTAAATACTCAGGTTTGATTGCTCTGATTGCTATAATAGCTGACACATACGGATCGCGTAAAATTCAGTATAATTTATAGCTTAATTTGTTCTAAAAATTTTATTTCGTATTTGATATTAGAAACAGTTTTAACGGCATAATTCAATGCGTTTCCTTTAAAAGTATATTGTTCTGTTTCTTCATTGGACTTGTTTTTTGGAGTAATTATTTTAGTTCCCTCTTCTATATTAATTTTTATCTCAGACGTTTTAGCAGGATTGTCAAGTTCTGATGATGCCTTAATAAATAGTCCATACATGTCATCACTTTGTAAAAAAAACATTAATTTCTCTTTATCTTCTATAGTTTGATCGATCTGTTTTAAGTAGTTTGTAATTATTTCTCCTTTATATTCTAAAAGTATTTTTTCCTTTGTTTTTTTCCATCGCTGATCCATATCAGCAGGTTTAGTTACATCAATTATTCTCCTAGAATCATCAACCAGGATTGATATTTCATCGAAAATATAGGCTACTCTTCTTATGTAACTAATATTATTGGGGCCTTTAAATTCAAAATTCGTACAGAAAAAATCATATTTTATTATTTTTTCATCAACAGTTGTTTTAAATATTTCTACTTCTCGAGTATAAGTATTGTCTTTATGTTCAGCATCATTTTTAACTAAAGAAGTGAAAATATAATAGAGGGCATCGGAATCTTCCTCATTTGTCTGCGTTTGCGCAAAAGAGCACAAAGTAAAAACAATCGAAATGAAATTGATCAATAAGATTTTTATCGAATTAGAATAAAAAAAAATGTTGTCCGTGTTTTTCTTGGATAGTTTTCCATAGTATGTTTTATCTTTCCGTTCATTCACTACTGTCTTAAAATGTTTTATAAAACTGCTAAATTTAGGATGTATCGTTTTAGTCATTTGTTATGGTATTTTAACTTCAAATTAGTCCTACGGTATTGGGGTTTGAATGCAGGGCGAAAAATCGCAGGTCAATTATTAATCTCCATATTACGGTTTACTAGAATAATGTTTGATGAATTTAGTACGTTAAAAGCAGCTTTTTTGATCAACAAGCTTTTCGAAATATAGTATCGTACGAATATAATTATTATTCATAAATGTTGACTATGAAAATCTACCGCTGAGTGAATTAAATTATAAATAGAAAAAAAGAATGTATTTAAGTTTTTTTGTGTACAATAAGCTTGATGTATTTTAATTAAAAAGTAAACCGGAATAATTATGAAGTGTAATTAACAAAACCCTCTTTTTTTATGTATTTTCGTGACGTTTTAATATAAAAATTTAAGGAGCAAAAAAAGTAATCTTAACAAATCATTTTGATGATAAGAGTACCTCTTGAGAGTTGGAAATTAGTAATTCATTTGTTTTTTTTGCATTTTCAATTACTATGTAAAGAAAACCGTTGACAGTATACTGCCGACCTAGTCTGACTTCTATTAAGGACCAATTAGTAGATATCACAATAAAATTAAAAGCAATAATTTAATGAATCGATTTCTTATAATATCACTGATATACGCTGTTCTATTTTCGTATTCTTGTATTGCACAAAATATCGATCAATCCAAAAAAGATCAAATCGATACGGAGTTTTTTATTCCTGTTGAACGAACTAATCTTTACACGAAAGTTGTTGGGAATCTTGAAAAACCTATTATCATCACACTTCACGGGGGACCAGGAGCTTTCAATGTTGATCATGAATTTTATAGAGATGTATTTGAAAACGATTATTTGATGGTTTATTTTGATCAACGCGGTAGTGGTAAATCTGATGAATTTCGAGATAAAACAATGTTTACTACAGATCAATTTGTCAAGGATTTGGACGAAGTGGTTAATTATATCAAAGAGAGGTATCCGAATAAAAAAATTAATCTTTTAGGTTCATCTTGGGGAGGTATGTATGGTTTTTTATACTTGATAAAACATCAAGAAAAAATCAATTCATTTATTTGTAATTCGGGTACCGCAAACATTCAACATAATACTCTTGCCTTAATCAAACACGAAAAACAATTAGCGAATAAACTCCTTAAGAAAACCGATGACCCCTCTAAAAAGGAAAGATACAATGATATTCTTAAGAGATTGGATACTATAGAGAAAAGTGGCTTTAACAAAACTTTCTTTGTAGATATGAATACGATAAGATATGAATTTCCAAAAGATTTAGGATTTGATGTTTATTGGGCTCAACCGGAAAAGAAAGCAAAAATAGAGGCACTTTTGAAAGATCCAGATTTCTATACAAGAAATAAATACACACCGGAACTTTTAGAAAAAGTAATGGAACGATTTGAGTATATCAACGAAGTTTTTCACGGACAAGGGTCTTACAACAATCTCAATATCTTAAGCGAAATTGCAAATATTAAAACACCTACCTTAGTAATACAAGGAGAATTCGACTATGCAATTGGTATTGAATCTGGAAAAATGATTTATAAAGCATTAAAAAGTGTTCCTAAAAAAGATAAAGAATTAGTATACATCAAAAATGCATCTCATAATCTCCCAAGTGAAGAACCGCAGAAATTGAATGAGTCTTTAAAAGCGTTTTTTAAGAAAAACAATTAAAATATACCGACTGTCACTAAATAAGTTTACTTCCTATTTAAAGTAAACTAAAGATTTTCAGCTGGAGTTAAATTAAGTATTATCACATTTTAAAAATTCGTATAACAATATTTTACTTCTTATTATTTGATGTTATATTGATTTTTAAGAAGTTGGTTTTAAGTAAGAAAGTAAACATCAATTGCAACTAAATTATATAGATATGAATTGGAACGAAACAAGGTTAGATAATAAGCAAATTTATCCAGTGAATAGCATTACCGTTTTTATGATGGATACTGAAAATGGCAGACCTGAGACTCATTGGGTGGATAAAGCATATAAAAATTATAAATATAAAAACGAATGTAAATTTAACTGTTATATAACGGTAGACTTCACCGATGATTTTAATGTTCAAAAAGACCATCTTGACATTTCGGATATAGAAAAGTATTTCACCACTAATTTGCGAGAAGTCTGTGTTTGTCACCTGGTAGCCAGAATTACTACGGATACCGGAATTAATTTAGAATTTTATGTGGACGAGGTTGAAGATGCTATAAAGAGGTTAAACGAACTTGAAGAGCGTGCGGACAGGTTGATTAATTTTGATTGTGAAATTAATGAGGATGAAGCATGGGAAAACGTTTTTGAAATTTTAAACTAAACAGTAGGATTTTACATAAAAATCTGAAAGGACTAATATAACTAGTGCGTAATGTTAAGTTATTCATTTAAAAGACATAAAAACAATAATTATGGAAAAATACTTTCAGCCAGTTGTCAACTTTTTGGATTGTCATGATTGGATTGACGATGAGGCAGAGTTCGCACTAATTCAATATGATATTGTAGCCATAATGGAACAAAATCAAATGGGTATGGAGGCCGTTCAACCCATTATTGATTTGATGGAAAAATATCCATTAGTAGAATTCGGATGCCCCGGACCGTTAACACATTTCCTAGAGAAATTTTACTTAGAAAATAACCTGATTTATGAAAAATTATTAATGCAATCGGTTTTAAAACAACCTACAGTACATACGGTTTGGTTACTTAATCGGGTGATAAATGGTACGAAAACCGAAAATAAGCAAGAATTAATCCAAGTATTAAAATCTGTTAGTGTTAACAAATCGATACATCAAGAGATCAGTGTAGTTGCGGCAAATTTTTTAGAATACCAAAGTAAAAACTAGGCATATCCATCGTAAATCAAAGGGTTTTATATAGTGATTTGATAATTCAGTTGGATTAGAGCAGTAAATGTGCCAGCTGTTTTTTAAAAGAATTTCAATAATAAAATTTGCTTTTGAGAAGGTCATTAAAATATTCATGTTTAACAGAACTAGAAGAAATATGAAATTACAACTGTTGATTTTGCTAGTATTGATTTGGGGTTGCGGGACAGAAAAAAAGTGGATAGACAAAGCAAATCAGCTAAAAGTGGGAGTAGAGCAGACCCGATTTCTGGTAGGTGATGTCAATAATGATCAAGAAAAAGATACGGCATTTATAACTGTGAAACGCAATTTTGAAACCGGAGAAATAGTCTTTGAACCGAATAATTATGCGATAGATATTGAATTTTCACACGGTATTCCCAAAATAAACATAGATCAGAGTTTAGGGGTTACTGTAGCAAAAACAGAAGATTTAAACGGGGATGGGGCTAATGAAATAATTCTTTTTTCTCGGACCAATCAAGGCTATTGGAACGATATTACCGTATGGTCTTTTAAGGGAAAAAAGTGGAATGAAATTGCAAAAGCAAAGGCATTTATTGCTGAAAAAATGGATTCAGAAAATAGAGTAATTAAAGAGCTTGATAAGTATTATTTAATTGGTGAGGATCCGTGGGAACTGGATGCTCTGGGAAGATTTAAAAAAACAAGATTTAAAATAGCAAAATAAAAATTATAATGAGTGAAAAAAAACAATTCTCTAAGCATCTTCTAAAATCAAATTTAATTGCTTTTGGTATCACTGCAATCTATTTGATGATTGCACCTGCTTTAATAAAGGGAATGTATGCGGAACTTTTTCATTTTTTCGTTGCCATTGGTTTATTTTTAGGAAGTGTCATTTTCTATTTTATTTTTATGTTTTTCAAATCCATACAGAAACTAAAATGGCTATTTGGTGGTATGGCTTTTTTTGGTGCCCTTGTAGGCCTTGGTAATTCTGATTTGGATATGGTGTTTTTAAATATGATTAACAGCAGTAAGTTGCCTGAAAAATACCGAGAATATCAAGATCTCGACCAAGGGGTATTGCTGTTTAAAAACAAGGAGATGAAAGTTGTAATCGATGGTACTACAGAATTGGAACACTATTTAACGAACAAAAATCATTTGATAGTGGTTCAGGATATCTATGAAATATTGGGCAGTGAATCTGTAAAACACAGAGAATATTCTAAATTTGATAGTTTAGGGAATTTTGTAGCTAGATACAAAACAGCCATTTCTGAAGAAATTTTGTTTGAGGGCTATCTTATTAATAGAGATAAAAACTACTACAGGACCTGGCCTTTAGATGGGGATACTACAAAAATACAATTCGAACTCTATAATGCAGATTTTAGTTTTGATGAAAGTAAACAGGCGGATTTTATAGCAAAAATCGAACAAAGCTCAACCATGTTTTTTTCAAAAGAATGCTGGACAACAGATCGACCATCTAAGCGGTTTTTAAAAACAATATATAAGGAAAACGGTAAATGGATGGCGTTGTATAGTGATACAAACATTCAAAGAACTATTCAAAGTAGAGGCAAGGTCCATAATGATTTATTTAGATACTATTCTACTGATGAATATAAATTAGTTCCCTATTACAATAAAAACATTCAGTACCAATACTTTCAAAAAATAAGTTTGAAGCGAAGTGATTCCGGCTCAGAAAACTGGGATGGTTTTTTGTATACCCAAGTGATTGTCGGTAGAGATACTTTGAAAATCAAGGAAGCGACGACATTGGGACGGGAATGGGAAGCTAAACATTCAAAATATTGGGGAAAAAATCAGGAAGGTTACGCAGCAAATGCAGACGGTACTTATTCTCCATACTTTTTCTATAGCAATCCAAAAATCCAATATCAATTATTTTCAAACCGTCTTGGTAAATTGTATATGATAAAAAACAGATGAAACAGCCACGAAAAAATATAAAACTATTTAGCAGCTATTTTTTATGCATTATGTTTTTAAACTCTTGCTCTTCGGGATACATTAAATTGGTGGATTCCGATGTGAAGACAGAATTTGGAATTACACTTACAGCACCCGCTCAAGGAATTTTTTTTGTGCAAAATAAAAAAGTCGATGCTTTTAAAAGTGAAATAGAATCACACAACAAGGCTGCTAGTTCAATTTATAACAATTATGGACCAGCAACAAATGAAAGGTTCGTCGGAAAAACAAATGCCCGGCAACTAAAATTTCATACTAGAGACAAAACATACTTAATAGATATTACAAAATTCAAGAGAAGAACAGCTCTGATTGTATTTGATGGGCAAAAGAAACCCGTGATATCTTATAATGTAAAAAAGTATAATTTTTTAGTTGAGAAGTATTTCAGTTCTCACTAAAGAAAGTATGACTACAACCAAACTCGATAAATTGAAACGGTGCGATTATACAAAATAAACGGGACTGTCTCATATAAGTTTGGAGTTCAAAAATGTAGGCTTCCTTATAGATACCGTTCTAAAAAGGAACGTTTGTTTTTTAGGGCAGTCTCCAATTGATTCATAAAATATATATGAAAGATTTTGATAAACTCAATCAATCTATATTGCTTATTCAATCTGTAGTGCAGGATACTTTTCTTTGAACTTTACTAAATCCCTTTGACTTTCATCATTTAGTAGAATCAACCTTTTATTGTAGTTAAAATAGATTTCACCAATATATTTCACTTTTCCTTTTTCTATCGTAAAATTGATATCCATTGGAACTTTCATTACATTTTGTATATAGCCTCCATTTTCATGCAGTCTCAAAGTAGAAAAATGATATTTTCCGGCATTTTCCGTTATTGAAAAAAAGTAAATGGCTTTGTTGTTTTCTGCGAAATCTGGTTTAAACTTCATTTTCAACATTTGTTCTGGTCGAATAGTAAGCATTTTTTTGATAGTGATGTCTTTATCATTTTCGCCCAGATAATGGAAGAAGTATTGGTGAAAAATAGGTTTTTTATTCTCAATAGCAATTGTTCCAACGAGCATTCCCTGAGTAGAACTACTAAAATTAGTAGGAATAGTCGCAGATGGAGTGGTAGCACAAGACGCAAATAAAAGTAAAATTGGCAGTAAGAATATTTTGATTAGCATGGTATTGACAGAACAGTTAATGGCTTTTAAATGGTTGAAAAAGTATCTATTTAAGAGCGAAATGTAACACTTATAATTAGAAAAATGAATAAAAAGATAGTTTTTATTGACAGTAAAATAGCTCAATTAAAAAAGTAAATAAAATTACAAAAGAAAATCTAAAGCTATTTAGTCAAACAATCATGGACTATTTTAAAAAGCTTTTGGCTAAGTAAATAATTAGGGAAGGACTTGAGTGAAAAGGGGAAGTAACAAAACAATTACTTAATATCTCTTCCGCTTCACTAAAAACATTATGTATAAATGGTAAGATGCGATACTGTAAAGCTTTAGGTTTATATTATAATAACAAAAAAGATATTGAAAATCCTTTTTAAGAAGTAAGGTCGAGGGGGACGAATGTAGCTAATAAATTCCTTAGTGAGGGTTTTATTTAAAAGTTGATGAAAGATTTACTGTTAAATTCTCATTAAAAATCACTGTATTTTTGTGCTATATTTGCGATATTTAATAAAAGATATCATTATGGATCATTTGGTTTTGGTAATAATTGACGATGAACCGAAAATTCGTGAATTATTAAAAGCATACATCATACGTATTTATCCTGACAGTAATTTTGAAATACATTTATGTAATTCTGTGAAAACCGGTGTTGAGGCGATTAAAACATATTTACCAGATTTGGTTTTTTTGGATATTGAAATGCCTGAGGTAAACGGTTTTGAATTATTCCAATATGTAAATAAAGAACGTTTTGAAGTTGTTTTTACAACGGCATATGCGCAATATATGGACAAATCAGTTAATGAGATTGGTTGTTTTGCCTATTTGGTTAAACCAGTTGAACGCTCAAAGATAAAAATTATCTTTGAGCGTTACATTGAAATGAAGCACAATAAGCAATATCTGAAATTAATTAACGCTACAAACAATAGGCGTAACATAGTTTCTTTAAGTGATATACTTTATTGTAAAGCGCATGGTAGTTATTGTGAGATATTTACAACTACGGATAAGTTTTTACAAAGTAAGTCTTTAAAAGAGGTTGAGCATCGGTTACCTAAAGAATCTTTTATTAGAATACATAATTCTTATGTGGTAAATATCAATCAAGTAAGAAATTATAGTAAACAACAAAAAAACGTTGAGCTTAAAGAAATAAGTACAGAAAACCTACAGCATATTCCAGTTTCAGCCACTTATAAAGAGAAAATAGAAAGATTTATTTTATGAAGTACTTCCCTATAGTTCTTTTTTTATTTTTTTTTAAATACCATTTTGCACAATCCACAGACACTAAAATATATAATTCTAATAATGGGTTAATTTCTAACTATGTCTCTAAAGTTTTTGTAGATTCAAAGGACGATTTATGGGTAGGAACGCGTGCAGGGCTAGCTAAAAAGGTAATGAATCGGTTTGAACAGGAACCCAATTCCATACTTTATAAATTTAATAATATATTCGATATTTTAGAAGATGATAAAAATGGAATGTGGATTGCTGGCTATGGCCAAGGTGTACTTTATTTTCACAATAATCAGTCTAAGTTACTTGATGTAAAGAGTGGATTGATAAATAACCGGGTAAGGACTTTATATAGTACAGGTGGTAAAATCTATGCTGGAACACAAAATGGTGTGTCCATTATATCAACGAAAGATTTATCGATAAAGAATCCTAAATTTATCCAAGATAAATCCTATTTTTTTGAAGTAAGTAGTTTTTTTTCGAACGCAGGAAAAGTTTATGCTACGACTATTAACGATGGTATATACGAAGTAACCGATAAAGAACTAGTAAAGGTTTCTGATATAAAAAAAATATTCTCTTCCTTTGTTCGTGAAAGTTCGGTCTTATTAGGAACTGCTAATGGCTTGTTGCAAGTAGACCAATCCTCTTTTAAGATAATTAAAAATTATCCACTATTAAATGTTTTGGCATTTCAGAAAATAGGAGATGCAGTTTTTTTGACAGCATCTGGTTTTTTTGATACTGGAGGAGGACTGTATGAGCTTAAAAGTGCCAAAATCGTAAACAGAACAAGTGAGTTAGGTATAAAGGAAAATGATTTGAAAACAGTAGCTTATCATAAGACCAATCAGTTTATTTATGTAGGTACAAAACAAAATGGAATTTTTCAAATAAATATAAACCCACCTGTTAGACATCAAAAAGACTTAGGTACCGTTTATTGTTTAAATACGCAAGACCAAAAACAATTTGTATTTCATAATCAAGGGTTCTCTGTTTTTTCTAAACATGAAGTAATCAAACATGTTTCGCTGGCTAATTTTAAAAGATTTCAAAGAGAAAACTATCAGAGGTTTGCCGATAAAACTACTATAAAAGAGCACTTTTATCCAATCGATTATGATACACCTTCTGATAAGATCAAGTTTTATCAGTCACTACTATATAAGAATAAAATTTGGGTTTCTTCTAATATTGGTATGTTTGAACTCAGTCTGTCAGGAGAGATTTTAAGTTACCATCCGGTTCATGTCTTTTCATTTACCTTTTTCAAAGATAAGTTAGTAACAGCGGTGCCTTATGCAGGAGTACGTGTTTTTCACAATATTTACAAAATGGATTATAGTTATTTTCACGATTGGGGAAATAACAAAATACCAACGGAAGTTGTAGCTATAACCCAAACCGATGAAGCAGTGTATTTTGCTACAGCTTTAAATGGAGTTTACGAGTTTAGAGATTATAAGTTTCTGTCGTGGACACTAGAAGGATCATTTAATGAAAAAAAAATTAAAAGAATCGTAGCATTTAATCAATATGAATTAATTGTTGTTACGGATTTTAATGATGTTTTTATTTTAAATACTAAGTTTTCTAAACCTAAAATTATAAAGCAATTTTCCCATCAAATGATAAAGGGAAGTAGTACCAATTTTGTAAATAGTATCAAAGATGTTATCTATATCGGAACTAACGAAGGTATAAACGTCTTTTATAATAAAAAGTGTTTTTTTATAGACCAAGAACAAGGGTTGACTAATACAAATAGTTATAGCGCAGTAAGTAGTAAAGAGCATTTGTATATAGGAACAAGTGAGGGTTTTTTTGTACTTAGTAATGATTATTTTGTGGAAAAAAGGGAAGATAATACCCGCGTTATCCTATCGAAAGTAAAAGTGAATAACGTATTAAAAGAAATACACACATCTCAAATTACCTCACCTAAATTAAATCTACCTTACAACCAAAATAATGTCATAATCGATTTTATTGCCCAACATAATAAATACCCAAATAAGCTGCATTTTAAATATCGTTTAAAAAAATCGGAACCTTGGATTGATATTTTCGATGAAAACCGATTGAATTTGAATTATTTAAAGGATGACATTTATAACATTCAAATATTAGTTACAAATCTAGATACTGGTATAGTTCAAATTCAGAACCTAGTTGAGTTAACTGTTACTCCTCCATTTTATGCCACATGGGTTTTCACTCTTGGCTGTTTAGTTTTCTTTTCAATTTTTATAATTTTTATTTATAAATTACGAATCGCTTATTTGAAAAGACGTCAAGTTGAAGAACTAAACATGATTAAATTACAAAATGAACAAGAAAAAAACCAATTATTATTTGATAAACAACTTTCTGATGTAAAATTACAAGCATTGCAGAGTCAGATGAATTCACATTTTTTATTTAATGTCTTAAGTTCTATTCAGTATTATATTATCTGTAAAGATATAGATCAGGCGCTTTATTATTTAGAGCGTTTTGCGGTCTTAATTCGAACAACATTAGACTATTCGGAAAGGAAGGAAATTAGCTTATCCCAAGAAATTGAATACCTCCAACATTATATAGAAATCGAAAATATTCGAGTAGAACACTCGATTGTTTTTTCATTAATTGTAAGTCCTAATCTAAATTTGGATAAAATTTTTATTACTCCTATGCTACTACAGCCATTTGTCGAGAATGCAATTGTACATGGTTTTACATCTACTATTACGAAGCCAATAATTACTCTAGAAATTCAACAATTAACGGATTCAGTGCGTCTTATTCTTAGTGATAATGGAATAGGATATCAAGTTAAAAAGAATAAAACACACCAATCTAAAGGAATCTCTATAATACAAAAGCGATTGGATTTAAGTAAAAAAAATCTTCAAAATTCCTTGAAGATTGACACCTCCATTGATGGTACTGTAGTTACTATTGAAATATAAAACACTTTTTAAATTTTGTTTCTAAGGGGGCCTTTTCCGCTGGAAATTTCATTCACTTTCTCCCAAATATCTATTTGACATATTTTAGAAATTTGTGCTTTTGAATATAAAAAAATCGATTCACAAGGTAAATATAGTCATCTAGAAAGTTTTCTATTGCTTTTAAATAAGCTCTGATTACTTTCACTTCTTTAAACAAATAATAGCGTGTTTCTAGGTATTAGGTATCTGTGTAATCTTATATCTCTATTAATTATTTTAGGGATGTATCGCGATAATTATTAATACAAATTTCAGCTATTTAATATAATTGATTTAAAAGCAAAAATGGGATGTTATGGGACTATATAAGTTTTGCAAAATTTTAATCTACTGTATTTCATAAAATAACAATACTAATCACAATATTTACTAACCACACTATAATTAAATATGAAAGAAACAATTGACCCGAATAGATCTTATAATCGAACAGAAATTGACAAAGTCTTTGAGAAAATAAAAGCAGAAAAGCACAAGGAGGCTCTTGCAAGAGGTCAGGCAAAATATAACGACAATAAAGCATTGTGTCAAGATGGCTATAGTGGTACTGAATTAAGAGGTGGTGATGCATACGAATATGATCACGTAAGGTCGGCAGAAGAAATTTTCAATAAATACAAGGGAACTCATTCTGATAAACAAATTGCGCAAATTGTTAATCACCCTTCAAATATCAAAGCTACGAGTACAGATATTAATAGGTTTAAGGGAAAATACAGATTTGAAGACAAATTAAAAAATGAAGCAAGAGTTAAAGAATTAGGGATAAATTCAAATCGTGTCAAAAAGGCGCTTAAAAATGCTGATTTAGATATGTCGATCTTAGCTGCTAAGTTATCCGGAGGTTTTTTTAATGTAATATCTGCCTTTTTTAAAAGTATTATTGTTTTTATTTTTAGTTTTTGGAAATTTATCTTAATAGCAATTACAGCTATTTTACTGATTGTATTATTTTTGAAACTGTATGAGCTATATGGCAATTCTCAAGGCAATGTTAGTACAGAAAAGAAAACAGAGTTGAAAGAGGTTCAAAAAACTAAAATTAACACTACAGATGCTACTAATACTGATTCGAAAATTACATTAAGTTTTGCAAAACCTCTAGACGACCTAACCAAATCAGTAACTAATATTTCGGTGTTTAATTCCATTTTAGAAAACGAAAATACAATACCTGTGATAGGTTTATTGTTCGAGTATAATTCCACTACTATTTCCACAAATGGAAAAGCGGTGTTAACAAGGTTTTCGAATGAATATAAAAAATTAGATACTCCAAATAGGATAATTATCGAAGGTTTTACTTGTACGATTGGTTCTAAAGAGTCTAATGAAAATCTAGGTAAGGAAAGAGCTGATAATCTAAAGGCAGAATTAATCGGGTTAGGTATTTCTGAAGATGCTATAACTGTGAAAGGAATTGGTCTACAGAACTTTGTTTCAACGGACAACATAGATAATGATTTGGTTTTGAACCGAAGAAGTAATGTGACAATATTGGCTACAGAATAATACTTTGGCTAGTTAATAGCACTTACCCACAAAACGTAGTTTTGTGTTCAAAAAACAATTCTATGGGTAATGAAACATTAATTTTTTAAAGCTTCACCTGAATGTGAATTGATTTTTAAGGGTTTCTTACATTTTTATTGTTTTCATCGAGTGTAAAATAGTTGAAGATTTTCTAATAAAATATTTATTTATACTGTTTATTTATAGTTGTTTATGGTGTTTTTTTTGGTTTGAGTATATATGCGTAGCAGTTTTTTTTTTTGTTAATGAGGAATGCTTTTATTTTGCACCTTATAGAACAAGTAGGATATGAAGTGGTGATGTTATTTCTATTACAGTAATGAAATATACACAATAAAAGCTACTGTGAAAACGGTATTAAAAAGCAGGATTTGATATGGAATATAGTCACTATACTCGAGTTCGGATGAGTCTTTATTTCGACCTACTATAATCTCAAAAACATATAAAAAGTACATGTCCAATGTTAGAAAAAAACAAGCTATTCAAAATAGAAAATATGAAAATAATCGCCATATTTCTCCTGATTTTAATTACGGGAAACACTTTAAGTGCTCAAGTTGGAATTGGAATAACAGTACCTCATGAATCAGCTGCTTTGGATATTAGGTTTCCAGATAAAGGGGTTTTGCTAGCGCGTGTATCCCTTACTGGAACCACGGATATCACCACAATCGTTGGCGCCGCGAATTCCTTAATGGTATACAATACGGCAACCATAAGTGATGTGACTCCGGGATATTACTATTGGAGTCATTCAAATACTAAGTGGATTCGGATATCGGATTCCAATTCGGAAGGTTGGGGGTTAAAAGGGAATACGGGCACCGATCCAGTTATTAATTTTATTGGAACTACGGACGATAGGGATATTATATTTAAAAGAAACAAAGCACCTATAGGTAGATTGACTAAAACAAATATTGCATTTGGCGAACAGGCTTTATCCAATATTGTTTCGGGTACTGGGAATGTCGGTATCGGTGCTAACACACTTATAAGAACGACAGCGGGAAGTGATAACACTGCAGTAGGGAATCGTGCATTGAGTCAAAACACTACTTCTTTTAACACTGGGATAGGAAGTAATGCATTGGGAAGTGTAAGTACCGGAGATGCTAATACAGCAGTTGGAAACAGTTCTGCCTCAAGTCTTAAGACAGGTAGGATGAACGTTAGTTTAGGGCATAATTCGATGTATAGTGCAACTACGGCTAGTGTCAATACTGCGATTGGAAGTTACGCTATGTACTATACCACGGGCGGTACTAACAACACGATTGTTGGGTACGATGCTTTATCATCTAATATTAATGGGAATTCAAATAGTGCATTGGGAAACAAAGCATTGTTTAATCTTAAATCGAGTACTGCCTATACGACCGACAACAATACAGCGGTAGGAAACAACGCGGGAATGGATCTTATCCTAGGTAGTAACAATGTTTTTCTAGGGGCAGATACGAAGGCTGCCAATATAACTGGCAGTAATCAATTAAACATCGGAAATAGTATCTACGGCGTTAATTTAAATAGAGGAGGAAAAGTAACTGCCAGTATTGGAATTAATGTCCCTATACCGGACAATTCTGCAGTATTGGAATTAAATGCTACAAATAAAGGCTTTCTTCCGCCACGTATAGCATTAAAATCAACTACAGATGACACAACTATTGTATCTCCCGCTACTGGTTTGCTTGTCTATAATACAGGGACAGTAGGTACAGGAATTACAGCTGTAAATCCCGGTTATTATTATTGGAATGGTAATCAATGGAATGGTTTGGCATCATCCGAAAATGTATGGAGTACAATTGGTAATTCGGGAACAAGTGGCACAACTCATTTTATAGGAACTACAGACGATGCGGATGTTATTTTTAAAAGGGGAAGTGCACCGGCTGGACTACTAGCTGCAGAGCGAACTTCTAATACCTCATTTGGGGTCAATTCCTATAAAGGAAATTCAAGCGGAAGTTACGAGGGATTTTGGAATACCGCTATTGGTTATAATAGCCTACATGGTAATGCAGAAGGAAGAGTAACAGGACACAATAATGTAGCTGTGGGAGCAAATAGTCTTGCAGAAAATTTCGAGGGTAGCGGTAATGTAGCAATTGGTTCAATGGCTTTAAGACTAAATACAATTGGATGGTCAAATACTGCAACTGGTTTTCAAAGTTTAGCGTCGAATGAGACTGGAAGTTCTAATGTAGCTTATGGCCATAATGCGATGAATGGAAATATAAAAGGTAATTTTAATACGGCCATGGGTACTAATGCTTTACGAGACAATATCGAGGGAAGTGAAAACACAGCAATTGGAGAAGGTAGTCTTCTTTTAAACGAGAAAGGAATTGGTAATACCGCAGTTGGTCTTGGTGCCTTAACTCTAAATACAAATGGAGATTATAACACAGCTATTGGAAGTAATTCTGGCCCAACTCAAGGAGCAAGTAACTTAGAAAATTCGACTTCTATAGGATATAATGCAAAAGCTGTTTTTTCCAATAGCATCGTATTGGGAAATAGGTACATTAGTAGAATATCCGGGCAGGTAAATTTTTCCGCCACTTCGGATCGTAGATTTAAAGAAAACATTAAAACCATCCCGTTAGGATTAGATTTTATAAACAAAATACGTCCAGTAGAATATGTTCGTAAGAATGATGAACTTAAAACCAAAGAATGGGGAGTTATTGCTCAAGAATTGGAGGAAACACTTGCCGAGGTAAATTACAAAGATGCCGGTATCGTTCAAAATGACGGAACCGCAGATAAAATATTGTCAGTCCGATACAATGACCTAATAGCCCCTTTGATTAAATCGGTGCAAGAACTCGCCGTTATGAATAAGGAATTAGAAAAGAGAAATAGCGAAATGGAAGAAAGAATTAAGGTTTTGGAAAGCAAATAGAGTTTTATAAGTATGGAATAAATTTCACAATAAACAGGTGTTTTTTTTCATTGCTATCTGGTAAAGTGTTTGAGTTGTAAATAAAAAGGGTTAGATTTTTTAATTAAAGTCTAACCCTTTTTTATGCAGTATGCTCAAGGGATTTTTTATTTCGCAGCAAGTTATATAAAGCCTAATGGAGTAGTTATTTATACTCTTTTGAAAATAGTATAGTATGCTAGTTTTTTAAATAAAGCGATGATTGGTTAGTGTTTTTATATTAAACGCATCGTATTGTAATTGAGCTAATTACACTGTCTTTTCCCAAGTTGTTGTGTCAGTGCTTTGCCCCATTATAGCTAAAATATACAGTAGTTATTTTCTCTCTAGGTACATGCTATTCCTTGCATAAAAATTGAACCAAACTATGGAATAAGTATTGAAAATTCCATAAGTCATTGATAACTAGTGTTTTTTCGAACGAACAGTTTGTTTTTCTACTATCGGGAACTTTAATCAAATTGTAAGTAATGGGATTGAGTTGAATAGAAATAAAAAAGTGGTTTTTTAGTTGAAGAAGCTCCTGTGGATTTGCGATTTCTGAATGTTTACTGTGTCAAAAAAACGAAATAGGAAGTAATACTGTCGCAATTTTTATAAAAAGGTATAAATAGTTGTTTTTTAATGTATTGAGTGTATTTGCGTAGTTGTTTTTCATATGTTTTTTAGTGGTTTACAGTAGTTTTGCCATAGAAATTTCACGGTACCATAGTAAAAAATTAATTATGGAATTCTTGTATGAACATTCGAAGGCGGATTCAAATAATAATAGGATTTAAAATTAGAAAAGATGAAAAAAAGAGTACTCCCATTGGCGATAATGTATTTATTAGGTAATGCGACTTATGCACAGATTGGTGTAGGAACAGTAGAACCACATCCTTCTGCTCAGATGGAAGTTGTATCCAGTACTAAGGGGATTCTGATTCCTCGTATTGCCTTAACTGGAATTACCGATGTCACTACGGTGACTACTGGTAATGTAAATAGTTTACTGGTATTCAATACAACGGATAATGAATTTATAAAAACAGGATACTACTATTGGTTAAATGATCAATGGATTAGATTAGTAAGTGCGGATCAAGTAAGTAGTTTTAAAAATACGATTAACGTTAGCCTTGCTGTAGTTAACAACGAATTGGTATTGACCGATAGTGATGAGAATGAAGTTAAACTAGCTTGGAATATTAAAGAGTTGGTTAATACCAATGAAACCAAAACAACCATTATGAACAATGGAGATGCTACCTATACTTTTAGTAACGAGGATGGGTTGGAAGTTATTATTGATGTGCCAGCAGCTGTTATCTCCAATTTTCAGGAGATAATTGATAACAGTAATGTAAAGAATATTCTAAATACCTATTTGGGTAAAATAGTGGGTAATGTTACCTACGACGGGACTGATTTTCATTATGTGGATGCATTCGGTGATTCTCAAACTATCGAAATAAAAGAAATAGTTAAAGCCAACGAAACGACAACCACATTAACGAATAATCAAAATGGTACTTATACTTATATCAATGAAAAAGATGTAGAAGTAATCATTGACGTACCCGCAGAAATTATTTCCAATTTTCAACAAATAATAGAGAGTACTTCAGTCAAAAATATCTTAAATAATTATTTGGCAAACGTTGTAGGTAATGTTACTTATGACGGAATCGATTTTCATTATGTGGATGCATCGAATGTTTCTCAAACAATCCATTTAAAGGATCTAGTTAGAGCGAATGAAACCCTTACTAAATTAGAAATGGATGGCATCAATAGAAAGTTGATATATACCGATGAAAAGGATGTTGAAAAAGAATTGGATTTAACGCCTATGATTCAGGAACCATGGTATAAATCGGGTACAGATAAGGGAGCAACTTTAAATACAGATAATATTTTTACTTTGGGCTGGGTAGGGGTTGGATATGAAGAACCCTCTAATGTACTCCATGAGAAACTGCGTGTTAATGGTACAATTACTACCGTAAATAGTTCCTATGCAGATTATGTTTTTGAAGATTATTTCGATGGATTTTCTGAAATAAAGATAGATTATAAGTTTCCAGATTTAGAATCTGTAGCATATTTTATAAAAACAAATAGACATTTACCTGGAATTACTCCTATCGATGCTTTGGTGAAAACCGATGAGGGCTATGCATTCAACGTTTCCGAACTTTCTATTCAGTTACTCGAAAAAACGGAGGAATTGTATTTACATCTCATTGAGCAAAATAAAATAATGGAGGAGAAATCCAGTAGATTTCAAAAGTCCATCGAAGATAAAAACAAGGAAATAAAACAATTAAATAATCGATTGGAGCGCTTGGAAAATTTATTTCCAAATTAGAATAAAGGAGTTTAATAATCATACTTCATTTTTGAAAAAAATTGTGACAAATAAAAATTCCCGGCCAAGACTAATATAAACGGCAAATGGAAACTTTAGAGGATCTAATTCTAGGGAGAAGATAGGTTAATTTCAAATTTAAGCAGAAGTAAAAAATGAAAAAAGGACTTTTCATACCGTTAGTAGTTATGGTACAGGTAACTTTAGGGTACGCACAAAATGTACCAGTGAATTCCAATATAGGTATACTATATGTTTCACCTAATGCGATCTTACTTTCAACTGTAAACTTTGAGAATCTTAGTACTGGAAAGATTTATAATGATGGTAACTTATATCTGCAATCGAATCTCAACAATGATGGTTTTTTCTCTTTTACGGAGAAATCAACAACCGGCTATACGGTCTTCGAAGGCATGGAGAAGAAAAACCAACAAATAGGAGGTAGTCAATCCATTGAGGTTTACGATGTTTTATTTCACTCTCCATCGCAAGAAAGCGGTATAGAATTAAGAAATCAAATGTCTGTTTCTGGGAGAGCAAATTTTTATAATGGTGTTTTAAAAATACAAGATGAAGAAGGAGTTTCCTTAATTTTTAATCAGGGATCGGTAGCAATTAATGTATCCAACAAAAGTTATGCAGATGGTATGGTCACAAAAGTTGGTAGTGAACGATTTGTGTTTCCTATAGGACAAAAAGGACACTACAGTTATACAGAGATTTCAGCACCTAAAAGTGTATTAACAACGATTCAAAGTACTTATTTATTGGAGAATTCGAATGCGAAGTTTCCGCATAGTTCCAAAGAAAATGTTATACAGACAATCAATAATCAGGAATACTGGAAAATAGAGACTAATAAAAATACAGAACGCATCGTACTAACACTTGGTTGGAATCAAAAAACGATAGACGTTAGCTTTTTGGAAAATGCCGGTGCGGGATTGGGAATTGTTCGCTGGGATGAGGACGAAAAATTATGGTTATATGAAGGAGGAATAGTCGATCTGAGTAATAAAACGGTGACCTTACCCGTACCTATTTCGAAATTAGGAGTATTTGCACTAGGAAAAATTCGAACAGATTTGGTGTTGAACGGAGATGTAGTGGTATACAACGCCGTTTCTCCGAATGGAGACGGTAATAACGATTATTTTCGGATTGAGAATATAGATCGTTTCCCCGAAAATAGAGTTAGTATTTTCAATCGTTGGGGAGTGCTCGTATATAAAACGACTAACTACGGGGCTCAGGGAAATGTTTTTAGAGGAATTTCTGAAGGAAGGGGAACATTAAACAAAAATAAAAATTTACCAACGGGAACCTACTATTATATTTTGGAATATGAAGTTAAGAATCAGAGGGGAAGTGACAATGTTAAGAAAGCAGGATACTTACATTTAGAAAACAACTAAGGCGATAGAAATATGGATATCAAAAATTTACGCTTGCTCATGGGTGTTTGTCTAGTTACTTTAAGTTCAAGTACGCTATCTTTTTCACAACAAAATTCTCAGTTTACGCAATATATGTATAATACAACAATAATCAATCCTGCGTATGCTGGTTCTCGAGAAGTGTTGAGCGTATTTGGTACCTATCGGACCCAGTGGGTTGGTTTGGAAGGAGCTCCAAAAACAGCAGTTTTATCTTTTCAAACGCCTTTGAATGAGTCCAGATTAGGATTAGGGGTTTCTATAGTCAATGATCAAACTGGTGTTATGGATGAAAATACCTTAGCTGTAGATTTATCTTACACTATTGATTGTAATCGTACGTACAAATTGTCTTTTGGTATTAAAGGAAGTGCCAATTTATTAGATGTCGATTATACAAAATTGAATATTTACAATCCTAATGATGTGCAATTTAAAGAGAATATAGAAAATCAATTTACGCCAAATATCGGAGCAGGAGTTTATTTGTATTCCGATAGAGCTTATTTAGGTCTCTCGGTACCAAACTTTCTAGAAAGTGATCGTTTCGACAATCCAATAGTATCAACTATGAAACAACGAATGCCGTTTTATCTAATGGGAGGTTATGTCTTTGATTTGAATTACGATCTAAAATTTAAACCAGCATTTTTAGTTAAGGAAATTTCAGGCTCTCCACTTCAAGTCGATCTAACGGCTAATTTTTTAATGTACGATAAATTAACTGTTGGTGTTGCATATCGCTGGGATGCCTCCCTAAGTGGATTGGTTGGATTTCAAATTAGCGATGGGATATTTATCGGATATAGTTATGACGCAGAGACAACAAAATTAAAACACTATAACTCCGGATCACACGAATTTTTTATGCGATTTGAGTTATTCAAACGCTTTAACCGAATCATAAGTCCCCGATTCTTTTAAATAGAGTTGAAATGAAAAAACAATTACAAAATCTATTTCTAAGCACTTTGATTTTATGGAGTATAGGACTAAGTGCACAACACCACGTATCTATACAAAGTTGTAAAGGGAAATATGATCATGAGAAACCTAATATCGAGAAGCAACAGCAGTTTCAAAAGGACAGTCAAAACACAGCACGTTACAATTTAAAACGGACTTCCATTAATAGTGTTTTTTCTGATTTTGGAGCAACAGTATACGAGGGGAGACTAATTTTTACGTCTACTAGAAAACATTTTGGATTTTTTAATAGAAAAGATTTAGAAACCAAAGAGTATTTCAGTAGTCTGTATTCTTCTGTTATAGATACAGAGGATGTTTTGGAACCGCCCCAATTATTTGCAAAAGAACTGCAAACTAAATTTAATTTGTCCACCGCAGTGTTCACGAAGGACAACAAAACGATCTACTTTACTAGAAACACAAAAAGGAATAACCATAAAAAAACGGTTCTAAAAATATATAAGGCAAGTTTAATTAAGGGAAAGTGGAAAAATATCACGGAATTACCCTTTAATTCAGAGCAATTTAGTACAGCACATCCTGCTTTGTCGTCGGGAAATGACTGGCTATATTTTGCCTCTGATCGAGAGGGAGGCTTTGGAAATTCTGATTTGTTTCGTGTAGCAATTCATACGGATGGGACATATGGTGTCCCTATTAACTTAGGGGAACAAATTAATACGAAAGGACGGGAGAGTTTTCCGTTCATTACGCCTGACGATGAATTGTATTTTGTGACCGATGGATTTCCAGGCTTGGGTGGCCTGGACGTCTTCGGTACCAAAATAAATAGGGATGGTACTTTTACAGAGGTTCAGAATATTGGTCGACCTATAAATAGTTCGCAAGATGATTTTGCTTTTTATATCGATCCGAAAACTCTTAGTGGTTTTATAAGTTCGAACCGTTCTGGTACCGATGAGATATATAGTTTTATCGAAGAAAAAAGAATAAAATTAGAGTGTACCCAAACTATTGAGGGGATTGTTACCGAGAAGTCAACAGGAATAAAGTTGCGAAATGCGATTATTTCTATACAGGATTTAGAATCGAAAAGGACGATGAAAGTTTTAACCGATTGTAGTGGGGCTTTCAAATTTAATGATTTGTCTTGTGGCTTGAAATATAGTGTAAATGTTAAAATAGATAAGTATAGCACTGTTGAAGTAGTACTTTTTTTATCAAAAAAAACGGGTAGTACTACCATGGATTTTATATTGGATAAAAGAGATTCTAAATAGAGGGTGCTTTTAGTAATCCAACTTGAATCACTATTTAAGGAAAAGAATTCTAGTGTTATAAAGTTTAGTAGATAAAATATTTTTTTAATAGACAAATAAACTCTAATAGATGGAAAAAACGCGGGAGTTACTAGAATATGACTACAGTATGTTGAGATTACTTTATTCTCAAGGTATAATCAAGATTATGGTACTTTTTTTTATCGTACAACTTTTTTTGATTTACATAGATGTTACTATTTATATTGTTAGTATTTATGGCCCATTGGTTTATTATTATATAAAATACACAAACCATTCCAGACCCCATCTTCCTATGAGTTTGTTTAAACATCTGGTTGCTTATATATTAGTTGTTTTATTATCGGTATTCGATATTTCTTATTTTTTTTTGTCGCTGATGCTAGTTTATACCATCGTATATACGATTTTGATTAATTTAGAACTGAGAAAACAAGATATCGCAGTTTTTGAGCATTACAAGCAAGTAATAAACGTATATAAGATCTTTATAGCACTCGCAATCGGCATTAATATACTTTGTCTGTGGGAATTGTATTTTGAAGATAAAAGGGGAGAATTGTTATCCCATATAATTTTTATGGAGATGTTGGTCGTAAATATATTGTTTTCTTTGACGGTTTTGTTTTTGTTGGATCGAGATGAAAAAAGACTTCGTATACAAAAATCTAATCTTCAATTAAGTAAGTTAGCTATTGAGATTTTAGTTTTTTTTAAAACTTCAGAAGTTTATCTTAATCCAAATTTCAATATTAAGGATTTGGCTTTAATATTAAATGCTAAAAAGGAAGATATATCTAAGGTAATAAATCGCGAGTATAAAATGAATTTTTATGTACTAGTTGCAAAGTATCGTATCGATTATGCTAAGCAAAAACTGCTTATTTCGGAAGAGACTATAGATATGCGATTGTTACTAGAGCAATGTGGTTTTAATTCACATTCTGTGTTTTATAAATATTTTCGACTGTTCGAGGGAATTGAACCAGCGGAGTATAAAAAAAAGCATTTTGTTCATAAAGCTGGTGTATAGAGCCTTAGTATAAAAAGGCGTAGTAATTATAGTATAACACTTATTCTATAGTCATAATTGTTTAGGTTTTGTAACTGTCTAGAAATAGTATAATTGAATGATTAGATATATTTGTTAAGTAAAATCTATTTAATTTATGGTTTAATTTATTTAAGTTTACTAAAACCTTTAATTTTATGAATTATAACAAATAATATTGATAGTATTAAATCAAAGCTAACAGAGTTTTAATAGGCTGTGAACTACATTTGTTGTTCGTATGTATAGATATAATAAGTAGAGAATTATAAGTTAATTTACTTTTGTTGAATTCAATCATTGTAGTATAAATTTATTCATTCTTAAAATTGCAGAGCTAAAAAATAGTCCTTAAATCACGTATGTGATGTTTTAAAAATTTTCCGCCTATCAAAACAATATTTCTTATAACAGGTTTACTGCTATCAATCGGTGCAATTTCTCAAAACATCAACAGAGAAATAGATAGCTTATTTGTGAATGCGATTAATCTAGAAAAAAAGTCACCATTGCAGTCGCAAATTATGGTTAAAAAGATATTAGACCTTTCAAAAAAGCATCAATATAGACAAGGTGTACTTAAAGCAGAATTATTTTTAAGCGAAAGTTATATTAGGACTAAAGAGGATCAATTGGCTTTGTTTTACGCAAATTCCGTAGAAAAAAAAGTATCAGAGGAAGATGTTAATTTGAAAGTGGAAGCTTTGCGATTTAAGGGAATTAGTTTAGGGCGATTGGGTTTTATTGAAGATGGTTCCAGATTGTTGCATAAAGCGATCCATTATGTAAATAAAAGTGAAGGGATTGATAGAAATAAACATTTGGGTTTTATTTATGCCAATATAGCATTAAACTATCAAGAAAATGAAATTTATGGAGATTCTATCGGTTATTATTTTCAGAAGAGTTTTTCCGTTTTTAATGAGATAGAAGATAATAACATCCATAAGAAAAGTTGCATGGCATTTGCTTTTGTGAATCTTGGAACTTTTAATCTTAAAAAACAAAATTATGAAGTGGCGCAGGCCTATTTCGAAAAGGGATTAGAGTTAGCGCACGAGGTAAAATTGGATTTTATAACAATCGAAGCGCTGTCGGGGATAGGATCTGTCGAATATTTTGTGGGGAATCCACAGCAAGCCGAAGTACATTTTCAAGAAGCATTAGCACTAGCTAAGTTTACGGAGAGCATTTTTTATATCAATGACCTCTATTATAATTTGTCTCAGACCTATAAAGTTTTAAATGAAAAGGATCAAAGCGTATACTACAAGGAGAAGTACATTCAATTAAACGATAGCTTATCCCTGTCACATCAATCTAGTATCGACAGTTCACTACGGCTGTTTTTAGATGAAAAGGACAAAAACACGGCGAGTATAGTTGAAATAACTATAGCAGGTATCGTCCTAAGTATATTAATGATTTTAGTTGTTTTTACCTACATGCGTATGTATAAGAAACGACTTAAAAATATACAAATTGAAGCCAAGTCGGTAAATGAACAGTTGGAGAAAAAACATGAATTAATTGAAAAACAGAGAATCCAAAATAAAAGTTTAAAAAATCAAATTGATTTAGGAATTCGAATACTTGAAGAAGGGAATCCGAGCTTTTTTCTAAAGTTTAAAGAGATTCATGGAGATTACATTGCTAGAATTACGGAGTTAGCACCGGATATACTTTTGAGTGAATTGCGCTTTTGCGCTTTAATAAAGTTAGGATTAACAACTGCTGAAATTGCCGATTATACTAAAAGTACCATTCGATCAGTTGAATCCAGAAGGTATCGATTGCGTAAGAAATTAAATATACCCGCCGACATGGATTTAAGTGATTGGTTATTGGGAATGTAAATAACTAGTTTGAAAATGAACAAAACAATTTATATACTGTTGCTCTTCGTTTTAGCTGTGGGAACAGAAAGTCATAGTCAAAATTATTCCACTGCACAAATTGATAGTTTAGTAGCAGATATTAAGAAATTCGGAGATAGTATTCCTTTGATAGCTATTGCTAAAGGCGAAGAAAGTTTTAAATCTGCCGAAGCGATTGGTTATAAAAGAGGAATGTTGATGAGTGCTTTACTGGTTTCGAAAAATCTCTTTGATACCAATCAATATGATAAGGCATTGGAGCAAGTTTTAAAAGTAGAAGATATAGGCTTAAAAGTTAACGATGCCACAATCTTATCCGAGATATATCGATTGAAAGGTATCTGTTATGTTGGACTCGGACTTTTTAGTCAATCTTTTACTGAATTTCAAACAGGGATCAAGTTTGCGAATCAGATCGTCGAAAAAGACATTTCATTCAAACAGAAAGGTTTACTCTTTTCTGATATTGCGGTAGGATACGATAGAAGCGGAAAGAAGATAGATTTTGTTTTAAAATATTTTAAACGCAGTCGGGAATTATTTAGTAAAATAAAGGACTCTCGAACAAAGCGGGTTCATTTATCTTTAGCTAATGCAAACGTAGGAGCCTGTTATTTAGCGCTGAAACAATACGATTCCGCAAGTATGTATTTAACTGTAGCTCTCAAACTTGCAGAACAGGAAAATTACAACGCTGCAAAATTGTATACATATCTTGATTTAGGTCAAGTAAGAATAGAACAAAATAATCTTAATGAGGCGATAAGTTACTTTGAAAAGGCCCATTTGTTAGCTGAGAGAATAAAAAACATGGATTTGCTTTGTCATGCTTACCTTAAATTGTATAAAACTTATGAACAGCTCGACGATCAGAAAAACGGGGACCTTTATTATAAAAAATATATATCCCTAAATGACAGTTTACAAAAAGTCACGAAAAATGCTACGCTTAAAACAATTAAAGGTTTGTTGGCTCAAAAGGACGATAAAGATGTAAGCCTTAAAAAAACATGGAGAATTACATTGGAATTTTTTGTAATTATTACCTGTATATTAGTTTTCTGGACTACCCGTATATACCTTATAAAAAAGCGGGAGAAAGTTTATATAGCGCAAAACAAAAAAATGCTAGATGAAAAAAAACAATTGCTGACTCAAGTGGGTAAAGCCGATGAAACACCGGTGATTGACTATGTCGAGTTAGCAAAGAGAAAAGACGAACAGTTTTTAATTGTTTTTAAAAATAACCACCCTGATTTTTATAGTAGATTCTTAAAAGAATTTCCCGATTTAAATGAAACTGAAATGAAAATTTGTGTTTTCTTAAGATTGGGTTTCCATGTCAAGGATATCGCAATGTATACCGATGTGACGACTCGATCTGTGGAATCAAGAGTCTATCGAATAAGAAAGAAAACACAACTTCCTATAAAAGAAGATATAAGTCTTTGGATTTTAAAATTTTAGACCTATACAGCTAATATTAAGAAAACAACTATACTTTTAACTATTAAAAGGTTTTAAATCGGAGGTAAAAGTCCCCAAGGGATTTTATCTCCTTTTGCGTAAACATGAGTAGCCCTTAATTGCTTATTTCCTATTGGTTCACAGTAATTTCGCTTTGTTATATAAATATTTATCGATAGAATTATTAATCGCTTCTTTTTAGTATTTCGATTAATTGGGGCACTAATAACGTATGATTTGCTTTCCAAATGAAATACTTCTGATGAAGAGTAGGAGGGGTAATTCTCAAACTTTTGATATTTAAATAAACAATAACATATTAACGAAGATTAGAAGTGATGCAGGAATATTTATTGGTATTAGCACTGGGAGTTGCTGTAGTTTGTATATTTATTTACTTATGGAAGCAGTTGTTTGAGCAAGGTAGTAAGTGTCTGGGGAGGATAAATGAGAAGGCAATGCAACTATGGAATTGGGATTTGTTTTTTGTGTTCATCGTTTCGTTCATGATTTTTATAAGCTTTGTTTATAAAGATAGGTTTGTGAAATTGGAATATATGCATGGAATACTTGTAATTGTGTTTATTATTGGGATAAGCATTATTGCTTTTCGATTTAATTTAGTGCTTCTTTTTAGTAAAATAACCAGTTGTAATCTAAGAATTATTGAAGAGTCATTAAAGATTAATAGTATTGTAAACAATGCCATTGAAAAGCGAAATAAATCAGACTTTAAAAAAGAAAAAGTTGTGTTTCAGAATGCACTTTTGGAAAAAGCTTTGAGGAGTAGGATTTATTTAAGAACCGATTTGACTATAGAAATCCTTGCTCATAAAACCCAAATACCGAGTTATCGCATACCACAATTATTTGCTACAGAATTCAATTCGAATTTTAATAATGTAATCAATGGTTACAGAATAAAATACGCAATTAAGATTCTTAATAACAAAGAAAACAAACAAACAATTCAGGAGATTGCAACGACTAGTGGGTTTAATTCTCGTTCCTCTTTTTATAGAGTTTTTAAGCTTAGTACAGGCATAACTCCTTCTGAATATAAAAAGAGAAGGCAAGAGCAAATACATTTTTAAATAAGGTTTTAAAGTGTTTTGATTCAATGTTTATTATTTATCTATAAATTATTTTCAAGATGTCACGTCTTTATTTGATCTTTAGTTTTAATAAGATGCTCCTGTTTTTTATAACATAAATTTTCTTTATAATGATAACAGTTACTTATCAAAACATCCAT
The DNA here is from genome assembly GCA_040393465.1 of Flavobacterium sp. Classification (GTDB taxonomy): domain Bacteria; phylum Bacteroidota; class Bacteroidia; order Flavobacteriales; family Flavobacteriaceae; genus Flavobacterium. Next base: position 56,995 of record JBEBUC010000001.1, on the reverse strand, counting down.
ACTCACAGTCAAGTTCACTTAAATAAAGAAACGGTTCCTAAAATAGTAGATAATGCTATTTTTTTTGGGATGCATACTGTTTTATCAATAGAGCCAGGGATATCCGTTATAGACTTATTTTATACGGAAGGTAGTTTTGTCCAAATTAAAAATATCTCTGCTATTTGAAGTGCTTCTTTATTTTCTTTTCGCTCTTGTGGATTAGCTGGAGAGTTTGTGCTCTAATTCGTGGCAAAATTTTTCAAGAAGTGATTTTGCCACGAATTTGCCATGAATATTAGGAGTTTTTTTGAAAGATTTCTTCAGTGTATAAAAAAAAACCTATAACTCATTTAGAGTCATAGGTTTTATGTGTTTTTGTGCTTTTTTGAAAAACACGGTATTTCTTAAATAGTGGAGGAGATGGGGCTCGAACCCACGACCTCTTGGCTGCCAGCCAAACGCTCTAGCCAACTGAGCTACACCCCCATTAATTGAATGGCAAATGTAAACAAAAAAATGTAAAATCAAACCGTTTTCGCCACTTAATCTGAATTTTATAAGGACGGTATCTTTATAGACCTAATGGGAAATCCAATGGATTTAAAACCCGTCCATACAAGTTTTTGAAAAACAGCTTTTTAGTAGTTTTCAACTGGGCTATTTTTTCTTTATTTGGCTTGACTTTCAATCAGTAAATCCACCATCATTTTCATTTTACTCTTGTAAAAATCCGATAAATCATTGTCATGATACAAATCCATGTTACTTATGGGAATTTGATAAGGCAAAGACCAGCCTCGTAGGGCCTTTACAACGTTGTCCATGGCTTGTATACCTTGCATGGCCTGATTTCCAGCCGACCAACAAGTAAGTCCAATTACTTTATTGGTTAAATAAGCCGGCTTATTGCTAGCGGTAATCTCCAGCCAATCAAGTGCATTTTTCATCACTCCAGCCATACCTCCGTGATATAGGGGGCTTAACCAAATTTGTATGTCCGATTCCGTAAATGCCTCTGCAAATTTTTGAACGCTTTCGGGTACCGTTTTTTCTCGCGGATGATATAAGGGAATTTGGAAGTCTGACAAGTGTATTTGCTGTACCTCAATATGAAGTGCGGTAAATTGATCAGCGTAGTATTGTGTTAACCTTCTTGAGGTTCTAAAGGTCTCTTCATCTAGAGAGCCGTTAAATAGTATTGCTTTCATAGTAGCTTGTAATTGCTATAAAATCTAAAGTTCAAAAATAAGCTTTAATAATTAGTTTGTACTAACTTATTTAGAATCATTGTAGTATTTTTTTGGTGTTTTTTAGTAAAAAGAGGACTTAAATACTGTAGAATTTAAGTCCCCGTAAGAAATCGATTTATAGTGCTGCGGATAGGAACTGCTGTCAGACGGTTTTATCGCTATACGCCGCTACGGTTTGTAATTCCTTTTGCATATATAACTGTCATTGCGGAATTGTTTCGGGGACGCTTCTGTAATTTCAAAGTTATACGACAAAATTAAAAAAAAGACTTTAATAAAACAAGTTTTAATTGTTTTATTAAAGTGTTTTGATTTTTGTTATCCTATAAAAGTTCTCGATTTTATAGTTGCAATTAAAATTGAGGAAATAGGAATTTTAGAGGCAATAAAACCTATTGTGTTAAAAAAAAGCTATTAAAATACTATTGTATTACTTATTTAATGATTTATGAAAATAATATATAAAATTTAGCGGCACTTTGTGTGTATATAATCTGTTTTTTAGGGGTAATATTGTTTTTTTTATAAAAAAAGTAGGATGTAAAGACAATAAATAATAAATTTATGTGTTAATAATTTAACAGCTCTTTATGGAGTTATAGGATGGAAGTGAATTAAGTATAGCGAGGTTTAAAATTATTGGAAGCTTGGGAAAGCAGACTTTATAAGAGATAAGAATATGAAAAAAATGCTTTTTATATGGATTGTTGTAGTTTTCATAGGATGCTCTAGAGAAGATCATGAAAAGGAATTGGATATTATCGGAAGTTGGCATTTAATGCGCGAAGTTGTCGTATATTCAGATGACGTAGAAAATGCTGTCGAGACCAAAGAAGTTTTGTACACTGCCGATGAAATTGTTTATGAATTTAAAAAAGACAATCAATTGTTAATTAAACGTCAGGGAAAGTTGGATTTATTAATGCGTTATAATTGCTATAGTGATTTGGACTTAGATTCTGGTAGTTCACTACAAGGAATACAAGAGTTTTTAGACATCAACAAATCAACTTTTAAATTGAATTTTTCCGAAGGAAAGTTAATTTTAGACGCTTCGTCTGTACACGGTTCTATTTTATATTTTGAGCGCAGCTAATTTGTTAGGGTCTCCATTTTGTACTTGATTTATATAAAGTTTTTTTTAATAAATGTAAAACCTGAAGAGCATGACCTTATTGCAGCTTTTAAAAAAAATTCGTCCTTTTGTTAAACCTTATCGGAAATTGGTGGTAGCTACGTTGATCTTAACAGCTATTGGTTCTTTTGCGGTTCAGGTCAATGCATTGATACTTAAATATACTGTAGATACTATTAGTAAGTTAATGGTAACCAAACAACCTTTGCAGACCGGTTTTCATTTACTGACCACCATAAGTGTAATTTTATTGCTAAAAGAAATTATTTATACTTTAATACAGTTTGGGCAAAAGTTTTATGGTGAGAAGATGCGCATATACATATCTAGGGATTTTTCACAAGCAATTGTTGACCGCATTTTGACCTACCGTATGGCTTTTTATACGTCTCCAGAAAATGAAAGTGGAAAGCTGCAAACTCGTATTGATATGGGAATAAGTAGTTTAACCCGATTGGTTCAAAACTTTTTTATTGATATTATGCCTTTGTTTGCCAATGCCATTGTAGCATTAATTTTTATTTTTCTAGCCAATATATATGTGGGATTTGTCAGTTTGGCTATAGTGCCTATTTATTTTTATGTAAGTCAGTTGCAGGCTAATAAACTTAGTGGTTTTAGACGAAAGATGCGAACATTTAGAGAAACGAAAAACAACGGTATCATTTCATTAATCGAGTCAATAACTGTAATAAAGTCGTTTGTACGTGAACCCTTGGAAGCGGAAAAGCATTTGGAAATTCAGTATGGTATGACGGAAAATCAATTGCAAACACGAAGAACGAGTTTTTTATTTGAAGGAATTAAGAGTTTTCTAGAGCAATTCGGATTGGTGTTAATTATTATATTGACGGCATATTTTGTTTTAAATGGTCAGATGACTATAGGTGCTATTATGTTTCACGTACTGTTATTTAACAATGTAACGGCTCCGATCCGTCAATTGCATAGAATCTATGACGAGATTAATGATGCGATGATTTATTCTGAGAGTTTTTTTGAAATTTTAGAATCAGAACATGAGGTAGAAATTTCGGGTACTTATGTAGCTGATAAGATTATCGGGCGTTTGGAGATGAAAGATGTTTCTTTTACTTATCCGAATGGTACGGAAGCATTGAGGAATGTGAATATGATTATTGAGCCGAATGATACTACAGCATTAGTTGGTTTAAGTGGTGCGGGTAAGAGTACTATTATCAATTTATTGGATAAGTTTTATGCGCCTACTCGGGGGCAAATATTTCTTGATGGGGTGGATTTAGCCGATTACAATACAACAGAATTAAGAAAAAGTATAGGCTTGGTTTTACAGAAAAACCATATTTTTAAAGGGACTATTGGAGAAAATATACAGTATGGTAATCCTCTAGCTTCTCAGGAAGAAATTGAGAAAGCCGCTATACAGGCATACATTCACGATCAAATTACAGAACTGCCCTTAGGATATAATTCGGAAGCACGTTTGCTTTCCGGCGGACAGCAACAGCGAATAGCTATCGCGCGGCTGTTTTTAAAAAATCCGGCTATTATCTTTCTAGACGAACCAACAGCAAGTTTGGATGCAATTGCCACAGAGCAAATTAAACAGAGCTTAGATGCGATTAAAAAGGATCGTACAGTGATTATTGTATCGCACAGTATCTCACAAATTATAGATTCGTCCCATATTGTTGTTATGGAGAAAGGTCGTGTAGTCGAAACCGGAACGCACGATTCTTTATATGATGAAAAAGGTACGTATTATGAAATTTTTACAGCTATGGCAAACAGCCTGAATATTGAAAAAATTACGCAATCTATGAATAGCTAGCTAAAAATTATTAACTAGCTATTCGTGACTGATAAATTAGCGTTTTTTATATTCTTCTGGAAATACGGGGATGTTTCCATCCCTTTGGGCTACGTAATGAGGTGATAGTAATTCGATGCCTTTTTCATTAAATACCTCTTGTATGTTTTTGTGTAGGGTAGACAGTATCCCCACTTTCTTAGTGACCTCTCGAATGTAAACATTGATCTCATAGGTAATGTAGAAATCATCATGAGAAATTTGAAAAACAAAAGGTTTGGGTTCAGGGAGTACCAAGGGGGTTCTAAGAGCGGCATCGATAAGTGTTTGTTGTGCTTCGGTCCAACTGAGTTCGTAACCTATACCCACTTTAGTTGAAATAATTAATCCTTCCTCTTCTTTTTGGGCGTAAACCGAAAAGTTGGTTGTATTACCAGATAAGACCGTTGAATTTGGAATGGTTATTTCTTCGTTTTTTGTTGTTTTTAAACGAGTAACCAACATGTTTTTTTCGATGACGACACCTGTCATGTCGCCAATTTTGATTTGGTCGCCAATTTTAAAGGGACGCATATAAGTTATAACTAAGCCTGCTACCATATTTGAAATTGCAGACGAGGAACCTAAAGAAAATAAAATTCCCATAAATACCGAAACACCTTTAAAAATTGGCGAATCTGATCCCGGAAAGTGTGGAAACATAAGGATAAACATAAAGGCATATAGCAGTATCTTTACAAGACTAAAGGTTGGCATAGCCCAGTCCTTATGAAAACCCGAAAGTTCTAATTTGCCCAATTCAATTTCGTTAAATATGTATTTTACGAAGCGGATAAAATATTTCATGACAAAATAGATTACCAATATGCTAAATAAATTAGGTAAATAATTAAATATTGCTGTAAAAATCGATTTAAATGGCAGCCAGATATATCCAAATAATTCTTCTCCCCAAGTTTGTGTAAAAGGAAAAATACTGAATACCAGCGGAAGCGCCAAGTAAAATAAAAGTAGTATAAAAAACGTTTTTAATCCCTTAAGTACTACTAAAGCTACGCTTAGTTTTTGCGCTGATGTGAGGAAAACATAGTTTTTATAGGTTAGGTTTTCTAACCAATGTTTCTTTTGTTGGATAAGTACGTTGCGCAAGCGACTGTATAATTTATTTATTCCAATAAGTAGTAGTACAAAAACGGCCACAACGGCTAATACAAGCCCTATTCTTATGAGTAGTTTTTCGATGCTGTTTTCTGCTTTTTGTTTGAGTATGGTATTCTTTAATATACGAACGTAAGTATCGGCGAGTTCTTGTTTGGTTTGGTCAAACCACAACGCATCTAAATCAGAAACGCTCATAATTACTAAATTATCATAAGTGATATCTAGCGAGTTCTCCCAGGGTTGAGCCACAATCTTTTCTGCATCAAAGAAATCGTCGTCGTAAAGTGCTTTAACTTTCTCCGTTATGTTTCTAGCACGTTCTTGTGGCACCAAAGCACCTACTTTAGTATAAATGGAAAACAAGGTGTCTCGTAATAAAATTACCGGATATCCTTTTTCTGTTTGTTTTAAGCGCTCTATTTTAGCTCGAGATTGTGCTTTGGAGGCAGATTCTGCAATTTCTATTTTTTCTAATTCTTGGAGCAGTTTGTCTCTTTTGAGCTTTTCAGATTCCTTTACATGACTAATTTGGTCGATGAGTTCCATCTTTCGCAAAGAATCGGCATATTGATTTTGTTGTGTTTTTTGTAACAACTGTTGGAGCTGCTCTACTTTTTTAAGTTGCTCTTTTTGTTCCAGAGAATCGGTTTCTTGACTATAGCTTAAAAAGGAGACAACGGAAAAGAGTAATAATAACGCAATTTTTAAATTCGTTGGGTAAAGGTGCTTTTGTTTGAAATGCATATTCATTGACGATGGTAAAATGTATACTAATTTTAAAGTTCTTGTTTTTTTTAAACGGTGGTTTTGAAAAAAAGGTAATTATGCCTACAATTTATAATTTTTAAGTGATTATCGGTGCTTTATTTTTTTTTATTTAGGTATTTGATGTAAATAGTGAAATTTTAACAAATTTTAGGTGTTAAAATTGTAATGAAACGATGAAATGGCAGTCTATAGTATATAAGCTTTTTTTTCGAGACATTTATTTGTCCCAACGTTTTATTTTAAAAAGGTACTTGTGAATTAGTATAGATGCTTAAAAATTTATTTTGAATAATTATTGGTTAGTTTATAATATTCATCTTTACAAGGTGTTTTACTTTGGAGCAAGTACCTATTTTTAAAAGTAGAAAAGTTTATTAATTACTTAATGAAACTGGGTGTTTTTAAAATAGATAATCTTTTAGTTTAATAAATACACACGCAAAGATTTATGTTTTGCGATAAAGCATAAATTGATACAATTGATTTTTAGAAGTGGTCGTTTGTTCAGTTTATAACTATTTTTTCTTAGAGTTATTAATACGTAGAGGCAACCTTTTGGGTTGCCTCTTTTGTGTTATATTGCTGATTTGTCTATTTTGACAAGTAGTTTCTTAGCTTTTTCTTCTTTTAATTTCAGTTTCGATCAACGAAAGCTCTCTATTGGTTTGACCGGCAACGGAAGTGTTTTCTTCTGCGCGACGAATAAGGTAGGGCATAACCTCATTTACGGGACCGAAAGGTAAATATTTAGCTACATTGTAGTCTTGATCGGCTAAATTATAACTGATGTTGTCACTCATTCCGTACAATTGACCAAACCACATTCTGCTATCATTATGACGAATATGGTGCTTACTCATTAATTCCATTAACATATAGGAGCTGCTCTCATTGTGAGTTCCCGCGAATAAAGCCATAGTATCTAAGTGCTCCATCATATAGGTTACGGCAGCATCAAAATTGATATCCGTAGCGGTTTTGTCTACACAAATAGGTGAGGTATAGCCGTTTTCTAAAGCGCGGCTTCTTTCGATTTCCATATAGGCACCACGTACTACTTTAAGTCCTACGTGAAAACCTTCTGTTGTAGCTGTTTGATGTAACTTCTTGGTGAAATCCAAACGATCCCAACGGTACATTTGAACAGTATTAAAAATAATGGCTTTTTCCTTGTTGTATTTTCGCATCATTTCTAATACGATATCATCAGCGGCATCTTGCATCCAACTGTGTTCTGCATCAATCAATAAAAACACATCCTTTTCATAGGCATCTTTACATGCGATTTCGAAACGTTCTAAAATGCGGTTCCATTCTTGTTGCTCGCCTTGAGTAAATGGAAGTTTTTCGCCTTTCTTTTCAAATAGAAAAAAACGACCAAAACCCGTGGGTTTGAATACAGCAAACGGTATGGCTTGGCGTTCTTTCGCGAAGGCAATCGTTTTTAATGTCATATTTAGGGCAGTGTCAAACTGATCTTCGGTTTCTTTTCCTTCTACCGAATAGTCTAATACAGACGAAACGCCTTTTGTGTACATGCGATCGACTACCTTTAAGCAGTCATTTTCACTGATTCCACCACAGAAATGGTCAAATACGGTAGCGCGAATAAGTCCTTGAACCGGTAAATGTGATTTGATGGCAAAATTAGCTAGACTAGAACCAATTTTTACCAAGGCTCTGTTGCTGATCATTTTAAAGAGAAAATGTGCTCTTTTAAGTTCCTTATTGTTTTTTAAAACAAAGGCAACTTCGGTATTATTGAATATTTTTTCCATTCTAAAAATAAAATATTCTAGCAAAGATAAACAGTCAGGGGCATATAATTGACAAAAAATGATTTATTTTGCATAACAAATTCAATGATTTAATGAAAAAGATCCATTCAGACCAATACGACATCACTTTTGGATTCTCTGGCTATGATTTTTTAGGAAATCTACTCAATAATAGAGCGTATTCTAAGATTTTTGTACTAACCGATACTGTTTGTAATTCTCTTTGTGTACCACATTTTTTAGCTAATTTACCCACAGTTGTTGCTTTTGAGATTATCGAGGTGGAAACCGGTGAGGAATATAAAACTATGGAAACGGCTTATAGTGTGTGGCAAGCCTTAACAGAGCTAAATGCAGATAGGAATAGTGTAATTATTACTGTTGGCGGTGGAGTAATTACTGATTTAGGTGGGTTTATAGCTGCATTGTATAAAAGAGGTATTGATTGTATCAATGTTCCTACATCGCTTTTGGCGATGGTTGATGCTTCGGTAGGCGGCAAAACCGGAATTGATGTTGACGGAATTAAAAACCAACTAGGTACTTTTACAAATCCTCAAAATGTTTTGATTGATGTGAGTTTTCTAGAAACCTTAGAAGCGGATCAAATGCGTTCGGGATTGGCTGAAATGTTTAAACACGGTTTGATTTACGATGCGGCATATTGGCAAGTTTTACAGAATTTGTCCACGTTGACTACCGAAGATATGGAAGATTTAATCTATCATTCCATACAGATTAAAAACGAAATTGTTCTTCAGGATCCCAAAGAAAAAGGAATCAGGAAAATATTGAATTTTGGACATACACTTGGGCATGCAGTGGAGAGCTATTTTTTAAATTCGCAAACACGTCCAAACATATTACATGGTGAAGCGGTTGCTATGGGAATGATATTGGAGAGTTATTTGTCGTGGCAATTGGGAAAACTCGCAGCAGATGATTATTATTCGATTAAGACCGTTTTATTTGATACCTTTGCAGTGGTGGATTTAACTACTTTGGAAATAGAAGCTTGTTTAGATTGGCTTCAACACGATAAGAAAAATGCTTTAGGCGTACCGCAATTTGTACTACTTAGTGCTATTGGTGTAGCAATAAGGGATCAGGAGGTTGATAGAGGTTTGATTATTAGGGCTTTCGAAGATTATCTATGCTAATGGTTTTTTAATAATTTCTTTAGAAATTGCAGGTTTAATTTTTTTACATTTGCTCTCGTAAACGCTATGGGAAATAAGTTTTTTTTTAGTGCGAAAGGCACGCGCAAAAAGCGGATGTTTGTAAAAGAACATCAGGCTAATTTTGTATTCCACCTTCTCAGATTGTATAGGATGTTTTTAAACTCCTTTTTGTATAATGATAAACTGTCAATTGTATTTGCAAACATTCGAGTTTGAAAACAGTAGTATTCTTGACTTTTTATTTAATTTATTAATCATACAATTTTGATATTAAACAAAAATGAACACAAAATATTCAGATTTAATCAATCAAACTTTTTACTTTCCGCAAGAGGAATTTAAACTCAACAACGACAACTTAACTTTCCATAACATCGATTTGATGAAACTAGTAGAACAATATGGTTCGCCATTGAAGTTTACTTATTTGCCTAAAATTACGGCAAACATCAATCGCGCAAAAGGGTGGTTTAGAAATGCAATGGAGAAGAATAATTATAATGCGAATTATTATTATTGTTATTGTACCAAAAGCTCGCACTTTCAATTTATTTTAAACGAAGCCTTTAAAAATAATATTCACGTAGAAACTTCTTCTGCTTTCGATGTGAATATCGTCGATAGTTTATTAGCAACGGGTAAAATTACGAACGATACTTTTGTACTTTGCAACGGATTTAAAAGAGAGCAGTATATTCAGAATATTGCCAACCTAATCAATAGCGGACATAAAAACACCATTCCTATACTCGATAATTACGAAGAATTAGATTTACTTCAAGATGTTATTGAAGGCAAGTTTAAAATCGGTATTAGAATTGCTTCGGAAGAAGAGCCTAAATTCGAGTTTTATACCTCTCGTTTGGGAATCGGATATAAAAACATAGTTCCCTTTTACAGAAAACAAATTCAAGATAATGATAGAGTGGAACTGAAAATGCTTCACTTCTTCATCAATACCGGTATTCGCGACACATCTTATTACTGGAACGAATTGGTAAAATGTTTAAAGGTGTACATTTCCTTAAAAAAAGAATGTCCTTCTTTAGATAGTTTAAACATTGGTGGTGGGTTTCCAATCAAGAATTCGTTGGCTTTTGAATACGACTATCAATATATGGTTGACGAAATTATCAATCAAATTAAAATAGCTTGTGACGATGCGGGCGTTGCTGTACCTAATATTTTTACAGAATTCGGTTCGTTTACTGTAGGAGAAAGTGGTGGAGCAATCTATCAAATCCTTTATCAAAAACAACAAAACGATAGAGAAAAATGGAACATGATCGATTCGTCTTTCATTACTACATTGCCAGACACTTGGGCTATAAATAAACGTTTTATCATGTTGCCAATCAACAGATGGAACGATTCTTATGAGCGGATTCTACTGGGAGGATTAACCTGTGATAGCGATGATTATTACAATTCCGAACAGAATTTAAATGCCATTTATTTACCTAAATACAATAAAGAGAAACCGTTGTATATTGGTTTCTTTAACACCGGAGCTTATCAGGAGTCCATTAGTGGGCATGGAGGAATTCATCACTGTTTAATTCCGCAGCCGAAGCATATTTTAATCGATCGTGATGAAAATGGAATTTTGGCAACGGAAGTTTTTTCGGAGCAACAAACAGCAGAACAGGTTTTGAGTATCTTGGGCTATGATGTATCCTTGACATTTAAAAATAAAGAATAACTAATTAATTATAAAAATACAAATACGATGAGTAAAGGACCGATAAGTCAGTTTATTGAGAAGTATTATTTACATTTCAATGCAGCTACGATTGTAGATGCAGCAAAGTCATATGAAGAGCAATTGCAAAAGGGTTCTAAAATGATGGTAAGTATGGCAGGTGCTATGAGTACTGCTGAATTGGGAAAGATTTTCGCAGAAATTATCCGTAAAGATAAAGTGCATATCATTTCTTGTACTGGAGCTAACTTGGAGGAAGATATCATGAATTTGGTTGCGCATTCTCACTATAAGAGAGTTCCTAATTACCGCGATTTAACGCCACAAGATGAGTGGGATTTGATGGAAAAAGGATTAAATCGTGTAACGGACACTTGTATTCCTGAAGAAGAAGCGTTTAGACGTCTTCAAAAGCATATTTTTAAAATTTGGAAAGACGCAGAAGACAAAGGAGAACGTTATTTTCCACATGAATTTATGTATAAAATGTTACTTTCAGGATGTTTGGAAGAGCATTATGAGATTGACTTAAAAGACAGCTGGATGTATGCAGCTGCAGAGAAAAACTTACCGATTGTTGTTCCAGGATGGGAAGACAGTACGATGGGGAATATTTTTGCTTCATACGTAATTAAAGGAGAATTAAAAGCATCTACTATGAAGTCAGGTATTGAATACATGACTTTCTTGGCAGACTGGTATCCTAAGAATTCTGATAAGGGAATTGGGTTCTTCCAAATTGGTGGAGGTATTGCAGGAGATTTCCCTATTTGTGTGGTACCGATGTTGTATCAAGATTTGGAACAAACAGAAACACCTTTTTGGAGTTATTTCTGCCAGATTTCTGATTCTACAACCAGTTACGGTTCGTATTCGGGAGCTATTCCAAATGAAAAAATCACTTGGGGTAAGTTGGATATCAACACGCCAAAGTTTGTAATTGAGTCTGATGCCACTATAGTTGCGCCTTTAGTTTTTGCTTATTTGCTTGATATGTAATTAGTAATAAATTTATCTAAATTTAGTTATTTTTTTATTTGATAATTTAATTTTGGGTATTACATTTGACGAGAAATAAAGTAAGAAAAAAGAATGAAAAGAATAATTGTTGATTACGCAAAATTAACAAATGAGATTTTGTCTCTTCTAGTTGAGAAGTTCCCTGACGGCTATGATGACTCGGATATTGTCCGTTTCAAAAACGTTAAAAACGAAACTATAGAAGCTGTGGAAGTTCGTACAGAAGACACAATTTATCTCGTAAAGGTTAGTACAAAATTGGCTGATAGAATAGAGAATTTTGACGAAGATGAGGAAGAAGATATAGTAGATACTGTAGAAGTTTCTTTAGACTCATTAAAAGACCTTGAATTAGCCGAAGAAGAAGAAGACTAGTTTTTGATATTCTTTAAATTTTATAAACCCGTTTCCAAAGGAAGCGGGTTTTTTTATAGAAAATCACCGCCCTTGGTAATCGATTTTAAAAAAAATATGCTTTTGTAATTGTTGATTTGATATAAATTACTTTAATTATCAATATATTTGCATCCATTAATAAAAACTTTAATAACAGAACATGAAAGCAGGAATTGTAGGATTACCGAACGTTGGAAAATCAACTTTGTTTAATTGCTTGTCAAATGCCAAAGCACAAAGTGCTAACTTTCCTTTTTGTACAATTGAGCCCAATATCGGAGTGGTGAATGTACCGGATCCGAGATTGTTAAAATTAGAGGAATTGGTTAATCCAGAGCGTGTTTTACCTGCAACGGTGGATATAGTGGATATTGCTGGATTGGTTAAAGGAGCAAGTAAAGGAGAAGGATTGGGAAATCAATTCCTAGGAAATATCAGAGAATGTAATGCTATTATTCACGTATTGCGTTGTTTTGACAACGACAATATTATCCACGTTGATGGAAATGTGAATCCAATTAGAGATAAAGAAACTATTGATATAGAGTTGCAATTAAAAGATTTAGAAACGGTTGAAAAACGTTTGGAAAAAGTCAAAAGAGCAGCAAAAACTGGAAATAAGGAAGCTCAAGTTGAAGAGGCTTTGTTGGAAAGAGTTAGAGGAGCCTTATTACAGGCAAAATCTGCTAGAACAATCGAACTTCTTAATAACGATGAAATCGTTTTGATGGAAGATTTTCAATTGATCACAGCCAAGCCGGTATTGTATGTTTGTAATGTAGATGAAGACGCAGCAGCAACGGGTAATGCATATGTAGAGCAAGTAAGAGAGTTGGTGAAGGATGAAAATGCGGAAGTTATTGTTTTAGCTGTTGGTACGGAAGCTGATATTACAGAATTAGAGACTTTTGAAGAACGTAAAATGTTCTTAGAAGATTTGGGATTGCAAGAACCGGGATCGTCTGTTTTGATTCGTTCTGCTTACAAATTATTAAACCTTCAAACCTATTTCACCGCAGGTGTAAAAGAAGTTAGAGCTTGGACGGTTCCTGTTGGAGCTACTGCACCACAAGCGGCCGGAGTTATTCATACCGATTTTGAAAAAGGATTTATTCGTGCAGAAGTAATTGCTTATACGGATTTTGTTCATTTTGGATCAGAAGCTAAAGTGAAAGAAGCGGGAAAACTTCGAGTAGAAGGAAAAGAATATATTGTTAAAGATGGTGATGTAATGCACTTTAGATTTAACGTGTAATTTTAGAAACTTATAATATTAATTAAGTGGAATTAGAAATAATTCCACTTTTTTGGTTTAATAATACGTATAACATATTTTATATAAGGAATTTTTAGTAGTTTTAATTGGCGGTCTCGTTTGGAAATAAATAGGACACTAAATCGTTTTAAATAGTTGTATGGCGAAATGGAGTTGGTATAGATTGATGGTTTTATTGGGTAAGTTTTTAGGTGGGATAGTGCTTTTTGTCGCATTTTATTTAGTAATGGATTTGATGCTTTCTCGAATTAGCATAGCCGAAAAAGTAACAGCTGTAGCCGACAAAAATATAGAAATATACCTCTACTCTAATGGTGTACATACCGATATTGTCATGCCTATTCGTTCAAAGGAAATAGATTGGAGTACCTATATTGATCCGTTACACACTTTAGCAAAACGTACGGATATGCAGTTCTTAGCTGTAGGATGGGGAGATAAAGGTTTTTACTTGGAAACGCCAGAGTGGCGTGATTTAAAGCCCAGTATCGCATTTAAAGCAGCTTTTTATCTTGGTTCTTCGGCGATGCACACTACATTTTATAAAAAAATGATAGAAGGAGAGCATTGTATAAAAGTTAAGATTACTCCGAGTCAATACCGAGATTTAATTGCATACATTCAAGCTAGTTTTGACCAGGATTCTAATGGAAATATTATAGGGATTACGGCTCCTACTTATGGTGATAACGATTCCTTTTACGAAGCAAAACGGACTTATGGCTTGTTTTATACCTGTAACACTTGGGCTAATAATGCGATAAAAGCTGCGGGCATGAAAGCCTGTTTTTGGACTGCTTTTGATAAAGGTATTTTCTATCAGTATAGAAAAAACTAGCGGTAGATTGAAAAAACAGATTGGAAAAAGCAGCAATTTTTAAACTTTTATTTGTCATCAGTCCGACTAATAATGAGCACTTTTTTAAAGAAAAAACAGTATTTTTGAACCCTATAATTAGCCCCCCTTTATCATGAATTTTAAAAAAATTATGACTCTTCTGCAAAATACGGTTAATGAATTTTTAGATGATAATGCTATGAAATTCAGTGCGTCGTTGTCTTATTATACCGTTTTTGCCTTGCCACCTTTGTCAATTTTAATAATTTCAATCAGTGGTTTTTTCTTTGGAGAGGAAGCGGTGACAGGAGAATTTTATGGTCAAATTAAAGAATTAGTAGGTGATAATGCTGCGATGCAAATTCAAGAAGCTATAAAGAATGTGCGGTTATCCGACTCAGGAACTTTAGCTACGATTTTTGGAGTAGTGATGTTGTTTTTTGGAGCTTCGGCAGTATTTGCCGAAATTCAAAGTTCTATAAATTATATTTGGGGATTAAAGGCAAAACCCAATAAAGGCTTGGTCCGTTTTGTTAAAAATAGATTGTTGTCTTTTTCGATGATTGCTTCGGTGGGTTTTCTTTTATTGGTCAGTTTAATCATCAATTCTGTCGTTGAAGTGTTGTATGTACAATTGACCAAATTGTTTCACGAGGAAACGGTATACTTAGTGGGAGTCGTCAATAATATAGTTGTTTTTGTAATTATCACCTTACTATTCTCGATCATATTCAAAACCTTACCCGATGGAAAAATAGGGTGGCGGGAGACTATTGTCGGATCGGGATTCACTTCTTTATTTTTTATGATTGGAAAATTTGGTATTGGAATGTATTTAGGAAATTCATCTTCGTCTAGTTTATATGGTGCTGCGGGTTCTATAATTGTAATCTTGATTTGGGTGTATTATTCGGCGATAATCTTATATTTTGGTGCCGAATTCACTAAGGTTTATGCGGAAATGTACGGTAAAAAAATTGAACCAAATAGTTATTCCGTACTTATAAAAAAGTCCATTACAGAAATCGATAAAAAATAATTGGATTTTTGGACATTTTTAATTCAAAGCAGCCCAATCTCATTTTTATTTTTTAGTAATAAGTCTTAAATTAGCGAAAATTCCTACACCTCTATGCAAAATCAAGATCAATATACCGAAGACAATATTCGTTCATTAGATTGGAAAGAACATATCCGTATGCGTCCTGGAATGTATATCGGGAAATTAGGTGATGGTTCTTCTCCAGATGATGGTATATATATATTAATAAAAGAAGTTTTAGACAACAGTATCGATGAGTTCGTTATGGGCTCTGGAAAAACGATTGAAGTTACTTTAAAAGATAAGGTCGTTAGCGTACGCGACTTTGGTCGAGGAATACCCTTAGGAAAGGTAATCGATGTGGTTTCTAAAATGAATACAGGGGGTAAATACGATTCCAAAGCATTTAAGAAATCAGTAGGTTTAAATGGAGTGGGAACCAAAGCAGTTAATGCATTATCGTCCTATTTTAGAGTAGAGTCGGTTCGTGATAATCAGCAAAAAGCAGCTGAATTTGAAGCGGGGAATTTAAAAGTGGAAGAAGAATTGGTAGAGACTACCAAACGCAAGGGAACTAAAGTTTCTTTTATTGCAGATGATGCCATTTTCAAAAATTACAAATACCGTAATGAATACATCATTAAGATGTTGAAAAATTACTGCTATTTAAATACAGGTCTGACTATTCTTTTTAACGGTGAAAAATTTTATTCTGATAATGGACTAAAAGATTTATTGGAAGAGAATATCGACCAAGAGGATATGATTTATCCGATTATTCACCTGAAGGGTGATGATATCGAGGTGGCTATTACCCATAGTAAAACCCAGTATTCGGAAGAATATTATTCTTTTGTCAACGGTCAAAATACCACTCAAGGAGGAACGCATTTGGTAGCTTTTAGAGAAGCCTTAGTGCGAACCATAAAGGAGTATTATAACAAAAACTTTGAGGCTTCGGATATTCGAAAATCTATCGTAGCTGGAATTTCTATAAAAGTTGAAGAACCGGTATTTGAGTCGCAAACCAAAACCAAATTAGGCTCGACAGATATGGGACCCGATGCTCCAACGGTACGAACATATATCAGTGATTTTTTAAAAACACAATTAGATAACTATTTACATAAAAACCCAGCGGTTTCCGATGCGTTATTGCGTAAAATATTACAAGCAGAGCGCGAGCGTAAGGAATTGTCTGGCATTCGAAAAATAGCCAAAGAACGTGCTAAAAAAGCGGGACTACACAATAAAAAATTACGCGATTGTCGGGTACATTTGACCGATATGAAACACCCTCGATACTTGGAAAGTACTTTGTTTATTACTGAGGGAGATTCGGCATCGGGGTCGATTACCAAATCGAGAGATGTCAATACTCAAGCCGTTTTTAGTTTGCGTGGAAAACCGCTGAACTCTTACGGCATGACCAAGAAAATTGTTTATGAAAATGAAGAGTTTAACCTGCTGCAGGCGGCCCTAAATATAGAAGAAGATTTGGGCGATTTAAGGTACAATAATATTGTAATTGCAACCGATGCCGATGTGGATGGTATGCATATTCGCCTGTTGTTAATTACCTTTTTCCTACAGTTTTTCCCCGAGTTGATCAAAGAAGGACATTTGTATATCTTACAAACACCGTTGTTCCGTGTTCGTAACAAAAAAGAAACCATATATTGCTACAGTGAGGAAGAACGTGTGGCGGCTATCGAAAAATTAAAACCCAAACCGGAGATTACTCGATTTAAGGGATTGGGAGAAATTTCACCGGATGAATTCAAGTATTTTATTGGTGAGGATATTCGAATTGACCCCGTTATGTTGGATAAAGCCACTTCGATTGAAAAATTATTAGAGTTCTATATGGGGAAAAACACGCCAGACAGACAAGAGTTTATCATAAATAACCTAAAAGTAGAGTTGGATGTGGTGGTAAAGGATACCGTATAACTTGCTAATGAATCTATAGTAAAGCAGTATTTTGTTCGTAGCATAGTACATAAAAAAGGCATTAATAGGTAAAAGAGTTAATCGTTAGTTATTTTAAAAAAGAGCAAGAGAAACTTTTGATTAAAAAAGGTAAAAGATTAATTTTATTCAAAGAAATTAAATGAGCACAGAAGAAGAAAATTTAGATCCAATAGAAGGGGCACAACCCAAAAAAGCACTTCATTTTTACGAAAATGTCGATAGCCCAGAAACCATTACGAAAGTAACGGGAATGTATAAAGATTGGTTTTTGGATTACGCTTCCTATGTAATTCTTGAAAGAGCAGTTCCGGCTATTGAAGATGGATTTAAACCCGTTCAACGTCGAATTATGCATTCGATGAAAGAATTGGATGACGGCCGTTATAATAAAGTAGCCAACGTTGTTGGACATACCATGCAATATCACCCTCACGGAGACGCGAGTATTGGTGATGCGATGGTACAAATGGGGCAAAAAGAATTATTGATTGATACACAAGGAAACTGGGGTAATATTCTAACGGGCGATGGAGCTGCAGCTTCGCGTTATATAGAGGCGCGATTGAGCAAATTTGCCTTGGAAGTATTGTATTCTCCAAAAATCACAGCTTGGCAATCTTCTTATGATGGCAGGAGAAACGAACCGATTAATTTACCAGTAAAATTCCCCTTGCTATTAGCACAAGGAGGGGAAGGTATTGCCGTAGGTTTGTCTACCAAAGTACTGCCGCATAACTTTATTGAGCTGATTGATGCTTCGATTAAAATATTAAAGGGTAAACCTTTTGAGATTTATCCCGATTTTCCAACACAGGGAATTGCGGATGTGTCAGCCTATAACGACGGTCTTCGTGGTGGACGTATTCGCGTTCGAGCGCGAATTTCTCAATTGGACAAAAACACCTTAGTCATTACTCAAATACCCTTTTCAACCAACACCTCAAGTCTGATTGAAAGTATCTTGAAAGCCAATGAAAAAGGAAAAATAAAGGTTAAGAAAATTGAAGATAACACCGCGGCAGATGTTGAAATTTTAGTACATCTACCACCAGGAGTTTCTCCAGACAAAACCATTGATGCCCTTTATGCTTTTACCGGTTGCGAAACCTCTATAGCACCTTTGGGCTGTGTTATTCAAGACAATAAGCCTTTATTTGTTGGCGTGAGCACCATGTTGGTAACTTCAACCAATAGAACGGTTGCCCTCTTAAAAAGTGAATTGGAAATAGAACTCGAAGAGTTAAATGAACAATGGCATTTTCTGTCGTTGGAGCGTATTTTTATCGAAAAACGCGTTTACTATTTGATTGAGGAAGAAAAAACATGGGAAGGAATCTTACGAGCCATAGACGAAGGACTAAAGCCTCACGTCAAAAATCTAAAAAGAGACATTACTGAAGAGGATTTGGCGCGATTAACCGAAATTCGAATTAAGAGAATTTCCCGTTTTGACATCGATAAAGCCAATCAAAAATTAGAATCTTTAGAAGATGATATCGAACAGGTAAAACACCATTTAAACCATTTGATTGAATTTGCCATCAATTACTTTATTCGTTTAAAGGAAAAGTACGGTAAAGGTAGGGAGCGTTTAACGGAAATTCGCAGTTTTGATACTATTGAAGCTACAAAAGTTGTGTTGCGAAACACCAAGTTGTATGTGAATATGGAAGAGGGGTTCATTGGAACCGCACTCAAAAAAGAAGAATATGTAGCCGATTGTTCAGATATAGATGATGTTATTGTCTTTTTGCGCGATGGTAGTTTAATCATTACCAAAGTCGATGAAAAGAAATTTGTCGGTAAAGACATCATTCACGTGGCTGTATTTGATCGAAACGACAAGCGAACCATTTATAATGTAATCTATAGAGACGGAAAGTCGGGCGCTTCATTTGTTAAACGATTTAATGTATCAGGGGTTACTCGCGACAAGGTTTACGACCTAACTCAAGGTAAACCTGGATCCCAAGTTCTGTACTTTTCTCATAATCCAAATGGTGAAGCGGAAGTGGTAAGTATCCTATTACGACAAATTAGCAGTGTTAAAAAACTTAAATTCGATTTAGATTTTGCGGACCTATTAATTAAGGGACGGGGATCAAAAGGAAATTTGGTTACCAAATATGCGATTAAGAAAATTGAGCTTAAGGAAAAAGGAATCTCTACTTTAAGACCTCGAAAAATTTGGTTCGACGAGACGGTTCATCGACTCAATGTAGATGGTAGGGGAAAATTGTTGGGCGAATTTAAACCCAATGATCGTTTGTTAGTTATTAATCAATCTGGAAAAGCCAGAACGATAATTCCGGAATTAACGAGTCATTTTGAAGAAGATATGCTCGTGCTAGAAAAATGGGTACCGAATAAGCCAATTACAGCCATATATTTTGATGGGGAAAAGGCAAGATATTATGTGAAACGCTTTTTGATTGAAAATGAAGCGCGGGAAGAACTGTTTATATCCGAAGCGGAAAATTCGAGACTTGAAAAGGTTTCAACCGACTACCGACCACAGGCAGAAGTGTCTTTTTATAAGGTAAAAGGTGTTCAAAAAGAAAATTTAATTGTAGATTTAGAACAGTTTATAGTTGTAAAAGGCATTAAAGCACAAGGAAATCAATTAACTGCAGATAAGGTGAAAATCTCGCTATTAGAACCACTACCGTATGAATTGCCTGAAGAGGAAAAACAAACGGAAGTAACATCTGCTGAAAATGGAGATGAATCAACCGATTTATTATTAGACGACGACGGACAAATGACTATCCCCCTAGATTAAATGTTAAAAAAAACGAGAAACATCATCCAACAAACTATGTTGGTTTTAGCGGTAATATTAGTTTCGAATAAGGCGCTATCGCAAGATGGAAAAGGTGGTTTGTTTGATGGAGAAACACAGGCTAGAACGCTTACAGAACGTTGGGAACTCAGCTCCGAAACTAAAAAGGGAACTTTTGTTATTACGCCTTACAAGCCTATTTATGTTAGCCCGGTACGTTGGTCTAGCGAACCCAATAAGTTACCTTCGAGTGAAAGCCCCGATAACAATGCGTTAATACCACAAGATTACAATAGTGTCGAATCTCGATTTCAATTGAGTTTTAAAACCAAAGTAATGCAAGGTATTTTTTGGGGTGCCGGTGATTTATGGTTGGCTTTTACGCAAACAGCCAATTGGCAAGTTTACAATTCAACACTATCTCGACCGTTTCGAGAATTGAATTATGAACCCGAAGTAATTTTGAATTTTGCTACAAATTTTGAGATTTTTGGTGTCACCAATCGCATGATGGGGATGTCTCTTAATCACCAATCCAATGGAAAGAGTTTACCCGGATCTAGAAGTTGGAACCGCGTTATTTTTCAAACTGCTTTTGACTACAAAGACGTAAGTGTGGTTATTAGACCGTGGATTCGAATTCACGAAAAAGTTGGAGAAGATGATAACCCACATATAGAAGAATATGTAGGTAGAGGCGATCTCACTATAATTTATAAATATAAAGAACAAGAATTTAGTTTGTTGGCCCGTAACAATATGAGGTTTAATAAAAGAAACAAAGGATATCTTGAAATGAACTGGACTTATCCAATTTCCGGTAATCTCAAGGCACATCTACAAGTTGCCAATGGATATGGAGATACGATGATTGATTTCAATCACAAACAAACCATAGTAGGTTTAGGGTTTTCATTGATCGAATGGCTATAAGGAGTTAACAAAAAAAAGAAATCCCGATTTGTTTAATCGGGATTTCTTTTTTGGTCTCTACTTGCTTTTTTAAGAGAATAAATAAGATAAATTATAAATACGGCAAAACCGAGGTAAGATAAAATATTGGTGTAGGAATAAGGTTGGTCTGTGTCAAATTTAAAAATGCCATAGACAAACCAAAATAGTACGATAAAAGTGATTATTTTGTTTATCATAATTTAAATGGTCATGGAAAATAATTGTCTAGTAGGTTTGTTTCTTTGTAACCTTAAATCAAAGGCCATACATATATTTCGTACATAGGGACGCCCCTTGCGTGTCACGTATAATTGTTGATTTTCAATCTTTATCAATTGGTCTTTTTCCATTTCACGCAAATCATCTAAAATACCACTCATATCAATTAAATCTTGAGATGATTGACTATAATCGGTTTTAAATGTACACATTAATTCTAAAATGTGTTTGCGGATTAATAAATCTTCGTCGTTGAGCAAATGCCCCTTAACAACAGGCAATTGATTTTGTTCCAAAAGTTGATAATAGGTCTCTATCGACTTTTCATTCTGTGCGAAGGAATACCAACTATCACTTATTGACGATACGCCTAGCCCAATCATCAGTTGCGTGCTTGACGAGCTATAGCCCATAAAATTCCTGTGCAATTGCCCGCTGTCTAAAGATTGAAATAGACTGTCGTTGCGCAAAGCAAAGTGATCCATTCCTATTTCGAAATATCCGTTTTCCAACAGCAATTCTTTACCCTTTTCGTATAACAGACGTTTTTCACTGTCCTTTGGAATATCTTCGTCTTTATAACCGCGTTGGCCATTGCCCTTAATCCAAGGCACATGGGCATAGCTGTAAAAGGCCAGGCGATCCGGAGACAGGGATTTGGTTTTTTCTATGGTATCAATCACGTGTTCTAGTTTTTGGAAAGGCAGTCCAAAAATCAAATCATGTGAAATAGAGGTGTAGCCAATTTCCTTAGCCCATAAGGTTACCTTAGCTACAGTATGAAAAGCTTGTTCGCGGTGAATCGCTTTTTGAACCGTTGGATTATAATCCTGAACGCCAAAGCTAACCCTTCTAAAACCAAGGTCGTAGAGCGTTTGTAAATGTATTCGGGAGGTGTTATTGGGGTGACCCTCAAAGCTAAATTCAAAATTCTCTGCCAAATCTGCGGTATCGAGTATGCTTTTAATTAAGTATTCGAGATGCTCTGGTGAAAAGAAGGTTGGTGTACCGCCACCCAAATGCAATTCTTTTATAAGGGGTTTTTCTGGAAATAAATCACAATACAAACTCCATTCTTTTAGAACAGCTTCAATATAGGGACTTTCAACCTCATGCCTTTTGGTAATCCGTTTATGGCATCCACAAAAAGTACATAGACTTTCGCAAAAAGGGAGGTGAATATACAGGCAAATACCTTCTTTGGAATTGGATTCCACAAAAGAATTCAAACAAGTCTGAATCCAATTTTGTGTAGTAAAAGTTGCTTGGTCCCAGTATGGAACTGTGGGATAGCTCGTGTATCTAGGACCAGCAACATTATATTTTTGCACTAGTGACGTACCCATAAATGTCTTTTTCTTCAAAAATACTGTTATTGTCGGGTTTGTCCCATGATAAATATCATAATCCAAATGGTTTTATGTAAAATATTTGGGAAGAAATAAAAAACATAACAATATAGGAAAACAGCATAAGGTCTACATAAGCAATACGTAAAGTGGACTAAGTTATAATAGTGTTGTACAACAATTTATAAAACTCGCCAACAGCTCTTTTTTCATAAGTTCCCTCTAAAGAAATAATCATGGCTTTTCGAATCATGTCTTTTCCCTTAATGGGGATTGTAATCAATTTACTAGTTGGGGAAACGGTAGTTTGAGCCAAAATAGTACTGTATTGATCGGTACTAACTAACTCTAGTATCGTGGCAACATCATTGATTTCAATGGCTATATTAGGTTGTATACCTTTTTTTATAAAGCTGTTGCATATAAATTGAGTGGTACTGTATTCCAAAGATGGAAGCGCTAAGGGAATGCAACCGATCTCTTCAATGGAAACTGATTTTCTTTGTGTAAATTCCGATTTAGCAGATACTACTAGAGTCATAGGAGAACTAAATAAATCTTGATAAACAAAGGTTTTTTCGTATTGGTTATCGTGAAAAGTAAGTACAAAATCCAACTCGAAGTTCTTTAATTTTTCTAATAATTCTTTTGAGGTTCCAAAAACAATTTGAATTTTAATCTGTGTAAATTGTTTAGAAAACAGCTGTAGTGCGGACATTAGGTGATTGCGCAAGCCATCAGTAACACCAATAGCCATTTTACCCTTGTTTAAATTGCTCAAATCTTTTAGTAAAAGCAAACCGTCTTCGGCGCGGTTGATACTTTCCCTTGCGTAAACGGCAAATAATGCTCCAGCTTCAGTCAATGTTACTCGTTTTCCAATACGGTGGAACAAGGGAACATGAACTTCGTTTTCTAACTGTTTTATCTGTTGCGACAAGGTACTTTGACTAATATTAAGGCTGTTGGCTGCTTCTGTGAAGTTTAGTAGTTCTTTCGCTTTTAGAAAATATTTTAATTGCCTTAACTCCATTCCTTAATCGGTTTTATCGATGAATGTTATCTAAAAATAACGTTTTACAAATATAGATATTGTACGGTAATTTGCTTTACATAAATACAACAAATGAATACAGTATTAAATACCCCTCAAATGACAACCTCAAAAAACATGGCTTTGGCTGTGGCACAAATTCTTTTATGGGGCGGTTCTTTTTTTATATTGTCGGTTTTAGCAAATCCGATTAAACTGGAAACCGGTTGGTCGCAACAAGGGGTCTATAGTGCGCTGTCATTATCGCTTTTGGTTTGCGGATTGGTATCTGCAAAAGTCGGTAGAATCATAAATCAGAGTAGTCGTGGCAGTGTTTTGATGTTTTCTGGAATGGTCATGGCTGCGGGTTTAATAATCATGGGGTTTGCTCATCAATTTTGGATTTTTATTGTAGCGTGGTTGATTATAGGTATCGCCATGGCTATGGGACTATACGATGCTTTATTCGCTTTCTTGGGAAAAAAACAGGGGCAAGGCGCCAATAAGTCCATCGTCCAAATTACTTTAATTTCGGGATTTGCACCAACGATTACGTGGTTTTTATTGTCTTATGCTTTAGATTATTTCGATTGGCGGACCCTGTGTTTTATCTACGCAATGGTTTTGATCATATTTATCTTTCCGTTGCATCGTTATGCCTTTCGAATCGGGGAAGATAATGCGGTTCATGGCGTTGACAATTCGGTGAATTGTGTAACATCGGTAGCGGTTTACGATACTAAATTATTCCGTTTGATTTTGGTTTATTTTACTCTTGGTGCCTTCTTGATGACCGGAATTACGGTCCATTTGATTGATATTCTATTAGTTGGTCAGATGGATTTACGCACTGCAGTTAGCATTGCTGCGTTATTGGGACCGAGTCAAGTAGGGGTGCGTATTCTTGACTTCGTACTACCGCGTAGTACTCCGGTTAAAAAAGCGCTTATTTCGGCAATTGCGATCTTTTTAGGGCTTTTTTTGCTGTTGGTATACTCGGAAAGTGCGGTTGTTGGTGTCGTTGTCTTTGGCTTGGGAAACGGTTTACGCTCTATACTTAAAGGAACCTTGCCTTTGTTTGTTTTTGGACAAAAGTATTATGCTGTCCTTATGGGGAAACTAGCGGGTTTACCAATGCTTATACAGGCTGCTACACCTTTTTTGGGTGGTTTTATCCTTCATCGGTACAGCGTTTCCATATTTGTTTCTTTACTTGTTGTAGTGGCTTTACTCAACGTTTTTTTAGTCTTGACGATTCAGAAATCCTTGCGCTACCGCTCGAATACCTCCGGATAATCAGGACTTGGCCGGTTCGTTTGTATGGTTGATTTAGCAGAAATAGAATGCACTCGATACCTTACTCCTAAATTAGGAAGGGTAGTGGTTTTGTTTTGAAATGCACAGTACTGTATACGTAACACATTCCTACTGCGAACCGAATCTGTTGTTAATTCAATAGTTTTGCTAAATTTTGTACACCAAGGGTGTAACAGTTTTACTTATATTTGTATCTTACAAATAGTTTCCCTGTTGTGCTACTATTTGAAACAGATAGAACAGTTTTGATGCACGCTGTACTGTTGTTCCTAAATAACTAAAATGAATTCCTATGAAAATTAAATTTTATACCTTTTTATTACTGTCGGTTTTCGTATTTTCTTGTCAGGGTCAAACCACCTCCAAGGAATATTTGTTAAAAGCTGCTGCTTTTGAAAAACAGTCGAAATCTGAAAAAGGGCTGATGTTGGATGTGCGAACAGCGGCAGAGTTTAAAGAAGGACATATTGAGGGGGCTAAAAACATAGATTTCTTACAAGATGATTTTGAAACTAATATTGTGCAATTGGATAAAAGTAAGCCGATATATGTATATTGTAAATCAGGTGGGCGTAGTGCAAAAGCTATAGAAAAGCTTCGTAAACAGGGTTTTACGAATTTATATGAGCTCGAAGGGGGGTATGGTGCTTGGAAAGCAAATACAGTTGGTAAAAATAACAAATAGTTACTTTTATCAATATTTTAAGATTTAAGAATTATTCTATTCAAATAGATTTGCTATTTTTGATAAAAAATAAGATATGGATACAGCATCTTTCGGAGGTTTTTTAAGAACATTGCTGATTATTGTACTGGCATACTATGCATTTAGGTTTGTTATGCGATATTTGTTTCCTGTGTTAATATACAGAGTGGCAAAAAAAGCCAATGAAAACTTCCAACAAAAACAACAAGATTATTATAAACAACAGTCAGAACCGACACATACAGAACCCACATCAGAATTTATTAATCCCGATAAACCGAGGGAGAAGAAAAAAGTAGGAGAGTATATCGAGTTTGAAGAACTGGATTAAAAAAAAAATTAGAAAAGGCTATCTCATAACAAGGGTAGCCTTTTTTAGTACAGTAACCAATCCATGCTCCTACGAAAATACTTATAGGCGAATAGACGAATAGACGAATTCGCAAAAATAAGTCCTACTTATATTTGTGAATTCTTTTGATATAGTGTTATTTTAGCAAGATATTATTATGCGAAACAATAGCAATTCCATCTATGAAGAATTACAAAGTATATTTACCTCATTTCTTGGCCTTAATCGGTTTTATTCTCATCTCCTTAATTTATTTTTCGCCAGTGCTTTCTGGGAAAGTAATACAACAATCCGATATTGTTCAATATACCGGAATGGCCAAAGAGCAAAATGATTTTAGAAACGAATTTCACGAAGAGCCCTATTGGACCAATAGTGCTTTTGGAGGGATGCCTACCTACCAGTTGGGAGCACAATACCCACATAATTATATTAAGAAACTCGATCAGGTCATTCGTTTTCTACCGCGTCCGGCCGATTATCTATTCGTTTATTTCTTAGGGTTTTATATACTATTGATTTCGTTGCGAATCAATCCGTTAAAAGCCTTTTTTGGTGCCTTAGCCTTTGGGTTTTCCACTTATTTAATCATTATTCTTGGTGTTGGACACAATGCAAAAGCTCATGCGATTGCTTACATGCCCATGATGTTGGCGGGTGTGGTGTTGGTTTTTAGGAAAAAGTATGTCTGTGGTGGTATCTTAACCTTGTTTGCCGCGGCATTGGAAATCAATGCCAACCACTTTCAAATGACTTATTATTTGTTGCTGTTGTTATTAATCGTTGGGATTTATTACAGTATTCAATATGTGAAAAATCGCGACTTCAAAGGACTGGGAATTGCAGCATCCATTTTTATAGGAGCGGCGATTTTGAGTATAGGTGTGAATGCAGCTAATTTGATGGCAACAGCCGAATACACGAAGTTTAGCACGCGTAGTAATAGCGAGTTGACTTTTGAACCCGACGGAACGGCCAAAAATTCATCTAATGCGATGAGTTATGACTATATAACGGAATACAGTTACGGTATTTTTGAGAGCTTAAACCTTTTTATTCCTAGATTAACGGGGGGAGCAAATTCAGAAAACGTTGGTAAGGATTCGAACATGTATAAATTCGTTACCGATTTAGGAGCCAGTCCACAGGAAGCTACACAATTTTCCCAAAATGCACCTACATATTGGGGCGCTCAGCCTATTGTGGCTGCTCCGGCATATATTGGAAGTATCGTATTGTTTTTAGCTGTTTTGGCTTTATTCGTAGAAAAGCGCAAGTTTAAATACATCTTTTTAGTTGGTGGACTTTTTTCGTTAATGTTATCGTGGGGGAAAAACTTTCCGCTTTTGACTGATTTCTTTATTGATTATTTCCCGATGTACAATAAGTTTAGAGCGGTATCATCCATACAGGTTATTTTGGAATTATGTATGCCAATTTTAGCCCTATTAGGCTTACAAGCTTTTGTGAAATCGGAAGCCAAACTTCGAGAAAAAGCATTGAAATACACTTTGTACATTACAGCAGGTGTGGTAGTTTTATTGTTTTTAATTAAGGGTAGTTTAGATTTTTCAGGGCCGAATGATGGCTATTACAGCCGAATGTATGGTGAAGTTGGACCGGCGTTTATCCAGGCTTTGGTTCAGGACAGACAGGCCTTATATACGGGTGATTTAATAAGAACATTGCTTTTAATTATACCTGCTTTTGGTATTTTATGGCTCTACAGTAAAGAAAAAATTAAGTCGACCCTAATGGTGATTTTGATTGGTGTACTGATGGTTGGGGATTTGATTATGATTGATTTAAACTATGTCAATAAAGATAATTTTGTTAGTGCTAGAACGATGACGCATCCGTTTGAAGAAACACCAGCAGATGCTTTTATAAAAGAAGATAAAACTAATTTTAGAGTATATGAAGTTCAAGGGGGTCTAAGCAGTGCCAGAGCGTCCTTTTTTCATCATTCCATTGGAGGGTATCACGCAGCTAAACCGAGAAGAGTGCAACAGTTGTTTGACTATCAGTTGGCCGAAAAAAGCAATATGAATGTATTGAACATGCTAAATGTAAAATACGTGATTCAAAAAGACGAAAAAGGGCAAGACATTCCGATGAAAAATGAAGACATCAATGGAAATGCTTGGTTTGTAAGTCAGGTCAAAATGGTTAATACAGCCGATCAAGAAATGAAGGCTATGGATGATTTTGATTCAAAATCCACAGCTATTTTTAATGTTAATGCTTTTAAAGATGTGCCCTTAAAAGCGACTTACCTAGTCGATTCTTTAAGTTCTATTAAATTGGTGTCTTATAAACCGAATTACCTAAAATACGAATCATCAAATAAAAACGAGGGACTCGCAGTGTTTTCTGAGATTTATTACCCACAGGGGTGGAATGCTTATATCGATGGCACTTTGACAGCCCATGTTTCTGTAGATTATGTCTTAAGGGCGTTACCTATTCCGGCAGGAAATCATGTGATAGAGTTTAAATTTGAGCCCGAAGTGGTGAAAACAGGAGGTAAAATAGCATTGATTTCTACAATTTTAATGATGCTAGTAATTGGTGGAAGTTTGGCATATAGTTTGGGATATCTGAGAAAGAAAAAATAATAATTTTGAAAGAATCCAACAACAGTTCTCCTGAATTAAAAAAAGTTTTAATCATTACGTATTACTGGCCTCCTGCGGGAGGACCAGGAGTGCAACGGTGGTTGAAGTTTGCCAAATACTTACCGAGTTTTGGAATACAACCAATCATATATACTCCTGAAAATCCTACATATCCTCTTTTAGATCAGGGTTTGGAAAGTGAAGTAACGAATCAAGTGATAGTAATAAAAACCAAAATCAAAGAACCTTATGGTTTGGCAGGTATCTTTTCTAAAAAGAGAACCAAAAGTTTGAGTTCGGGAATAATTCCCCATCAACCCAAACAAACCTTAATGGAGAGGAGTATGCTCTGGGTGAGGGGTAATTTATTTATACCTGATGCGCGTGTAGGATGGGTAAAACCCTCTGTGGATTTTCTTGAGAGCTATATTCGAGACCATAAAATTGATTGTGTAATAACCACAGGACCCCCACATAGTTTGCACTTAATTGGCTTAGAGCTCAAAAAGAGATTGGAATTTAAATGGATTGCCGATTTTAGAGATCCTTGGACTACTATAGGTTATCACAAAGAATTAAAATTGACGACTAGTGCACAGTTCAAACATGAACAACTGGAATTAGCGGTATTAAAGGCAGCGGATCAAATTACAGTTACCAGTTTTTCGACTAAAGCAGAATTTGCAGAAAAAACAGCAAAACCTATAGCAGTGCTAACTAACGGTTATGATGTAGAAGTGGTAGAAAAACGTCCTATGGACAAAACGTTTACTTTGGCGCATATCGGTTCATTTTTATCGCATAGAAACCCCAGGGTTTTGTGGAAAGCTCTAAACGAATTGCGTAAGGAAAACCCGGAATTTAAGCAGGCTTTTCAGTTTAAACTTATCGGAAAGGTCAGTCAAGATGTTTTAGATGCCCTGAAAGAGTTTAAATTAGACGACTGTACCGTCAATATGGGGTATTTAAGCCATAAAGAAGCCTTGGTTGAACAAAGGGCTTCTCAGGTTTTATTGTTGGTTGAAATTGACTCTTTGGAGACTAGAGCCATTATTCCAGGTAAGCTATTTGAATATATGGCTGCCGAAAGACCGATTTTAGCCTTGGGACCAGAAGGCGCCGATTTTTTTAAAATTATTACAGAAACCAATACAGGTCGTATAGCGCTTTATGATGAAAAAGACCTCATCAAAGATATTTTATTAGACTATTTTAATAAATATCAAAAAGCCGAACTTAAGGTTTATGGCATGGGATTGCAATATTATAGTCGTAAAAAAATAACCGAACAACTGGCTAAAATTATAACAAAGCTGTAGTGGTTGTGTATGCGATTTGCTGAGCCTTTGTAAATCGCTACCGTATTTATAGGATTTACTTGGTATTTAGTTTGTACTTAGTTTTTAGTTAGTTTGTACTTAGTTTGTACTTAGTTTGGGAGTGGCTCTGATTTACGTTTATTATCTAGTACCTATAAAATTTGATGACATGGCTATGAGGAAGTATAATATCGTGATACTGCTTTTTTTATAAGGTATTTGACCTAAAAAGGGTTCATTTCAGGATACTCTGAAATCAATTCAGCTTATTTTAGGTCATAGAAATCATAAAAGAAAAAGAGACTGTCTTTTAAGACAGCCTCGGTTTATCGGATGGGACATTCGAATTAAAAAAATTTATAAATTCAAGCAGCTTCACACTATCTGATATTTACAGGTTATTGCTTGCTATTCACTGTTTATAATTTCTCTTTCAAATACTTTCCTGTAACTGATTTTTTGTTTTTTACAATTTCTTCAGGTGTTCCAAAAGCGATTAATTGCCCGCCATTTTCACCACCCTCAGGACCTATATCAATAAGGTAATCGGCACATTTTATCAAATCTAAATTGTGTTCTATCACTATAATAGAGTGTCCTTTGTCAATTAAAGCTTCAAACGATTTTAGTAATTTTTTGATGTCGTGAAAATGCAGTCCTGTGGTAGGTTCATCAAACACAAACAAAGCTTTTTCCTTGGTGTTGCCACTAATTAAGAACGAAGCGAGTTTTATACGTTGTGCTTCTCCGCCCGATAAAGTAGACGACGATTGTCCGAGTTGTACATAACCCAAACCAACGTCTTGCAGTGGTTTAATTTTTTGTACTATTTTGGTTTGCTTATGTGTTTCGAAAAAAGCAATAGCATCGTCTATGGTCATCGTTAAAATATTATCGATGTTTTTCCCTTCAAAATTAACTTCTAAAACCTCTTTTTTAAAGCGTTTTCCTTGACACGTTTCGCATTCCAAATGAACATCTGCCATAAACTGCATTTCGATGGTTACAGTACCTTCTCCTTTACAGGTTTCACAACGACCTCCATCCACGTTAAACGAAAAGTGTTTGGGTTGATAGCCTCTCAGTTTTGACAATTGTTGCTTGGAATACAAATCGCGTATGTCGTCATACGCTTTGATGTAGGTTACGGGATTGGAGCGAGAACTGCGTCCTATCGGATTTTGATCCACATATTCCACATGTTTTAAAAACGAATACGCACCGGTTAATTCGGTGAATTGTCCTGCTTTTTCACCCACACCGGTTAATTGCTTTTGTAGGGCAGGGTAGAGTATTTTTTTGACTAAAGTACTTTTTCCACTTCCGGAAACACCGGTAATTACCGTTAAGCATTCCAAAGGAAAGGTAACGTTAATGTTTTTTAAGTTGTTTTCCCTTGCTCCAACTACCTGTATAAAATGTTTGTAATGGCGGCGTTTTTTGGGTACTTCAATTTGCAGTTCGCCATTGAGATACTGTGCCGTTAGGGAATGCGATTTTAAAATGGCAGCATAATCTCCTTGTGCTACCAATTCACCACCATAAGTACCCGCTTCCGGGCCAATATCAATAATTTGGTCGGCGGCTTTCATAATGTCTTCGTCGTGCTCAACCACAATCACAGTATTGCCCAATGCTTTTAAATCTTCCAACACCCGAATTAATTTTTCGGTATCTTTCGGATGTAGGCCAATACTGGGTTCGTCCAAAATATACATCGAACCAACCAAACTACTTCCCAACGA
Organism: Flavobacterium sp.; assembly: GCA_040393465.1. Taxonomy (GTDB): domain Bacteria; phylum Bacteroidota; class Bacteroidia; order Flavobacteriales; family Flavobacteriaceae; genus Flavobacterium. The sequence continues at coordinate 25,306 of JBEBUC010000001.1, read as the reverse complement.
GGTAGCCAAGTTTATGCGTTGTGATTCGCCTCCAGATAGTGTAGCAGAATTTCGGTTCAGAGTTAAATAATCCAAACCAACTTCAGTTAAAAACTCCAAACGGTTATTGATTTCTAGCAACAATCTTTTGGCTACTTTATAATCGTAGTCCGATAAAGATAAATCGGTAAAAAAACGAATCAAATGTTGGATAGGTAAATCAACTAAATCCGAAATGGTTCTTTCGGCTATTTTTACATAATTTGCTTCCACTCTAAGGCGTTTTCCTTTACAGGTAGTACACTTGGTTTTTCCTCTGTAGCGCGAAAGCAGTACGCGATTTTGAATTTTATAATTTTTCGTCTCAAGTTCACTAAAGAAGGCGTTCAAACCGGTAAAAAACTCATTTCCATCCCAAAGCAATTGTTTTTGAGCATCAGAAAGTTCAAAATAAGGTTTGTGTATTGGAAAGTCAAACTTATAGGCATGACTGATTAAGAGGTCTTTATACCAACTCATGCTTTCTCCACGCCAAGGAAATACCGCATTTTCAAAAACGGATAAACTGGTATTCGGAAAAACCAATTCTTCATCAATACCAATGATACTACCATAACCGTCACAAGTTGGACAAGCCCCATACGGATTATTAAAACTAAATAAATGTACATTGGGTTCTAGAAATTGTATGTCGTCCAATTCAAAATTAGAACTAAATACAAATGATGATTTCACCTCGCCAACTGATTGCAAATAACAAGTTCCCTTTCCTTCGTAAAAGGCTGTTTGTATGGAATCGGCAAGTCGATTGTAAAACGCTTCTTCGTCGCTTACAACGATACGATCAACGATAATTTGAACATCGGCAGTTTTGGTTTTGGCCAATGCAACTTTATCTTCCAGCCATTGATCCAAACGCATCATTTCTCCCTTAACCGCTACTCGAGCAAACCCTTGTTGCAATAAAACCGTTAGTTTGTCTTCTAAACTACGCCCTTCTTCGACTATAACAGGAGTCAACAACAACCATCTAGAGCCAATTTCGAATTTTTCAACCGTTTTTATAACATCGTTTACCGTATCTTTTTTGACTTCTTTTCCCGAAATAGGAGAAAAGGTTTTGCCAATTCTGGCATATAGTAATTTTAAATAATCATATATTTCTGTAGAAGTACCAACCGTTGAACGCGCATTGGTGGTATTTACTTTTTGTTCTATAGCTATAGCAGGAGCAATACCTTTAATATACTCTACCTTAGGTTTGTCGATCCTACCTAAAAACTGACGTGCGTAAGCCGATAAACTTTCTACATAGCGACGTTGGCCTTCTGCGTATAAAGTATCAAAGGCCAAACTGGACTTCCCAGAACCGGATAATCCCGTAATAACAACGAATTGATTTCTTGGGATAACGACATCTATATTTTTTAAATTATGAAGCTGAGCTCCTTTAATTATGATGTTTTTTTTGGGGTCTATTTTAGAATAATCTATTTTTTCCATAAAAATTTACAGTAATAGACAAAGGTAATCATTTATTAATTTGGGTTGAAATTAATTGAATTTATATTGTTACTCAATTTGTTTTTGGGGACCACATGGCGATAGGGTCTTATTGCTTTTACGAGAGATAAACAACATCTTAAACATTTACTAAATAATATAAAGCTTGAAGCTCATGGCGCTATTTACTTCGTTGAATTAATAAGTAACTTAAAGGGAAAGGAATTCCATTAATGTATCTGCTATTGGGATGGTTCTATAAGTAAAATAGGGAGTTCCCAGCGCTTTTACAAGAGCGTAAAACGGTTTTTTTAGACGTAATTTGCAACCGTTATCCAAACAATACATAAAAAAAATTAATTAGTTAGGGCTATTTAAAAAAAATAACATATATTTGGGAAATATAAAAAAAAACAAAAAAGCCTATTGCAGAAAAGTACTTTATAAAAATTTCGAAATATATATTTTAAAAGTATTATTATGGGATATCTCAATATGCCTGATTCTTTGTTGATTCAGCAATATATAGGTGGTGATGAAAAGTCTTTAGAGTTTTTGATTCTCAGACATCAATCTAAAATTTACGGTTTTATCTATTCCAAATTAGGAGATCGGGACACGACAGAAGATGTGTTTCAGGAAACCTTTATCAAAGTTATCCATACCTTAAAAACTAAAAAATACAACGAAGAAGGGAAATTCCTACCTTGGGTAACGCGTATTGCTCATAACTTAGTGATTGATCACTTTAGAAAAATGAAGAAAATGCCTATGCAAAGGGAGCATGGAGAGTTTTCAATTTTTTCTTTGCTCACTGATAGTGATCCCAATATGGAACATCAAATGATCAGCGGTCAGATAGAATTGGATTTAAAAAAACTGATAGAAGAATTACCGGATGATCAGAAAGAGGTATTAATGATGCGTATTTATCAGGATTTAAGCTTTAAGGAAATTGCAGTGCTTACCGATGTGAGCATTAATACGGCTTTAGGTAGAATGCGTTACGCCTTAATGAATATTAGAAAAATGATCGATCAAAGAAAATTAGTGCTGCACGATTAAGTATTTGTAACTTTCCATAATAAAATAATATGCTTTGCGTTATCATGGAAACTAACAAATACATTTATGGCAAAAAGTTACTCTAAAAAGACCACTAGGTTTGATATGAAGGTTCCTAAAAAAGAAACAGTAGACTTTCTTTTAAAATATTCTAAAGCACTTCATGTAATGAGTGTAAATAATTTACAAATAAAAATATTGCTTAACTAGTACGTAATTAATAAGCAGAAAAAGCCCTTAAATCATTTTTTAAGGGCTTTTTTATTATAGGCTTCAATTACAGACTTTCTGCCGATAACTTTGGTTATAATGTCCAAGTCCATATTCCATCCTCTAGCCGGAGAATACTCACGACCGTACCAGACCATCTGTAAGTGTAATCGGTTCCATTCTTCCTGTGGAAATAGTCGTTTGGCATCCTTTTCTGTTTGTTGCACCGTGGTGCCGTTAGACAAATTCCAACGGTACATCAACCGATGAATATGCGTGTCGACGGGAAAAGTTGGGATATCAAATGCTTGTGCCAATACCACACTAGCTGTTTTGTGGCCTACCGCAGGTAATTCTTCCAAATCGGGAAAGTTTTGAGGTACTTCACCGTCGTGTTTATCAATTAAAATATGCGATAATCCGTGTATTCCTTTTGATTTCATTGGAGAAAGTCCACACGGACGTATGATATCTCTTATTTCCTCTACGCTTAGTTTTATCATATCATAGGGATTGTCTGCCTTAGCAAAAAGGGCAGGGGTTGTGAGGTTAACTCTTACATCTGTACATTGTGCAGACAACAATACAGCAATCAATAGGGTGTAGGGGTCCTTGTGGTCAAGGGGTATGGGGATTTCAGGATAGACAGCATCTAGTGTGTCTAAAACAAACTGAACTTTTTCGGCTTTAGTCATGAAATTTTTTTACGAAGATAAGAAGTTATAATCAAAGCCAAAAATAGCTTAAGTCGGATACTTTTGGTAATTTTGATAAAAAACAGATGATGACTACATTGAAAATAGGCGATATGGCACCAGATTTTAGAGGTGTTGATCAAGCGGGACATACTCATGAATTGAGCGATTATAAAGGTAAAAAGCTGGTAGTGTTTTTTTATCCTAAAGCCAGTACTCCAGGATGTACAGTAGAAGCTTGTAACTTGCGAGATAACTTTGAACGTTTCCAACTACAGGGTTTTGAAATTTTAGGTGTTAGTGCAGATTCAGAATTGAAACAGGCGAAGTTTAAAGAAAAAAACGAATTGCCCTTTCCGCTAATGGCCGATGAAAATAAAATGATTATTGAGGCTTTTGGTGTTTGGGGTCCAAAGAATTTTATGGGTAAAACCTATGATGGTATTCATAGAACTACTTTTGTCATTGACGAAAAAGGAGTTATAATCGATATTATTAGTAAAGTTAAAACGAAGGACCACGCCGCTCAGATTTTGAAATCGTAATATGTTAATAGGGTATATTATAAGGAAGTTTGACTTCGAAATTCCGATTTTAGTTCCTGTTTCATGCCGCAAATACACCCAATTCCCCTCCTAAAGAGGGGTATGTGTGTTTCTTAACCTACAATCCTTTATAACCAAATAGTTTTTTGGTTTTAATTTCGTTTGCAATTCCTTCCGGAAGGGCATTTTCCCATCCTGTTTGTTGGTCGTGTATCAATCCGTAAATTTCTCGGGAAAAAATGCTTAAGTTTTTTTCTTCGAAATTTTTGATATCCACAATCTTACCTGCTTTCTTAAAGTATTTATACAGTTCTTTAATGTGTAAATCAACTTTAAGGTTGTCGGTGGTAAGTATGTTTTGATTATCGTCTTTCATTGGATAGAGATAAACTTTAAGGTCGCGGTAAAACAATTTCCCTAAGCCTTCGAGTATACCTCCGTGTAAGTGTGTGTAGTATTTTTCGTCAAAAATATTTAGCAAGCTACTAACCCCCATGGTTAATCCAATTTTTTCTTTAGTGTATTGGGAGAAATATTCGACTACTTTATAATATTCTTGGAAATTTGAAATCAATACGGTTTGCCCTAAAGAGCAAAGCAATTCTGCACGATGTAAGAAATCTACTTCGTCTATTTCTCCTTCCATCAATAAATTGGAAAGAGTCATTTCGAAAATAACTAAGGTTTCCTCTGAATCCAATTTATTTTCGTTTACAAACATCTTTAGCGATTCCTCATACATGTTCATATTGACAACCGTTACCGGTCTAAAACTGCCTCGCAAAGCCAGGATGTTTTTTCTGTAGAGTGCCGTAGCGGGTAATTTGCTTTGTCCATCAGGACCAAACATAACCGCATCGGTCATCCCGTTTTTAACCAGCTGTAAACTCATCAATCGATTGTCAACGGTTTTAAATAGCGGTCCAGAAAAGCTGATGCTGTCTATTTCGATTTGGTCTTTATCGATATGGTCGTATAACTTGCGGATTAAATTTTTAGGCTCGTTATGTTGGTAGTAGGCGCCGTATATTAAATTTACTCCAAGTATTCCTAAGGTTTCTTGTTGTAGTTTGGAATCGGTTTCCTTGAATTGTATGTGTAAGATGATTTCACTATAGGCTTCATCGGGTTTGGATTGAAAGCGAATACCTACCCATCCATGACCTTTAAAACTTTTGGCAAAGTCAATTGTAGCTACGGTATTGGCATAACTAAAAAAAGTTTTGCTCGGGTGACTATTGCGATCGATTCGATCTTCAATCAAATCGGTTTCGTGAATCAACATCTTTTTTAGACGGCTTTCAGTAACATAGCGACCGTCGTTTTCAACGGTATATATGGCGTCACTAAAATCTTTGTCGTACGCAGACATCGCTTTGGCGATGGTTCTCGATGATCCTCCTGCTCTAAAAAAGTGTCGTACCGTTTCTTGTCCGGCACCAATTTCTGCAAAAGTTCCGTAAATATTTTTATTGAGGTTGATACGCAGTGCTTTATCGGATATGGCTGGCTGATGTTCAATGATTCTGTCCCCTTCAAGTACCAAATCTTCGGCGAAATTTTTCATAGACTATTTTAATAATAACAAACGTAGTAAATTATACAGTTTAAAAAAAGATAAAACCCTATTTTTGTAAAAATCGAAAGCAGTGAGAGTATATTTTTTAGGCACCGGAACTTCTCAAGGAATTCCAGTTATTGGAAGTAAAGACCCCGTTTGTCTAAGTGCAGATATTCGAGATAAGCGATTGCGTACTTCAATATGGATTCGTTGGCGAGGATTAAGCATTTTGATTGATTGCGGTCCAGATTTTAGGCAACAAATGTTGGTTTCAAACTGTCAGCGAATAGATGCGATACTCTATACTCATGAGCATGCCGATCATACTGCGGGTTTAGATGATATAAGACCGTTTTGTTTTCAAATTGGCAAGATGCCCATCTATGCATTGCAACGCGTTATGGATAGCTTAAAACGTCGTTTTGACTATGTTTTTGCGACAGAGGATCGTTATCCGGGAGCGCCAGCTGTGCAGCCGTTTGTAATTGACAAAAACAGCCATTTGGTTATGGGTGGACAAAGCATAGTGCCTATCGAGATTTTACATGGCGATTTGTCTATATTAGGATACCGATTCGGCGATTTTGTCTACATAACTGATGCCAAGTATATACCAGACAGCGAGTGGGACAAACTAAAAAATATAAAAATATTAGTAGTCAATGCCTTGCGTATCAATCCTCATCCTACACATCACAACCTGGAAGAAGCTTTGGCTTTTATCGCAAAAGTCAACCCAGAAAAGGCTTATTTAACACATATAGGATATGAGTTAGGTTTTCATGAAAAAATACAACAAGATTTACCGAAAAACGTATATTTGGCGCACGATAATTTGCAGCTTGAGATGACGGAGTCTCTATAATGCGATTTGTATAATTGAAAAGCCTTATTGCAATTTGACTTTAAAAAACACCAACAAACAACCTAATATGAAAAAAATCTTTTTTTACCTTTTTGTTTTCTCGATGTTATTCAATATTTACCAATATGTCAATGCCAACAAAATTTATGAAGGCAAGGAGAAAGAATTGGATATTGCGCATAAGAGAATAGATATTGTTCGCGATTCTTTGAAATTAGGCAATCAAAACTTAATGGATGCCAATTATTTTTCTATCATTCAGAATGAAGAAGCTCAAGATTATTTTAAAGACTACGATTTTGATGAAGTCATGGGAAAAGTAGAAGCAGAGTTGATGGCGTTGAATCACCAGCCCAATGGAAATCCCTTGATTCCCTATGCTCCTGTTGACGGTAATAAATTTATTCTAAACAAAGCAAAAGTCATTAATCACCGTTGGATTATTGCCGATTTTTATTCAGGCAAGTTACACGGAGAAGTATTGATTAAGTACTTTTTTAAAGGAGATGGACCTACGGAATTTAACACTATTGAAACCGTTTTATACACATCACCAACTAATTAATTGGTATATTTGAACTTTATAAATACAATGAAAACTATAATTTATTTATTTTTTAGTGTTTTCCTATTCTCATCTTGCGATTTTATTTTTAAAAAAGACGAGAAGTCAGAACCCGTATTTCCTGTCAAGGAAAATGTGGTTTTAGGATCTGATTTGGATTCAAACGGCTGTGCTATTAGCGCAGGTTACCGTTGGAGTGTACTGAGAAACGACTGTATTCGAGTATTTGAAGAAGGGTTTCGATTAAATCCAACCAATATTGAAGAGGGCAATCCAGAAGAGAATGAACTCGAAGATAATGATGTAAGCGGTTTTGTAATTTTTAACTCGGAAAAAACTAAGGCAGAAATTTTCTTGCCTTATCAAGAGAAGAGTGTCTTGTTAAATGAAAAAGCAACAACGGGGATATACAGCGATCAAAATTGGGAATTGGATACTCGTAAAGATTGGGAATTAAAACAGCAAGATGTTTTAAAATTTACAGCAGCCAAGGCCGTTGATCTTAAGATTACTGGTAGCGATCAAGTTGATGACGAGTAAATAATAAAAGTAGTCCTAAAAAAAAGCGTTCAGATGAACGCTTTTTTTTAGGACTACTTATTTGAAATCAACCGCATTTTCTAGATTTTTATAAAAGGGTTTTTTCCGATGGTGGGTAATAAATTATGCCAACTTTAGGTATGTCTAGGGTATTGCTTAAGCTCTTATACCGCTTTTTATTTGCTGCTTCCAAAAAGGAATTGGTTAGAAATATATACGAGGATTGTTCTGTATAGTTGTTTTTTAGTAATTTATGTGCCTCGACAACAGGTCTTCCATAAAGTTTATTAAAATATTTTACAGTAAATCTGGAAAACTTACCGTGATGAACAATAAATTTTAACGACATATTAATTTTAGTATCAAGGACATATTCCAATTTAGCCAATTTTTGATTGAAAGAAACCAACATTCTTGTTAAAACATCCATGACACTATCAAAACAAGGAATTTTACTGTATTTGTAAAAAAGTATGGCATCACCTTCTATCTCCGATATATGAAAATGCTTTTGGTTAGCTTCAATAAGAGTCAACAGCAATTGTTTGATTATATATTCTCCTGTATGTGTTTGGGTAGCAAATACAAATTCTGTAAATCCGCTAAAATCGGGAATCAATATAATGCCTTCTCTCTCTTTATTTTTTGTCATGATTTCAGGTATTTTAAGTTGGTATAGTCGGTTGCTTTGAAGTAAAAGCAACCGATATAGGTACTGTTTTAGTTATTGCCAACCTCCACCTAAGGCTCTGTATAAGATAGTGATTGCAGTAAATCGTTGTGTTTTTATAGCAGCTAGATCCAATTCGGACTGTAGTTTATTGGATTGTGCTAAGAGTACTTCCAGATAGTTTGCTTCGGCATATTGATATAAGGTATTCGCGTTTGCAACAACTTCAACTGCTTTGTGAACCAGCCCCGTTGCTATTTCTTGTTGTTCTTTGAGTTTTTCTAAAGCGACTAAGGCATCAGATACTTCGCTAACGGCTTTCAGCACGGATTGCTTGAAGCGTATCTCTGCCATTTCAGAACTGATCTGAGCTTGTTCGTATTGTGATTTTAATTGCTTTCCATTTAAAAGTGGCTGGGTAAGCGAAGCAGTAGCTAATCCGAATAACGAGCCCGGTATGTTAAACCAATTGCTCGCTTTAAACGCATTTAAGCCTCCTTGTGCTGTGATATTGAGACTAGGGTACATACTTGCCTTTGCGATGTGAATCGTGGCCATACTCTTTTTAAAGTTCAATTCCTCACTCTTTACATCGGGTCTATTATTTAGTAGTTTAGCAGGAATTCCCGTTGTTAGGCTTTCTGGGTCTTGTATTTGATCAAGTCCGGTTTTTCTTTCAATTTTGTCGGGCATAGAACCAGCGAGCACACTCAATGAGTTTTCTTGTAAACTGATGGCATTTTCGAGCGCAGGAATTGTTTTTAAAATTTGCTCTCTTGCAATCTGTTGTTGTTGAATGGCTAGAGATGTAATCATTCCTAAGTCATACTGTTTCTGTAATATTAAAAGTGTTTGGTTTGCTAAGTATACATTCTCATGTGATATTTCCAATTGCTTGTCAAGCATCAAGAGGTTGTAGTATCCTGATGTTACCTCTGAAACCAATCGCGTTTTGACGGCTTTCGCCGCCTCCTGTGTAAGCAGATAATCGGCTAATGCTTCTTCTTTAATACCTTTAATTTTACCCCAAATATCAGCTTCCCACGATATATTTATAGTAGTGTTGTAGTCTTCATGATATTTTTTTCCATTGGGCTGATTACTATTGTTGTCGGCCGGACGATTGATACTTCCACTTCCTAATGTAGCATCAATTTTTGGTAGATTTCCCCATTTCGATTGTTTGTAAGTCATCGAGGTAAATTCAATTTGTTTTAGGGCTGTCTTTAGGTCGTTATTCTGCTTTATAGCCTTGTCAATCAACGCTACAAGTACAGCATCTTTATAGAAATCTCTATAATGTATTTCGGCGATGCTGCTGGTGTCTGTTGTATCAGAAGTATGGGACCTAAAGGATTCGGGGAATTGTTGTTCTAACTGTTGGTGTTTTTGCACCGAGCAGGATGTAACAATAATTCCAGTTCCGATTGTTAGGGTATGTTTTAATTTATTTATAATAGATTTCATCTTTAATTTGAGTTTCGAATTAATATTCCCAATCTTCAGCAGTTACAGTTTTTCCACTTATTTTTTCGTTGAGATGCTGAAATATCACAAACAATACTGGCGTGATAAAGAGGCCTAAAACAGTACCAAACAACATTCCGAAAATGGCAGCGTAACCTATTGAATGATTTCCTAAGGCGGACGGACCTACAACAAAAAGTAATGGCGTTAATCCGGCTAAAAACGCCAAGGAAGTCATTAAAATTGGACGCAGACGCGCTTTGGCTCCTTCTACAGCTGAAGCAACGATACTTTTACCAGAACGGCGCCGCTGAATAGCAAATTCTACAATCAGAATCCCGTTTTTAGCCAATAGTCCAATCAACATAACCATAGCAATTTGAACGTAGATATTATTGGAAATTTCGGCAAATGTGATTCCTATAAATACACCACTTAAACCGATTGGAATAGCTATGAGGACAGATAGGGGTAAGATATAGCTTTCATATTGAGCAGAAAGTAAGAAATAGACAAACACTATGCACAAGGCGAATATTAAGGTAGATTGGGCTCCCGATTTACTTTCCTCGCGACTCATTCCTTTGTAGTCATGCGTATAACCAGCGGGCAATACTTGTTGACTGACTTCTTCTATGGCAGACATGGCTTGACCGGTGCTATATCCCGGTGCTGGCATTACGGTTAGGTTGGAAGAATTATATAAATTAAACCGATCGACAACTTCGGCTCCTGTGGTCGGTTTTAGAGTTACTAAGGTATTGATGGGAACCATTTCGTTTTTTGAATTTTTAACAAAAATGGCACTAAGCGATTCTTTGTCTTTTCGCATCTCAGGAGTAGCCTGTACCAATACTCTATAGTATTTTCCAAAACGATTGAAATCAGACGATTGAATGCTTCCATAATAGCCTTGCATAGCACTCATTATATCGGCAACCGTGATGCCCAATTGGGCTGCTTTTGCTTCATCTACCGTTACTTCAAATTGTGGGTAAGAAACGTCAAAAGTGGTGAAAGCGACAGCGACTTCAGGTCTTTGCATCAAGGCGCCCATCATCGCATAAGAAGCGGTGCCTAATTGTTGTAAATCGCCATTATTTCTATCTTGTAAAACCAATTCCATTCCGCTGGTATTACCGAAACCTTCTACTGTAGGTGAGTTTAGTACAAGAAAGTTTGCTCGTTTGTCTTGAGATAAAACCCCCATCAACTGACCAATTAATTCATCAATGTTTTTGATTTCACCGCGTTCTTCTATCTTTTTAAGTTTGATAAAAAGTGTGGCCGAAGAAGAAGACATGGAACCACTAAACAAGTTAAGTCCATCAACGGATATGACGTTTTCAATGGCCGGATGGGAAACGAGCTTGTTTTCGGTGTCATCAATCACACTACTCGTTCTTTTTTTAGAAGCTCCGGGTGCTAGATTGGCAGTAACAATTATAAAACTTTGATCTTCATCGGGTATAAAGCCTGTTGGTGTAGTTAACGCCATCCAAGCAAAGAGACCTCCAAAAATCGCAATCAGTGAAAATGCTATCCATTTTTTCTTAATTAAAAACAGCACGGATTTACCGTATCTAAAAGTCAGTTTATTAAAAGCGGCATTAAAACCTATAAAAAAGCGGTCTTTAAAGCTTGTTTTTTTACCAGTATTTCCTTCGTTATGTTGTTGTTTTAAAAATAAAGCACATAAAGCGGGGCTTAGTGTTAAAGCATTTACTGCCGAAATAATAATGGCAATAGCTAGAGTTAGGGCAAATTGCTGGTAAAACAAGCCAATAGAACCTTGCATAAAAGCTACAGGTACAAAGACTGCAGACATGACTAAAGTAATGGAAATAATGGCGCCAGAAATTTCATTCATCGCAGACATGGTCGCCGCTCGAGCATTGAGTTTTCGTTTTTCCATCTTGGCATGTACCGCTTCTACAACTACAATGGCGTCATCAACTACTATACCTATAGCCAATACTAGGGCAAAAAGCGTTAGTATGTTTATAGAAAAACCCAATAGATGAATAAAGAAAAAAGTACCCAAAATTGAAACTGGAACCGCAATCGCCGGTATTAATGTAGAACGAAAATCTTGAAGAAAAATAAAAACCACAAGGAAAACGAGTATAAAAGCTTCAATTAATGTGGTGATTACTTGATTGATAGATTGGTCTAAAGACTCTTTTGTTGTAAAGGGTATTTGATAGATCATTTTGTCGGGAAATGATTTCGACAACTGAACCATGCGTTCTTGTAAGGCTATTTGTACCTCATTAGCGTTGGAGCCCGACATTTGAAATACCGCCATGGTTACAGCAGGTTTCTTATCAGACTTGGAAGAAACGGTATAACTATATGCGCCGAATTCCACAGTAGCTACATCCTTTAAACGAAGAATGGAACCGTCATTTTGCGCTCTAATTACGATATTTTCATATTCTTGTGATTCTGTAAATTTGCCTTTGTAACGCATCACATATTCCATAGACTCTGTAGTGCGCTCCCCAAATCTTCCTGGAGCAGCTTCTAAGTTCTGGGATTGTATAGCTGTAGAAATATCGGTAGGAGTAAGGTTATAAGCATTTAATTTTATGGGATCTAACCAAATTCGCATCGAATAGTCTTTGTTACCATAAGCCATGGCATCTCCGACACCGGCTATTCTTTTTATTTCCGGTAAGATATTTATTTTAGCATAATTTTCGAGAAATAAATCGTCTAGAGTTCCGTCTTCACTGGTGAGGTTGACCATAGCTATCATGCTATTTTGTCTTTTTAAGGTAGTAATACCGGCTTGAATTACTTCTGCTGGTAATTGGTTGGTGACTTGGGCTACCCTGTTTTGTACGTTGATTGCTGCTTGATCGGGATCGGTACCCAATTTAAAAATTACGGTTATGGTTAACGTTCCGTCATTACTTGATACGGAAGTGATATAATCCATGTTTTCTACACCGTTTATTGCGTTTTCTAAAGGAGGAGCTACGGAACGGGCTAAGGTCTCAGCATTTGCACCGGGGTACGTCGCCATCACTGTCACAGTAGGAGGAGCAATGTCAGGAAATTTAGTTACGGGAAGACTAACCATTCCGACGATGCCTAAAATCACTAGTAGTACAGATATAACCGTAGCTAATACCGGTCTTTTTATAATAGTTTTTAACATTTTGTATCGAGTTATTTGGTCGTTTGATTGTCTTGAATTACACTTTTTTGTAAAATAGGGGCACCCGGTTGAAGTCTTTCAAAGCCAGTAACTATGTATTTGTCACCAGCCTTAATACCACTAGAAACGATATAGTTATTACCCGATTTTCCTGCTATTATGATTGGGAGTCGTACAAGATGACTGTTAGCATCTACAGAAAACACAAATACTTTGTCCTGCATAATCGTAGTAGACGCGATAGGTAAAAGTATAACATCACTATACTTGTGAGTAATGACAATTTTACCTGTATTGCCACTTCTTAATAAAGATTTTGGGTTATCAAATGTGGCTCGTAGCGTTATGGAACCCGTATTTTTGTTAAATTGTCCGTCTATGGCATCAATTTTACCGGGCAGTTCGTATTCGTGACCGTCGGCAATTAAAAGACGTACAGCATCAATATTAAAAAGTTTTTCTTCTATGGTATTTCCAGTATATTGATTTTGGAGCCGAATAAAATCGCCTTCACTCAAACTAAAATATACACGGACTTTCTTGATGTCTGTTAAAAAGGTAAGTGGATCTGGGTTTGTTGGAGTTATTAAGCTTCCTAAACGATAAGGTATTCTGCTGATATATCCGCTAACAGGCGCTTTAATGGTGCAGAAATTTAAATGTATCTTTGATAATTCGGCTTGTGATTGTGCTGCTTTAAAGTTTGCTTCGGCTTGCTGTAATTGTAATTCGGATACTATTTTGCTTTTTACCAATTCCTTTTTTCGATCCAAATCGATCTTAGCAGTTGTTAAGTTTGCCAGACTATTGTTGTATTGTTGTTGGTAAACACTGTTTTCAATCTGGAATAATACTTGGCCAGCTTTTACGTACGATCCTTCGTCTATAAAAATTTTCTCGAGATAACCCGAAACCTGAGGTCGGATTTCTACATTGGTTTCTCCTTCTATACTAGCAGCATAGGTTTGCGATATCACAGCAGTATCTTGTTTTACGACTTCAATTGGGAGCGCTGTCGCTCCGTTTCCATAAGTTTGATTGGATTGGTTTTTGGTACATCCCGCTAGAAGAAGCAGGGAAAAAATAAGTCCGGAGGACTTAAAAGTAGTGAAGCGATTCATTGAATTTTGATTTAGGAATTATTTAATCGATTGCAAATTTCGATTATAAAAAACCGTATGAAAAACGCATAAGTCGCTAAAATTTGTCTAAAAGTCGCCTAAGGTAATTGTAGTGTTTTTCTTTACTATATAGTAATTTTGGGTGTGTTTAAGCTATAATAAAAAATATTTATAACCAAAAGGAAAGGGATTAAAAGAGGTCGTTTTTTTTATATTCTGAAGGGCTCTTACCGGCGTGTTTTTTAAAAAACTTACTAAACACCGCTTGGTTAGAAAAATTCAATATACCGGTGACTTCGTTTATGGTAATTGCAGCGTTTCTAAGTAAAAGTTTTGCTTCAATTAGCAATACTTGATTGATGATGTCTCGCGGTGTTTGTGTCATCGTTTTCTTGATGATACGACTAAGGTATTTTCTTGTAACAAATAATTGATCGGCATAAAATTGTACATCGTGATGCTCTTTAAAATGGCTTCGAACTAAAGAAAAAAAGGCTGTTGTAAGCTCCTCTTCTCGAGATGAATTTGGTGTGATATCCAATTCTTTAAAATAATTATTTATTTCGTAAATCAAAAGTGAGAAATGATGCCAAATCATTTCTGCAAAATAGTAATGACTCGTCTCCGGTTTATTGAGTCGTTGGAGTTCCGCTATATGAAATGACAGCCTTCTAAACAAGGCTTCTTTTTGTTGGATTACATTAGAAGGGTTGTTGGATAAGCTTTTTAAAATATCGTTTGATTTATAATTATATCCTGCTACCGATATAAAATCGAGAGAAAAGAAAATTTGTTTGGCTTTATAATCATCGGATATATAATTAATCTTAAATATTTCGGAAGGAATACAAAACAGCATATCGCCTTTGGATAGATGATATGCTGTTTTATCAATGCCAATATCGTAATCGCATTCTCCCTCGAGTACCACAATAACGCCAAAATAATCGGCTTTGTAATACAAGTCTATTTCAACTGATAAGTTGTCTTTATGGGTGTCGAAAATAAAATAATCCTTTGTTTTTACTATATTTGCGAATTGTTCAATCAACTCATTCATAGTAAGTAAGGAAATAGATTTTATCATTTTGTTGCGCTTTATTTAGCTGTGAGGAGTGCTTGAAAGTTTAAAAAACGGGTCACAAAATCACGCGTAACTAACTTATAATAAAACGAAGCAAATCGTGAAAATTTTGAGGAGCTACACCGTGTCCAACGGGGTATTCTTTATACTCGAAAGGAATATGTAAGTTCTCCAATATGGCAGGAGTCTTTCTTGCCCAATCTACCGGTACTACTTGATCAACGGTACCGTGCGATACAAAAAAGCGCAATTTTGACAAATCGTTATTTTTATAGGTTGGAGCAACGATATTTGGGTTAAAATACCCGCTTAAGGCGATGGTTTTGTCTATTTTCTCTGGATAAGATAAGGCGATAGCATAACTTAAAATAGCGCCTTGACTAAACCCAACTAAACTAACTTTTTGTGCATCAATAGGGTATTTGGCAATCATTTCATCGATAAAATCAACGATTAAATCCCTAGAGGTTATAGCCTGTTGGTCGTCTGAAAATTTGTTTTGGTCGGCATCAAAATTAATTGCGTACCAAGCATTTCCATAAGGAGGTAAAGGGTATGGCGCTCGAACTGAAATCACATAATGTGTTTTTGGTAATTCTGAGGCAAAGGAAAACAAATCTTCTTCATTACTTCCATATCCGTGTAACAACAAGAGCATTGGATTTTTTTCTAAAATAACTTCGGGTTCGCGAACCAAATAAAAAAGGGAATTACTCATAATTATGCAGATAAATTTTTAAACCAGATTTGAAATTTAGGACCTAATACGGGAACCGTATGGTAAATTCCTTGTAAAACACCGATAAAACTGTAGGTCCAAAAAATAAAGATAAATAAGAAGAAAGCACTGGAAATCATCCAACTATCAAAATAACCAACAAAGTAGGCTAGGGCGTAAAATACAATATGAATTCCAAAAGCTTGTTTGATGTAAAAACCGGCAAATTTACTTCGGGGTTCTTGATTCATAAAAATTGCAATAATAGCTCCGATGATCGTAAAGTGAGCAATGATAGCGGTAGTTTTTCCTTCTATAGGTAATTTTTCTGTCTCCAATTTATTTTAGAATTAATTGATTTTGGTTATATATTCCATAAACACGGCCTTGCATAGGTTGGTTTAAGAAAATGGCATTTTTGGATTTGGATAAAATATTTTCCGCGTTAAAAGTATATTTTTCCGATGGTGCAAATAAAGTCAAACAAGCGGTTTCGCCTACGGTAATGCGGTTGTTTGGAATTTTAAATATGGTTTTCGCAGCGGTTAGTTTTTGAACGACAACGGCTAAAGGTAAAACAGTCATCAAAGCACCAAAGATACTTTCTAAACCGATGGTTCCGTTACTGGCGTTGTCAAATTCCAATTTTTTATGTTCAATATCTAAAGGATTGTGATCCGATGTAATGCAATCTATAGTTCCATCGATTACGCCTTCAAGCAATGCTTTTCTATGTGCTTCATCGCGTAGGGGTGGAGTAACCTTATAAATGGTATCAAATCCCTTTAAAACTTCGTCGGTTAAAACCAAGTGGTGGGCAGTTACACTACAAGTGACTTTTAAACCTTTTGCTTTAGCTTCGCGAATTAGCTGCACCCCATTTTTAGTAGAAACGGTAGGTATATGCATTTTTCCTCCTGTATATTCTAATATATAGAGATTACGCGCAATTTGCAATTCCTCAGCCAAGGCTGGAATTCCTTTTAGTCCCAACTGTATGCTGACATCTCCTTCGTGTACCACGCCATTTCCTCTAATGTCTTGGTCTTGAGAATAAGCCAAGATTAACGCATCGAAATCTTGTGCATATTGTAGCGCTATTTTTAAGAGGTTGCTGTTTTTTTGCGACTTATTATAGTCGCCAAAAGCAATAGCTCCTGCGTTTTGCATGTCGAACATCTCAGCCATATCCAAACCTTCGGCTTTTTTGGTTAAGGCGCCGATAGGATAAACTGCTGTAGCCGCACCAAAAGCCTTTTGCTTGATAAAACTCACGATGCTTTGCGTATCGGTAACAGGATTGGTATTGGGTTGTAGTGCTATATGTGTAAAACCACTTTTAGAGGCAACGGAGATACCGTGTTGTAGGGTTTCTCTTTCTTCATAGCCCGGTTCTCCGAGTGAAACGGAACTATCCATCCAACCCGGTGAAAGGTGCAATTGATCGAGTTGTATTTCGGTAAAGTCGCTAGCCGTAATGTTTTTTTCTATAGCAATAATTTGGTTGTCTTGAATTTGAACATCGGCTATTTGAAGGTGAAAAGGACTTTCGGAATCAATGATTGTAGCTTTCTTTAAAATGATATTCATTTTTATGCGGTCTTGATTAGTTGTTAATATTGGATGTGGTTATTATCTCTACAAAAATATGGTTATTTTCAAATTAAAACAGAACTGTCGAAAAGAATTGCAAAAAAAATGCATCCTTAATTAAAGGGATGCATTAGACTTAGATTTTGACAAAACCCGAGCTTGATCATAACACTCGTTTAAGGCAATGTAAATTTGATAATCTGTAGCTGTATAGATAAACTGATCGGAATTGTTGCAACCTTGTAGGGTTTTAACAATATCATCTTTAGAGATACCTAATAGTCCACAAATTGTTTCACGATCGTAGCGCGATTGCAATAAGGCAATCATGTTTTGATCTTCCTTAATGGCGCTGATCTTTTTGAGGTTTGACGATTTGCCTTTGAACAAATTATAAACCGCATCTACAGGACTAAAGAAAGTACCAATAGTAGAGGTAAAGTAAGGTTGTTCATTGTTTCGTCTAAAACGGTTAAATTCCATTTTCTCATTGAGAGAAATCAACTTGGTATCTGCTTCTAGAAAACCGGTAAGGTTGTATCGTTTGATGACGATCTCATTCATTTCAATCGATTTCTCGGTCAAATAAACTTTTAAGCGATCATCGTTCAACCAATCGTTGGTCACGCGAATTTTTATGGAGATATATCCCGGATATGAAAAGTGAATCGAATCATTCAATGCTGCCTCAATTTTAAAGGAACCATCCGAAGCGGTGGTTGTGCCTTTGACCTTGGACAAGTTGATAACGTTCACATCTTCAACGGGAAGAAAGGAAATGTCGTTGAGTACCGTACCTTTAATGATTGCTTTTTGCTGAGCAAAACTAGTGGCTGTGGTAACGACTAAAAATAAAAAAACTGTAAAATATCGCATGTTATAAAAGATTGCTCTAAAATAATGGATATTTTACAGTTTTGAGTATTATTTTGTAAATATTAACAATTAACTTCTACGAGGTCTTCTAGCGAAGCCACCACCGGTGCTGCTTCCACTATCCGATCTTCTTCCGCTACCTGTACTGCTGCTTCTTTCGTTTCTAGGTTGACGGTCTCTATCTGAAGAGAAACCTCCTCTAGATGAAGAAGATGAAGAAGATGAAGATCTTCTTTCACCACCACCATTAGATGAACGGAATCCGCCGCCACCGCCGCCGCTTCTGCGTTCTCCGCCTCCGCTACGACCGTTATGGTCTCTTCTTGGACTTCCACCTCTTGAGCTTCCACCTTCGTTTTTAGAAATTTCAACATTGACTCTACGGCCTTCATGTTGGTATCCATTTAAAATGTCCATTACTTTGTCAGAATGTTCTGCTTCAGTATTAAAGAAAGAGAAACCTTCCTTAACGTCCACCTTAAATAAATCGTCTTTTCCTAAATCTAAAGTTTCGCGTAAGAAATCTTTAAGACTCATCCAATCGAAATTATCTCTAGTACCTAAGTTTACAAAAAATCTAGTCGATGATCCATTGTCCGTGTAGTTGGATGCAGATTGGCTGCTACGCTCACGGTCGTTAGAAGACGATTGTTGAGAAATGTTGTTTGCTTTTTTGTAGTAGTTTAAGAAACGATTAAATTCAACTGAAATCATTTTTTTAATTACATCTTCTTTTGAAAGATCTTTCATCACTTCATAAATAGCAGGAAGATAAGTTTCGATTTCAGAATCTACTTCTACGTCTTTAATCTTGTTTGCTAAGTGAAATAATTGAACTTCACAAATCTCAATACCTGAAGGAACTGGTTTCTCTTCAAATTTTTGTTTGATGATGCGTTCAATTTGCGAAATTTTTCTCAATTCACTTTTAGTGATAATTACTAAAGAAGTACCAGATTTTCCAGCACGTCCCGTTCTACCACTACGGTGAGTATAAGTTTCAATCTCATCGGGTAATTGGTAGTTGATTACGTGAGTAATATCATCTACGTCAATACCACGCGCAGCAACATCGGTTGCTACTAACATTTGAATTTGTTTACCACGGAATGATTTCATTACGCCGTCGCGTTGTGCTTGAGATAAATCTCCATGTAAAGCAGCCGCGTTGTAACCATCTTCTACCAATTTCTCGGCAATGGCTTGGGTGTCGCGTTTTGTTCTACAAAACACAACAGAAAAAATGTCTGGATTAGCATCCGCTAAACGTTTCAAAGCTGCATAACGATCTCTAGCTCCTACCAAGAAAAACTCATGGCTAATGTTGGCGGAACCTTGATTCTTATGACCTACAGTTATTTCAACCGGGTCTGTCATGAACTCTTTTGCAATTCTTGAAACCTCAATAGGCATGGTTGCAGAAAATAACCAAGTGTTTTTGTCGTCTGGTGTATCAGATAGAATAGAAGTAATGTCTTCATAGAATCCCATGTTTAACATTTCATCTGCCTCATCTAGTACACAAAACCGAATGTTTTTAATGTTAATCATACCGCGATTAATCATGTCTTGCAATCTTCCAGGAGTGGCGATAATAATTTGCGCCCCTCTCTTTACATCTCTAGCTTGTTCTGTAATACTTGCACCACCATAAACAGCCACTGAGTGTAAACCTTTTACGTATTTCGAGTATTGTTTGATTTCATTCGCAATTTGCAAGCATAATTCTCTCGTTGGAGATAGAATAATACCTTGTGTTTGCTTGTCATCAACGTTGATTTTTTGAATTAGAGGAAAACCAAAAGCTGCGGTTTTCCCAGTCCCAGTTTGGGCTAACGCAACTATGTCAGTATTTTTTTCTAATAATAAGGGAATCGCTTTTTCCTGCACTTCAGACGGAGTTTCAAATCCTAGATCTTTAATCGCCAGCAATAGCGACTCATTTAATCCTAATTGTTCGAATTTATTCATATAAAATTTAAAATAGCGACAAAGATACTGCAATTTGACGAAAAACAATACATCTAAAACTATTATTAATATAATATTTATATAGAAGCCAATTTATTGGCTTTTTAAAAATGCAATTAATTCAGCAACGGCTTTACCGCGGTGGCTAATTTGATTTTTTTCTGTCATGGTCAATTCTGCAAAAGTTTTTTCCATTCCAAGAGCTTTAAAAACAGGATCATAGCCAAAACCGTCGTTTCCAACACGCTTAGAAATGATTTCCCCATCGACGATACCACTAAACATTGTAAGATGGCCGTTTAGGTGTAACGCAATGACTGTTTTGAAGTTGGCCTTTCTATTGGTGTTGCCCTTTAGATCTGCTAAAAGTTTGTCGATATTGTCCGAATCACTGCGTTGAGGACCTGCAAATCGCGCAGAATATACACCAGGTGCACCGTTTAAGGCGTCGACCTCCAGTCCGGTATCGTCTGCAAAACAGTCGTATCCGTAATGTCTTTTGATGAAATCGGCTTTTTGTAAGGCATTTCCGGCTATAGTATCAGCCGTTTCCGGTATGTCAATGACGCAACCTATATCTTCCAAACTCAAAATTTCTATGTTTGAAGGCAGTTGATTGCGAATTTCAGCTATTTTATTTTTGTTATTCGATGCAAATATGAGTTTCATGTCTAATTCATTTTAAAGTGGTGCATACGGGCGCCGGGGTTGTTAGTCTTAACTGATGTAATTCCAAATCGAGCTCTTTTTAGATAATTCGATCAGAGTTGTTTTGAGTTGTTGGTTTTCGGCTTGTTCCAATTTAGGGTCAGCTTTGAGTAATAAAATAGCGTGATGACGGGCGAGTTGTAAGATGTCTTGGTCGCGAACCAAATCGGCTATGCGTAGTGCCATAACGCCACTTTGCTGTTTGCCCATTAAATCACCAGGACCGCGCAGTTTTAAATCGACTTCCGAAATTTCAAAACCGTCGTTGGTTCGGCACATGGTTTCCATTCTAATTTTTGAATCGTTGCTCAATTTAGCACCAGTCATTAATATACAATAGCTCTGTTCAGCTCCTCGACCAACTCTACCGCGCAACTGATGCAATTGAGATAGTCCAAATCGTTCGGCACTTTCTATAATCATAACACTGGCGTTGGGTACGTTTACACCCACTTCAATTACCGTTGTGGCTACCATGATGTTGGTTTGCCCCTGAGCAAAGCGTTCCATTTCTCGGTCTTTCTCTGCAGGAGTCATCTGTCCGTGGACAATACTGATACTGTATTCCGGTAGTGGAAAATCTCTTGAAATTCCTTCATAACCTTCCATAAGGTTTTTGTAATCCAGAGTTTCACTTTCTTGTATTAAGGGATATACGATATAAATTTGACGTCCTTTGGCGATTTCATCCTTAATAAAGCGCCAAACACTAAGGCGTTTCCCTTCAAAACGATGAACGGTTTGTATCGGTTTTCGCCCCGGAGGCAATTCGTCAATTACAGAGATGTCTAAATCTCCGTATAGGCTCATGGCCAAGGTGCGGGGAATAGGGGTAGCCGTCATCACTAATATATGAGGCGGAACGGTGTTTTTTTTCCATAATTTGGAACGTTGCTCTACGCCAAATCGATGTTGTTCATCGATAATCGCTAGTCCGAGGTTTTTAAATTTGACTTTATCTTCAAAAAGCGCATGGGTACCAATGAGGATTTGCAAATCGCCAGATTCCAAATCGGTGTGGATTACCCGACGCTCTGCAACCTTACTTGATCCCGTTAATAATTTGACCTGAATACCCATGGGCGCAGCCAATTCGCTGATACCTACAAAATGTTGATTGGCTAATATTTCTGTCGGCGCTACTATGCATGCCTGAAAGCCATTGTCCAAAGCTAGTAAAGTGCTCATAAAGGCAACTATGGTTTTTCCTGAACCTACATCGCCCTGTAAAAGCCGGTTCATTTGTGCCGGATTACCCAAGTCGTTTCGAATTTCCTTTAAAACTTTTTTTTGTGCATTGGTTAAAGGAAAAGGCAAATGATTTTGATAAAAATCGGTAAACAATACACCGACTTGATCAAATGGAAATCCCTTTATTTTGTTTTTGCGGCTAACATTTTTTA
The DNA here is from genome assembly GCA_040393465.1 of Flavobacterium sp. GTDB lineage: Bacteria > Bacteroidota > Bacteroidia > Flavobacteriales > Flavobacteriaceae > Flavobacterium. Next base: position 3,001 of record JBEBUC010000001.1, on the reverse strand, counting down.
TCAGTAACTGCAATTGTATAAAATACAATTCTTCAAATTTTAATCGAAATTGTGCTTTGGCAAGTAGTTCGGCATTTTTGGGAAAATGGATATTGAATAAAGCTTCACTTTTGCTTAGCATATTTAATTCTTGAACCAAAGAGACCGGGAGCTGATCAATAAATAAAGTATGTGTTTCTATAAATACTTGTTGCATCAACTTATTGGCCACGCGATTGCTAATGCCACGTTGAACCAATTTCTCTGTAGAAGGGTAAACGGCTTGCATGGCTGAGCGCAAGTTTTTTTTGTGTTCTTCTACCAATTCCAAATCGGGATGAGGCATGGAGAAACTGTTGTTGTAGACGTTGGTTTTACCAAAAGCAACGTAAGGCGTATTGATTTGTAGCGAATCTTGTATCCATTTGGTTGCTTGAAACCACACCAATTCGATTTGACCTGTTCCATCCGTAAAAGTAGCTACCAAGCGCTTACTACGTTGTTGTCCAACCGTTTTAATATTTATGATTTTCCCTACTACCTGTACTTCACTAACCGAGGATGCCAATTCGTTGATTTTGTAATAGCGCGTTCTATCCATGTACCGATTGGGGTACCAATGCAGTAAGTCTTTATATTTAAAAATTTGCAGTTCTTTCTTGAGTAAATCCCCTCGAGTAGGACCTACGCCTTTTAAATATTCTATAGGTGTTTCGAGAAGATTGTTTGGCATGATATTACATTATAATCGACGAAGATAAGGTTTTTGTCGATTTTCAGGAAAACATATCGTGAATTAAAGGGGGTAAATTTCAACTAAGCTACAGTTTTGACTTAACTGTTGTTAAGAATCCATACAACATCATTTATGTTTAAGCGAACTGCGCAAAGAAAAAGTAAATAAATCCGCAGACTAGCGGTATCATTTCTCTGCCGTATCCAGTAATAAACAAGATACGGCAGAGAGTGAATTTTGAGTTGGGCTGTAATAACGAGATTTACATAGCAAAAGGCGATTGTTTGTCGGCTTCTGGAATATCGGACGTTAAGGTTTTTAAAAATGCGGCTATGTCGCTGATTTGCTCGTTTGTTAAATCAATATTATTCTGTGCTTTGGCCATTATTTTAATAACTTTCTCTAATGATTCCATCGAACCATCGTGTAGGTAAGGGGCCGTCTCAGCTACATTGCGTAAGCCTGGAACTTTAAAGACGTATTTATCGACTTCTCTTTTGCTAAGGTCGTATAAACCGTTATCGATGGTTTCACAATTGGTTAGTAACCAATAGTCGGAATAGACGCCAAATTTTTGCATGATTTGCCCGCCAACACCGATGCCGTTATGACAAGTGATGCATCCAGTATCCATAAAAGTGACCAGTCCTTTTTTTTCTTGATCAGTAAGAACGGTTTCATCTCCGTCTAAAAAATCGTCAAAACGACTCTTTGGGTGTAATTTCCTTTCAAAAGCACCAATAGCCTTGGTTATATTGGAATAGGTGATGGGGTTTTCCATATTTGGATAAACCTTTTTAAACCATTTTTGATAAGTCTCAATTTTTTGTAATTTGTTGACAAGATATGCTTCACTTGGAATATTGTGTTCTACCGGGTTGAGTATTGGACCACCAGCTTGTTCTTCTACATCTTTGGCTCTACCGTCCCAAAATTGCATTTGATGTAGTGAAGCATGAAGCACAGTAGGAGAGTTTCGAGCACCTAAGGTTCCATTGTCTCCTGGTGAAGTTGGTAAGTTGTCTACACCAAAGGTATTTAGATCATGACAGGAATTGCAACTGATGTTCTCTTTTTGAGAGAGACGTTTGTCAAAATAAAGCATTTTTCCAAGTTGAGCCTCATCGGGATTGATGTCTTCGTAGTCTTTGGAAGAGATCGATTTAAAATAAGTAGTCGCTTTTTCAAGTAAGGCAGATTTTGGAACAGCAGCGACGTTATCGAAAGCAGTGTCGCGGTTTTTTTTACAGGAAAGGGAGAACATTAGCACACTTAAAAATAGAATTCTTTTCATTCTTTATAAATTATAATTAATGTATTTATTATCTTCTTCTATAAAATTAGTAGAACAACAATTGCTAAATACTAACATTTATCATGTTAAAATTATAATTATTTTATAAGTTGGAGCGGTTTAATAAACTTATTTATGACGATTTGAATGGAAAGGTTGTTTGTTCCCTATAGAATCGAAAAAAACTAGCTTTAACTTTTTTTGATTTCCAAATCAAGTGCAGTACTATAAAAAAAGGACAAAGAAGAAAAACTTCTTTGTCCTTAGTGGTGGGCGATGAGGGATTCGAACCCCCGACCCTCTCGGTGTAAACGAGATGCTCTGAACCAACTGAGCTAATCGCCCTAATATGCTTGATTAGGAGCACAAATATACGTCAAAAATCATATCATGCAAGGGTTTGTTGAAAAAAATTATTCTTTTCTCACATCTTTTAAAACCACTTTATCATCATAATTAATCATTTCAACGATAATGGGCTCATTCTTAGTGTTTTTTCCTTTGATGATGTATATTTTACCGTTTTCAAAATCTTGTTTACTGTTTTCAAAATCTACTTTTCCGTAGGTCAAACAATTTCGAACATCGTCTATATTCACCCAATCTTCTTTTAATTCTTGTTCTGCATTCGGCGACAACATCAAAGGTTTGGTTCTTAAATCTTGTAATACGCGACAATTTGGTAGATAACAAAATGTTGTTTTCTTCTGCCCAAACACAAAAACTAAAAAAAGACCTCCAATTAAAAAACCAAATAAGTAATAGGCTAAACGCTGTGTGAATTTCATGTTGAATTATTTGTTTGCAAAATTAGCAATTCAGAATTGGAAAACTAAGGTATTTTTGGAAAATTATTCTTTAGGCAGATACGCTGATACGCTGATACGCTGATACGCTGATACGCTGATACGCTGATACGCAGATACGCAGATACGCAGATACGCAGATACGCTGATACGCTGATACGCTGATACGCTGATACGCTGATACGC